>NZ_JBETMF010000001.1:0-630909 GCF_040427045.1 Agrobacterium vacciniicorymbosi
GTTATGCCAGGCGACAACGTTACCGTTGCTGTTGAGCTGATCGTTCCAATCGCGATGGAAGAAAAGCTGCGCTTCGCTATCCGCGAAGGCGGCCGTACCGTCGGCGCCGGCATCGTCGCTTCGATCGTCGAGTAATAAAGGCTGACGGTGCCATGGCATCGTCGCGAATAGAGCAGGGGGCAATTCCTGCTGTGTGTTAGTGGCCGATGGCGGTGTGAAAGACACCGCCATAGGACGTTTTATAAAAAGCGTTGCGGCGTTGCATTTTTAAGGCTTGAAAAATTCGGTGAAAGCGCGTAAACGCGCACTCACACTCACCAGTTGGATTCGCGATCCGTTGCGAGTCCCGGTGATTTCAACATTACAGACTACCGAAATGATTGGGATGTTGCTTTGCATTCCTCTTGATTTTTGAAAATCTGCGGCGCCACGATCAACAGGTTCATGTATTTCCGCGTGCGGAAATCCAAAGACAAAGAACAAGGACAAGACGAATGAACGGCCAGAATATCCGTATCCGCCTCAAGGCGTTTGATCACCGGATCCTCGATGCCTCTACCCGTGAAATCGTGTCGACCGCCAAGCGCACCGGCGCCAGCGTTCGCGGCCCGGTTCCACTGCCGACCCGCATCGAAAAGTTTACCGTCAACCGCTCTCCTCACGTTGACAAGAAGAGCCGTGAGCAGTTCGAAATGCGGACGCACAAGCGTCTTCTCGACATCGTAGACCCAACCCCACAGACCGTCGATGCTTTGATGAAGCTCGACCTGGCTGCTGGCGTTGACGTCGAAATCAAGCTCTAAGACCTCGGCCTGACCTTGCGAAAGTAAGGGCCGATATAACAAGGAAGGTACGTGGAGCAATCCAACGACTTCCAATCCGGAGACCGGAAACGTCGTGAGATGTCGAAGGGAACTCCTTAACAAAGGCCACAGAGGGTTCTCCCTTGAAGGCTCGCAAGAGGATTGAACCAATGCGTTCAGGTGTGATTGCACAGAAAGTGGGTATGACCCGGGTCTATAACGACGCCGGTGAGCATATTCCAGTAACGGTACTGCGTTTGGACAACGTACAAGTTGTTTCCCAGCGCACAGAAGACAAGAATGGCTACACCGCAGTTCAGCTCGGTGCCGGCCAGTCCAAGGTCAAGAATACGACAAAGGCACTTCGCGGTCATTTCGCCGCCGCCAGCGTCGAGCCGAAAGCAAAGCTCGTTGAGTTCCGGGTTTCCCCCGAGAACCTCATCGACGTCGGTGCAACACTGACCGCAGATCATTTCCAGACAGGCCAGCTGGTAGACGTTACCGGCACGACGATCGGTAAAGGTTTTGCCGGTTCGATGAAGCGCCACAACTTCGGTGGTGGCCGCGCGTCGCACGGTAACTCCATCTCGCACCGTGCACATGGTTCGACTGGTTCGAACCAGGATCCGGGCAAGGTCTGGAAGGGCAAGCGCATGGCTGGTCATATGGGCAGCACACGCGTCACCACCCAGAATCTGGAAGTGGTTTCGACCGATGAGGGTCGCGGTTTGATCCTCGTGAAGGGCGCCGTTCCCGGTTCCAAGGGTTCCTGGATCATCGTCCGCGACGCCGTTAAGTCGGCAGCGAAGTAAGGGAGCCTCATCATGGAATTGAACGTCAAAACCCTCGAGGGAAAAGACGCCGGCACGGTATCCCTGTCGGACGAAATTTTCGGCCTCGACCCGCGCCAGGACATCCTGGCCCGCATGGTTCGTTACCAGCTTGCCAAGAAGCAGCAGGGAACGCACAAATCCAAGAACCGTTCGGAAGTTTCCCGTACGGGTGCAAAGATGTACAAGCAGAAGGGTACGGGCCGCGCTCGTCACCATTCGGCTCGCGCACCGCAGTTCCGCGGCGGCGGCAAGGCCCATGGCCCAGTCGTTCGTAGCCACGCTCACGATCTTCCCAAGAAGGTTCGTGCGCTTGCTCTGCGTCACGCTTTGTCTGCAAAGCTGAAGTCCGAAGAACTGATCATTGTCGATCAGCTCGTTGCGACCGATGCAAAGACAAAGGGCCTGCTTGGCCACTTCGCAACGCTTGGCCTGACCAACGCTCTCGTAATTGGCGGCGCTGAACTTGATGGCAACTTCAAGCTCGCAGCTCAGAACATTCCGAATGTGGACGTTCTGCCGATTCAGGGCATCAATGTTTACGACATCCTGCGCCGCGGTAAGCTCGTGCTGTCCAAGGCTGCGGTAGAAGCCCTCGAGGAGCGGTTCAAATGACGGATCTTCGCCACTACGACGTGATCGTATCTCCTTCGATCACAGAAAAGTCGACGCTGGTCTCTGAACAGAACCAGGTCGTATTCAACGTCGCCAAGGACGCTTCGAAGCCTGAGATCAAGGCAGCTATCGAAGCACTCTTCGGCGTCAAGGTCACGGCAGTGAACACGCTTATCCGCAAGGGTAAGACCCGTCGTTTCCGTGGATTCGCTGGTAAGCGTAAGGATGTCAAGAAAGCCATCGTTACGCTGGCTGAAGGTCAATCCATCGACGTGTCCACCGGACTCTAAAGGTTAGGCCCAAGCGGGCAAAGACCCAAAAGGGAACAAATACAATGGCATTGAAAAGTTTCAATCCGACCACGCCAAGCCAGCGTCAGCTGGTTATCGTGGACCGTTCTTCGCTCTACAAGGGCAAGCCGGTAAAGGCTCTTACAGAGGGCCTCAGCTCGAAGGGTGGCCGTAACAACCAGGGCCGGATCACCGTTCGTTTTCAGGGCGGCGGTCACAAGCGGACCTACCGTCTGGTAGACTTCAAGCGTCGTAAATTCGACGTTGAAGGTACGGTCGAGCGTCTGGAATATGACCCTAACCGCACCGCATTCATCGCGCTCGTGACATACACGGACGGCGAACAGGCTTACATTCTCGCGCCACAGCGTCTCGCTGCCGGTGACAAGGTGATCGCCTCCGAAAAGGCAGTGGACGTGAAGCCAGGCAACACAATGCCTCTTCAGTACATTCCAGTCGGATCGATCATCCATAACGTCGAGATGAAGCCTGCAAAGGGTGGTCAGATTGCCCGCTCTGCCGGTACTTATGTCCAGCTCGTTGGTCGCGATGCAGGGATGGCGATCCTTCGCTTGAACTCCGGTGAGCAGCGTCTGGTGCATGGTTCTTGCCTTGCATCCATCGGTGCTGTCTCGAATGCCGATCATGGCAACATCAACGACGGCAAAGCCGGTCGTTCACGCTGGCGCGGCAAGAAGCCTCACGTTCGCGGTGTCGTGATGAACCCGGTCGACCACCCACACGGTGGTGGTGAAGGTCGCACGTCGGGTGGTCGTCACCCGGTTACCCCTTGGGGTAAGCCTACCAAGGGCAAGCGCACCCGCTCGAACAAATCGACCGACAAGTTCATCATGCGTTCGCGCCATCAGCGCAAGAAGTAAGAGAGGAACTCTCAAATGGCTCGTTCAGTATGGAAAGGTCCGTTTGTTGACGGCTATCTTCTCACTAAGGCTGAGAAGGTACGTGAAGGCGGACGCAATGAAGTGATCAAGATCTGGAGCCGTCGCTCCACGATCCTGCCGCAGTTCGTTGGTCTGACATTCGGCGTCTACAACGGCAGCAAGCATGTGCCCGTCTCGGTCAACGAAGACATGGTCGGCCACAAGTTCGGTGAATTCTCTCCGACCCGGACCTATTACGGTCATGGTGCGGACAAGAAGGCAAAGAGGAAGTAATCATGGCGAAGGCTAAGACCGAACGCCGGCTGAAGGACAATGAGGCTCAGGCCATTGCCCGTACGCTCCGCGTCAGCCCCCAGAAACTGAACCTGGTTGCCGCTCTTATCCGTGGCAAGAAGGTTGATCGCGCTCTCGCCGAGCTCGAATTCTCCCGCAAGCGTATCGCTTCCACCGTCAAGAAGACGCTGGAATCGGCAATCGCTAACGCTGAAAACAACCATGACCTCGACGTCGACGCTCTCGTTGTCGCCGAGGCCTATGTCGGCAAGTCCATCACCATGAAGCGTTTCCACGCTCGTGGCCGTGGTCGTGCATCGCGTATCGAAAAGCCGTTCTCTCACTTGACGATCGTTGTTCGTGAAGTGGAAGAAAAAGGGGAGGCCGCATAATGGGTCAGAAAATCAATCCAATCGGCTTCCGCCTCGGCATTAACCGTACGTGGGATAGCCGCTGGTATGCAGACACTGCCGAATACGGCAAGCTTCTGCACGAAGACCTGGCTATCCGCGCTTACCTGATCAAGGAATTGAAGCAGGCTGGCATCGCCAAGGTTATCATCGAGCGTCCGCACAAGAAGTGCCGCGTGACCATTCACTCGGCTCGTCCGGGTCTGATCATCGGCAAGAAGGGTGCAGACATCGAGAAGCTTCGCAAGAAGATTTCTGAGATGACCGCTTCTGAAACGCACCTCAACATCGTTGAAGTGCGCAAGCCTGAAATCGACGCAACGCTTGTTGCTCAGTCGATTGCTCAGCAGCTTGAGCGCCGCGTGGCATTCCGCCGTGCAATGAAGCGCGCTGTTCAGTCCGCACTGCGTCTTGGCGCCGAAGGCATCAAGATCACCTGCGGTGGCCGTCTCGGCGGCGCTGAAATCGCTCGTACCGAATGGTACCGCGAAGGTCGCGTTCCTTTGCACACGCTGCGTGCAGACATCGACTACGGTGTAGCAGAAGCTACAACGGCATTCGGTATTTGCGGCATCAAGGTCTGGATCTTCAAGGGCGAAATCCTTGAGCACGATCCGATGGCTTCTGAACGTCGTGGTCTAGAAGGCGATGCACAGGGCCCTGCAAGCCGTGAGCAGCGCGGTGATCGTGGCGACCGTCGCCGCGAAAACGCTTGATTGACGCTGGCGAAAGATAAGCTCGGAGAAGTTAGAAAATGTTGCAGCCAAAGCGTACTAAGTACCGTAAGCAGTTTAAGGGTCGCATTAAAGGTGTGGCCAAGGGCGGCTTTGACCTGGCATTCGGTGAATTCGGCTTGAAGTCGCAGGAACCGAACCGCGTGAACGCGCGCGAGATCGAGGCGGCCCGCCGCGCGATCACGCGTTACATGAAGCGCGCTGGTCGTGTGTGGATCCGCGTATTCCCAGACACTCCGGTTACGGCGAAGCCGACCGAAGTCCGTATGGGTAAGGGCAAGGGTTCTGTTGAATACTGGGCATGCAAGGTCAAGCCCGGTCGTATGATGTTCGAGATCGACGGTGTTTCCGAGGAGATCGCCCGCGAGGCGCTTCGTCTCGGCGCTGCCAAGCTCTCGGTGAAGACGCGCTTCGTTCAGCGCATCGCAGAGTAAGGAGCAGGCACCATGAAAGCCGAAGACGTTCGCGGCCTCAGCGCCGATCAGCTCAAGGACAAGCTTGCCGACCTGAAGAAAGAGCAGTTCAACCTGCGCTTCCAGAAGGCAACCGGCCAGTTGGAAAAGTCCTCGCGCATTGACGAAGTCCGCAAGGACATCGCCCGCGTGAAAACCATTGCCCGCCAGAAGGCGGCAGAAGCCAAGGCCTAAAGGAAGAATAATATGCCTAAACGCATTCTGCAGGGCGTCGTTGTGTCCGACAAGAACGAGAAGACTGTCGTAGTTCGCGTCGAGCGCCGATTCGCTCACCCGCTGCTTCAGAAGACCGTTCGCCGTTCGAAGAAGTACAAGGCGCACGACGAAAACAACCAGTACAAGATCGGCGATGTCGTTTCCATCGAGGAATGCGCACCGATTTCCAAGGACAAGCGCTGGACGGTCGTTTCCGCCCAGGCATAATTTCAACTGATTTTCGCGCAGCTCTTGCTATATGCGCGAAAGTCTGTATGAAGCAGCGCAAGGACGCTCGTTCACGGGCGTTCTTTTGCTTTGATGCGCACGGAAGGTCCGTTAGGAAACCACCCTGTCACGATTATTCCGCGCGAAAACAGAGACATTTCATAAGCTGGAACAGGGGGCTGTTTCTATAAACTTGCCCAACCGGTCCGGTAACAACAAGAAGGCGACCTGACATGATTCAGATGCAAACAAACCTCGACGTGGCGGATAATTCCGGCGCACGTCGTGTCATGTGCATCAAGGTGCTGGGCGGCTCGAAGCGTAAGTATGCTTCCGTTGGCGACATTATTGTCGTTTCTATCAAGGAAGCCATTCCGCGCGGCCGCGTCAAGAAGGGCGACGTGATGAAGGCGGTCGTTGTTCGTACCGCGAAAGACATCCGCCGCGCTGACGGCAGCGTCATCCGTTTCGATAACAACGCAGCCGTTCTTATCGATAACAAGAAAGAGCCGATCGGCACCCGTATCTTCGGACCGGTTCCACGCGAACTTCGCGCAAAGAACCACATGAAGATCATCTCGCTGGCTCCAGAAGTACTGTAAGGAGCGATAGCGATGCAAAAGATCCGCAAAGGCGACAAGGTTGTCGTATTGACCGGTAAGGACAAGGGCCGTACCGGCGAAGTAACACAGGTCTTGCCGAAAGAAGACCGGGCTGTCGTGAGTGGCGTAAACATGGTGAAGCGTCACCAGCGCCAGACCCAGAGCCAGGAAGCCGGCATCATCAACAAGGAAGCTTCCTTGCACCTTTCCAACCTCGCCATCGCCGATAAGGATGGCAAGCCGACTCGCGTTGGTTTCAAGGTTGTTGACGGCAAGAAGGTCCGCGTGGCCAAGCGTTCGGGAGAAGTGATCGATGGCTGAGTCCAAGTACGAGCCGCGTCTCAAGACTGAATACGTTTCCCGTATTCGTGGCGCAATGCAGGAGAAGTTCTCCTACGCTAACGTTATGATGATCCCCAAGCTGGACAAGATCGTCATCAACATGGGCGTTGGTGAAGCAACTGCTGATTCGAAGAAGCCAACGGTTGCTGCTGGCGATCTGGCGGCAATTGCCGGTCAGAAGCCTGTCATCACCAAGGCTCGCAATTCGATCGCGGGCTTCAAGGTTCGCGAACATATGCCAATCGGTGCGAAGGTTACTCTTCGCGGCGCACGCATGTACGAATTCCTTGATCGTCTGGTCAACATCGCGCTTCCGCGCGTTCGCGACTTCCGGGGTCTGAACCCCAAGAGCTTTGACGGCCGTGGCAACTTCGCCATGGGCATCAAGGAACACATTGTGTTCCCTGAGATCAACTACGATAAGGTTGATCAGATGTGGGGCATGGACATCATCGTTTGCACGACGGCGACGTCGGACGACGAAGCGCGGGCTCTTCTGACAGAGTTCAACTTCCCGTTCCGTCAATAACCGTAACGACGAGCGTAGAAAAGGAACTACGATATGGCGAAAACAAGCGCAGTTGAAAAGAACAAGCGCCGCCGCAAGACAGTGGCTTCGCAGGCCGGCAAGCGTTCCGCCCTGAAGGCTATTGTCATGAACCAGTCCCTTCCGATCGAAGAGCGGTTCCAGGCAACTCTGAAGCTCGCTTCGCTGCCGCGTGACGGCTCGAAGACGCGTATCCGCAACCGCTGCGAAGTAACGGGCCGTCCGCGCGCGTTCTACCGCAAACTCGGAATGTCGCGTATTGCGCTTCGCGAGTTGGGCAACTCCGGCAAGGTGCCGGGTATTGTCAAGTCGAGCTGGTAAGGAGACGGGCACATGACAATGACTGATCCGTTGGGTGATATGCTCACCCGAATCCGCAATGGTGCTGCCCGTCGCAAGTCTTCGGTCAACACGCCAGCATCCAGCCTCCGCGCACGCGTTCTCGACGTGCTGCAGGCTGAAGGCTACATTCGCGGTTATTCCAAGGTCGATTTCGAGAACGGCAAGTCCGAACTCACCATCGAACTGAAATACTACGAAGGCGCGTCCGTGATCCGTGAGATCGGCCGCGTGTCCAAGCCGGGCCGCCGGGTTTATGTCTCGGTCAAGTCCATTCCGCAGGTCGCGAACGGCCTCGGCATTAGCATTCTTTCGACTCCGAAGGGTGTTATGGCCGATCACCAGGCTCGCGAACAGAACGTTGGTGGCGAGGTTCTTTGCTCGGTCTTCTAAGACTGAGCAGGGATCTCCTTAACGGACAGACAGGATAGAAATATGTCTCGTATCGGTAAAAAGCCCGTTCAGGTTCCTGCAGGTGTGACGGCCAGTGTCGACGGCCAGAAGATTACTGCCAAGGGTCCTAAGGGTGAACTGTTCTTCGTCGCCAATGACGAAGTCCAGGTTAAACTGGAAGATAACGCGGTTTCGGTTACGCCTTCCAATGACAGCAAGGAAGCTCGTTCCAAGTGGGGCATGTCCCGCACGATGGTCGAGAACATCTTCAAGGGTGTCAAGGACGGCTACGAACGCAAGCTCGAAATCAACGGCGTTGGTTATCGTGCGGCCATGCAGGGCAAGAACCTGCAGCTGGCACTCGGTTTCAGCCACGACGTGATTTACCAGACTCCGGAAGGCATCACGATTGCCGTTCCCAAGCCAACGGAAATCATCGTTTCGGGTATTAACAAGCAGCAGGTCGGTCAGGTTGCCGCGGAAATCCGCGAATACCGTGGTCCCGAGCCCTACAAGGGCAAAGGCGTCAAGTACGCTGAAGAACGGATCATCCGCAAAGAAGGCAAGAAGAAGTAAGGATCACGCGAAATGGCTAGCAGGAAAGAAGCACTTGCACGTCGCGCGAACCGCGTGCGCCGCCAGATCAAGGCGGTTGCCAACGGTCGCCCGCGCCTGTCGGTTCATCGCTCGTCGAAGAACATCTACGTTCAGGTCATCGATGATGTGGCTGGAAAGACGCTTGCGTCTGCCTCCACGCTCGAGGCTGATCTGCGCTCGTCCCTGAAGACGGGTGCAGACGTTGCAGCAGCTGCCGTTGTTGGCAAGCTGGTTGCTGAACGTGCCGGCAAGGCTGGTATCAAGGATGTCGTATTCGACCGCGGCGCTTTCATTTACCATGGCCGCATCAAGGCTTTGGCTGAAGCAGCCCGCGAAGGCGGTCTGAACTTCTAATGACTTTATCCGCCCGGACAACGTTTCGGGCGGATTTCACCGGACCATGCGGGCTTCAGCAATGAAGCCGATGGTCTTTTCGTTTGCCGTTCCACCCGTAAAAGAAAAAGGAAAAGGACAATGGCACAAGAAAAAAGAGGTTCTCGCGACGACCGCCAGAACCGTGAAGAGCGCGATAGCGAATTCGTCGACAAGCTGGTCGCGATCAACCGCGTAGCGAAAGTCGTCAAGGGCGGCCGTCGTTTCGGTTTTGCTGCTCTCGTTGTTGTAGGCGATCAGAAGGGCCGCGTTGGCTTCGGTCACGGCAAGGCTCGTGAAGTTCCTGAAGCAATCCGCAAGGCAACTGAAAGCGCAAAGCGCGATCTCATTTTCGTTCCGCTTCGCGATGGTCGCACGCTGCACCACGACGTCAACGGTCGTCACGGCGCTGGCAAGGTTCTGCTGCGCTCGGCAAAGGCCGGTACCGGTATCATCGCCGGTGGCCCGATGCGCGCTGTTTTCGAAACGCTCGGCGTTCATGACGTCGTCGCAAAGTCGACCGGTTCCTCGAACCCATACAACATGGTTCGCGCAACGTTCGACGCTCTGAAGCACCAGGTTCATCCGAAGGACATCGCTGCACAGCGTGGTCTCAAGTATGCGACCCTTCAGTCCCGCCGCGCCGCTTCCGGCAACGCGACTGAAGAATAAGGAGCAGTATCATGGCCAAGAAGACTACTGAAGCCAAGACGACTGTTACGGTCGAACAGATCGGCAGCCCAATTCGCCGCCCTGCGGTTCAGCGCCAGACGCTGATCGGCCTGGGTCTCAACAAGATGCACCGTCAGCGCACTCTGGAAGATACCCCAGCTGTTCGCGGCATGATCCGTGCTGTCCAGCATCTCGTTCGCGTCGTAGACGAGAAGTGAGACGGAGGAAGTCATCATGAAACTCAATGAAATTAAAGACAACGAAGGCTCCACGAAGGACCGTATCCGCGTAGGTCGCGGTATTGGTTCCGGCAAGGGCAAGACCGGTGGTCGCGGCGTCAAGGGTCAGAAGGCTCGTTCCGGCGTTGCCATCAACGGCTTCGAAGGCGGTCAGATGCCAATCTACCGTCGTCTGCCAAAGCGCGGCTTCACCAACATCTTCGCATCTGAATTCGTCACCGTTTCGCTCGGTCGCGTTCAGGCTGCTATCGATGCAGGCAAGCTCGATGCCAAGGCAACGATCGATGCTGCTGCTCTCAAGGCTGCTGGCGTTATTCGTCGCCCGAAGGACGGCGTTCGCATTCTGGCTGACGGCGAGCTGACAACGAAGGTTTCCTTCGAAGTTGCTGGCGCTTCCAAGCCTGCTGTTGAAAAGATCGAGAAAGCTGGTAGCTCTATCAAGCTTCTGGTTGTTGCAGCGGAAGCCGCAGAGTAATATAAGATGCTGAACGCCCGGTGTGTTTCACTCCGGGCGTTCGCGCTCTAAAGTCGCATAAGCCTTTGAATCCTAATCGATTATATCGAGGATTATGCGGAAACTCTCAAGCAGCGTGAAAATGTTGCGGGGAGAGCCTCACAGTTCTGAAGCATTCAGGTGAATGTGGAGCGAACGAACGAAAACAAGGGTGAGGCATGATTTCGGCGAAAAAGCCGTGATCCGTCCGAAGCCCGGTTTTTGAACCAGTATCTTTACGACCTTTTCCGGAATTGCCGGTTTCCGTGCCGCTGGACAAGGGTCATGCGGAGAAATTTATGGCTTCAGCAGCGGAACAACTGGCCTCAAACCTGAATTTTTCGACCTTCGCGAAAGCTGAAGATCTGAAAAAGCGCCTCTGGTTTACCCTTGCCGCACTTCTCGTTTATCGTCTTGGTACGCATATTCCGCTTCCTGGTCTGAACCCGGAAGCCTATGCTCGGGCCTTTCAGGGTCAGGCCAACGGTATCCTCGGTCTCTTCAACATGTTTGCGGGCGGCGCCGTTGAGCGCATGGCGATCTTCGCGCTCGGCATCATGCCTTACATTTCCGCATCGATCATCGTACAGCTGATGACATCGGTCGTGCCTTCGCTCGAAGCCTTGAAAAAGGAAGGCGAGGCGGGCCGCAAGATCATCAACCAGTACACGCGCTACGGCACTGTGCTTCTCGGCACGCTGCAGGCTTACGGTATTGCCGCCGGTCTCGAAAGCGGGGCAGGGCTGGTCATAGATCCAGGCTGGTTCTTCCGCGTGTCGACCGTCATCACCTTGCTTGGCGGCACGATGTTCCTGATGTGGCT
This sequence comes from Agrobacterium vacciniicorymbosi, assembly GCF_040427045.1. Taxonomy (NCBI): domain Bacteria; kingdom Pseudomonadati; phylum Pseudomonadota; class Alphaproteobacteria; order Hyphomicrobiales; family Rhizobiaceae; genus Agrobacterium; species Agrobacterium vacciniicorymbosi. Next base: position 11,173 of record NZ_JBETMF010000001.1, read on the forward strand.
CGGTGAGCAGATCACATCGCGCGGTATCGGTAACGGTATTTCTCTGATCATCTTTGCAGGTATTGCCGCAGGTCTGCCGAAGGCTCTGGCTGGTACGCTGGAACTGGGTCGGACCGGTGCTCTGTCCACGACGCTGATTCTCACCGTCGTTGTCGTTGCTATCGGCGTGATCGCGCTGATCGTTTTCGTGGAGCGTGCGCAGCGTCGTCTTCTGATTCAATATCCGAAGCGGCAAGTCGGCAACCGTATGTTCCAGGGCGATACATCGCATCTGCCTTTGAAGCTCAACACGGCTGGCGTTATTCCTGCGATCTTCGCATCCTCGCTGCTGCTGCTGCCTGCGACCGCCGCCGGCTTCACCAACAGCACGAACCTGCCACCATGGGCGACGGCCATCATTGCGTCTCTTCAGCACGGACAGCCGCTGTTCATGCTGCTTTACGGCCTGCTGATCGCCTTCTTTGCTTTCTTCTACACGGCTATCGTCTTCAATCCGAAGGATACGGCTGACAATCTGAAGAAGCATGGCGGCTTTATTCCAGGCATTCGCCCCGGCGAGCGCACGGCTGAATATATCGACTACGTGTTGACGCGCATCACCGTTGTGGGTGCCATCTACCTCGTCTTCGTCTGTATTCTTCCTGAAACGCTTATCGCGCGCACAGGTATCCCATTAGCCCTTGGTGGTACTTCGCTTTTGATCGTAGTCAGTGTAACTCTTGATACTGTGGCACAGATTCAGGGTCACCTGATCGCCCAGCAATATGAGGGGCTGATCAAGAAATCGAAACTGCGTGGAGGAAAGAGGGGACGATGAGACTGATATTTTTGGGACCACCGGGAGCTGGCAAGGGAACCCAGGCGAAGCGGCTGACCGATAAGTACGGTATTCCGCAGCTGTCTACGGGCGATATGCTCCGGGCGGCCGTCAGCGACGGTTCTGAGATCGGCAAGCGCGCCAAGGAAGTCATGGATGCTGGCGGTCTCGTATCGGATGATATCGTCAACCAGATCGTTTCCGAACGTATCGAGCAGGCGGACTGTGCCAAGGGGTTCATCCTTGACGGTTACCCGCGCACTGTTCCGCAGGCCAAGGCGCTTGCGGAAAACATGCGGCAGAAGAATCTCGTGCTCGATGCTGTTATCGAGCTGAAGGTGGACGAAGAGGCGCTCATTCGCCGAATCGAAAACCGCGTGGCAGAAACGATTGCCGCAGGTGGCACGGTTCGTTCGGATGACAATCCAGAATCGTTCCGCAAGCGTCTTTCCGAATACCGCGAAAAGACGGCACCTTTGTCCGCCTATTACGAGGGGCAGGGCGAGCTTGTGGTGCTGGATGGCATGGCGCATGTCGATGATGTGACCGTCGCTATCGAGGGTGTTCTTGAAAAAGCACCAAATGCAGCCGCTTCTGCTGCGCGTATCTAAAGAATCTTGGCGGAGCCGGTTGCTTTTTTGAACCGATTCCGTTAAACACCGCGCCAACTCGCGACAACCCAAGCGACTGGCGCGGATTTTCCTTTAGGGAAGGAAAGTCCGGGTTCGGTCGTTTTGACTTGTGACGAACAGGAATTTGAACTGGCGGCAAACTCGTGCCGCTCAAATGAAAGCACCACTTGCCGGATGGCAACTGGAACGCAAGGAGAATAGACGTGGCACGTATCGCTGGCGTCAACATCCCGACGGCTAAGCGCGTTGTTATCGCTTTGACCTATATTCACGGGATTGGTCCGAAATTCGCGCAGGAAATCATGGACAAGGTCGGTATTCCGGCTGAGAAGCGCGTTCATCAGCTGACGGATGCCGAAATCCTTCAGATCCGCGAAGCCATCGACCGCGACTATCGCGTCGAGGGTGATCTTCGTCGCGAAACCGCGATGAACATCAAGCGCCTGATGGACCTCGGTTGCTACCGTGGCCTTCGCCACCGTCGTGGCCTTCCGGTCCGCGGTCAGCGCACGCACACCAACGCTCGTACCCGTAAGGGTCCGGCGAAGGCGATCGCTGGTAAGAAGAAGTAATTTTCCGGTTCTCCGGAAAGGGGAGGCTGGTGCAAGCCGCACCAGCCTTTCTGAGTTTGGCGAGATGTTTCTCAGGAAGCTGATCGCCGGTGTAGCCGCTGGTGTTACGGCGGTGAAGAGATCAATGAAAGGTATATCATGGCCAAGGAAGCCACACGCGTACGCCGCCGCGAACGCAAAAATATCACGTCGGGTGTTGCGCACGTCAACTCGACCTTCAACAACACGATGATCACCATCACCGACGCGCAGGGCAATGCTATTGCCTGGTCGTCTGCTGGTGCAAAGGGCTTCAAGGGTTCGCGTAAGTCGACTCCTTTTGCTGCTCAGATCGCTGCTGAAGATTGCGCCAAGAAGGCTCAGGAACACGGCATGAAGTCGCTTGAGGTAGAGGTTTGCGGTCCAGGTTCGGGTCGTGAGTCCGCACTTCGCGCTCTCCAGGCTGCCGGTTTCATGATCACCTCCATCCGCGACGTGACGCCGATCCCGCACAACGGTTGCCGCCCGCGCAAGAAGCGTCGCGTCTAACGCGTTTCTGTCTGGGAATTCCGCCTTGCCTTTGGTCTGGCGGAATTTTCGCGTAATCGGCGTGTGGTTGCCGGCTTGTCCGGTTTTCCGACGCTTTCAAACCCTCCGATGAACCTTCGGGTTCCTCTCGGTGATCATGCTCGGTCCGCCACGATTGGATGGTGGCGGCGAACGGAAGGTTTAAAGATGATTCAAAAGAATTGGCAGGAACTGATCAAGCCGAACAAGGTCGAGTTCACGTCTTCCAGCCGCACCAAGGCAACGCTGGTTGCCGAGCCGCTGGAACGCGGTTTCGGTCTGACGCTCGGTAACGCGCTCCGTCGCGTTCTCTTGTCGTCTCTGCGTGGCGCCGCTGTGACAGCGGTACAGATCGACGGCGTTCTGCACGAGTTCTCCTCTATTCCCGGCGTTCGGGAAGACGTGACTGATATCGTGCTGAACATCAAGGAAATCGCCATCAAGATGGATGGTGACGATTCCAAGCGCATGGTCGTGCGCAAGCAGGGTCCAGGTGCCGTTACCGCTGGCGATATCCAGACGGTTGGCGACATCGAAATCCTCAATCCCGACCACGTTATCTGCACGCTTGATGATGGCGCTGAAATCCGTATGGAATTCACCGTCAACAACGGCAAGGGCTACGTGCCTGCAGAGCGTAACCGCGCGGAAGATGCACCTATCGGTCTTATTCCGGTGGACAGCCTTTATTCTCCGGTCAAGAAAGTGTCCTACAAGGTGGAAAACACCCGTGAAGGTCAGGTTCTGGACTACGACAAGCTGATCATGACGATTGAGACCAACGGTTCGGTTTCCGGCGAAGACGCCGTTGCCTTCGCCGCTCGCATTCTTCAGGACCAGCTGGGCGTCTTCGTCAACTTCGACGAGCCGCAGAAGGAAGCAGAAGAAGAATCTGTCACCGAACTGGCATTCAACCCGGCGCTTCTCAAGAAGGTCGACGAGTTGGAACTGTCCGTTCGTTCGGCAAACTGCCTGAAGAACGACAACATCGTCTACATTGGCGACCTCATTCAGAAGACCGAAGCCGAAATGCTTCGCACACCGAACTTTGGTCGCAAGTCGCTCAACGAAATCAAGGAAGTTCTCGCTTCCATGGGTCTGCATCTCGGCATGGAAGTGCCAGCATGGCCACCAGAGAACATCGAAGATCTCGCTAAGCGTTACGAAGACCAGTATTAACCAATAAAAAGGCAGGCCCTTTAAAGACTGCCTTTCCCCGTCAAACAGCAGGCACGTCGCCTGCATGTGCCAGGAAACGGCAGGGCCGAACAGGAAACCTGCATTAAAGGAGAATAGCAATGCGCCACGGAAATTCAGGCCGCAAGCTCAATAGAACCGCCAGCCACCGCAAGGCAATGTTTGCCAACATGGCTGCTTCGCTCATCACCCATGAGCAGATCGTAACAACTCTGCCAAAGGCGAAGGAAATTCGCCCGATCGTAGAAAAGCTGGTAACCCTCGGCAAGCGCGGCGACCTGCACGCTCGTCGTCAGGCTATCTCGCAGATCAAGGACCAGGACGCTGTTCGCAAGCTGTTCGAAGCCATCGCTGAACGTTACGCAACCCGCAACGGCGGCTACCTGCGTATCATGAAGGCTGGCTACCGTCAGGGCGACAACGCTGCCATGGCTGTTGTCGAGTTCGTAGAACGCGACGTAGACGCCAAGGGCAAGGCCGACAAGGCTCGCGTTGCTGCAGAAGCTGCTGAAGCCGAAGCTGCATAATATTTGGCGCTTAAAAGCGTCAGGTGAATAAAAGCCGGGTGAGCTATCACCCGGCTTTTTTGTTTTGGTGGTCCGTATAGTAAGTCAGGTGGCTATCACGGGGTGTCGTGGGTTGGGTCAATCAGACGCTCCATCTTCATCCGGCAAATTGTGGTCGGTCCAGATTTCTCTTGGAATCGAATCTCCCAGCAGAAATTCAAATGCAACGACTTGCCTTTCATCCGTTGCCAGTTGGCATTTAAATTGAAGACGATACCAATCACGCTCGCTGTGGATGGCCGCACCCTCGGCGACGAAATTGCTGCCTGACAATTTAGGATCTGCCATGGCATAGGCCACGACCCGGTCTGGCTTCAGTTCCTTGCTCCACGCGCCGACCTGCGCCATGGCCTCCAGATTGCAAAGCTGTTCAATCTGCTCTGCTGGCGCCAGCTGTTTCAGCGCCTCTCGCGCCTGTCTGCTGCGGCGGTCGGCAAGAACATCTTGCGAGAGCATCCGCGATGGCTTCACAAATTTCGTTTCGTTGTCCTCATCCGGGACCTTCGGCGGCGGTGTTATCGTGCTTGCCGCTGGATCGGTAATGGGTTCGTTAGCGGGTGAAGAAGAAATCGCTGAAGGGGTAGGCTGAGCTGGCTGGCGCGGGGTAGGGACTGACGGGATGATTTCCACACTGATGCTGCCATCTTGCAAGACAAAATTTGGTGCAGGCGAGGGCGTGAGAAAAATGGAAATACAGAGAAGCCCATGAAACAGGACGGAGAGAACGACGCACCAGCCGTTCATCCTTCGTGCTACTTTTTGGGCCTCCCTCATCAGCGCTGGCCCTGATCAATCCGCATCGATCTGCTTTTCCGTATAAATCGTTCCCTGCCTTGCGGCTCTGCGCCATGGGCGTGCTTTTTTGAGGGGGCCGTCATAATGGGAGTCTTCTCTGTCAATTTCTGCAAAGACCAATTGATTGCTGAGCTCCACAGTACAGGCTGCGATGACTTTTCCATCCGGCCCTAAAACACCCGCGGGGCCTTGGGGTGCCTTTTGTGCGGGCGTTGCGCCGCTGATCCAGACGCAATTGAAACCGGCATGGGCGCGTAGCGCGATCTGGAAGAAGTTTCCAATTCCGTAGGATGAAAACAGAATGGCATCGACATCAAGACGTTCATATTCCATGAAAAGTTCTGGAAACTGCACCTCTATGCAGGTCAGGCAACCAAAGCGGTAGCCATCGACCTCAAAGGTGATCGGATGTTTTCCCGGCGTGAACCAGCCATCAAGTTCGGAATTTGAGAGATATCGCTTGTCGTATCGCGCAATCATCTGACCGTGATCATTGATGATGTATTGGCTGTTATGCGGTGGGTGAGGCGAGTGCAGCGGAGATGCCGACCCTACAACGGCAAAGATGCCATTTTCCTTGCATGTCTCAGCCATGGCCTGGAGTTCGGCGGCATGTGCGTTCCAATCGAAGTTTTGCCAGTCTTCCGGAGAGGTAATCTGTGCTTTCGCATAGCCCGATAGCGCACCCTCGCAGAAGTTGATGAGGCGGGCACCTTGCTGTCCTGCTTGCTGAATAAGCGCGCGTATTGTCCGGCCATTTTCGGCAACGTCTTTTGTGACGACGCTCTGCGCTGCAGCAATTTTCATTGGACGCTCCAGCTCAGTCCGGCACTGAAATCCGGCCTTTGATGTGCTTCAAATGAGAGACGATGGAGAATGTCATGATGACGAGCAGCGACCATGAACTCCATTTGCCGATATGCACCGCCGACCAAGCGCCCAGCTGGTTGGGATAGCTCCAGATGCCGAAGAAGGTGGAGATGTTTTCTGCGAGCCAGACGAAGAAGCCGATCAGGATGAAGGAGAGCAGCAGGGGCATTTTGCGGTCGCGGTCGTAGGGGCGGTAGATAACGGTGGCGCGGGCATAGAGGCCGATGGCGCAGGCGGCGATGTACCAGCGGTAATCGCCGATGAAATGGTGGGTGAAGAAGTTGACGTAGATGGCGATGCCCATCAGCGACGCCATCCAGTAAGGCGGGTGATGACGGATGCGGACATCCAGGAGGCGCCAGGCCTGAATGATGTAGCTGCCGACGGCGGCATACATAAAGCCGGAAAACAGCGGCACGCCGAGGACTTTGGTATAGGCAAAATCCGTATAGGACCATGACTGGATGGCGCTGGATGTCTTGAAGACCTCCAGCGCGAAGCCGACGACGTGAAAGAGCAGAATGGCCTTGGCTTCGTCCCAGGTTTCCAGCTTGCTCCAGATCATGAAAAACTGAATGCCAAGGGCGATGACCAGCAGCACATCGTAGCGGGGCAGGCCGAACAGGCCGCCGCGTGGCACCAGAAAGATCGAGATGAAAAACAGCCCGGCAAACATGCAGGCTCGCGCTTCCTTGATACCGAAATAGAGAAACTCGATGATGAAACGCTTTACGCCTTTCAACTCTCCCCAGGGCTGTCTATCGCACAGCAAGGCGTCAAGCGTGGCGAGGCGACTGGCGGGGTAGGTGGTTTCGCTTGTCAAAGCCATCGGTCCTCTTACTCGGCAGGATTGTATCTCTACAACAAACCGGAAATAAAGCGACATGATGATCAAACATGCACACGAATTTTATGACAGCCGCTTGGCACTTTTTATCTCTGCCTGTGGAGTGATCGCCGCCGGTCTGCTGCTGCGACGATATGGCTATACGGTCGGGTTGCCCTTCGTCGTCGTGAAATATGGCGGGTCGGTGCTGTGGGGATCAATGGTCTATCTGCTTGTGGCGACCGTCATGCCATTGCGCAAATGGCATCTGGCCGTCGCAATCGCCTGCGGGCTGGCAATCGCTGTCGAATTGATCCGGCTCGTGCATTTTCCAGCGCTGGATGCGTTTCGGGCTACGACATCAGGAGCATTGCTGCTCGGCCGCGTTTTTTCGCTCTGGAATATTGCGTGTTACGGTCTGGGAATAGCAGTGGCTACGCTCATCGCGCAGCGCCTCTAGGCGAAAGAGCTGCCTTGCGCGCCCGTTTCCGGGCCATGATCGCGGGTCTGACGGTTCGATAGCCGAGCAGAATGAGCATGACCGAGATGTAGAAGACCGGCTCTAGCGTCAGCGATTTGCGCGCCAGCACGAAATGCAGAATGCCGGCGATGAGGATGAAGTAGCTCAGGCGGTGCAGCGTGTTCCAGCGCGAACCAAGTTGACGGATCGACCAGCGGTTGGAGGTCAGCGCCAGAGGAATGAGCATAACGAGCCCGGCCATGCCGAACATGATGTAGGGCCGCTTGAGAATATCGCCGATGATGGAGCTGAAGACCATGCCCCGGTCCAGAACCAGATAGACCGCGAAATGCGCCAGCACGTAATAAAAGGCGATGAGGCCCAACGCCCGGCGATAGGCGATGAGATTGATGTTGAAGAGATCGCGCAGCGGCGTGACGCAGAGGCCGAGACAGAGGAAACGCAGCGCCCAGATGCCGAGAAGATGCTCGAAATCCTTGACCGGATTGAAGCCGAGCCCGCCGGTGGCTGCGAGATAAAAGTACCAGACGCCGGGACACAGACCAATGATGTAGAGCGCCCAGATGGCCGCTGGCTGATATCGCTTCGGCAGGGACGGGAGCGAGAGGGCAAACGCCATGGTCAGTAATTCGCCTTCAGATCCAGCCCGTTATAAAGGCTTGCGACCTCATCATAGCCGTTGAACATCAGCGTTGGACGTCTCTGAGTGCTGAAGAAGCCGCCTTCGCCGATGCGCTGCTCGGTGGCCTGGCTCCAGCGCGGATGATCAACCTTCGGATTGACGTTGGAGTAGAAGCCATATTCGCGGGCATTGGAGTTTTTCCACGTCGTTTCCGGCTGCTTTTCCACCAGCGAAATACGCACGATGGATTTGATGCCCTTGAAGCCATATTTCCAAGGCACGACAAGGCGGATCGGCGCGCCGTTCTGGTTCGGCAGCGTTTCACCATAGAGACCGACTGCAAGAATCGTCAGCGGGTGGCGTGCCTCATCAAGACGCAGGCCTTCGACATAGGGCCAATCGAGAGGCTGGAAAAAGCCCTTCTGCCCCGGCATTTCTTCCGGGCGAACTACGGTTTCGAAAGAGACATATTTCGCACTGCCCAGCGGCTCCACCTTATCCAGCAGGGTGGAGAGCGAAAAACCGATCCACGGGATGACCATGGACCAGCCTTCCACGCAGCGCATGCGGTAGGTCCGCTCTTCCAGCGGAGATTTCAGCAGGTCTTCGATGCCGAATTCCTGCGGCTTGCCGACCAGTCCGTCCACCTTGACCGTCCATGGCGTCGGTTTGAAGTCGCCGGAATTGGCTTTCGGGTCGGCCTTGTCCGTGCCGAATTCGTAGAAATTGTTGTAGCTGGTCACGGCATCGAGCGGTGTCAGCTTTTCATCCAGCTTGTAAGGGCCGGGTTGGGCGGTGAGCGGTGCTGCGAAAGCACTCTCAGCCGTCAGCCCCATGGCGGCAAAGCCCGCTGCGGTTCCGAGAAAATTGCGCCGGGACATGTAGACGTCGCGCGGGGTGATTTCGGCAGACGAAATGCGGGGCGGGCGGTAGGCGGGCATGGAAACCTCCTGAGAAGCCAATCAGCGATATTGCTATCCAATACCCAGTACGTTGGCTCGTAAGATATGTTTCACATTACGAGAAAAAAATTGAAATGGAGCATTCGCGGAAAACAATTTTACGAGAACGATATGCAAATTCGCAGAAAAAGATGAGGCGCACGATTGAATGTGCGCCTCATGATATCAGCCTCAGAGGATCAGGCGGAACTTGGCGAAGCCCTCGGCTCCATCGCCAGCTTCCTCGATCTTTGCGCCCTTGACGTCCTTGGCGTATTGGCGTGCCTTCGGGCCGGTTTCGAACACGGCTGTCGTGTTGGCCACTGGTGCAAAGGACCAGTTGTCGTCGGCAGACGGATTGATCGTGCCCTGCGCGATGATGTAGCGCACGATGACATCGCGGTTTGTGTCCGGCGCAACGAAGATGATCTTGTCGGACGCGATACCGGGGAACTTGCCTCCACCGCTGGCGCGGTAATTGTTCGTTGCCACCACGAATTTCTGTGCCGGATCGATAGGTTTACCGCCGAACTGAAGGTTGACGATACGGTTGCTTTCCGGCGTGACGGCCTTGCCATCCTTATCGAACTTGGCCGGTTTGGAGATGTCGATCTGGTAGGTCACGCCGTCGATGACATCGTAATTGTAGGACGGGAAATCGTTGTTCAGCAGCGGCGCGTCCTTTGCACCAGCCTCGACCGTGTTGAACATGCCTGCCGACATTTCCAGCCAGTCCTTGACCTGCGCGCCTGTGATCAGCACGGCCTGCACCGTGTTGGGGTAGAGGTAGAGGTCGGCGACGTTCTTGATGGCGATGTCACCGGCGGGGACATCGGTGTAATAATCCGAGCCACCACGACCACCAGCCTTGAAGGGAGCGGCGGCAGACAGAACCGGCAGATCCTTATACTGGCCTTCCTTCAGCATGTCCTTGATGTACCAGGTCTGGGCATTGGACACGATCTGCACGGATGGATCATCCGCGACCAGCGCGAAATAGGAATAGAGCGGCGCAGATGTCTTGCCCACGGGGCGGCGAACATAGGCGAGGGTGGCTTCGTGATCGGTCTTGGCGGCGGCGATGATTTCCGGCTTGTCCTTCACGTCGGCCACGATCTTGCGGTTATCGTCGCGGTGATAGATCGGGCGGGCTTCGGTGGTAAAGTCCACGATCTTCCAGTTCTTGCCATCCTTTTCCAGCAGCAGGTCAATGAGGCCCATATGCGAGCCCCAGAAACCGGCCATGACGGCTGGCTTGCCCATCAGCGTGCCCTTGACCGGATCGGCACCTTCAATGCCATCCCATGTCTTAGGGCCGGGGAAGACGAGATGCTGGTGGCCTGTGAAGACGGCATCGATGCCTTGAACGCCAGCGAGATATAGCGAGGCATTTTCCATGCGGTCGCTCTGGCCCTTGCCTTCGATACCGGAATGCGACAGCGCGATGATGATATCAGCACCCTGTTCCTTCATCACGGGCACCCAGGCCTTGGCGGCATCGACGATATCGCGGGTCTGTGCTTTGCCTTCAAGGTTCTTGGCATCCCACATCATGATCTGCGGTGGTACGAAGCCGATGATGCCGACCTTGACCGGGCTGGTCGCGCCGGAGCCGTCCTTGATCTGCTTTTCAAGGATCACATAGGGCTTGAAGAAAAGGTCGTCCTGCTTGGGGTCGGAAGCAAGCTGGCCCTTGGTCAGGTTGGCACAAACGTAGGGGAAGCCAGCACCGCCCAGTGTGTTGAACATAAAATCGAGCCCATAATTGAACTCGTGGTTACCCAGCGTGCCGCAATCATAACCCAGCACATTCATGGCATTGATGACCGGGTGCTTGTCACCCGCCTTCATGCCCCGCTCATAGGCAATGTAATCGCCCAGCGGGTTGCCCTGAAGGAAGTCGCCATTGTCTACCAGCATGGAGTTGCCGGCTTCGGCACGAATGCTGTCGATGATGGAGGCGGTGCGGGCCAGACCCAGCGTGTCGTTCGGCTTATCGGCGTAATAATCATAAGGGAAAACGTGGACGTGAATATCCGTCGTTTCCATGATGCGCAGATGCGCCTGGTTGCCCTGCGCACGCGCCGCAAACGGGTGAAGCATGACAAGGGCCGAAGAGGCGGCAATGCCTCCCAGCAGGGAACGTCGCGTGATGGGATGAAGGCCGATAAGCGAAGACATGGAAGCTCCTCGAATGAGTTCAGGCTGCATGGGAAGGCGGCAGCGTAAAACGAATAATCGAGGAGTCCATCATCAAAATGACAGCCATGTGACTTGTCCCGGATTTTTAAACCATCCGGTAAATTTCATTTCATCCAGCCAGCGTCGGCTTCACATCCGCATGGAAGAAACGGAAGTAGGAGGAAAGCTGGGCCAGCGTGTTGGTGGAAAGCTGCAATTGCAGGCCAAGCCTGTTCATGTGCTGCCACTGCACCGTGCCTTCGATGAAGCCGAGGTCTTCGCTCTGCACCTTGACCCGGCTTCCCTTGGCCGCGGCGAATGCGCCTTCCAGTTCCAGCGCCATGCCGGTAGCCGAAAGATCGACCACACGGCCTTTCACCGATTGATTGAAATACTGCACTGTTCCATAAATGCGTGTCTTGCTGCGGCCCGCGCCGCGATTCTGCATGGTCAGATTGCCGGTCATCTTCATAATTCCCGATTTATCACTGTCCCAAAATCGCACGAAAAATTTGCGGGCCGCTTATCTTATTCGGTAAAATTAAGCGCAACTGCGTATTCAGGCGCGATCTATGCGGCATTGGTAGCAATTGTTGCGGGCGGAGCGGACGTGAACATAGGCGATGTCATCCCGCCCCAGCAGCTCCTTTGCCCGGTCTGCAATCTCACCCGTCGCAGTCACGGCACCCGTACCGTAGACGATTCGATCAATATGGCTGTAGCCGCGCACGATATAGTCGGGACTGTCCAGCATCGGCGGCAATATGTCGTCTGCGGCAGGGGGCTCGCAGGCTTCGGCATGAATGAAAATAGGTCCGGTTTCCGCAAAGGGTTGCAGGTGCGGGAAGGGGCGATAGGCCAGTAGAAGCATGGCCTCGCCATCCTTTATCTGCCCAAGGCAAACACGGCAGGGATAGGTGCCGACGGCAATCGATGGTTCGGGATTCTGCCCGTTGGCATCCGGCTTTCCATTGCGAAAGGCTTCGGCCTCACTGGCGGCCATGGCGGTAAAAACGATCTCGGTCATAACGGCTCCTTTGCGTTGCTAGTTTGTCGCTATGCTCTTCAAAGAGTCGTGTATCCACCCGTTTCTTGCCTCTGGAGGCAACCAGCCCATTGCTTGTGCCGTTTACTTTCGCAATCAATCATACGTCCTCGTTTTAGAAAGTTGACGTCCATGCTGCGCAGGTTGATGACCGCTTCTCTGGTCACCGTTTTTTCGTTCATCTCACCTGCCGCCCATGCGCAAACAGCACCCGCGCTGGATGATCTTTCGGACGAGCAATTGCAGCAGACGGTGAATTTCGTCATCGGTAACGCAATTTTCAGCCTCTACCACGAAGCATCCCGCATGCTGATTTCCGATCTGGCGCTGCCCGAGCCGGGAGCGGGCAAGGACGCCGCCGATCAGCTGGCCGGGACGATGATGCTAGAAGCGAACGAGGAATGGCTGGACACGGCCATCGTCAACGCAACCGACAGCTGGTATCTGGCCCGCTCGGCTCAGGCCTTGCCGGACCACAATTCCCCGCTTTATTCGACGCTGGTGCCTAACCCCGCGCGTGACCGGCAGATGGCCTGCCTGATGGTCGGCAAGGATGCCGGTGGCTATGGCGATCTGGCCGATATGATGGGTCTGCCCAAGGATGACTGGAAGGCCTGTGAAACGGCTTACCCGCAAACCGTCAGCCACTGGAACGAGGTGCTGAAACCTTATGTGGCCAAGGCCGGTGCAACCAAATTCATCGCCCGCTATGAGCCGGTGCGCGATCCGTTTCTGGATATCTACGCCACCATCGTCAAGGAATCCAAAGTTCTCGATCTGATTGCCCGCAGCTTCAACGGCTATACGCTCAAGGGCGACGTCAAGCTGACGGCCCGCACCTGCGGCCGTCCGGATGTGTACTGGTCCGCTGAAAAGCGCGAGATCACTTACTGCTACGAAATGGCAAAATTCCACGGCGAACTCATCGCCTCGCATCTCTCCGGCGGTGGCAGCGAAAAGGAAAGCAGCCCGGCGAAGGAAGTGCCGACGGCGGTGAACCTGGGACAGGAATTGTAAACCGGGCCAACTCTGCTACTTTTCCCCTAAGACGCGGGAGGTGCAGATGTCACGCTTGGTTGTTCGCAGTTTTTCAATATCGCTCGATGGGTACGGCGCAGGTGTGGATCAAAGCCTGGAGAACCCGCTCGGCGTGGATGGCAAAACGCTCCATAGTTGGGCGTTTGCAACGCAGACATTCCATAAAATGTTCGGTCAAGACGGCGGCTCGACGGGGATCGACGAGCAATTTGCGGCTGCCGGTTTCGACAATCTAGGTGCCTGGATTTTGGGGCGCAACATGTTCGGTCCCATACGCGGACCATGGCCGGACCACGAGTGGAAGGGCTGGTGGGGCGAGGAGCCGCCATATCACGTCCCGGTCTTCGTGCTGACACACCACGCGCGGCCACCTTTGGAGATGAAAGGTGGCACCATCTTTCATTTTATCACTGGTGGCATTGAAGAGGCACTTCAGTCAGCGAAAGCTGCGGCAGGTGGCAAGGATGTGCGGCTGGGCGGAGGCGTTTCCTCGATCCGGCAATATTTGCAAAAGCAGCTGATCGATGAGCTGCATCTGGCGCAGAGCCCGGTGCTGTTGGGGAAGGGCGAGAACCTGTTTGAATGGCTCGATCTTCCTGCCCTTGGTTATCGCTGCACTGAAACGGTGCGCGGCGAAAATGCCACGCACCTCATCATCAAAAAGACCAGCGCGTCCTAACGCCGATCAGCCCCGTCGGGAAATTTCCAGATATTCGCTGTCCGTCAGCGGCTCTACCCATGCTTCATAGGTGCTGACCGGCGAGAAGCCCATCATCTGGTAAAGTTGAAGCGCGCGGGGGTGGTCGAGCGTGTTGGTGGAGACGGTGATCTTTTTCGGGTTGTCCTGCCATGCGGAATAAAGCGCCTGCAGAAGAAACCATTTGCCCACGCCTGCGCCAATCGCCTCTTCCATCAGGCCGAAATAGGACAGTTCCGTCACGTCAGAATCGAGCTTGTGAAGCTCGAAGAAGCCAGCGGGCGCGCCGTTCATATAAAGCACGGTCACCGAATTGGCCGGATCGCGAAGCGTGGCGGAAAGCTCGGCGTCGCTCATACGCATACGCTTGTGCCAGTGCCAGCGCTTGCCCACGCGCCAGTAGAGATAGCGATAAAAATGCAGCGGAATATTCGTGGTGCGCATGATGGCGGTCTGGATATTGACCGGTACCGGCAGGCTGACCTTGGGTGCAGACGTCATTTCCAGCTGGGTAACGTGGGCCTTGATCGGGCCATGTGGTTGTGTTGGAACAGGCTCGGCAGGGCCGGTCACGATGGCCGTATCTTGCTTGCTGCCCCATTCGGACCATGAGCCGTCGTAAAGCGAGTTGTCCGAATGACCCAGCGATTCCAGCGCAAGCGTGATCACGGCAGCCGTAACGCCGGAACCGCAGCTGGTCACGACCGGCTGCGACAGATCGATGCCCGCTTCAGATATCATCTTGCGGATCGTCGGCAGATCCTTGAAGTGGCCGTTTTCCGAAAAGGCGGTGGCAGGCAGATTGCGCGCGCCGGGCATATGGCCGGAACGCATGCCAGCGCGGGGCTCGGCTTCTTCTCCGGTAAAACGGCCAGCGCCACGGGCATCGGCAACCTGCACCTCGCCATTATCGACGATGGAGCGCATGGCGGAGAAGGTGGTGATGCGCTTCGGGTTAAAATGCACTTCGAACGTTGAAGGCTCGATGCTTGGCGCGTCGGTTTCCAGTGGCTTGCCAGCGGCTTTCCAGCCGTCCAGGCCGCCATCCAGCACATAGACCGTCTCGGCACCCATTACGCGCAGCATCCACCACACGCGCGGCGCAGAGAAAAAGCCGGGACCATCATAAACGACGATGGTATCCTGCTCGCCGATGCCGAGTTCACCGACCTGTTCGGCAAAGAACTGCGGTGATGGCAGGGAGTGGGGCAGGCCTGTATCGTGGTCCGCGATCTTGTCCTGATCGAAGAAGACCGCGCCGGGAATGTGTCCAGCAGCATATTCTTCCTTCCCGTTGCGCTTATGCGCGGGCAAATACCAGGAGGCATCGACCAATCGAAAATGTGGGGTGCCAAGCTGCTGCTCAACCCAATCCGCCGAAACGACGAAACGGCTTTTATCCGTGCTCACGATATTTCTCCCAGAAATCAGGCGGATGCGCCGGGCTTGCCGAAACGAATTCGGAAACGGCGATTCTCCTTGCCCTTCTTTTCGATCTTGGCGATGTGGATTTCGCCGACTTCCTGCGTCTTGGACACATGAGTGCCCCCGCAGGGCTGACTGTCAACAGCAGAGTTTTCGCCAATGCACACAAGGCTGACGCGCCCAAGGCCAAGTGGTGGACGGACATTCTTGGATTTGACGATGTCTGGATTGGCGGCAAGTTCTTCGTCGGTGATCCATGTCAGGAAAACCGGGTGGTTCTCTTCCACCAGCGCCATCAGCTTTGCCGTCACCTCGTCCTTGTCGATGGTCTCCGACATGTCGAAATCGACACGCGATTCCTCTTCGCCAACGGCAGCGCCGGTGATCGGCCAGGGGCAGACGACGGACAGAAGATGGCAGGCTGTGTGCATGCGCATGAGCTTGTAGCGACGCGGCCAGTCTACGTGCAGCGTCAGCTTCTCACCAATGTCGGGTGAAGCTTGTCCCTCGGTGGGGACATGGATGATGATGCTTTTGTCAGCGCCGTGTTTCGTCTGGCCAAGCTCTATCTTGGAGCCATCGGCTCTCTCCAGAAAGCCGGTATCGCCGGGTTGACCGCCCGATGTGGCATAGAAGCAGGTCTGATCCAGCTCTATGCCGCCATCTTCATGCACTGCCGTGACCACCGCTTCACATGTGGAAAGATAGAAATCATCACGAAACAGGGCATTCACAGGCATGTGGGCATCGACCTCAGACGGTTTCGTACGGAACCGAAATCTCCTGCTTTTCCGTCAGCCATGCGGGAAGGGGAAGACCCTTGGACCGCAGGAAATCCGGGTTGAAAAGCTTCGACTGGTAACGGTTGCCGTAGTCGCAAAGAATGGTAACGATTGTATGCCCCGGACCGAGGTCGCGGGCAAGTCGAATTGCACCGGCAACATTAATTCCAGATGAGCCGCCAAGGCACAGGCCTTCCTTCGAAACGAGGTCAAACACCACTGGAAGCGCTTCGGCGTCGGAGATGCGATAGGAAAAGTCCGGCTCGAAACCTTCCAGATTGGCCGTAATACGGCCCTGTCCGATGCCTTCGGTGATGGACGAACCCTCGGACTTCAGCGTGCCGTTCTTGTAGAACTCGTAGAGAGCCGCGCCGTCCGGGTCGGCAAGGCCGATTTTGATATCGGGGTTGAAATCGCGAAGACCATCCGCCACGCCAGCCAGCGTCCCGCCGGAACCAACGGCGCAGACGAAGCCATCCACCTTGCCGTCCGTCTGGTCCCAGATTTCCGGCGCAGTGGTTTCGATATGGGCCTGACGGTTGGCGATATTGTCGAACTGGTTTGCCCAGACCGCACCGTTGGGGTCCGTCGCTGCCAGCTGCTTTGCCAGACGGCCAGAGACCTTCACATAGTTGTTCGGGTTGGAGTAGGGCGCGGCTGGCACCTCGATCAGCTGGGCTCCGAGCAGCTTCAGCGCGTCCTTCTTTTCCTGGCTCTGAGTTTCAGGAATGACGATGACCGTCTTGTAGCCCAGCGCATTCGCGACCAGCGACAGACCGATGCCGGTATTGCCGGCAGTACCCTCAATGATGGCGCCGCCCGGGCGCAACTGGCCGCGTCGTTCCGCATCGCGAATGATGTAAAGGGCTGCGCGATCCTTGACCGATTGACCGGGATTCATGAATTCGGCCTTGCCGAGAATCTCGCATCCCGTCGCCTCTGATGCTGCTTTCAGGCGGATGAGTGGCGTGTTGCCAATGGCAGTAAGCACAGAGGTATGAATGGTCATGGTGGGGCCTTTTCGTCCGTCGCGAATGAGATGCCGTTATGTCCTTGTCTATCCGCGTTGTGACAAGAAAATATCTTCCGGTGAATAGGGTTGGCGCGCAAAATCTTGCCGATAACAGGTTTTATTCACCTTTCTTGATATCCGAATAGGTTGCGAGCGCCCGCTGACGCGCCGCATTATGGTCCACCAGAGGTTTCGGATAGGTCTTGCCAAGTTCGATGCCAGCCTTCTGCAACACGTCCTTCGGGGCATCGAACGGCTTGTGGATAAATTTCTTCTCCAACTTTGCAAGCTCCGGCACGAAGGTTTTCACATAGTCGCCGTCGGGATCGAATTTCTCACCCTGGAGAATGGGATTGAAGATGCGGAAGAAGGGGGAGGCATCCGCCCCGGACCCGGCCACCCATTGCCAGTTGGCTGCGTTGGAAGCGGGATCGGCATCGACTAGCGTATCGCGAAACCACTTCTCACCCTTCCGCCAGTCGATCAGCAGATGTTTGATGAGGAAGGAGGCGGTAATCATCCGCACGCGATTGTGCATCACGCCATGCTTCCACAGCTGGCGCATACCGGCATCCACGATGGGATAACCCGTCATGCCCTTCGTCCAGGCCTTGAAGCCTGCGTTATCGGTCTGCCATTCGAACACGTCGAAACTGTCGTTCCAGTTCTTCTCGTCCAGTTCAGGGAAATGGAAAAGCAGGTGGTAGCAAAACTCCCGCCAGACAATTTCCTTGCGGAAACGGCTGAGATCGTGAGACGCGATGCTGCGCGAAAGGCCGCGCGTGGCGTCCCAGACCTGAGCCGGAGAAATTTCTCCCATGGTCAAATGTGGCGACAACATGGATGTAGCTGGCTTGGCCGGGAAGTCTCGCCCTTCTTCGTAGCCCTTCAAAGCGTCCTCGATGAAGGTCTCAAGTTTGTCCTTTGCGCCGTCTTCACCCGGCGTCCAGACCTCTGAAAAATCCTTGGCCCAATTTGGTTTGGTCGGTAGCAGCTTCCAGCTTTTCAGCTCTTCAGATTTCGGCCAGCGGAAGGGCGAGGGGAGTTTCTTAGGGGCAGAGACGGGCTCATCCGGTTCCTGGCCGCCCTCGAAGGCGCGCCAGAATGGCGTGTAGACGCGGTATGGACCGCCGCTCTTCGTCTTCAACTTGGATGGTTCATGCAGCAGATGGCCCGCGAAGCTTTCCACCTCAAATCCATCGTCCCGGAATTTTTTCTTGAGGTGGCTGTCGGTCGCCATGCCCTGCGGATCATAGCGCCGATTCCAGAAAATCGCGCCAGCTCCGGTTTCCTCCAGCAGCGATTTCAGTACCGTTTCCGCCTTGCCGCTGCACAAAATCAGCCGTGAACCAGCCTTCTCCAGCGCCGACGACAGAACCTCCAGAGAGTGGTGAAGCCACCACTCCTGAGCACCGCCGAGAGCCCCGCTGGCGGGTGCGTTTTCCTCACGGATATAGACGGGAATGATGGGGCCGCCGTGGTCCTTAGCGGCTGAAAGCGCGCGATTGTCGGCAAGGCGTAAGTCCTTGCGAAACCACACAATAATGGGGGTGTTTTTCTCAGCCATATGCCACTCGGTTCACTTCAGATTGAATGATTGTTGAAGAGCTTTGTTCCCGCAAGGGGCGTATAATAAGGCCATTCAACGACATGGTTTTCAATTGGTGAATTATTGTCTCTTGAAACCACTTATCGCGGAACCATATGTCGGGTCCGACGTTAGAGGCGGGTTAATTGAGTATGGAAGTCCAATCAATGATGCTGAACGACGTCAAGTGGGATGCCCCAGTGGTTATTTCTCTGGAAAACGGCGCCCCCCGAACCTTCAACGGCGTTTACGAGGCTTTTGATTTTTTGCAGCACGAATGGCCAAGCCGTCACGGCAAAGTCTATGAGCAGGCATTGAGGCTGTGCAGAGCCTCGCTGCTGGGAAGCGTTGCAGGCGAAATCGCCCGTATCGCCTTCATAGAAGCAAGCCGGGATGCCCATTGCCTCGTGGAGACGCGAAAACTCGCTTCTTAAAACGCCCCTATCCATTATATCAGAGTTACCAGCCACCCGCCGCAAACCGCCGGGTGGCTCTTTGATTCTGGCGATTATTGTTTTGCAAGTAGCTAAAATCGGCCCACGAAAACCTTTAGAAAACCTTGAGATTTTCGATAATAAGCGTTCTAATTTTCGCCTATATCTCGTCAAATTCTCGCTAAATTACAGGAATAGATCGACCCTCGCTGGCGGTGAGCCTGATGAGAATTATCGGCTTTCACCACTATACTTTGAATATGCGCACAAGACTTCTGACGGGGCAGGACCGAGGTCATTGTGTGCTTCTAAAGGGCGAGAATTTGAAAGTAACTGCGTTCGTTCTGGCCGCTGCTCTTTGCACGGCTTTCACTGCACCTGCATCCGCTGGAATGCTCAATCAAGCTGAGCGATATTCCGGACTTCATGAGGGTAAAAACAACAAAACACTCAAGGCCATTCTGGGTGTCAATCCACGCAAGACTCCATGGTGTGGGCACTTCCTCAGTGTCGTCGCCGAAAAGTCGGGCAGGCAGCCACCGAAATCTTCTGGTTTTGCGAAATCGTGGACGTCGTTCGGTTATGCCGTTCCCACCGGCAATGCAAAGCCCGGTGACGTCGTCGTGGTCAGAAGCGGTAAAAGCTACCACGCGGGTATTCTGAAAAGCCTCAATAAAAATACCGCCCAGATACTGGGCGGCAATCAGTCGGGTCGCGTTCAGGTCTCGAATTTCAGCCGAAAGTCGATCGTTTCCGTTCGACGCTAAAACTGGACACTTCGCGCCTTATGGCTGCTCTCTCGTGCCGGGGGCAGCATCGCGCTGGTCATCATCTTCCAAATCCGTCGCCACGATGAACGCGTCTTCATGCTGACGCGCAGCCTGGCGACGTGCACGCAGGTTGATCTCTTCATCAGGATCGAGTTCGTCAGGCGTGCCCTTCAGTTCGCGTTCCGTATGAAAGTCGGCAACATCCTTGTCATCGATATCGAGTGGCTTCGTGTGTTTCTCTGTCATGTCGCAATCTCCTTGCTTTGGAGAGATAACGACCGGCTTCACGATGAAGTTCCGTGAAGGTTTGTTCTGCGCGCGCAGGAACTAAACATTGCGCCGAATTGTTTCTCTCTCATTCATACTAAGGGAGAAGCAATATGGTTGATCGCGAAGCAGAAATTCGCAAAAAGGCTTACGAAAAATGGGAAAGCGAAGGCCGCCGCGAGGGTGACCACGAGCGCCATTGGTCAGAAGCGGAAAAGGAAGTCGCTTTCGATGGCGACGAAAATTCGCCAGCTGCAGAATCGGTAAGGAACGAACGAGCCGAAGCTCAGGACGGCAGCAAGGATCAGGACCTGGAAGAAGGCTTGGAAGACAGTTTCCCAGCCAGCGATCCTGTCTCTGCCACCTCCACGACCGTCTCCGGCGGTGCTGGAAAGAATAAGAGCTCTGCCCAGCGTCGCTAAGCACACCTCGAAAGTTACAAACGGCGTCATTCATCGCGAATGACGCCTTTATTGTTTCCTCACCCACCACAAAAGCAGGCCAAGGCACAGCAAAGCCGTGGGCCAGAAATCCGTCGCCTGATCCCAGGACCAGTTCCACATATAATAGGCATCGAGGTGAGGCGGTGGCATATGCACCGAAACCTCATAATCCCGTTTTTCCCGCCCGTGGAAATGACCGATGGCAAATGCTAGGCCAACGATGCCTGCATCTCGCCAATTCAAGACAATACGAAAATGAGGGCCACCACAGCGGCCATGATCACCGCTTCGAGCATGTGCCCGGCCCAATCCCAGTCTCGCTGTATATAAGCCCAGTCGATCTGCATGACACAATCCTGTCGTGACGATGGTGCTATGAAGCCTGCGGAATGGATGTGTAGGTGCAGCTGATGATCTTGCAGGTTACTACCTGCATCATAACCATTTTATCTAATTAGAAAAAATGGCTCCCCGGGCCGGATTCGAACCGGCGACCTGTCGATTAACAGTCGAATGCTCTACCGCTGAGCTACCAGGGAACGTGCGCTGCTTGGCGCGGTGTGAGCGGGGTAATACAAATGCTTTTCCGATTTGCCAAGCGCTTTTTTCAAAAAAAATGAATTCCTCTTGTTTTATCCACTGAAGCCCCCACGTTTCTGGGAATGTTGGCCTCAAAAAAAATTCACACAGCGATCTCGAGCAAGGGTGTTTTGCAATGACTTTCGGTCTTCACCCTAAAACGGGGCGTCTACATTTGGGAAAATGGAGCGTGGCGATGCCGCGTTCGCGAGTCGGACGCATCATTATCGGCGTTTTGCTCGTCATTGGCGGTCTGCTGGGCTTCCTGCCGATTCTCGGCTTCTGGATGGTGCCGCTCGGTCTTTTGGTGCTGTCGCAAGATTTGCCCTATGTGAGGCGCCAGCGTAGGCGCCTGACAATCTGGTGGCTGACCAAGCGGCGCGCCAGAGAAGCGCGCCGTGGGGGCATTACGCGCTCGTGAGCGAGTTGCTGAGGCCCTGTCCGGCCCAGAATGCGCCGTAGGCCAAAGCCGCGAAATAAATCGTCGTTAGAATGAGGAAGAGATAGCCGCCAAGAACGGTCGCGCCGTCGCGCTGAATCATGCCTGCGGAAAACAAGAGAATGGCGACGCCAGGCAGCGTATTCGAAAACGGCACGAAGCCTAGCGGCATCATCAACAAAATTCCGGCGGCCATGATGGCAAGGCCATTCACGCGGGCCATGATGGTGCCGCTTGTCAGCGCGGGCAGGCGAGGGCGCATATAGCGGTCAAGCTTGGACACGATGTTCACGCCCTTCTGCAGAGCAGGCGCAAGGCGGGCAGTTTCCATCTGCTTGTCCAGAATGCGTTTTGGAAGCCAGGGCAGGCGGTTCAGGGTGATCGCAAGGCTGATCATGACGATGGCCGCGCCGAAAACGGTGCTGACGCCGGGAATAGACACTGGAATGAGAAAAGGCAGGCAGGCGATGGCGCACATCAACAGCAGGCCCTGTTCGCCAATGGCCTCCATCAACTCGCGCAAGGTAATCGTCTTGCCGCTCAGATTGCCAATCAGCCGCTGTAAAACCGTGCTGAGGCTTTCGGATGTGTCCGTAAACGTAAAATTCTGCGTCATTCTCTATCCCGAAGCTATTTCAGTCTCGGGATAGATAACATTCCAGAAATGTCATGCCTATGGCGAACGCAACCAGTAACGCAATTGCGTGTCTCGCAGCAGCACTGTTAATGATCGCTCAGGCGCGGCTCAGTGGGATACCCACGAACTATAGGCCCCCGCCAAAAGCACGGCCACCAGAATGGCGATGATGAAAGGGTTTATCGAAGTAACGAAGCCAACATAGTCCATAACTATTTCCTCCTCCATTCGTCCCCTCGCAACTATACATCAGACACTGGAAATATACTAGTAAAAATGGTTTTATGTTTGCGTTGCAACATAAGGTTTTGTGGATTAGCCGCATTTATTGCGAACTCGCCTTGCTGCGCTGCAAAATATTATCGCTACGCCTGCCTCAATATTGCTCCGCAACATTTGCCATAGGCCATCACCGCGGTTAAACCAGCCGTCTCAGAGAGGTGCGGAATGCTCAAAGGACTATACGCTTGGACCATGGCGCTCGCGGCCAGAAAAACAGCCGTCTGGTGGCTGGCCATCGTCGCTTTCGTCGAAAGTTCGATTTTCGTCGTTCCGGCTGATGTCCTGTTCATACCCATGGTTCTGGCAAAGCCGAAGCGCGCCATGTTCTATGCGGGCGTGGCGACCGTGGCTTCGGTATTGGGCGGTATCGCTGGCTGGTATCTCGGCCATTATGCCTTTGAGAGCATCGCCCGCCCCATTCTGGAGTTTTACGGCAAGCTGGATAGCTTCGAGCAGCTGAAGGCATCCGTCGACGACCAGACCCTGTTGCTGCTGCTCGTGACCTCCGGTCTCGCCCACCTGCCGCCGATCAAGGTGGTGACGATTCTGTCCGGTGCCGCGAATATCAGCCTCGGCTTCTTCATCCTGTCGGCCATCATTGCCCGCGGCGCGCGGTTTTTCATTCTTGCCGGGCTGTTGCAGCGTTATGGAGAGCCCATCCGCGATTTCATCGAAAAGCGCCTCGGCCTTATTGCCGGGCTCTTTGCAGGTGCGCTGATTGCCGTTTACGCTGTCTATGTCTTCGTTCGGTGACATCGAAAGACTGGCCGTAACCGGCACATAAGCCATCTGGTTGTCGGCTAAATGGCTCGTTCAGCTTAGTGTCAGCAACGGCATTCATTTTCCTGTCAAACAACAGGAAAAATGAAAATGCGTAATATCTTGCTTCGGGGCGTTCTGCCGATCCTTTCCGTCCCGTTGGTTTTCCTAGCCTATCTCGGCATTCTTCTCGTCTCCGGCAATTTTCATGAGGTCATCGCTGGGCAGCTCTATCGCTCAAGCCAGCTGAGCGATGCGCAACTGGCGCGCTACGTGAAGGAAAATGGCATCAAGACCATTATCAACCTGCGCGGCGAAAACGACGGATCCGCATGGTACAAGCATGAAACCGCAACGGCTGAAAAGCTTGGCGTCCAGCATGTCGATTTTGGAATGTCCGCCCGCAAGCAACTGGGGCTGACGCGCGTGGCGCAGCTGATCCAGATCATGCGCGATGCGCCCAAGCCCATCCTCATCCACTGCAAATCCGGTGCCGACCGCACGGGGCTCGCCTCCGCCATCTACGTCAACCGCGTCGCAGGCATGGACGAAGACACTGCCGAGCAGCAGCTCTCCATCCGCTACGGCCATCTCGGCATTCCCTTCCTGTCATCGACCTATGCCATGGACAAAAGCTGGGAAGACATTGAGCGCGCAAAGACGATCACCAGCATGGTGACGATACCGGATCAGATGATCTGATACCGTCCTAAAAAGCCGATAGACCGGCCTCCGCACACGATGGGACGGAAATAACCCGTCTCATCTCTCACGCCCGCGCCCCTCACTTGGAGCCCACCCCCTGGTGTAGCCGTGCCCCATTGCCACGACCGCCAGGCTCAATTGATGCTGCAGGTGCTCGATCTCTTCCTGCATGGCCTCTATCGCAGCTTTGGCGTTTCCCTCATGGCACTGTAAAATATAATCCGCCACATCGACAGGGGCGGTTTCATCATTTGGACGCACGTTCTCAATCTCCATCTTCCAGAGCCCTATGCCGCACTACGATGTCAGAAAGCACGCGCCCCCGTGCCAGTGATGTTCTTATTATGTTCCGGCGCTAATATGAGTCAAGCCGATTGCCAAAGAATCATTTTATGGAGGGGAAATGGTGCGCAAAGCGCGCCAAAGAGCCTTGGCAAAAACCAACTGTAAACCGAGTCTTTTCGTGAAATCTGCTTGAGGGTGGGGAGGCCTCAAGTCTTTGAAGTAATGGTCGGAGCGGCGGGATTCGAACCCACGACCCCTTGACCCCCAGTCAAGTGCGCTACCGGGCTGCGCTACGCTCCGACACAGAACAGGCGTTTATATAGATGGCGGTTCATGCGCAAGTGTAAAATTGCGGCGCTGGAAAAAACTCTCCGCAAACTCACGGCTGCACTCGGAAAAGTATATTGATCGGCGCAGTTTCTCGTAATTTGATGATTTAAAAGGCAAAGTGAATAATTATTATCCAAAATCATCGCCACGATCTTGCCATATTTTATGTAACGTGGTTCTGTGTCTCAGCCCTGACTGGAGGGGTAAACGGTTGAGACCCGCCATATGCTGGGTGGGACAGCGGCGGGTCTCCCATTTCTCAAAGCTTCATGTTTTTGGCCTGGCTTATCGCCAGGTGAAATAGAAATAGTTGCTGCCCACGGGGCCGAACATCGCGCTTTCACCGGATGTGATGTCGATGAAACTTCCATCTGCGTTTTTCGCGTAGGAGGCGCCTTCGTTGCGCTTAACGTGCTGGTTCAGGAACTGGCTCCAGCCGATGGGGGTCATTTTTTCGCAGTGCTTGTCCTGTATTTCGAGAGCGTCGATATCCCAGGCTTTCACGACGATACCTTCGACCGGATCGGATACTTTGAGGGTGTGGGATGCCAATGCCTGAAGCATGGCCTTTCCCTGCGCCGCAGTGGTGGAATCGTTCGAGAGTTCCGTCAGCCAGACTTTCAACTGTCCCATAAAGGCGGCAGATGTGATGTAGGCGACTTCAGGTTCTGCTGTCGTTGCGATGATCGACAGGGCCGGCTGTGGCTTCGTGGAAGGCTGTTCCGCCTGCGGGAGATCTTTTGCGGACGATTCGTCACTCGGCATAGTGTCGGCATGAGCGAGGGCGGGCAGATCTTGCGTAACCGCTTGTTGCTCCTCGATAGCTTTCAACGCGAGTTTGGTAGACAGAAGCTGCACATGCGAACCAAGTCCAGAGACCATTGCCGAACACATCCTGATTTTCGGTTCGTCGCCAATCATCGGCGCCGTAACCATCGCTTCACGCGAAAGCGGGCATTTTCTGATCTTTTCTCATGAAAAGACCGGTTTCTGTCGTGTTAAAAAACTGGCATAAACCGGTCTAGTTTTCTCAACCTGCGCGAAACTGGAGAGATCAATTTTCCTGGACGGAAACGCCGTTGGGACCGATGTTCATTTCGATGCCCTTGGGCTTGCTTTCCTCGTGCCATACATAGACGCCAAGGCCTACGACGGCGATCATGAGCGCGCCAATGATGAGGTAAAGATTGTTGGTCTGAGTCATGTGTTTCCCCTGATCGGTAAATCTGCGGGAGCCAAACGCATGAAATCGCAAGAAGTTCCGTGCTTATCAGTAAGCGTTTTCAGATTTCAGCAGCCGGATGGGCGTCAGAATCAGAATTTTCAGATCCAGCATCAGCGACCAGTTCTCGATATAATAAAGATCGTGGGCCGTGCGGTTCTTGATCTTGTCGCCGTGGTCGATTTCGCCGCGCCAGCCATTGATCTGCGCCCAGCCCGTCACGCCGGGTTTGACCTTATGGCGTGCAAAATAATGCTCGACGACCTCGGTATATTTCAAGTCACCCGTCTGCGCATGCACGGCATGCGGGCGCGGCCCGACAAGGGAAAGATCGCCAGCCAGAACGTTGAAGAGCTGCGGCAGCTCATCGATGGAGGATTTGCGCAGGAATCGGCCCACCTGCGTTACGCGCGGATCGTTTTTCGTCACGGCTTTCTTGGCCGTCGGGTCGCTCATCTCCGTATACATGGAGCGGAACTTCCACACATTGATTGTCTCGTTATTGAAGCCATGCCGTTTCTGTTTGAACAGAATGGGGCCTTTGGACGTGCTTTTCACGGCAATCGCCGCGCCCAGCATGATGGGCCACAGAAGCGCAATGCAAATGATGCTGAAGACGACATCGAAGGCCCGCTTGGCAACTGAGTCCCAGTCACGCAGCGGTTTGTCCATCACATCCAGCATGGGCACGCTGCCGATGTGGGAGTAGGAGCGGGGGCGGAAGCGCAGCTTGTTGGCATGGGCGGCAATACGGATATCCACCGGCAGCACCCATAGCTGGCGGATGAGTTCCAGTATGCGCGCTTCCGCACTCATGGGAATGGAGATGATCAACATGTCCAGCTTGGTCAGGCGTGCGAATTCCACCAGTTCTGCGAAGGTGCCAAGCTTGGGATAACCAGCGACGACCTCTGGAGAGCGCGCACTTTTGCGATCATCGAAAATGCCGCAGATGCGGATGTCATTATCGTGGTGTTCGAGCGAGCGGATCAGATCCTTGGCTGCCTGTCCACCGCCAACGATGACCGCGCGCCGTTCCATGACGCCGTTTCGGCCCCAATGGCGGATCATCAGGCCAACGATGATGCGCTCGATCAGCAGGAAGACGACGCTGCCCGCATACCAAAGGCCAAGATTTTTCCACGAGAGATCGTCAGTCGGCAGGAATGCCAAAGCGAGGAGGACGGTGAGTGCGAAAGACGCAATCAACGCACCCTGCACCCACGGCATGGTATCGAAGGCGCGGCGCAGATTGGGCAACTGATAGGCATCGGCTGCCTGCAGCAGAATCGAGCAAAAGATGCCATTCCAGACGCAGATGGCAATGAGGGTGACGCGGGAGCCGAAGGCATCCGGCACTTCGAGCGCATTGATGAGAATGCCGACCACCGTCAGCACCACGAATTCAAGCAGCCGCAATTGTCCGATGACGATATTGGGTGAATGGCTCGTTGCACGAAGCTGGTTGGCGACCTGGAGCGCGAGAGGGTTGAGCGTTGCCGGCTCGTTCTTCTTTGCGCTGCCATCCTCATTGTTGCGAGCCAGCTTTTTGCGCAAAGCATTCAGATCGATCGGATTGGTGTCGCCTCCAGCGTTGCTCATTCTGTCTTTCCGCAGCCTCTAGTGCAGTGGGAGAATACGAACAACATGCTAATAAACGCTTAGGGTTCCAAGCCTCTCCCACGCCAGTTTACACCAGCATATGGCGAATATACATCCTTAATTTGCAAGAATTCTTATATATTCGGATTTGTTGATTTTCACCGCCGGACGTCGGCGGTGAAAGAAGGGGGGCGGGATACGCAATACCAGTTTACCCGCAGCTGTGAGCCGATGGAAAGCGCCTTTACAGTGGCGCCATTTCCAGGCTGCAAACTTTAAACGTCAGATCCTTTTAGATGAGACATGTCCATGAAGGGATGAGGCCGCTTAGAAGAAACGTTCACGGACATAGATTGTGTCGCCTGCGATGATCGGGCCGGAAATGATGATTCTGCCGGTCAGCACATTGGCGTTGATTTTTCGGGTGACATCCACGTCGCGCTGGTTGGCGCGGGCCGTAAAGCCGCCGGCAATGGCGATGGCGTTTTGGGCCGTCATGCCGGGCACGTAGGAATATTGGCCGGGTCTGCCGACTTCGCCCATGACGAAGACGGGTCGGTAACGATCGATCTCGATCGTGACATCCGGGTTCTTGAGGAAGCCTTGCCGCAGCTTTTGGGCAATGCCCGATTCCAGCTGCGAGACAGTTTTGCCGCGTGCTGCCACCTGTCCTACGAGCGGGAAGGCAACATAGCCAGCCTGATCGATGGTATAGGTATTTGTTAGCCCCGTCTGATCGAAGACGTTGACGCGCAGGCGGTCGCCGCTATCGAGGCGGTAAGGTTGCAGCGCTGCCTCGTTAAAGGCGCGCGGTGCCGGCTTATACGCAGAACAGCCCGCGAGCGTTGCCGCGAGTGCAACGATCAGTACGGATATCAAGCGTGGGGCAGCGAACGTCATCCGCAATCATGCTCCAAAACATTTCTTCAGGCAGTTATCGGCCCCTTATGGTTAATGCTCAGTAAAGAAAAGAATTTTACCTGTCGCTTTCGTACGTTTTCGAACTGGCAGCACTTTAAGCTTAACGCTTGCGTTACCGGAAGATCATACAGTCGGGTGAAATACGGATATGCCGTGAACCAGAAAAATCGAGAACTGACGTGACCAAAAACGCACCTCATGCAGATGATTTCGATGAAGCGACAGAAGAGCGCTTTGTTCTTTCTGTGAATGGCGTTGCGGATTTTCTCTCCATGCGCGGCGCAAAGCCAACCATTGCCTTGCTCTCGCCCAGCGGCGACGATGGATCGACCGCAAGCGTCATGCTGGCGCGTTCCATGGCCGAACTTGGGCGTTCCATCGTGCTGGTGGACATGACGGTTTCCGGCTGCCCCACGCGGCTGATGTCGCCGGAGCCCGGCCTTCCGGGCGTTGCCGATCTTCTGTTCGGGGAAACGGCTTTCGGCGAAACGATCCATCACGACCGTCTGTCGAATGCCCACATCGTGCCGCAGGGAACCTCGCAGGCGCTGCACGCGGTTCGAATCATAGAGCGGCTAACCATGGTGCTCAGCGCGCTTGCGGATACTTACGATACGGTGCTTCTGGAATTCGGCGCGGCAGACATAGAAGGCGTTACGCGCTTGCTGAAATATCTCGATGCCGAGATCGTTCTATCCTTGCCGGATGCGGATGATGCGCTGGCTGACCACGCGCTCGCCCAACTGCGCGCGTTGGGGTATCCGGCTGTCATGACGATGAGCGAGCCGCTGCCGGGCGACCGCAGCGCTGCCTGACGATTATTTCTGGCGCTTCGGCCCTGCCATCCATTTGATGATGAGCATGGCTGGCAAAATCCACAGCAGACCGGAAAACACGAAATAGGCCAGATGCACCCACCATGGCTGCGTGGCCAGCGTGGCAGAGGCGAAGCTTGTAGCCAGCACCGCATAAACAACCACCAGACATATGATGATGATGGTGCCGATGAATGATTTGAGGCGCGTGGGCATGCCGTGTTCCGTCTGCTGAATCTGTCGGCGCACTATACAGGCGCGACCCAATGCCGCAAAGCTTTATGCCGAAGGGAAGGGGTCTGAGGGCTTGTTTTGCACGATGCGTTGTTGCAAACCATCTAAAAGACTTGTGGAGTGTCAAGAATGCAGGCGAACACGGTGGCTACGGCTGAAACCTCTGTCGAGCAGCGCCGCGTGGCGGCGTTGAGAGCACAGGAAAAGAACCGCCGTCTGCTGCGCATCTGGCTGCGCGTCGTGCTGTTTACGCTTTTCTGTCTGGTGCTGGTGGGTGGCGCAACGCGCCTTACCGAGTCCGGCCTGTCCATCACCGAATGGAAGCCGATCCACGGTGCCATTCCGCCGCTTTCCGTTGCCGAATGGGAAGAGGAATTCCAGCTCTACAAGCGCATTCCGCAATATCAGGAAATCAACAAGGGCATGTCGCTCGATGAGTTCAAGACCATCTTCTGGTGGGAATGGGCGCACCGCCTGCTGGCACGCGCCATCGGCCTGATCTTCGCGCTGCCGCTTGCCTATTTCTGGCTGACGGGACGTATCGAAAAACGGCTGAAACTGCCGCTGGTCGGCCTGCTCGCGCTCGGCGGCTTTCAG
This sequence comes from Agrobacterium vacciniicorymbosi, assembly GCF_040427045.1. Taxonomy (NCBI): domain Bacteria; kingdom Pseudomonadati; phylum Pseudomonadota; class Alphaproteobacteria; order Hyphomicrobiales; family Rhizobiaceae; genus Agrobacterium; species Agrobacterium vacciniicorymbosi. The sequence goes on from NZ_JBETMF010000001.1 coordinate 41,127, forward strand.
GGCTTCGTCGGCTGGTGGATGGTGTCGTCCGGCCTCGTCAACCGCACGGATGTCTCGCAATACCGCCTCGCCACCCACCTGACCATCGCCTGCCTGATCTTTGCGGGCTGCATGTGGATATTGCGCGGCCTGTCGCTCCATTCACCGCAAGCTGCGAACGAGCAACGGGGCAGGGGCTTTGCCGCCCTGCTGGCCTGCCTCTGTCTTTTCCAGATTTATCTCGGCGCGCTAGTGGCGGGCCTCAATGCCGGTCTTTCCTACAACACTTGGCCGCTGATGGACGGTTCGCTCGTGCCGGGCGACCTTTTCATCCAGAACCCCTGGTGGATCAACATTTTCGAAAACCCGAAAACCGTCCAGTTCATCCACCGCCTCGGCGCTTACGTATTGTTTGCCGCAACGCTGTGGAACATGGTCAACCTTTCCCGCACCCTGCCCAACACTCCCCACGCACGCCGCTCCGTGCTGTTCTTCGTGCTGGTCTGCATTCAGGCCGGGCTCGGCATTACCACGCTGCTGATGCACGTCGATATCCATGTCGCTTTGGCGCACCAAGGTATGGCACTGCTGGTGCTGGCATTTGCGATTGCGAATTGGCGCGGGTTTGTGGGGGAGTATCCTCTGTCCGTCGAAGCAAGCGCGAAGGGCTGAGACTTCAAGCGATAAACATCGCGTCCAGAGACCTAACGCAGTGATCTAGCGACATTGATGAAAGCAAGGCGCTCACCAGCGTTCTCGCTATCTTCAAGTTGAACTACATCTTCCAGAGACCAGCAGATAGAAAGGCCTGCATGCGCGGGCCTCGAGGCATGTCTGGCCGCGGCGACTGCAGCCTTTGTATGAGATATCGGCGACGATTGCGTTCGATGCCGCTTCGCCATGCGTGAGGCGGTAGTCCCGGAGCGTGAGGTCGCCCGCGTCTTCGACCAAGCAGATCGGGCCTTCACGCTCCAGCATGCGCACGACTCTAGTGCCGTTTCGCCATTCCAGAAACACCATACCAAGCAGTTCGCCTATGCCGCGCGGTTTGAGCCATTTCAGGATCGCGGCAGCACCACTCTCCAGCCTCACGCGATAAACGAGGCTGCTGGCTGTATCGGCAATGAGAAAGGCGGAGGATATGCTCCACCGCCTTACAAGTTCATCTGAAATGGTTGTTCTCGGCCAGATTTCCGCTCATGCCGAAAGCATGAGTTCCATGTTCTGGACGGCAGCGCCGGATGCGCCCTTGCCGAGATTATCCAGCACGGCGACGAGATTGATGTGTTCGCCGCTGCCGAAGACGAAGAGCTTCATCGTGTCCTGATTGGCCAGCTCCTCGGCGTCGATGCGCGAGAGAGCCTTGCTGTCTTCAAGCGACACGACCTGCACGATGTCCTGTCCTGCATAATGCTCGATCAGTGCAGCGTGAATCGTCTCGATGGTCGTGCCTTCCTTGAGGTCGGCGAGGAACAGCGGCACCTGGACGATCATGCCCTGCGGGAAGCGTCCGACGGAGGGGGAAAACAGCGGCGAGCGGTCGAGCTGGCCGTGGATTTTCATTTCCGGCACATGCTTGTGCTTCAGCGTCAGGCCATAGAGAAAATTATTGGCGCTGATCGCGTCGTCGCGGGTCTGGTCTTCCATCTGCGCAATCATCTGCTTGCCGCCGCCCGTATAGCCCGACACCGCGTTTACGCTGACCGGATAACCGTCCGGCAGAATGCCAGCGACGCGCAACGGGCGGATGAGGCCGATGGCGCCTGTGGGGTAGCATCCGGGATTGGCGACGAAACGGGCGGAACGCACCTTTTCAGCCTGCGCCTTGTCCATTTCGGCAAAGCCATAGGCCCAGTCCTGATGGATGCGGTATGCCGTCGAGGTATCGATGATGCGCACCTTGTTGTTGCCGGACACCATGGTCACGGCTTCCTTGGAGGCATCATCCGGCAGGCACAGAATGGAGATGTCTGCATTGTTGAGCATATCTTCCCGCATGGCCGCATTGCGGCGCTCTGCCTCGGGAATGGACAGCAGTTCGATATCGCGGCGGTCGGCAAGGCGGGTGCGGATCTGCAAGCCTGTGGTGCCGTGTTCGCCGTCGATGAAGATTTTCGCTGTCATGTCCTTGTCCTGAATTTTCAAGTGTTTACGGGAATATGCGGAATCATTTTGCTAAGCGCCTGATTCAATGTGACGGCCCGCTTTCGCAAGCCGCTCAGCGCGCAGGCCAAGCATATACATTGCAACCGTTGCCCCGGCAATGGCGGTAATATCCGCATGGTCGTAAGCTGGCGCTACCTCCACCACGTCGGAGCCTCGAATATCCAGCTGACCAAGGCCGCGCAGGATCGACAGCACTTTGGCACTCGTCGGCCCACCGGCGACGGGCGTGCCGGTGCCGGGCGCGAAGGCCGGGTCGAGGCAATCGATATCGAAGGTCAGATAGGCGGGCAGGCCGCCGGTATGCTTGATGATGAGCGAGGAAATGTCACCCGCGCGCATATCCTCAACCTCATATCCGTAAACGATCCTGATGCCGCAATCTTCAGGCGCGTGGGTGCGAATGCCGATCTGGATCGAGCGATCCGGGTCGATCAACCCCTCACGCGCCGCCCGTGCCACGAAAGAGCCGTGGTCGATGCGCTTGCCATCATCGAACCATGTGTCCTGATGCGCATCGAACTGCACCAGCGCCAGCGGCCCGTGCTTGGCAACATGCGCTTTCAGCAGCGGCCATGTGATGAAATGATCACCGCCCAATGTCAGCAGATAATCCACCTTCGCCAGTATCGCGCTCGCCTCGGTCTCTATGGTTTCAGGCGTTTGCCAGTGGTTGCCGTAGTCCAGCAGGCAATCGCCGTAATCTATTGTCGGCATTGCCTCGAACAGATCGTGTCCGAAAGGGTACTGTGGATCATTGTCGAAAATAGCCGATGCGCGCCGTATCGCCTGCGGCCCGAAGCGGGCGCCGGGCCGGTTGGAGGTAGCCGCATCGAAGGGGATGCCCCAGATCGCGGTGGAAGCACCCTCCAGATTCTTGGTGTATCTCCGGCGCATGAAAGAAAGCGCTCCGGCATGGGTGGGGTCTGTTGCGGCTGATGTCAGCGAGGAGCCGGTGAATGCGTGATCGATTGATTTTGATGGCATGGACAACTCCAATTGCGGTAGACCGCGCCTCTCTCAATACCGCATTAAGTTGTTCCCGGTAAGTTCATTGCATATTATTTGCGGCATCAGGCGGTGCCCAGAACGTATATTTGCACTCGTATGATCCATGGACACTTATGAAGTACAGATCTGAAATTGACGGACTGCGTGCCATCGCTGTTCTGAGCGTCATCTTTGCACATGCCAATTTTGCGACCTTTGGGGGCGGCTTCATCGGCGTCGATGTCTTCTTTGTCATCAGCGGATATCTGATCACCACCATTATCCTGGGAGAGTATGCGCAAGGTAACTTTTCGCTTGCCAGCTTCTATCAGCGTCGGGCGCGCCGAATTCTGCCCGCCTTGTTTTTCGTTCTGCTGTGTACGATCCCATTCGCCTGGATGTGGCTCTTGCCTGATGCGTATCAGTCATTTTCCAAAAGCTTCATCATGGCGACGCTTTCGGTCTCGAACATTTATTTCCTGAGAAAGGCAGATTATTTTGCGCCCGAAGCCGCCGAGGTGCCGCTGCTTCACACCTGGAGCCTTGGCGTAGAGGAGCAATTCTATGTGCTGTTTCCATTGCTCTTTTTGTTTCGGTTGAAAACCAAAACGATTTTCAGGATCGTGCTGGTCGTGGCAGTTGCCAGCCTCATCGCCAGCGAGTTCGGTGCCCGCTACTATCCTTCCGCCAATTACTATCTTCTGCCTACCCGCGCGTGGCAAATTCTCTGCGGGTCGCTTTGCGCCTTTTTCGCACATGGGCGAACGCGCCCCGTAAATGGTACATTGTCGCTTGCCGGGCTTGGCATGGTGTTGGTGGCCGTTTTCCTTTTTGACCCCACAACACGGGTTCCATCTTTAGCGGCGTTGCTGCCGGTTGCAGGGGCCTGCTTGTTTCTGCTGTTTGCGTCCCGCGACACAATTGCAGGACAGGTTCTATCGCTCAGCCCGCTGGTCTGGATCGGCAAGATCAGTTTCAGTGCTTATCTCTGGCATCAGCCTGTTTTTGCCTTTTGGCGGATAAGAAGTCTCGAACCGCCGTCTCAATGGACCATGGCTGGACTGATCCTCGTCGTCTTTATTCTTGCTGCGTTAAGTTGGCGGTTTATTGAACAACCTTTTCGCCATGGCAAAGCCAGTCTGCCCCGCGTTGCTGGTGTTGTCGTGGCCTGTGTTGCCGGGCTCACAGGTTTTGCAAGTTGGGGTGTTTTCAAAGAAGGCCTGCCGTTTCGGCTTGCTCCCGACGTCAGAACCTTCGTAGAAAACACGTCATGGAGCGAAAAATGCCTTTTTCAGGTTAAGGACGATTCTCCCGATGTGCCGGATAAAGAATGCATATTCAATGCTGGCACAGCCGAAACCTATGCAATCTGGGGCGATTCGATCGGGGCATCTCTAGCGCCAGCCTTGCAGGATGCGTTGCTGAAGCGCGGTGCCGGCCTGGTACAGCTGACACATGGCTATTGTGCCCCCATCATCGGTGTGTCCACCGGCCGCGCGGAGGGGGCAGTCAACTGCGACGACTTCAACCGGCGTGCGATGGCCTATCTGTTGCAAAGCAATGTGGATACAGTTGTGCTGACGGCATTCTGGGTGAATTTTTTCAATGCACCCTATGTCCGGATAGACAACGCCGAATATCCGACCCGCGATACCGTTATCCCTGACATAGAAAGACATTTCAGGGAGACCATTGAGACGCTGAAAGCCGGTGGCAAGCGTGTTCTGGTTATTTATCCAAGTCCTCTTTTTGACAAGTCCATAAAGGACGTCATGGCAGCTCAAATAATAAAAGGCGAGGCAGTACCAAGCTTTGAGTATTCCACCGCGGATTTCAAAACGGTTACCGCCAGGTCATATTCGATACTGGATGCCGCAGTGCCAAGTGATGTCGCGAAAGTCCTGCCGGAAATGGTGTTTTGCGGACAGCAGGCAGCCCAAATGTGCTTCTTTGGTCGCAATGGCGTCGCCTATATCGCAGACCGGGGCCATTACACCAAGGCTGGCGCGACGATGGTTGTCGATCAGCTTATGAGCGAGATGGGAGAGGCTGAGAAGGCTTCTGCTATGGCGGTCGAGACCAACTGATACTCGGCACCGCTCATTTATCATCACACAGCACAAACGAAAAAAGGCGGAGCCGAAGCTCCGCCTTTTCGAGTTCTGTATTCCGGAAGCGATTAGCGCTTGGAGAACTGGAACGAACGGCGAGCCTTGGCCTTACCGTACTTCTTACGTTCAACAACACGGCTGTCGCGGGTCAGGAAGCCACCCTTCTTCAACACGCCACGAAGGCCTGGTTCGAAGTAGGTGAGGGCCTTGGACAGGCCGTGGCGAACTGCACCAGCCTGGCCGGAGAGACCACCGCCAGCAACCGTTGCGATGATGTCGAACTGACCAGAGCGAGCAGCTGCAACGAGCGGCTGCTGCAGGATCATCTGCAGAACCGGACGTGCGAAATACGCAGAGAAGTCACGGCCGTTGATGATGATCTTGCCGGAACCAGCCTTGACCCATACGCGGGCTACGGCGTTCTTGCGCTTGCCGGTCGCGTAGGAGCGGCCGAGAGTATCAACCTTGCGGACGTGCACGGGAGCCGAAGCTTCCGATGCCGGGGCGAGGTCTTTCAGGGAGGAAAGATCGGCCATTATCAGGCGCTCCTTACGTTCTTGCTGTTCAGCTGTGCCACTTCGAGAACGACTGGCTGCTGTGCTTCATGCGGATGGTTGGAACCGGCGTAAACGCGAAGGTTCTTCATCTGGCGACGGCCAAGAGGACCACGAGGAATCATACGCTCGACGGCCTTTTCAAGAACGCGCTCCGGGAAGCGGCCTTCGATGATCTGGCGAACCGTACGTTCCTTGATGCCGCCCGGATAACCGGTGTGCCAGTAGTACTTCTTGTCGGAGTACTTCTTGCCGGTGAAAACGCACTTTTCAGCGTTGATGATGATGACGTTGTCGCCGTCGTCAACGTGAGGTGTGTAAGTTGCTTTGTGCTTGCCGCGCAGGCGGGTTGCAACGATGGTGGCAAGGCGACCAACAACGAGGCCTTCGGCGTCGATGATGATCCACTTCTTCTCCACCTCAGCAGGCTTCTGAACGAAAGTAGACATTCTTTTAACTTTCTCTAGGACCTGTCACACTTCGAAAAGCATGCAGGCGTTTCTTGTTGCTTGAAGCTGTTCGCGCTGGAACAGCCATAGGACCGCATTTCCGGGGAAATTCTGTCTGGCGCGCTTATAATCCGTGATGGAAAGCCCGTCAACGGCAGCGAAAATAACATGCGTAAAAAATAGTGTTTTAAAACAATGGTTTAATTGTGTGGTTTTATGTTACCACATAAAACTGGTGCCGAAATCAGCCCAGACGCATGATCAGCACGCCCAAAGCGATGATTGCCCCTGCCACATAACGCCAGATACTGGCCTTTTCCTTGAGGATGAGGACGGAGATGACGATGGCGAAAAGAATGGATGTTTCGCGCAGGGCGGCAACCACGGCCACGGGTGCTTTCGTCATTGCCCACAGCGCCAGCCCATAGGACAGGATCGACCCGCCACCGCCCGCCAGGCCGCGCCACCAGTTGATGCGCACATGATTGGCGACGGGCGTCCATCCGCGCTGATAGAGCGCCCAGGAGAACAGAAGCACCGGCGGCAACAGCGACATCCAAAGCGTATAGGAAATGGCGCTCGTGGAAAGGCGCGCGCCAACACCGTCGACAAAGGTGTAGCCCGAAATGACCACGGCATTGGCAAGAGCCAGCAGGATGGCATGTTTGCGGCCATGGCGTGCTTCAAAGGCCAGCGTCAGGATGCCAGCGGAGATGACGGCGATGCCAGCCAGTGCGGCGGGGCTCAGGCTTTCCCCCAGAAACATATTGCTGCTGGCGGCAACGATCAGCGGGGCCACGCCGCGCATGATGGGATAGACAAGGCCGATATCGCCAACCGTATAAGCCGCTGCGACCAGCCGGAAATAGGCGAACTGCAAGATGGCCGAAACGATGAGAAAGGGCAGGGCGACTGCGCCAGGCAGTGGCAGGAAGGGCAGAAAGGGTATGGAGCAGGCCGCAGCCCCGGCTGCGATCAAGGTCGCGTCCAGCGCTTTATCCTTGCCGGATTTGACAAGAGCATTCCAGCTGGCATGCAAAAGAGCGCCCAGCAAAACCAGTAAAAGCACGTCGATTGGCACGGGCGACTCGCAAATGATCTCGATGATGTCTTGCTTATTCTTTTCGGACGTCGGTTGCACTTGTTTGATGAAGATATTCCGCGTGAGGATGCCTTTTGGTTGGCATGATGGTGCTATGACGTGCCATCGGGAACAACCAGTAATTGTTTTTTAGAGTCTGCTAAACGGCAGAGCTTTTAAGATATTTTCGCAAGATGTACGAAAATGAATCGATTGAAATCAAAACGCGAAGAAAAAATCATCGGGTTTCAGATGATTTCAAGTTCGCGATAGCGTATTTCCCAAAAACAATCATTTCAGTTTAAACAGTTTCAACATGAAACATATTTTTCTAATGTAACTATGAGTAGTTTCTAAAATGCTGGTGAACAGATGTGGTACAAAAAAAGTACGATTGCGGATTGCTGATTAAGTTAGCGCAAACATTATAGTTGTGCTGATTTTCGTAAAGTCATCCGACTTTCAGAAAACACTTTTATGCGCCATGACTGAGGCCCAATAATTTCTGTTGGAATGCCACAAGGGAGGATGACCGTGAACCATGATGCCTATGAGGAAGACTATATTCGCCGGGTTTTGACGGAGGTTAAGACCATTGCCTTGCTGGGTGCTTCTCCCAACCCGGCACGGCCAAGCCACGGTGTCATGCAGTTTCTTCTTTCCAGGGGATATACGGTGTTTCCGGTCAATCCCGGTCAGGAAGGCAAAGAGATACTGGGGCAGCAGGTCTATGCCAAGCTGGCAGACATTCCAGAACCCATCGATATGGTCGATGTGTTTCGCGCGGCGGAAAATCTGCCTGCTATTGTCGAGGAGGTCATTCTCTTGTCACCGCGCCCGAAGTTTATCTGGGGACAGCTTTCCGTACGGCATGATGATGCGGCGGCAAAGGCGGAAGCCTATGGCATAGAAGTGGTTATGGACCGCTGCCCTGCAATTGAGTATCCGCGTCTCAATATAAGGCGATAGTTAGCATAAGCCGCACTTACCATTTGCCGGTGAGACCTTATGCTCCTTCAAAGCCCCAAGAGGGCATAGAAAGAATATTGGAGGGACACATGTCAGAGAGTAATCCGGGTTTTTCCACCTTGGCCATTCACGCCGGTGCCGAGCCTGACCCGACCACCGGCGCGCGCGCAACGCCGATTTACCAGACCACGGCCTATGCGTTTCGCGATTCGGATCATGCGGCAGCCCTGTTCGGCCTAAAAGAATTCGGCAACATCTACACCCGCATCATGAACCCCACGCAGGCGGTGCTGGAAGAGCGTGTCGCTGCGCTTGAAGGTGGAACGGCGGCTTTGGCCGTTGCATCCGGCCATGCGGCACAGATGCTGGTGTTCCACACCCTGCTCACCTCAGGCGATAACTTCATCGCAGCCCGCCAGCTTTATGGTGGCTCGATCAACCAGTTCGGCCACTCGTTCAAGAATTTCGATTGGCAGGTGCGCTGGGCAGATGCCGCAGATCCAGCGAGTTTCGAAAGCCAGATCGATGATCGCACCAAAGCGATCTTCATCGAAAGCCTTGCCAATCCCGGCGGCACCTTCGTAGATATCACTGCGATTGCGGAGGTCGCTCACAAGCACGGCCTGCCGCTGATTGTCGATAATACCATGGCAAGCCCCTATCTGCTGAGACCCATCGAACATGGTGCCGATATCGTCGTGCATTCGCTGACGAAATTCCTCGGCGGTCATGGCAATTCCATGGGCGGTATCATCGTGGATGGTGGCACGTTCGACTGGTCTGCAAATGACAAATATCCGGCGCTCTCCCAACCGCGCCCGGAATATTCAGGCGTCGTTCTGCACCAGACCTTCGGCAATTTCGCCTTCGCCATTGCCGCACGCGTTCTTGGCCTGCGTGATCTCGGCCCATCCATCGCGCCGTTCAACGCTTTCCTCATCCTTACCGGCATCGAGACGCTGCCGCTGCGCGTCCAGCGCCATTCGGACAATGCGCTTGCCGTGGCAAAATGGCTGAAGGCGCATCCGAAAGTCGGCTGGGTTCATTATGCAGGCCTCGAAGACAGCGATAACCACGCTCTGCAACAGCGTTATTCGCCCAAGGGCGCAGGCTCCGTCTTCACCTTCGGCGTGAATGGTGGCTATGCCGCGGGCAAGGCGCTGGTGGAAGGGTTGCAGTTGTTCTCTCATCTCGCCAATATCGGCGACACCCGCTCCCTCGTCATCCATCCGGCATCGACCACCCATGCGCAGTTGACGCCTGAACAGCAGACCGCTGCCGGTGCAGGTCCGGATGTCGTACGCCTGTCTATCGGCATCGAGGATGTGAAGGATATCATTGCAGACCTCGAGCAATCGCTCGCCAAGGTCTGATCAAAAGGAAAGGTCGCCCATGACACATAGTCTCAATTTCAAGTCAGAGGGCGACCTCGCCACTGTTCAGCCGGAAGAGGGCGCCCCCGCGCCAGACAGGCTGATCTCCGGCACCCCGAAATTCACCACATGGAATCTCGAAGAAGCCACCGGCGGCATTTACGCCGGAATATGGCAGTCGACTCCCGGCAAATGGCGGGTCGAATATGACGAGTGGGAGTATTTCAACATCCTCGAAGGCCACTCGATTCTAACCGAAGAAGGCGGCGAGCCTATCCACCTCAAAGCGGGCCACCGCCAGATCATCCGTCCGGGCTTCAAGGGAACATGGGAAGTGGTGGAGACGACGCGCAAGGATTATGTGGTGCGGTTGTAGGGGTTAAACTACCACGCCAAATCCAGCCGCTCCAGACCATGGAAATGATACACGTCCTTTACCATCGGCGGCTCCGCAATTCGTAATCCCGGCAGGCGCTTGAACAGCAGTGGCAACACGATGTTCAGCTCCAGCCGTGCCAGTGGTGCGCCGATGCAGAAGTGGATGCCGGCGCCGAAGGATAGGTTGGGGGCTTCGGCGCGGTCGGGCTTGAAGGTGAGGGGATCAGTGAATTTTTGTGGGTCGAGATTGGCGGCGGCGAGGATGAGGCTGACCTTATCGCCGCGCTGGAAAGTGACGCCGTCGATTTCGACTGGCTCCAGCGCCCAGCGTTGGAAGATGTGCACCGGCGCACCGATGCGTAGCGTTTCCTCCACCGTGCATTCGGTCGATTTTTCATCCTGAAACAGCAGAGCAGGGTCGCTGCCGCTTTCGAGAATGACGCGCACGGAATTGCCGATCTGGTGTACGGTCGCTTCGTGGCCAGCATTCAGCAGGACGATGGTGGTCGAAATCAGCTCGTCGTCGGTGAGATACTGACCCTTATGCTCCGTATGGATCATGTGGCTGAGCAGATCGTCGTTCGGTTCCGCACGGCGCTGGGCAATCACGCTGCGCACGTAATCGGCAAATTCCTTCGCGGCCTGGTCGGCGGCCCGTTCGTCGTCGTGGGTGCGCTTGAACATATACATGCCGACATAGGCATGTGACCATTTCAGCAGTTGCGGGCCCATCTCTTCGGGAATGCCGATCATCCGCGCAATCATCGTCACGGGAATGATGTCCGCAAAGGACGACAGCAGCTCCGTTTTGCCGTCCTTTTCGAAGCGGTCGATCAACCCGTGGGCGAGTACCTCGATCTCCGGCTTCATCTTTTCGACATGGCGCGAAACGAAGGCGCGGTTCACCAGTGTTCTGAGACGCGTATGCTCCGGCGGTTCGATTTCCAGCAGGGAGTGGCGTTCTGCCGCATCGAAGTGCCTGACATGCTCAAGCGGCTGCGGCAGGCCCAACTCCTCGCGGGTCGCAACATGCAGGATTTGCCGCCCGAAACGGCGGTCGCGCAGCAGCGCGTTGACGTGGTCATAGCCGGTGAAGAACCATTGCTTCTGCTCCTCCCAGTAAAAGGTGGGACAATGCGCATGCAGCGCCGCATAGACGGCGTTAGGGTCGCTGTAGAAAGCAGGGTTGCGGGCGTCGAGCGAGACGACACGTTTTTGGGCATCGATGCGGAGGAAATCTGGCACGTTTTTCATGCCCGATCTCTAACGCAAACCTCCTTGGCACGGAAGCGATTCTATTCGCCGACGGCCACACCTTCGCGGCGCGGATCGGCGCTGCCGACGAGGCCGGTGCCGGTGATTTCGATGGCATGCAGACCGGAATTCATCTCGCCTGGCTTCACCTCGAAACCCATGGCCTTCAGCGGTTCCGCGAACTTCTCCGCATCGGTACCAGCTTCGATATCATAGGTGCCGAAGCGGTTGATCAGATGCGGTTGCGCCACGATTTTTTCCACCGGCATGCCCCAGTCGATATAGGCAATCAGCGCCTGAGCGACATAGCCGATGATCTGGCTACCACCCGGCGAGCCTATGGCCAGTAGCGGCTTGCCGTCCTTCATGACGATTGTCGGGGCCATGGAGGAGCGCGGGCGCTTGCCCGGCTCCACGCGGTTGGCCACCGGCAGGCTTCCGTCATGCGTCTTAAAGGAAAAATCCGTCAGCTCATTGTTCAGCAAAAAGCCATTGGTCATCAGGCGCGAGCCGAAGCCGCTCTCGATGGTCGTCGTCATGGAAACAACATTGCCTTGGCTGTCGACGATCACGAAATGGCTGGTGGATGGCATTTCAAGCGTCGGCCCGCGACCGAACAGCAGGGCGTGATCCCATTCCGGCTCACCCGCCTTCACCGCATCCGCAGCCAGGGCCTTGTCACCATCCAGTGATGAGGCGCGTGTGCCGAGATAGGTCTTGGCCAACAGGCCCTTGATGGGCAGCGGGGTGAAGTCCGGGTCGGCGAGATAGCGCTCACGATCCGCAAAGGCCAGACGCTGTGCATCGCCGATCAGCCGCCAGCTTTCCACATTGTCGGGGCCTAGCGCCTTGATGTCGAAGTTTTCCAGAATGCCAAGCATCTGGCCGATGGCGACAGCACCGGAGGAGGGCGGTCCCATGCCGCAAATATCCAGCGCGCGATAGTTCGCGCATACAGGCTCGCGCTCCTTGATGCGGTAATTCGCCAGATCGGCCAGCGAGAGAACACCCGGATTACCCGTCGCCTCCCGCACGGTCTTGACGATGGCTTCGGCAATCGGCCCGCTGTAGAACGCATCCGGGCCCTTGGTCGCAATGGCTTTGAGTGTCTGGGCATAGGCCGGATTTTTAAGAACCGTGCCAGCCTTCAGCGGTGCGCCTGACGCATCGTAGAAATAGCTGCGCGGTCCATCATATTTTTTGAGCCGCTCGCCTTCGGATGCAATTAGTGATGCGAGACGCGGCGAGACCTGAAAGCCGTCTGTCGCAAGCGTTTCGGCAGGCTTGAGCAAATCGGCCCAAGCTGTTTTTCCGTATTTCTTGTGCACATCGGAGAGCAGCCGCACCGTGCCCGGGGTGCCGACTGAGCGGCCACCGATAACCGCATCCATGAATTTCAGTGGCTGGCCACTGTCATCGAGAAACAGCTTCGGCGTCGCTTCCATCGGCGCGGTTTCGCGTCCGTCGAACGTGGTCATCTTGTTGGTCGCGGCGTCGTAATAAACAAGGAAACTGCCGCCGCCGAGGCCGGAGCTTTGCGGCTCCACGAGGCCCAGAACCATCTGCACGGCCACCATGGCGTCGATGGCATTGCCGCCGTCGGCAATCACCTTTCGGCCTGCCTCCGCAGCCAGTGGGTTGGCGGCTGCGACCATGAAGTTCTTCGTTTCCACGCGGCTTGCGGTTTGCGTGCCCGTTGCCCGTTCGGGTGCAATCGTGTCCGATGCCTGCTGTGCCTTGGCGGACCCAGCGACCAGAGCGGCGGATATCAAAAGGCCGGTGAAAAACCTGACGTGCATGACGAAACCTCCATTGCCTGCGTGGCCCATGATGGGATCGCAAGCGCATAAAGGTCAAGCCGCTGCCTATCGATTGGCGATATGGGCGATGCGGTTGAGAGCGGCGACCTGCCGGTCGGCATTGTTGTCGCAAGGGTCTTCGTCACGGTCATCGGCGGGAACGACGATGTTGATGGAGCCTTCCCGCACGACGGTGCGGTTGCGACCCTCTTTCTTGGCGCCGTAGAGCGCGCGATCCGACATTGTCAGCATGGTATCGAGGTCTGCGTCTGCCGCACTTTGACAAAAGACCCCGGCGCTGACCGTCGGCGAAAACTGTCTGGTATCGGCAAAAACTTCCAGACGGCTGAAGTGAATGCGGATCGCTTCGGCCAGAATGGTCACCTTCGATGGATCGTCGGTTTCTATCAAGCAACCGAATTCTTCGCCGCCCATGCGGATGACCACGCCTCTGCCGTCTGCAATCAGGCTGGCATGCGCGCAAAACTTGACCAGAACATCGTCACCGCACTGATGGCCGTATTCATCGTTGATCTTCTTGAAATGATCGATGTCGAATAGGATGAAGCCGATGTGGCGCGATGTGCCTGAAAGGCGGGCCTTCAGCGCACCGAAGGCCTGTAGCAAGCCGCGACGGTTCAATGTCCCCGTCAGGTGATCTGTCATGGCCAGGTGCTGCAAGCGACGCTCTGCGTCTTCCATAAACATCTTGACGCTGATCATCATCACAATCGTGAAGCCCAACGCGCCAACGACGGCAATCGGTGCCGTCAGCGGGATGATCTGGCCGGTCGCCAGATTGTAGGGAATGACGAGAGAAGCCGCGACCGCGCCGGCAAAGGACTGTATGACGAGGACCGTCGCCAGCAATTTTCTGGTTCGCGAAATGAACTCTTTCGATGTCAACAGTACGCCCGCGAGCATGAGGTGACCTATGCCGGCGCAGACGTGGTAGAGGATGATCCGCGCGCTCGTGCTGTCATGGACGGGCGGCACGAACATGAAGGCGATCCAGACCAGCGGTGGGATGGCAATCCATCCATCGAGCTTGCGGCCTTCCAGCAACAAAAGCCCTGCCAGCCAGAAGCTGAAACCCGCCAGTGCCGATATGTTGCCGAACTGGATGGAGATGAAATCAGGGATCAGACCGCGCAGTGCGACCAGAATTGCGCCAACGCCCACTAGGCCAAAGCCCAGCGAAAAACACAAATGATGCTTTTTTGCAGGATGGTGCAACCACAGCACCGCGAGAACTGCTGATAGAGTCAATGTCTCCATCGACCAAAGAAGCATGCCCGTTTTGGCGTCTAACACTGACCAAACCCCATCTGTCTCGGCGTTTCACGGATGACTTGGCGGTGGACCCTTGGGGTGCACGCTCTTTCCGCATATAAAAATGAATTCCGGGTAAGACTTTCAGCCACGCGTGGTGGTGCTAAATCGTTTCGACGGCACTATCTGGATCAAAAGCTAAGAAGTCGTTTCTACTTTCCGTTACGAAAGGTTGCGAGTGGATTATGTCCGTATGTTTAACCTTTGGTTGACCAAAATCCGGTTTCGCAGTTGATGACGGGATTGGCCGTTAAAATGCCGGTGGTGCCGTTTTGCGCGGAGATGTAAGGCGGCAGGGAATATTTGCCGGTGCGTCATTAAGGATATCCGCCACCTGAGTCTTGAAGAACCGGGCAATCACACTCTATGTAGAGAGTAGACGAATAGAATTGATTCCGGGTGCGTATGCTCACCGGGTAAGAGTTGACAAAGGACGGACATGACAAATCCAGTTGATACCGCCATGGCTCTGGTGCCGATGGTCGTAGAGCAGACCAACCGCGGCGAACGGTCCTACGACATCTACTCGCGTCTTCTCAAAGAGCGGATCATCTTCCTGACCGGTCCGGTGGAAGATCACATGGCGTCGCTCGTTTGCGCGCAGCTCCTGTTCCTGGAGTCGGAAAACCCGAAGAAGGAAATCGCGCTCTACATCAATTCCCCGGGTGGTGTCGTCACCGCCGGCATGGCAATTTACGATACGATGCAGTTCATCCGTCCTGCTGTGTCCACGCTTTGCGTCGGTCAGGCCGCTTCGATGGGCTCGCTGCTTCTGGCTGCCGGTGAAAAGGGCATGCGCTTCTGCACGCCGAATGCCCGCATCATGGTTCACCAGCCTTCGGGCGGTTTCCAGGGTCAGGCTTCCGATATCGAGCGTCATGCGCGCGACATTATCAAAATGAAGCGTCGCCTTAATGAAGTCTACGTGAAGCACACGGGCCGCACGCTCGAAGAAGTTGAAAACACGCTCGACCGTGACCATTTCATGGATGCGGATGAGGCTAAGAACTGGGGTGTCATCGACAAAATCCTGACCTCGCGTCAGGAAATCGAAGGCGCATCCGCCAGCTGAGGCGCTGAAATTTTGACTTGTGTTTGAAGCCCCGAAGTGAAATTCGGGGTTTAAACCGAAAAATAAAGCGCTAATAGTAGATATTAAGGCTGTGTTGAATTTTTATGACATAGCTTGAAGCCAATCCCACAAAAGCCTCATTTGGGTTTGGGACTGGTCACGAAACAAAATGCCGAGGCTTCACCGCCTCGGAGTTTGCAGGGGAATTCGTTGCCGCCGCTCGTCAGGTCTCGTATCTGATGCGGTTAGTACCCCGGGAACGAAGCGGACATGGATGCTTATGGGAAGCGACCGGTCCGCAGACGGTAAGTTGACCGCGATCCGCCTTGCGGACCAGCGGCGTGCTGGAAGGAAAGAGATATGAGCAAAGTCAGCGGCAGCAACGGCGGCGACTCGAAAAATACACTCTATTGTTCATTCTGCGGCAAGAGCCAGCACGAAGTCCGGAAACTCATTGCCGGGCCGACAGTATTCATTTGTGATGAATGCGTCGAATTGTGCATGGACATCATCCGCGAGGAGAACAAGACCTCGATGGTGAAGTCGCGCGAGGGTGTTCCCACCCCGCAGGACATCATCAAGATTCTCGATGAATATGTCATCGGCCAGAAGCAGGCGAAGAAGATCCTGTCTGTGGCGGTTCACAACCATTACAAGCGCCTGGCGAATTCGTCCAAGAACGGCGACATCGAGCTGGCGAAGTCGAACATCATGCTGGTCGGCCCGACCGGTTGCGGCAAGACCTATCTTGCCCAGACGCTCGCTCGCATCATCGACGTTCCCTTCACCATGGCTGACGCAACGACGCTGACCGAAGCCGGTTACGTGGGCGAGGATGTTGAAAACATCATCCTCAAGCTGCTCCAGTCTGCCGATTACAACGTTGAACGCGCCCAGCGCGGCATCGTCTACATCGACGAAGTGGACAAGATTTCCCGCAAGTCGGACAACCCGTCCATCACGCGCGACGTCTCGGGCGAGGGCGTTCAGCAGGCGCTTCTGAAGATCATGGAAGGCACGGTCGCATCCGTTCCTCCGCAGGGTGGCCGCAAGCATCCGCAGCAGGAATTCCTGCAGGTGGATACGACCAACATCCTGTTCATCTGCGGCGGTGCCTTTGCAGGCCTCGACAAGATCATCTCTGCCCGTGGCGAAAAGACCTCCATTGGTTTTGGCGCAACGGTAAAGGCGGAAGACGATCGTCGTGTTGGCGAAGTGCTGCGCGAACTGGAGCCGGAAGATCTGGTCAAGTTCGGTCTCATCCCTGAATTCATCGGTCGTCTGCCAGTTCTGGCAACGCTCGAAGACCTTGATGAAGATGCGCTGATCCAGATTCTGTCGGAGCCGAAGAACGCTCTGATCAAGCAGTATCAGCGCCTGTTCGAGATGGAAGACGTCGAACTGACATTCCAGGGCGATGCTCTGCGCGAAATTGCCCGCAAGGCAATCACCCGTAAGACCGGTGCGCGTGGTCTGCGTTCGATCATGGAAAAAATCCTGCTCGACACCATGTTCGAACTGCCGACGCTGGAAGGCGTTCGCGAGGTTGTCATCTCTGACGAAGTCGTCAGCGGGGCTGCCCGTCCGCTTTACATCTACGCGGATCGTCAGGAAGAGAAAGCCAACGTTTCGGCTTAAGTGCTGGACGGCTGTTGACGGAAGATTGAAAGGCTCGCCTCCGGCGGGCCTTTTTTGCGTGTTATGCACGGGAAAGGTCGCATTATCGCAGTGCGATCCGATTTTGCGTTTGGAGCGGATTGCGCTTTCCTGATAAAGTTTTAGAAGTGATTTGCAGCGCGATATGACGTTTTTTTGAACGTTCGCTGTTTTTCCGATTCGCCACGAGGCGGGCGAATGACGGAAAGTGTGACGCGTATTGTGACGTTTTGCGTATTCGAGATCTATCCTGCCCCAAGCGGAAGGGTATCTGCTCTTGTGACTTGAAAATGACGGTGACGAACTCCACTTTCAGTCACGACAAAGAATATGCCGGAAACTCCCAAAGAAAGTCCGGCAGGCGTCCCTCCCAAGGGGACCATTGAAAGGAAATGATATGACGAACATTACGTCTGCTGCATCTGGCGGTACATATCCCGTACTCCCTCTGCGCGACATTGTCGTTTTCCCGCATATGATCGTTCCGCTGTTCGTCGGCCGGGAAAAATCCATTCGTGCACTGGAAGAGGTCATGGGCTCCGACAAGCAGATCATGCTTGTGACCCAGATCAACGCCAGCGATGATGACCCGGACACGTCGGCCATTCACCGCGTCGGCACGGTTGCCAATGTCCTGCAGCTGCTGAAGCTGCCCGATGGCACTGTGAAGGTTCTGGTGGAAGGCAAGGGCCGCGCCAAGATCGAAGAGTACACCGGTCGTGAAGACTTCTATGAAGCCACCGCCGTTCTTCTGGCTGAGCCGGAAGAAGACCCGGTCGAGATCGAAGCTCTGTCGCGCTCTGTCGTGTCCGAGTTCGAAAGCTATGTGAAGCTCAACAAGAAGATTTCGCCTGAGGTGGTTGGTGCCGCCGGTCAGATCGACGACTATTCCAAACTCGCAGATACGGTTGCCTCGCACCTGTCCATCAAGATCACCGAAAAGCAGGAAATGCTGGAAACGGTGAGCGTGAAGCAGCGTCTTGAAAAGGCGCTCGGCTTCATGGAAGGCGAGATTTCCGTTCTTCAGGTCGAAAAGCGTATCCGCTCGCGCGTCAAGCGCCAGATGGAGAAGACCCAGCGCGAATATTACCTGAACGAGCAGATGAAGGCGATCCAGAAGGAACTCGGTGACGGCGAGGATGGCCGTGACGAGATGGCAGAGCTGGAAGAACGCGTTGCCAAGACCAAGCTCTCCAAGGAGGCCCGCGAAAAGGCGGAAGCCGAAATGAAGAAGCTGCGCCAGATGAGCCCGATGTCTGCGGAAGCAACCGTCGTGCGCAATTATCTGGATTGGCTGATCGGTCTGCCTTGGGGCAAGAAGTCCAAGATCAAGACGGACCTGAACGCTGCAGAAACCGTTCTCGAACAGGATCACTTCGGTCTCGACAAGGTCAAGGAACGCATCGTCGAGTATCTGGCCGTACAGGCCCGTGCGACGAAGATCCGTGGCCCGATCCTGTGCCTCGTTGGTCCTCCAGGCGTTGGTAAGACGTCGCTTGCGAAGTCCATCGCCAAGGCAACTGGCCGTGAATATGTGCGCATGGCGCTGGGTGGCGTTCGTGACGAAGCGGAAATCCGTGGTCACCGCCGTACCTATATCGGCTCCATGCCTGGCAAGATCGTCCAGTCGATGAAGAAGGCAAAGAAGGCCAATCCGCTCTTCCTGCTCGATGAAATCGACAAGATGGGGCAGGACTTCCGTGGCGATCCATCGTCCGCTTTGCTGGAGGTGCTGGATCCGGAACAGAACTCCACATTCATGGACCACTATCTCGAAGTGGAATATGACCTGTCGGACGTGATGTTCGTCACCACAGCCAATACGCTGAATATTCCAGGCCCGTTGATGGACCGCATGGAAGTCATCCGCATTGCTGGTTACACGGAAGACGAAAAGCGCGAAATCGCCAAGCGTCACCTGCTGCCCAAGGCGATCAAGGAACATGCGCTGCGTCCGGAGGAATTCTCCGTCAGCGACGACGCCCTGATGGCCATCAGCCAGCAGTACACGCGTGAAGCCGGCGTTCGTAACTTCGAGCGTGAATTGATGAAGCTCGCACGTAAGGCCGTGACCGAGATCATCAAGGGCAAGTCCACGTCGGTTGCCGTTACGGCTGCCAACATCGAGGACTATCTCGGCGTTCCACGGTATCGCCATGGCGAAGCCGAGCGTGAAGATCAGGTCGGCGTCGTTACAGGTCTTGCTTGGACCGAAGTGGGCGGCGAGCTTCTGACCATCGAAGGCGTCATGATGCCGGGTAAGGGTCGTATGACCGTGACCGGTAACCTGAAGGAAGTGATGAAGGAATCCATTTCGGCAGCGGCATCCTATGTCCGCTCGCGCGCCGTGGACTTCGGCATCGAGCCACCGCGCTTCGACAAGTCGGACATTCACGTTCACGTGCCGGAAGGTGCGACACCGAAAGATGGTCCATCCGCCGGTGTGGCCATGGCAACGGCAATCGTTTCGATTATGACAGGTATTGCCGTGGACAAGAACGTCGCGATGACGGGCGAAATCACGCTTCGCGGTCGCGTCCTGCCAATTGGCGGCCTGAAGGAAAAGCTGCTCGCTGCTCTTCGCGGCGGTATCAAGAAGGTGCTGATCCCGGAAGAAAACGCCAAGGACTTGGCGGATATTCCTGACAACGTCAAAAACGAGATGGAAATCATCCCGGTTGCCCGCATGGGTGAGGTTCTGCAGCACGCGCTTGTGCGTATGCCCGAGCCCATCGAGTGGGATGGCAGCATCGAGACGCCGGTCATTGCAACTGTTGAAGGTGTGGATGACGGTAGCCAGACAATCGCACATTGATAAGCGACCGTCGGTGTTGGTGCTAAATTAGCACAAAATCGTTGAAAGGCTGGCAGAAATGCCAGCCTTTTTTGTGAAAAGAACGCGAGACCCCTTGTTTTTCAGGCCATTCCAGCGCTTTTGGGTGGCGGTGCGCGAATAGATAAGTATTCTGCGCCGATCCAATTTGAGTCGTTTCATACCATTGAAAGGGGTGGAAACATGAACAAGAACGAGCTCGTTTCTGCAGTTGCCGAAAAGGCTGGTCTCACCAAGGCTGATGCCGCTTCTGCCGTCGACGCAGTATTCGAAACCGTCCAGAGCGAATTGAAGGCCGGTGGCGACATCCGTCTCGCAGGCTTCGGCAGCTTCACCGTAAGCCGTCGTGAAGCCTCCAAGGGCCGTAACCCATCCACGGGTGCAGAAGTCGATATTCCGGCTCGCAACGTTCCAAAGTTCTCCGCAGGCAAGGGCCTGAAGGACGCTGTTAACTCCTAAGTTTTCCTGAGCTGTTTGCGCCCGCGGCGTGCGAACAGTGCTCAGATATACGAGGAATGATTTTGGCTCTTTGCGCAGTTTTGCGAAATGACGCCATCGAAATGCAGAGAGCCCGGCCTTGAGCCGGGCTTTTTGTTTATCAGCACCTTCTCATTGTCATTTCCCTGTCACGTCCATGTCGCAAAAGCCCAGTCATGCATTTTTCCAGTGCACTGAAGGGGACATCATGACATTTCGTTTTTCGAGTGCTGCGCTGACCGCGGCGCTTTTTGCTTCTGCCGCATTTCCAGTCGCCGCCGAGCAGGTTTTCAACCGCATCTCGTCGTTTCCTGTCGCTCTGAACCTTCCTTCCGACAAGGAAGAGAAGACGATCACGTCGGCGGAAATCGTCACGGCTAGTGAAGACGGCAATACGCTGATCTATTCCGACAGCCCGCTGGGCGGCATCGGCTTTGTCGACATCAAGGATGCCAAGGCACCAAAGGCGCTTGGCGCTCTGATGATGGATGGCGAGCCGACATCGGTTGCCGTGTCCGGTACCAAGGTTCTGGCTGGCGTCAACACGTCCGAAAGCTACGTCAAGCCAGCTGGCAAGCTGGTGACGGTCGATATCGCCACCCGCAAGATCGAAGCCAGCTGTGACCTCGGCGGCCAGCCGGACTCCGTTGCGGTTTCCCCGGACAAGAGCTTCGTGGCCATCGCCATCGAAAACGAGCGTGATGAAAAGGTCAATGACGGCGCGCTGCCGCAGATGCCTGCCGGCTTCCTCGTCACCATCGGTCTCAAGAATGGCGCACCGGATTGCTCGACGCTGAAGAAGATCGATGTCACCGGTCTTGCCGAGATTTCGCCGGAAGATCCAGAGCCGGAATTCGTTTCCATCAATGCCAATGGCGAGATTGCCCTGACGCTTCAGGAAAACAACCATATCGTCATCGTTGATGGCAAAAGCGGCAAGGTCACAAGCCACTTTTCCGCAGGCACTGTTGACCTGAAGGGTATCGACACCAAGACCGATGGCCAGTTGAAATTCACCGACAGCCAGGACGCCCGCAAGCGCGAGCCGGATGCCGTGAAGTGGCTGGACAATGACCGTATCGTCATCGCCAATGAGGGCGACTGGCAGGGCGGTTCGCGCGGCTTCACCATTTTCGACAAGACCGGCAAGCTGCTTTACGAAGCTGGCTCTTCCTTCGAACATGCCGTTGCGGCCATCGGCCACTATCCTGAAAAGCGCTCCAAGGCCAAGGGCATCGAGCCTGAAGGTCTGGAAGCGGCAACATTCGGCAACGACAAGTATTTCTTCGTTCTGGCCGAACGCGCATCTGTCGTTGGCGTCTACAAGGACACGGGCGCAGAGCCGCAGCTGACGCAAATCCTCCCATCGGGGATTTCGCCTGAAGGTGCAGTCGCCATTCCATCGCGCAACCTGCTGGTCACCGCCAACGAAGCCGATCTGGTTGAAGATGGTGCAGCCCGCTCGCATGTCATGATCTATGAGCGCTCGGAAGGGCAGGCCGCCTATCCGCAGCTTACCTCCGCCACGGTCGATGGCGCACCGATCGGCTGGGGCGCTCTGTCCGGTCTGACAGCTGACGCGGAAAAGGACGGCATTCTTTATGCGATCTCCGACTCCGTCTACGGCAATCAGCCATCGATCTACACCATCGACGCCAACAAGAAGCCTGCCGTCATCACCAGCGTTCTGCGCGTAAAGCGTGATGGTCTGGCAGCGCAGAAGCTGGATATGGAAGGCATCACGCTGGACGGTAAGGGCGGCTTCTGGGTCGCATCCGAAGGCAACAGCGAAAAGCTCGTTCCGCACGCGCTTTACAACGTCAATGCAAAGGGCGAAATCAAGGCCGAGATCGCACTTCCAAAAGAACTGTTGGAAGGCGAAACCCGCTTCGGCTTCGAAGGCGTAACCATGATCGGCAAGGGCGATGACGCCACGCTGTGGATGGCTGTTCAGCGCGAATGGGGCAAGGCTGAAAAGGGCAAGGTAAAGCTCGTCTCTTACAACCTGAAGTCCAAGGAGTGGGGTGCTGTGCATTATCCGCTGGATAAGGCAGATGACGGCTGGGTCGGTCTTTCCGAAATCACCGCCCATGGCGACAATGTCTACATCGTCGAGCGCGATAACCAGATCGGCGACAAGGCGAAGATCAAGAAGCTCTACAGCGTCGCCATTTCCGACCTGAAGCCCGGCAAGATCGGCGGCGAACTGCCGCTCGTCAAGAAGACAGAAGTCCACGACTTCCTGCCAGACCTCAAGGCCCAGACGAATGGCTATGTCGTCGACAAGCTGGAAGGCTTCACTTTCGACAAGTCCGGCAAGGCCTTCGCGGTAACGGACAATGACGGCGTGGATGACTCCTCGGGCGAGACACTGTTCTTCCCGGTTGATCTGAAGGGCACGAACTGAGTTCCCAACTTCCGTCATGCCGGGCTTGACCCGGCATCCAGCTGCCGCGCGTCTGCGCGGCGGAAGAGTCTTCGCACCGCAGACGCGGTTCAGGCTAGACCCCGCATTAAATGCGGGGTGACGGAGCAAGAACAAAAAGCCGGGTGTCATCCCTGACACCCGGCTTTTTCCGTCGTGATCCTTTCACCCAAAGATCACGCGTCCTTCAAAGCATATTGCTCCAGCGCATCCCGATTGATCTCAATCCCAAGTCCCGGGCCATCCGGTATCTGCACCACGCCATTGACGTGATCCAGCGGGCTGGTGAGAACCGCCTGTCGATAGGGGTTCTCCGTGCGGTCGAATTCGAGAATCGGTGGGCGCGGGTTGCGGCGGGCAGGGTCTGGCGGCAGGTAGGCCATGAATTGCAGGGCCGCGGCAATGGCCACACCCGTTCCCCACACATGCGGAACGACGCGCACGCCGTAGAGTGTTGCCATATCGACGATGCGTTTGGTTTCCGAAAAGCCGCCGCTACCGGCAAGATCCGGCTGGAGAATATCCACGGCACGGCTTTCCAGTGGCGCGCGCATCCCGTAACGGCCATGCCAGGTTTCGCCACCCGCAACGGGAATGGGCTGACCGGCGCGCACGGCCTGATAGGCATCCAGCTGTTCCGGCACAACTGGCTCTTCAAACCAATCGATGCCAAGAGGCGCCAGCGCCTTGCCGACTTCGATGGCTTCCAACGCATCGTAACCATGGTTGGCGTCGATCATGATGCGGACATCGGGCCCCACGGCTTCGCGCGCGGCACGGATGACGGCAATGTCTTCCGCCACATCGAAGCCGATCTTGATCTTGACCGCGTGGAAGCCTTGGCTTGCGTAACTGGCAACTTCCGCCGCCACATCAGAGACCGCATCGACGCCATCCTTGCGGAAGGAGCCGGTGGCATAGGCCTTGACGCTTTCGCGGAAACGACCGCCGAGCAGGCGCGAGACGGAGGTGCCGAAGCGTTTGCCCTTGATATCCCAAAGCGCGATATCGATACCGCTCAGCGCCGTCACCGTCAGGCCGCGCTGGCCTTGATCCCGCAGCAGATTGTAGAGCTGATGCCAGATGATCTCGATGTCGAGCGGGTCTTTGCCAATCAGGTGCGGGGTGTACGCGGCCACCACGGCTGCATTGGGCTTTGCCGGGCCGAGGCATTCGCCCCAGCCCACGGTGCCATCATCGCATATGATCTCGACAAGGCAATGGATGCGCCGGTCGAAGCGCATGGACGCGCTTTCAAAGGCGTGTCCCAGCTTGTAATCGAGCAGATGAGTGCGAACCGCTTCTATTTTCATGGCTTGTAAGGTCCAACCAGCTTTTCGAGCATGCCGACTTCCTCCTCAGTCAAATCCGTCAGCGGTGCGCGCACCGGACCGGCATCGAACCCCATCAGACGCACGCCAGCCTTGATGGCGGAAACGGCGTAGCCCTTCTGACGGTTACGAATATCCATGAACGGATAGAAGAAGTCGATGAGAATACGGTCGGTCGTTGCCCGGTCGCCCGCGCGCAGTGCCTTGTAGAATTCCTGGGCAAGCGCAGGCACGAAGTTGAACACGGCGGACGAATAGGTGGTCACACCAGCGCCGAGATAGGCATCTGCAAAAAGCTCAGCCGTCGGCATGCCGCCGAGATAGGTCAGGCGCTCGCCGATTGTCGCGGTGATCTTGCGCACAAGACCGATATCGCCGGAACCATCCTTGAAGCCAACCAGATTGGGGCAGGCATCGCACAGCTTTTGCAGCGTTTCAGCCGTCAGAATGGAATTGTCGCGATTATAGACCATCACGCCGATGGAAACTGAATCGCAAACCTGCTTGATATGGGCGTAAAGGCCTGCCTGCGAGGCATCCATCAGGTAATGCGGCAGCAGCAGAATGCCGTCTGCACCAGCCTTTTCAGCGCTTTGGGCAATCTGAATGGCGATCTTGGTGCCATAACCGCAGCCCGAAACGATGGGAACAGAACCGGCAGCGGACTTGGCTGCCTTGACGACGGTGCCGACTTCTTCCGGGGCAAGCGAGAAGAATTCACCGGTGCCGCCAGCCGCAAAAAGAACGGTCGCATCGAAACCGGACAGCCAGCTGACGTGGTCGAGATAAGGCTTCTCGTTGAATTCGCCGTCCTTGGAAAAAGGTGTGACGGGGAAAGAGAGAAGTCCAGCGCCAAGCGCGACTTTAAGTTCCTGCGGGTCCATAGCCATTATTCGTGTCTCCAATTGTTGGTTGAGGCGGATAATATTCGAGATATTATCTTCGTCAAGAACTTATAATACAAGTTGGAGAAATTGCTGTGGAATCATTGTTGAATGGCTGAGGGTGAGTACGCTGCAGTGTCGGGGCGTTTGGCGCTGAACGCAATCATTTCCCTGCAAGCTTGCCTCTTGATAACCCGTGCAAGCCTAGCGTAGAGATAAGATAACAAGAGATTTTATGTATGACCACAAGCCAAGCCGGTTTGCGGTGTGCAGATGGAAATATGGAGGAAACATGCTGAAGACGTTGTTGTTAACCGGTGCTGCCGGTGGTGTAGGCAAAGCCATCCGTCCCCTGTTGAAAGACATTGCTGAAAAGGTGGTGCTATCCGATATGGTCGAGGTCACCGATCTCGCGGCGCACGAAACCTTCGTGAAATGCGATCTCTCCAACCGCTCAGAGGTCGATACTGCTGTGGCGGGCGTGGATGGCATCATCCATCTCGGCGGCATCTCGGTGGAGCGGCCGTTCGAGCTTATTCTCAAGGGCAATATCGAAGGCGTCTATAATCTCTACGAAGCCGCGCGCCACAACGGCCAGCCACGAATCGTCTTCGCCAGTTCCAATCATACGATCGGTTACCACCGCCGCGACGAGAAGCTCGATGGCAACTCGGCTGTGCGCCCTGATTCCCTTTATGGCGTTTCGAAATGCTTCGGGGAAAATATGGCCAGCTTCTATTTCGACAAGTTCGGGCAGGAGACCCTGTCGGTGCGGATCGGTTCACTGACGGCAAAGCCACAGACGACGCGCATGCTGGCGACGTGGCTCAGCGCTGCGGACTTCGTTTCGCTCTGCGCGCGCAGTTTCGAAGCGCCGCGTCTTGGCAACGCCGTGGTCTACGGCGCGTCCAATAATCAGGAAAGCTGGTGGGATAACAGCCATGCGGCTTTCCTTGGCTGGAAGCCGCAAGATAGCTCGGCGAAATGGCGCGCCGAGGTCCTTGCTCAAGCCGGAAAAGAGGATCCGAAGGACCCAGCCCATATTTACCAGGGTGGTGCATTCACCACATTCGGCCATCCGGCAGATGGCTGACCACGGTTTGTAAGGCTGCGAGGGGAGAGGGACGGGCTTGCGATTGACTACTTGTCCTGTCTCTCCGAGTCGTATTGTACCCAGCGGAAGAAAAAGTAGATTGGCAGCGCAATCAGCGCCAGCGTGACGATTGAGTTCGCAAACATGGTTCATCCCATCAAAACGCGACTTCATCATGAAGCCGACACTAACAATTATGAGGGATAATTTATTGAGAAATGCTGAATCTCACGTAGCGTAAGGCGCCATGCCGCACGGAATCGACTGTCCCGAAACGAACGTCATCGACTTTACGGCGCCATGGTTTTCAAGTCGTTAACACGGTGGCTCAAGTTTTTAGCAGCATGATGCGCTTGACGCGAATGCTCAAGATACGCCCAGTCAAATGTCGATTGGCTTCCTGGCGAAGCCCACCGCGGAACATTTGTCCTTCGGCGTTGATACCCGTCGTATGAGTATTCTCGCTTGTGGGCCAGAATCTTCATAACGGATGACTTGACGTCTCGTAGTTATAAATAACCACTTGCGACAACGACCACAGCTTTTTGTAACTTAGCAGAAATGTGAATAAAATCAAGGGGATGAAATGGTGGGCGATGAGAGACTCGAACTCCCGACATCCTCGGTGTAAACGAGGCGCTCTACCAACTGAGCTAATCGCCCTTCGCGTCTTGCGGATCATGTCCGCCGCGTCGGTGGCCGTGATCTATTCGGATCGGAAAAAAACCGCAAGAGCTTTTGTGAAGTTTTTTTGTTTTTTTCGATTTTTATGACAGCGGCGGTTTGGCGGGGAGGGGCGTTTAGTGGACGGAAAGCCCGGAAAGCTGGCGTTTTCATGGGTTGAGCCGGATCGTTGGGATAATAGTTTTCCACAGCGGGGCATCGGGATGACGTGAGGAGGGGCTAGCTGGTGAAGCCTGCATGAGGGGTAGGCGCTGATTTGCGTATTGTGTTCTGCATGTCAAAGCGCAGTCTCTATATTCAATGTGTCGCGAGACACGCCCGAGGAAATTTCTCAGCGAATCCATCAGCATTCTTGTCGGAATGGCGTGAAAGATTCGCGGGTTGCGCCTCGTCTTTGCCACCTGTGGATAAGTGCGCGGGATTGGGTGTAAAAAACTGAAATGGAAAAAGTGCCGGAAAACCGGGGCTCTTCACCTGTTTGTCAAATCAAAATGCTCAAGCTTATTCTTTTGTCGTGAAACCTGCTTGACACCCCAACACGAACGCCTTAGTTAGCCGCTCAACGAACAGCCGAGGCGAGTTCGTAAGACCGGTTTCGGCCAGTCTTTAGGGAATGTGCGGGTGTAGCTCAGTTGGTTAGAGTGCCGGCCTGTCACGCCGGAGGTCGCGGGTTCGAGCCCCGTCACTCGCGCCATTCCTTCCTCGAGATCTACGGACTTCCAACAGTCCGATAAAATGCGCGGGTGTAGCTCAGTTGGTTAGAGTGCCGGCCTGTCACGCCGGAGGTCGCGGGTTCGAGCCCCGTCACTCGCGCCATTTTCTTCTTCCTTCAAGATGTAAAATGTCCTTCCTTTGACCAAGCGTTGACGACGCAAGGCGTCACACGCATTTTTATTTCCCATATCTTCCCCACGTTTTCGCAGCCTGTTCCGATGCGTGCCATAGCGAAAAAGTGACGTGTTTTGGCTCTCCTGCCTACTGCTTCGGTATCGTTTCAGTTCGGCTGATTTCTTGCCTCGAAATCTCATGTTTATGACGCTTTTCAGAGCAGAATTGCTGTCACTTTTTGCTCAAAATTATGTCTCATTCCTGCGACGCTATGACGCGCTCGATTGTCCATAGTTTTGAAGTGCTTAGTGATATCTTGAATGGCTGTAGGCGAGGGGATTTCGCGTTATAATGGTTCTCTGAAGTCACGATTGACTTGAAATGGCACTTAAACTCTTGCAGAGAGGGCTTCGCTGCGATAACCACTGCGGCGTTGCAACATAATTTCGGCCCAGCGGATTCTCGTGTCCAATGGGGTATGCTCGACGCTCGGTCGGGCAAGGAAGAGACAATGACTGAACTCCTCAGTTCCTACATTCCGATCGCAATCTTCATTGGTATCGCGCTTGTCATCGGTTTGGCGCTGTTGATTGCGCCTTTCGCCGTTGCCTACAAGAACCCCGACCCGGAAAAGCTGTCTGCCTTTGAGTGCGGTTTCAATGCGTTCGACGACGCGCGCATGAAGTTCGATATTCGCTTTTATCTGGTGTCGATTCTTTTCATCATCTTCGACCTTGAAGTCGCCTTCCTTTTCCCGTGGGCGGTGTCCTTCGGTGAGATCGGCTGGTTCGGTTTCTGGTCCATGATGGTATTCCTCGGCGTTCTCACCATCGGCTTTATATATGAATGGAAGAAGGGGGCACTGGAATGGGCGTAGTTCAGAACGACACGACGCTTGTCGCGCCAAAGCCCAAGGGCATCATCGATCCTTCGACGGGCAAGCCTGTCGGCAGCGATGACGGCTATTTCACCGAAATCAACGACGAGCTTGCAGATAAGGGTTTTCTGGTTACGTCTACGGACGAGCTGATTACCTGGGCGCGCACCGGTTCGCTGATGTGGATGCAGTTCGGTCTGGCCTGCTGCGCCGTTGAAGGCCTGATGCAGGCTTCCGGTCCCCGTTACGACATGGAGCGCTTCGGTGTTGCTCCGCGCGCTTCACCGCGCCAGTCGGACGTTATGATTGTTGCCGGTACGCTGACCAACAAGATGGCGCCTGCGCTTCGCAAGGTCTATGACCAGATGCCTGAGCCGCGTTACGTCATCTCCATGGGCTCCTGTGCCAATGGCGGCGGTTATTACCATTATTCCTACGCTGTCGTGCGTGGTTGCGACCGTGTGGTTCCTGTCGATATCTACGTGCCGGGCTGTCCCCCCACGGCAGAAGCGCTGCTTTACGGCGTGCTTCTGCTGCAGAAGAAAATCCGGCGTACCGGTACGATCGAGCGTTAAGGGCAGAGGACTTATACATGAGCGAAGCTCTCAACGATCTCTCGGCCTATGTGCAGGAAGTGCGCGGTTCCCTGCTGGAATCTGCGGTCATTGCCTTTGGCGAATTGACGCTGAACACGACGCCGGAAAACGTTATCGCGCTGCTGACATTCCTGCGTGACGACGTGCAGTGCGGTTTCGTCAACATCATCGATATCTGCGGTGTGGATTGGCCGAGCCGCGAAAAGCGTTTCGATGTCGTCTATCACCTGCTGTCGCCGCGCCAGAACCTGCGCGTCCGACTCAAGCTTCAGGTGGCTGAAGACGAGGCCGTGCCTTCGGCGACCCCTGTTTTCTACGGTGCCGAATGGTTCGAGCGCGAAGCTTGGGACATGTACGGCATTCCCTTCGAAGGCCACTCAGACCTGCGCCGCATTCTGACCGATTACGGTTTTGAAGGTCATCCGCTGCGCAAGGATTTCCCGGTCACGGGCTTTGTGGAAGTGCGTTACGATGACGTGCTGAAGCGCGTTCTCTATGAGCCGGTCGAGCTGAAGCAGGAATTCCGTAACTTCGACTTTCTTTCCCCTTGGGAAGGAACGGATTACGTTCTTCCGGGTGATGAAAAGGCCAAGCAATGAGCGAAGCTGCCGCCACAGAGCAGGGACAATGTCTTTGCGGTGCCGTTCGCTTCGAAGCGAAGTTCGGTGCCCGTGAAGTCGGCGTTTGCCATTGCTCCATGTGCCGTCGCTGGTCTGGCGGCGTGTTTCTTGCCGTAGAATGCGAAAGCGTTTCGGTAGAGGATGACGCGCATCTGGGCGTTTATTCGTCTTCTGAATGGGGTGAGCGTTGCTTCTGCACGGCCTGTGGCAGTACCATCATGTGGCGGTCGAAAGACGGCGCGCATCATGCCGTTTCCGTGCAGTCCTTCGCTGACCCGTCCAGCTTCCGTTTCGCATCGCAAATCTTCATAGACGAAAAGCCGACAAACTATTCGTTCGCCGAGGCCACGAACACCATGACCGGCCCCGAATTCATCGCCATGATTACGTCGGCGGAGCAACACTGATGACTGAACATAACGTTCGCAATTTTACGATCAACTTCGGCCCGGAACACCCTTCCGCGCACGGCGTGTTGCGTCTCGTTCTCGAACTCGACGGTGAAATCGTTGAGCGCGTCGATCCGCATATCGGCCTGCTGCATCGCGGTACGGAAAAGCTGATCGAAACGAAGACCTATTTGCAGGCCGTTCCTTATTTCGACCGTCTCGACTATGTCGCGCCGATGAACCAGGAGCATGCTTTCGCGCTGGCCGTGGAAAAGCTGCTGGGTCTGGAAATTCCGATGCGCGGTCAGTTGATCCGCGTTCTTTATTCGGAAATCGGTCGTATCCTGTCGCATATCATGAACGTCACGACGCAGGCCATGGACGTCGGTGCCATGACGCCGCCGGTCTGGGGCTTTGAAGAGCGCGAAAAGCTGATGGTGTTTTATGAGCGTGCCTGTGGCGCGCGCATGCACTCGGCTTACTTCCGTCCAGGCGGCGTGCATCAGGATCTGCCGCCGGAGCTTGTTGAAGATATCGGCAAGTGGTGCGATCCGTTCATCACCGTTCTCGACAATATCGAAGGTCTTTTGACCCACAACCGCATTTACAAGCAGCGTAACGTCGACATCGGCGTCGTGTCGCTGGAAGATGCCTTTGCCTGGGGCTTTACCGGCGTCATGGTTCGTGGCTCGGGCGCTGCCTGGGACTTGCGCCGTGCGCAGCCTTACGAATGCTATTCCGATCTCGAATTCGACATTCCCGTCGGCAAGAACGGTGACTGCTATGACCGTTACCTGATCCGCATGCAGGAAATGCGCGAGTCGGTGAAGATCATGAAGCAGTGCGTGGAGCTTCTGTCCGGCAAGCATCGCATCGGCGCTGTGTCGTCGTTGGATGGCAAGGTCGTTCCGCCGAAGCGTGGCGAGATGAAGCGCTCGATGGAAGCGTTGATTCACCATTTCAAGCTTTACACCGAAGGTTATCACGTCCCGGCTGGCGAAGTATACGCAGCGGTCGAAGCGCCGAAGGGCGAGTTCGGCGTCTATGTTGTCGCGGATGGTTCCAACAAACCTTACCGCTGCAAGATCCGCGCTCCGGGCTTTGCGCATCTGGCTGCGATGGACTTTCTCTGCAAGGGCCACCAGCTTGCCGACGTAACGGCTGTTCTTGGCTCTCTCGATATCGTGTTCGGGGAGGTCGACCGCTGATGCGTTTGCCGCTGGCCACTTCGGCTTTTCTTGCCGCGACTGCACCGCTCTTCGCCCAAACGGCGCAAGAGGGTGTCTCTTCGCAGGCAAGCGGCGGTTCATCAACTGTCAAGCAGCTTCTGTCACAAGGATACGAGATCAAATCCTCGCTTCCCAATGGCGGAAAATTCATTGTGTTCATGCAAAAAGACAAAACGGCCTATGCCTGCGAATTCGTCACGGTGACGAAATCGCGGTGCGAGTCGTTAAACTGATGGGGCGTGAGGAAGTATGTCCGTTCGTCGACTAGCTGAAGATCAGTTCCAGCCCACGGGTTTCGCGTTCAACGCGGATAACATCGCTTGGGCGGAAAAAACGATCCAGAAATATCCTGAAGGACGCCAGCAATCTGCGGTCATTCCGCTGTTGATGCGTGCGCAGGAGCAGGACGGCTGGGTAACCCGCGCCTGTATCGAGAAGATCGCCGACATGCTGGATATGGCCTATATCCGCGTGCTCGAAGTGGCGACCTTCTATACGCAGTTCCAGCTGAAGCCGGTTGGCACCAGGGCGCATATTCAGGTTTGTGGCACCACACCCTGCATGCTGCGCGGTTCCGAAGCGCTGATGGATGTCTGCCGTCACAAGATCCACCACGATCCGCTGACCCCCAATGAAAGCGGCACGCTTTCCTGGGAAGAGGTCGAATGTCAGGGCGCCTGCGTCAACGCGCCGATGGTCATCATCTTCAAGGATGCCTATGAGGACCTGACGCCGGAGCGTTTGGAAGAAATCATCGATACGTTCGAGGCAGGCAAGGGCGACACCGTCAAGCCAGGCCCGCAGATCGACCGTCATTTGTCGGCACCGATCGGTCCCCTCACGACGCTGACCGAAGAGACGAAGCCAGATCGCTCCAATCTCGACAAGCCAGCGGAAACGCCTGCAACGGCGGCTCCTGCGGCAGCACCCGCACCTGCGCCATCCGAGGCTGCAAAGCCGAAGACAACGGCAGCAGAGTCGGATGCTAAGCTGAAGACACCGGTGACCGATCCGAAGGCATCCGAAGGCAACGCCAAGGCTGCTGCTGCGGAAGGCTCTGGCGAGGTCAAGACGTCGGCCAAGCCTTCGCTAGAGGACAAGAACCGTCCCGCCAAGGTCGACCGGCCTGAAAAGGCCGATGACCTGAAGCTGATTTCCGGCGTTGGTCCGAAGATCGAGGCGACGCTGAACGAGCTCGGCATCTTCACCTATATGCAGGTCGCCGGCTGGTCCGCAGAAGAGCGTGAATGGGTCGATGGTTATCTGAATTTCAAGGGCCGTATCGATCGCGATGATTGGGTCCGTCAGGCCGAGGCGCTCGCCAAGGGTGGCGAAGCCGAATATATCAAGGTCTTCGGCAAGAAGCCGCGGTAAGAGGTTGAATCATGTTAAAAGATCAGGATCGTATCTTTACCAATCTCTATGGCCTCAAGGACACCTCGCTTAAGGGTGTGCTTGCACGCGGTCATTGGGATGGCACAAAGCAGATCATCGAAAAAGGCCGGGACTGGATCATCAATGAGATGAAGGCGTCCGGCCTTCGTGGTCGTGGCGGCGCTGGCTTCCCGACGGGCCTTAAGTGGTCCTTCATGCCGAAGGAAAGCGACGGTCGTCCACATTACCTCGTCGTCAATGCCGACGAATCCGAACCCGGCACCTGTAAGGACCGCGAAATCCTGCGCCACGATCCGCATACGCTGATCGAAGGCTGCGTCATCGCCGGTTTCGCCATGGGCGCGCACACGGCCTACATTTATGTTCGCGGCGAATATATGCGTGAACGCGAAGCGCTGCAGGCTGCAATCGACGAATGCTATGACGCCGGTCTGTTGGGCATCAACAACAAGAACGGCTGGGATTTCGATATCTACGTTCATCACGGCGCGGGTGCCTATATCTGCGGTGAGGAAACGGCGCTTCTCGAAAGCCTCGAAGGCAAGAAGGGCCAGCCGCGCCTCAAGCCTCCGTTCCCGGCCAATATGGGTCTTTACGGTTGCCCGACCACGGTCAACAACGTCGAATCCATCGCCGTTGCCCCGACCATTCTGCGTCGCGGTGCATCGTGGTTCTCCTCCATCGGTCGTCCGAACAATGTCGGCACCAAGCTGTTCATGGTTTCGGGCCATGTCGAACGTCCGTGCACCTTCGAAGATGCGCTGGGTCTGTCCTTCAAGGAACTGATCGAGCGTCACTGTGGTGGCATTCGTGGCGGCTGGGACAATCTGCTCGGCGTTATCCCAGGCGGCGCATCCTGCCCCATCGTTCGCGGTGAGGACATGAAGGACGCCATCATGGACTTCGACGGCATGCGCGAAGTGAAGTCGTCCTTCGGCACCGGCGGCATGATTGTCATGGACAAGTCCACCGACGTCATCAAGGCCATTGCCCGTATCGCGGCCTTCTTCAAGCATGAAAGCTGCGGCCAGTGCACGCCTTGCCGTGAAGGCA
This sequence comes from Agrobacterium vacciniicorymbosi, assembly GCF_040427045.1. Taxonomy (NCBI): domain Bacteria; kingdom Pseudomonadati; phylum Pseudomonadota; class Alphaproteobacteria; order Hyphomicrobiales; family Rhizobiaceae; genus Agrobacterium; species Agrobacterium vacciniicorymbosi. The sequence goes on from NZ_JBETMF010000001.1 coordinate 75,001, forward strand.
CGGGCTGGATGTGGCGCGTGCTGGAACGCATGGTGAAGGGCAATGCGCAGAAGCGTGAAATCGATATGCTGTTCGAAGTGACGAAGCAGATCGAAGGCCACACCATCTGTGCGCTGGGTGATGCGGCTGCATGGCCGGTTCAGGCGTTGATCCGCAATTTCCGCCCGGAAATCGAAAAGCGGATCGATCAATATACCTACAGGGCCATGGATGACGGCGCTGTGCTTGAGGCTGCCGAGTAACACCGGCCAAAGTAACACCTCAAGGGTGTTGCGAGGGGCGGGGATCGGGTGTACCGGTCCCTTACATCGTTAAAGCATTTGGCACTTTTTGAGTCTAAGCCGGATGCCATCAGGATTTGTCCTTGATCGCATTGATATGCGCGACGGACAGGCAACAGGACGTAGCAGGACCATGACAAAGCTCAAGGTTGACGGTAAAGAGATCGAAGTTCCAGATCATTTCACGCTGTTGCAGGCGTGCGAGGAGGCTGGTGCCGAAGTTCCGCGCTTTTGTTTTCACGAGCGTTTGTCGGTCGCGGGTAACTGCCGCATGTGTCTCATCGAGGTGAAGGGCGGACCGCCCAAGCCTGCTGCATCCTGCGCCATGGGTGTGCGCGATATTCGCGGCGGCCCGAACGGCGAATTGCCGGAAGTTTTCACCAACACGCCGATGGTCAAGAAGGCCCGCGAAGGCGTGATGGAATTCCTGCTCATCAACCACCCGCTCGATTGTCCCATCTGCGACCAGGGTGGCGAATGCGACCTTCAGGACCAGGCCATGGCCTTCGGTATCGCCGGTTCGCGTTACGCTGAAAACAAGCGCGCCGTGGAAGACAAATATATCGGACCGCTCGTCAAGACGGTCATGAACCGCTGCATTCACTGCACGCGTTGCGTCCGCTTCACCACTGAGGTGGCTGGCATTTCTGAACTCGGCCTCATCGGTCGGGGCGAAGATGCCGAAATCACGACCTATCTCGAGCAGGCAATGACATCGGAGCTACAGGGCAACGTCGTTGACCTCTGCCCGGTCGGCGCGCTCACATCCAAGCCATTTGCGTTTACCGCCCGTCCTTGGGAACTCGGCAAGACCGAAACCATCGACGTGATGGATGCGCTCGGTTCTGCCATCCGCGTCGATACCCGTGGTCGCGAAGTTATGCGCGTCATGCCGCGTGTCAACGAAGCCATCAACGAAGAGTGGATTTCCGACAAGAGCCGCTTCATCTGGGATGGTCTAAAGACCCAGCGTCTCGATAAGCCTTACGTCCGCAAGGACGGCCGCTTGCAGCCCGCGACTTGGGGCGAAGCTTTTGCCGCCATCAAGGCTGGCGTCGCATCGACATCGGGTGAGAAGATAGGCGCTATCGCTGGCGATCTCGCTTCCGTCGAAGAAATGTTTGCATTGAAGTCGCTGCTGGCGTCGCTGGGTTCGACCAATGTCGATTGCCGTCAGGATGGCACAGCGCTTGACCCATCGCTCGGTCGCGCCAGCTACCTGTTCAACGCCACCATCGAAGGCATCGAACATGCTGACGCGCTGCTGATCATCGGCTCCAACCCACGCTACGAAGCGTCCGTGCTCAACGCACGTATTCGCAAGCGCTGGCGTCGTGGAGGCTTCCCGGTCGCTGTTATCGGTGAAGCGGGCGAGCTGCGTTACGAATACGAATATCTCGGCTCTGGCACGGATACGCTGTCCGATCTGGCATCCGGTTCGCACAGCTTCATCGAAAAGCTGGAGGCTGCCAAGAACCCGATGATTATCGTCGGGCAGGGCGCGCTGTCGCGAGAAGATGGTGCTGCCGTTCTGTCTGCGGCTGCAAAGCTTGCCGTTTCTGTCGGCGCAGTGTCTGGCGAATGGAACGGTTTCTCCGTTCTGCACACAGCTGCTGCCCGCGTCGGCGGTCTGGATATCGGCTTCGTTCCGGCAGACAAGTTGGCCAATGCTGCTTCTATCGCGGCTTCGTCCGAGGTTCTTTTCTTGCTCGGCGCTGACGAAATCGATCTGTCTGCAAAGAGCGCGAAGCTCACGGTTTACATCGGCTCGCATGGTGACAACGGCGCAATGAATGCCGACGTCATCCTGCCGGGTGCAGCCTATACCGAAAAGTCCGGTATCTGGGTCAACACCGAAGGTCGCGTCCAGATGGGTAACCGCGCTGGTTTCGCACCGGGCGAAGCCCGTGAAGACTGGGCAATCCTGCGTGCACTGTCGGATGTTCTCGGCCACAAGCTGCCATTCGACTCGCTGTCTGCACTGCGCGCCCAGCTTTACATCGCGCATCCGCATTTTGCCGATGCTGACGAGATTGCCGTCGCCGACGCAGCAGCGATTGAAACGCTGGCCACAAAGGCTGGCAGCCTGAACAAGGCAGGCTTTGCCTCGCCGGTTAAGGACTTTTATTTGACGAACCCGATTGCGAGAGCGTCCGCCGTGATGGCTGAATGTTCCGCATTGGCCCGCAACAATTTCAAGGCTGCGGCAGAGTAAGGGTAGGGGACTATGGAATCGTTTTTCTGGAGCTATGTCTGGCCAGCGTTGATTATTGTCGGCCAGTCTCTGCTTCTTCTCGTTTTGTTGCTGGTGTCGATCGCCTTCCTTCTGCTCGCAGACCGTAAGATCTGGGCGGCTGTTCAGCTACGCCGTGGCCCCAACGTCGTTGGTCCCTTCGGTCTGTTCCAGTCTTTCGCTGACCTTTTGAAGTTCATTCTGAAAGAGCCGGTCATTCCATCCGGTGCAAACAAGGCTGTGTTCCTGCTGGCTCCGCTGGTTGCCGTGACGCTGGCACTTGCGACCTATGCCGTGATCCCGTTCAATCAGGGCTGGGTTGTCGCCAACATCAATGTCGGCATTCTCTACATCTTCGCGATCTCGTCGCTGGAAGTCTATGGCATCATCATGGGTGGCTGGGCTTCGAACTCGAAGTATCCATTCCTCGGCGCGCTTCGTTCTGCCGCGCAAATGGTGTCCTACGAAGTCTCCATCGGCCTCGTCATCGTCACCGTTCTGCTCTGCGTCGGTTCGCTGAACCTGACGGATATCGTCAATGCGCAGCATTCGGGCATCGGCACGTCGCTTGGTCTGCCAGCATCGTTCCTGGATTGGCACTGGTTGCCGCTCTTCCCGATGTTCATCATCTTCTTCATTTCGGCGCTGGCGGAAACCAACCGTCCACCGTTCGATCTGCCAGAAGCGGAATCGGAACTTGTGGCCGGTCACATGGTGGAGTATGGCTCCACCCCGTACATGATGTTCATGCTGGGCGAATATGCTGCCATCGTTCTGATGTGCTGCCTGACGACCATCCTGTTCCTGGGCGGCTGGCTTCCCATCGTGGATGTCTGGTTCCTCAACTGGGTGCCGGGTATCATCTGGTTCATCCTCAAGGGTGGCATGGTGTTCTTCATGTTCGGTCTGGTGAAGGCATTCGTCCCGCGTTACCGCTATGACCAGTTGATGCGCCTTGGCTGGAAGGTCTTCCTCCCGCTGTCGCTCGCCATGGTCGTGATTGTTGCATTCGTACTCAAGCTGACGGCGGGGGCATAAGATGTCCGCAGTCCTCGCTTGCAGATTTGGAGGTTGAGATGGCCAGTCTTTCCCAAGCCGTCAATTCACTGTTCCTCAAGGAATTCGTTGGCGCTATTTTCCTGACGATGCGTCACTTCTTCAAACAGAAGGCGACAGTGAACTATCCTTTCGAAAAGGGACCGGTCAGCCCGCGCTTCCGTGGCGAACACGCTCTGCGCCGTTATCCCAACGGGGAAGAGCGCTGCATCGCCTGCAAGCTGTGCGAAGCGATCTGTCCTGCCCAGGCAATTACCATCGAAGCTGGCCCGCGCCGCAACGATGGCACGCGCCGCACGGTTCGTTACGATATCGACATGGTAAAGTGCATTTATTGCGGCTTCTGCCAGGAAGCATGCCCGGTCGATGCCATCGTAGAGGGTCCGAACTTCGAATTCGCGACGGAAACCCGCGAGGAGCTGTATTTCGACAAGCAACGGCTTCTCGATAATGGCGACCGTTGGGAACGTGAAATCGCTCGCAACCTTGCTCTGGATGCGCCTTACCGTTAAGGCAGCATTGTGTCTTCGGAGCGCTGCTTCGGAGAGGGTAAAACAGTCAATGCCCGTCGGTTATCGCTGGCGGGAACGAAACGGGCATGCGGCTTCAGGGTCGCGTTTGTCCGGTGAGGACAAAAAGGCACCAACATGGGTCTGCACGCTGTATTCTTTTACATCTTCGCTTTCGTCGCCGTGGCGTCTGCGTTCATGGTCATTGCTTCGAAGAACCCGGTTCATTCGGTTCTCTTCCTCATTTTGACCTTTTTCAACGCAGCCGCTCTCTTCCTGCTGACGGGCGCTGAATTCCTCGCCATGATCTTGCTGGTCGTTTATGTCGGCGCTGTGGCGGTGCTGTTCCTCTTCGTCGTCATGATGCTGGATGTGGACTTTGCCGAGCTGCGCTCCGGCGTGCTGCAATATGCGCCCATCGGCGCGCTGATCGGCATCATTCTGGCGGCAGAACTCATCATCGTCGTGGGTGGCAGCGTGCTTAACCCGCAGGCGGCCAAATCGACCACCATGCCGATTCCGAACCCGCTGGAGCGCGCCAATACGGCAGCACTCGGTGACGTTCTCTACACGAACTACGTCTACTTCTTCCAGCTGGCCGGTCTCGTGCTACTGGTGGCCATGATCGGCGCCATCGTTCTGACGCTGCGCCACCGCACCGATATCAAGCGTCAGGACATTGCTACGCAGGTTGCCCGTGATCCGAAGACCGCCGTCACGACGGTCAAGGTCAAGCCGGGTCAGGGCATCTGAGGCGAACGGATCCAAGGAACATAGAATATGGAAATCGGTCTTTCCCATTACCTCACGGTCAGCGCGGTCCTCTTCACGATCGGCATCTTCGGTATCTTTCTCAACCGTAAGAACGTCATCGTCATCCTCATGTCGATCGAACTCATCCTGCTTGCGGTCAACCTCAACATGGTGGCGTTCTCGTCGTTCCTCAACGATATCGTCGGCCAGGTCTTCGCTTTGTTCATTTTGACCGTCGCTGCTGCGGAAGCGGCCATCGGTCTTGCAATACTCGTAGTCTTCTATCGCAACCGCGGATCGATTGCCGTGGAAGACGTCAATATGATGAAGGGCTGATAAGGCTATGATCTACAAAGCTATCGTCTTTCTTCCGCTGATCGGCTTCCTGATCGCTGGCCTTTTCGGTCGCTCCATCGGTGCCAAGGCCTCGGAATATGTCACAACCGGCCTGATGATCGTCGTCGCGATCCTGTCCTGGATCGTGTTCATCGATGTTGCGCTGCTCACCCATGAAGCAGGCGAGGTCATCAAGGTGACCGTGCTGCGCTGGATCCAGTCCGGCGGCATCGATGTTGAATGGGCCTTCCGTATCGATACGCTGACGGCCGTCATGTTCGTCGTGGTCAACACGGTGTCCTGTCTCGTGCACCTGTATTCCATCGGTTACATGCACCACGATCCGCATCGTCCGCGCTTCTTTGCCTACCTGTCGCTCTTCACATTCGCCATGCTCATGCTGGTCACATCCGACAACCTGTTGCAGATGTTCTTCGGCTGGGAAGGTGTTGGTCTGGCGTCCTATCTTCTGATCGGTTTCTGGTACAAGAAGCCGTCCGCTTCTGCTGCCGCCATGAAGGCCTTCATCGTCAACCGCGTCGGTGACTTCGGCTTCATCCTCGGCATTTCCGGTCTGTTCGTGCTGTTCGGCTCGGTCAGTTTCGAAACGATCTTCGCAGCCGCCGGCACCTATCTGCCTGCCGACGGCGCAGCCTCGACGGATGTCGTCATCAACCTGTTTGGCATGCAGCTGGACAAGGCCCATGCGATCACGGGCGTTTGCCTGCTGCTGTTCATGGGCTCCATGGGTAAGTCGGCGCAGTTCCTGCTGCACACATGGCTGCCAGACGCGATGGAAGGCCCAACACCTGTGTCGGCGCTCATTCACGCCGCAACCATGGTCACGGCTGGCGTCTTCCTCGTTGCGCGCATGTCGCCGATTTTCGAACTGTCGCAGGATGCCCTGACATTCGTCATGCTGATTGGCGCAATCACGGCTTTCTTCGCTGCCACAGTCGGTCTCGTTCAGAACGATATCAAGCGCGTCATCGCCTATTCGACCTGCTCGCAGCTCGGCTACATGTTCGTGGCGCTCGGTGCTGGTGCTTATGGTGCAGCCGTATTCCACCTCTTCACGCACGCCTTCTTCAAGGCGCTGCTGTTCCTTTGCGCCGGTTCGGTCATTCACGCCGTGGATGGCGAGCAGGACATGCGTCACATGGGCGGTCTGCGCAAGCACATCCCCATCACCTTCTGGACGATGACGGTCGGTACGCTGGCGCTGACAGGCGTTGGTATTCCCGGCACGATGATCGGCTTTGCGGGCTTCTTCTCCAAGGACGTGATCATCGAATCGGCCTATGCCTCGCACAATGCGGTCGCCGGTTTCGCTTTCGTGCTTCTGGTCGTCGCCGCGCTCTTCACCAGCTTCTATTCCTGGCGTCTGGCGTTCCTGACCTTCTTCGGCAAGCCACGCGCGTCCGCAGATGTGATGCATCACGTCCATGAATCGCCAATGGTCATGCTGATCCCGCTTTTCGTGCTGACCATCGGTGCAGTGCTCGCCGGTGTCATGTTCGAAGGTCATTTCTTCGGTGAGGAATATGCGGAATTCTGGAAGGGCGCGCTGTTCATGCTGCCGTCCAACGAAATCCTCGAAGAGTTCCACCACGTTCCATTGTGGGTCAAGTGGAGCCCGTTCGTCGCCATGGCACTTGGTTTCGTCACCGCATGGTACTTCTACATCAAGTCGCCTGAGACGCCGAAGCGTCTGGCCGAGACCCATCGTGGCCTCTACCAGTTCCTGCTCAACAAGTGGTATTTCGACGAACTCTACGACTTCCTCTTCGTTCGTTCCGCAAAGGCGCTTGGCCGCTTCCTGTGGAAAAAGGGCGATGTGGCCGTCATCGACCATTACGGACCCAACGGTATTGCCGCGCGCGTGGCTGATGTGACCAACCGCGTCGTTCGTCTGCAATCCGGTTACCTCTATCATTATGCCTTTGCGATGCTGATCGGTATTGCCGGGCTTGTCACCTGGATGATGCTCGGGAGTGCGCTTTGATGACCGATTGGCCTATTCTTTCAACGGTCACCTTCCTGCCGCTCGTCGGCGTGGTGCTCCTGCTTTTGACCAATGCGAACGGTCCGTTTGGACGTCGCAACGTTCTCAACGTATCGCTGCTGACGACGGTCTTTACCTTCGTGCTGTCTCTCTTCATCTGGATCGGTTTCGACAATTCGAACCCGGGCTTCCAGATGGTGGAAAAGCACGCCTGGTTCGGTAACATCGCTGCCTATCACCTCGGCGTCGACGGCATCTCCATGCTGTTCGTCATCCTGACGACGTTCCTGATGCCGTTTTGCGTTCTCGCAAGCTGGAATTCCATCGAGAAGCGCATCAAGGAATATATGATCGCCTTCCTGCTGCTGGAAGTCGTCATGGTCGGCGTGTTCGTCGCGCTGGATACGGTCCTCTTCTATGTCTTCTTCGAAGCAACGCTGATCCCGATGTTCATCATCATCGGCGTGTGGGGCGGCAAGGATCGCGTTTACGCCTCCTACAAGTTCTTCCTCTACACGTTGCTGGGTTCGGTTCTGACCATGCTCGCCATCATGGCGATGTACTGGCAGGCTGGTACGACTGATATGACCGAGCTTCTGAAGCACGGCTTCCCAGCTGGCATGCAGACATGGCTTTGGCTTGCCTGCTTTGCCGCTTTTGCAGTGAAGATGCCAATGTGGCCCGTTCACACCTGGCTTCCAGATGCGCACGTTCAGGCGCCGACTGCAGGGTCGGTCATTCTGGCTGGCGTGATGCTGAAGCTCGGCGGTTACGGTTTCATCCGCTTTTCGCTCTCAATGTTCCCGCTTGCCTCGGAGCATTTTGCGCCCTTCGTCTTCACGCTGTCCGTCATCGCCATCATCTACACCTCACTGGTCGCCATGATGCAGGACGACATCAAGAAGCTGATCGCCTATTCGTCGGTTGCCCACATGGGTTACGTGACCATGGGTATCTTCGCCGCCAATGTTCAGGGCGTGCAGGGCGCGATCTTCCAGATGCTGTCGCACGGCATCGTCTCTGGCGCGCTCTTCCTTTGCGTCGGCGTCGTGTATGACCGTCTGCATACCCGCGAGATTTCCGCTTACGGCGGTCTCGTCAACAATATGCCGAAATATGCCGTCGCCTTCATGGTCTTCACCATGGCCAATGTCGGTCTGCCCGGGACATCCGGCTTCGTTGGTGAATTCCTGACGATCATCGGCGTGTTCCGTGCCAACACCTGGGTTGCACTGTTTGCGGCAACGGGCGTCATTCTTTCTGCCTCCTATGCCCTGTGGCTCTATCGCCGCGTCATTTTCGGTGCGCTGGAAAAGGAAAGCTTGAAGGCGATGCTCGACCTTTCGACGCGCGAAAAGGTCATTCTCTATCCGCTGGTGGCGCTGACGATTTTCTTCGGCGTCTATCCGGCACCGGTTTTCGATGCTACGGCAGCATCGGTGGACCTTTTGATCAATAATTATACGGCCGCATTGCAGGCAGCGCAGAATGTTGCGCTTTCTCTGAACTGACGACAGGACCCGTAGGACATGACCGCTGAAATTCTTTTTGCCAGTCTGCGCATCGCGACGCCCGAGCTGATCCTTGCGGTCGGCGCTCTGGCGCTGCTCATGATTGGGGTCTTCTCCGGGGACAAGTCGACCAACACGGTCATGGGTCTTGCCATGGCTCTTCTGGTCGTCGTCGGTCTGTGGATCATCTTCGCGCCTGCAACGGGCGAGGCCTTTGGCGGCGTTTACGTCGCCGATGCCTTCGGCAACTTCATGAAGGTGCTGGCGCTGATCGGCTCCATCGTCGCCATGATCCTGTCGATTGGCCATAGCCGCGTCGAGCCCATTGGTCGTTTCGAATATCCCGTGCTGCTGGTTCTCGCCACGCTCGGCATTCTCCTGATGATCTCGGCCAACAACCTGATCTCGCTTTACATGGCGCTCGAGCTTCAGTCGCTGGCGCTCTACGTCATCTGCGCCATCAACCGTGAGAGCCTGCGTTCCACGGAAGCCGGTCTGAAATACTTCGTTCTCGGCGCGCTGTCCTCGGGCATGCTGCTTTACGGCATGTCGCTGGTCTATGGCTTCACCGGCAACACCGGCTTTAATGAAATCGCCGCCGTGCTCTCGTCAGAGACACGCTCGCTCGGCCTCGTCTTCGGTCTGGTCTTCGTGCTGGCTGGCCTGGCATTCAAGATTTCCGCCGTTCCGTTCCACATGTGGACGCCGGATGTTTATGAGGGCGCGCCGACCACGGTCACGGCATTCCTGGCCGCTGCACCGAAAATCGGCGCCATGGCGATTTTCGTTCGTATCGTCATCGATGCATTCCAGCCAGTCTTTGCCGATTGGCAGCAGATCGTTGTCTTCATCTCCATTGCCTCCATGCTGCTCGGTGCCTTCGCGGCCATCGGCCAGCGCAACATCAAGCGTCTGATGGCCTATTCCTCCATCGGTCACATGGGTTATGCGCTGGTGGGTCTGGCTGCTGGCACGCAGGCTGGTGTTTCCGGCGTGCTGCTCTACATGGCCGTTTACATGGGTATGACGCTCGGCACCTTCGCCTGCATTCTGGCCATGCGTCGCAAGGAAGTCGGTAATGTCGAAAGCGTGGATGATCTGGCCGGTCTTGCCTCCAGCAATCCCTTCATGGCGCTTGTTTTGACGATCCTGATGTTCTCGCTCGCAGGCATTCCGCCGCTCGCAGGCTTCTTCGGAAAGTACTATGTCTTCCTCGCAGCCATCGAAGCCAAGCTTTATCCGCTGGCAGTTATCGGTGTGATTGCGTCCGTCGTTGGTGCTTTCTACTACCTGCGCATCGTCAAGGTCATGTGGTTCGATGATGCCAAGGGCAGCTTCGAAAAGGCCTCGGGCGAACTGCGCATCGTTTACGCGCTGTCTGGCCTCTTCGTTCTTGCCTTCATCCTCTTCGGCGGTGTTCTCGGCAATGCGGTTGACGTCGCAGCAAAGACCTTCTTTTGAGTGAGACGCGTTTGAAAACGGGCCGGATGTCAGTCGATGACTTCCGGCACGAAGCTTTGGCCGAGACGACATCGACCAATGTGGAATGTTTTGCCCGTGCAAGGGCAGGCGATGGCGGCAATCTCTGGGTGACCGCCACCCGCCAGACCGGCGGTCGTGGCCGTCGCGGCAGGCCCTGGGTATCCGAACCCGGCAATCTCTACGCCTCCCTTCTTCTCATTGATCCCGCGTCCATTGAGCATATCGGCTCCCTGCCTCTCGCCTTCGCGCTGGCGGTCTATCGTGCCATTGCTGCCGTGTTGCCCCCCGGTGGCGCGCCGCTTGAGATCAAATGGCCGAACGACATTCTCATCGGGCGCAAGAAGACCTGCGGCATCTTGATGGAAGCCGAGACATTGGCGGACGGGCGCACGGCACTCGTCATCGGCATCGGCATCAATCTTGCCCATATGCCTGACAACCCTGCCTATCCCGTCACGCGGCTTGGCGAACATGGCGCGGCCTGCGGGCCAGACGAGCTTTTCGCCCATATGTTTGGTGAAGTTGCACATGTTCTAAGCCTGTGGAATCGCGGGAAGGGCGTGGCCGAGGTCATGCGCATGTGGCGCGCGGCTGCCTGTGGCATTGGCGAGCCGATTACGGTCAATCTTCCGGATCGGTCGATCCGCGGGCGTTTTGCCGGAATTGATGATAAGGGTTTCCTGCTGCTGGAAGAAGACGAGGGGCCAGTGCGCTCCATCGCGGCTGGTGACGTGTTTTTTGGTTGAACCGCACGGTGCGTGACATTGCGCCGACGTTCGATGTTTGGATCTGGAGCATTCCTGCTGCTCGGTAAATGCAGGACGTCCCGGCAGCCTCGCATCGGCTGCGGTCGGCGTATGATGAAAACCGATGCCATTCGCTGTCACCGCGCGTTTTAAACGTCGCGGTGGCAAGCATGATTGGACAGAAAAAGAATGACAACAAAAGACGAACTCGTATTCTTGCCGCTCGGTGGCGTCGGCGAAATCGGCATGAATCTGGCGCTTTATGGCTATGGATCTGCTGCCAAACGCCAATGGATCATGGTCGATTGCGGCGTGACCTTTGCCGGTCTGGACCTGCCTGGCGTGGATCTGGTGCTGCCGGACATCCGCTTCATCGAGGAGCAGCGCAACAATCTCAAGGCTATCATCATCACCCACGCGCATGAAGACCATTACGGTGCGCTGAACGATCTCTGGCCTGGGCTTAATGTTCCGGTTTACGCGTCCGGTTTTACTGCTGGCATGCTCGAAGCCAAGCGTAACTACGAAGGCACGCGCGCCGAAATTCCGATCACGCCCTTCAAGGCCGGTGACCGCATCAATGTCGGCCCGTTCGAAATCGAGGCGATTGGCGTCAACCACTCCATTCCCGAACCCATGTCGCTGGTCATCCGGACGCCGCTCGGCAATGTCGTCCACACCGGCGACTGGAAGATCGATCATGCGCCATCGCTCGGACCCTTGACTGACGAAGCCCGCTTCCGTGCCATCGGCGAAGAAGGCGTGCTTGCCATGATGTGCGACAGTACCAATGCGCTGCGCGATGGTGTTTCTCCATCCGAAGAGCAGGTGTCGGAAGGTCTGCGCCAGATTATCGAAAATGCCGAGGGACGCGTGGCGATCACGACTTTCTCGTCCAATGTCGGGCGCATTCGCTCCATCGCGCAGGCTGCGGATCGTGCGGGCCGTGAAGTTCTGCTGCTCGGCTCCTCGCTCAAGCGCGTCGTCAATGTCTCGCATGATCTCGGTATCATGGAAGGCATCAAGCCATTTCTGGCCGAAGACGAATTCGGTTATATCCCGCGCAACAAGGTGGTGGTCATCCTGACCGGTTCGCAGGGGGAGTCCCGCGCCGCACTTGCAAAGCTCTCGCGTGATGAAATGCGCAATGTGGCGCTCGCATCTGGAGATACGGTCGTCTTCTCGTCGCGTGCCATTCCCGGCAACGAAAAATCCATTCTCGACATCAAGAACGGCCTGATCGAGCAGGGTGTCCACATCATCACCGATAATGAAGCACTGGTTCACGTGTCCGGTCACCCGCGCCGCAACGAACTCTTGCAGATGTATGAGTGGGTGAAGCCGCAGATTCTGGTGCCCGTGCACGGCGAAGCCGCGCATCTGGTGGCCCAGAAGGAACTGGCCGAACAGGCCGGCATTTCGCAGGTTCCGAAGGTCCGAAACGGCAATATCCTGCGCTTGGCTCCCGGTCCGGCGGAAGTCATCGATGACGCGCCGCATGGCCGCGTCTTCAAAGATGGCCGTCTGGTCGGTGACTTCGAGGAAATGGGCATCGGTGACCGCCGCAAGCTCTCCTTTGCTGGCCACGTCTCAATCAATGTCGTGCTGGACAGCCGCTTCGATTTCGTGGGCGACCCCGATGTCGTTCCTTTCGGCCTGCCGGAATTCGATGATGAAGGCGAGGCCATGGAAGATACGCTTTATGACGCCGTGCTGGGTGCGGTCGAAAGCATTCCGCGCGCGCGCCGCAAGGATTTGAATGTTGTGCGGGAATCGGTGCGCCGTGCCGTGCGCGCCACGGCCAATCAGGTCTGGGGCAAGAAGCCCATCGTCACTGTGTTCGTGACGAAGGTGTAATCCGTCTTATCAGCCGTTTCGGGAGGAAACATGCTGGGTCGTATCAACCATATCGCGATTGCCGTGCCGGATTTGGCCGCGGCAGTCGCCACTTACCGCGATACGCTGGGTGCCGCCGTCTCCCAGCAGCAGGCTCTGCCCGAACACGGCGTGACCGTCGTTTTCGTGGAACTGCCCAACAGCAAGGTGGAACTGCTGGAGCCGCTGGGCGAGAGCTCTCCCATCGCGGCCTTTTTGGAAAAGAACCCTTCCGGCGGCATGCACCACATCTGCTACGAAGTTGCCGATATTCTCGCGGCCAGGGATCGTCTCAAGGCAGAAGGTGCGCGAGTACTGGGTGATGGCGAACCGAAGACCGGCGCGCATGGCAAACCGGTACTTTTTCTCCACCCGAAGGATTTCTTCGGGACTTTGATCGAGCTGGAGCAGATTTGAGTTCCGGCTGCCTTTAGAGGCGGGTGCTTTTGCGATAATTTGCCTTCGATCCCGTGGAAAGCACTGGATTGATCGCAGAAAGAACGGGAGGTTTATGACATGCAGTGGCTTTCGACATTCGCCGTGTTTTTCATCGTCTGGTGGACGGTTCTGTTCATCATCCTGCCGATTGGCCTGCGTACGCAGTCTGAAGACGGGGATGTTGCGCTGGGAACTGTGGCGAGCGCGCCGACGCGCTTCCGGGGCGGACAGATCGTTCTGGTGACGACCCTCGTTTCTGTCGCAATCTGCGGCGTGTGGTACGCAAGCACATGGTATTTCGGCTTCAGCCTGGACGACCTGCCGCGCATTATCCCGGTTTATGACTGATTTCTGTCATCAAGCTGTCATGTATAGCCGCCATACCCCCAACCAACAGAGACGCGGCGTCTTGACAAACGCAAATTCGCCTTAATTTATTTTGGTGTTTTTGAGCGTGTTTCAAAAAAGCAAAAAAAAACAAGGCGTTTCAGCCTTGTTTTTTAGTTTCGCGTGATCTGTAACCGTTGCCGGGGCTGCGAATGAACGCGCCTAAGATCTCATCCTCCCAAGACTGACCGCGAAATCGGCAAGAATTTAAACTTCCTGCCTCTTTTGTAAGCTGAAACTAGCCCAAAGATGAAAACTTGTCATTAGATTTTTTGCATTTTTGTTACAGTCGGCAAAAAATTCCTCTTGATGCGATATGTCGCACCATCCGGGCAAAATTATTCCTCCTGTAACCGTTCAGCGGCGAAAGCTGTCTCATAAAATTGTCGCAAAAGCGCCATGAAAGTAAATCGAGCGGGCTTTTGGCGCTGCAAACAGGGGCTTTTCAGCCCTCTTGAATGTTCGGTTTGGAATCATATTGCGCCTGCGCTGCAGAAGCGCCCACACGCGCAGTGCTGCGGGTTTCCTTCTGATAAGGAAACCGCTATGTACGGCGCAAATATCCCGTTATTCCGGCGATTCCCGCGCGTAGGCGAGGCGTCGTCACAAAATGGAAACACCCATGCGTCTTAGCCGTTACTTTTTGCCAATCCTCAAGGAAAATCCCAAGGAAGCGGAAATCGTCTCGCACCGCCTTATGCTGCGTGCGGGCATGGTTCGTCAGCAAAGCCAAGGCATTTACTCCTGGCTGCCGCTGGGCAAGCGGGTCATGGACAAGGTTAACAAGATCATCCGTGAAGAGCAGGATCGCTCCGGCGCCATCGAGCTGTTGATGCCGACGCTTCAGACGGCCGAGCTTTGGCAGGAAAGCGGTCGTTACGATGATTACGGCAAGGAAATGCTGCGCATCAAGGATCGTCAGGATCGCCAGATGCTCTATGGTCCGACGAATGAAGAGATGATCACGGACATCTTCCGGTCCTATGTGAAATCCTACAAGACCCTGCCGCTGAACCTCTACCACATTCAGCTCAAGTTCCGTGACGAGGTTCGCCCGCGTTTCGGCACCATGCGCTCGCGTGAATTTCTGATGAAGGATGCCTATTCCTTCGACCTGACCAAGGAAGACGCGATCCATTCTTATAACAAGATGTTCACTGCCTACCTGCGCACCTTCTCGCGCCTTGGGCTGCGTGCCATCCCCATGCGCGCCGATACAGGCCCGATTGGCGGCAACCACAGCCATGAATTCATCATTCTGGCTGACACGGGTGAATCGGAAGTGTTCTGCCACAAGAGCTTCCTAGATCGCGGCATTCCCTCCGACGATACCAACTTCGATGACGTCGATGGTCTGCAGGGCATTTTCAACGAGTGGACGACGGATTACGCCGCCACGTCTGAAATGCACGATGAAGCCGCTTTCAATGCGATCCCTGAAGGTGAGCGTTTGTCTGCACGCGGCATCGAAGTCGGTCACATCTTCTATTTCGGCACGAAATATTCCGAGCCGATGGGCGCGAAAGTTCAGGGCCCTGATGGCAAGGAACACCTTGTCCACATGGGTTCCTATGGCATTGGCCCGACCCGCCTTGTTCCCGCCATCATTGAAGCATCGCATGACGAGAACGGAATCATCTGGCCAGAATCGGTTGCTCCATTCGATGTCGTCATCATCAACATGAAGGCAGGTGACGCTGCCTGTGATGCGGCTTGTGAAAAGCTGTATTACTCGCTGACCAACGCCGGCAAGGATGTTCTGTACGACGATACGGACGACCGTGCTGGCCAGAAGTTTGCGACGGCCGATCTCATCGGCGTGCCGGTGCAGGTCATCGTTGGTCCGCGCGGCATTGCGGCTGGCGAAGTGGAAGTCAAGGATCGCAAGACCGGCGCACGCGAGACCGTGACCGTCGAAGCGGCAATGAACAGGGTGCTTGGCTGAGAAGCCGATAAGGAGAAGACATGGCAAAAGCCGAGGCTGATAACGGTGCAGGCTCTTCCGTAAAGGGTGGAGCCGCCCGGCCATTTTCGGCCTTCGAGCGCATGGTGGCCTGGCGCTACCTGCGTTCGCGCCGCAAGGAAGCGTTCATTTCCGTCATCGCAGGGTTCTCCTTCGTTGGCATCATGCTCGGCGTTGCGACGCTGATCATCGTCATGGCGGTCATGAACGGTTTCCGCACGGAGCTGATTTCCCGCATTCTCGGCATTAACGGCCATATGATCGTCCAGCCTATCGACTCGCCGTTGAAGGACTATGACGATCTGGCCAAGAAATTCGCCGCCGTTCCCGGTGTCACCATGGCTTTGCCGCTGGTCGAAGGTCAGACGCTGGCGTCGGGTCGTGGCGGTGCAGGCAGTGGCGCACTTGTGCGCGGCGTTCGCACCGAAGATATTGAAAAGATCAAGGAAGTCTCCGGCAACATCAAGGTCGGCGATCTCGTCGGCTATATGTCTGGGCAGGGCGTTCTCGTCGGCTCGCGTCTTGCGTCCCAGCTAGGCGTGACGGCGGGCGATCAGATTACGCTGATATCACCGGAAGGTGACGTAACGCCGATGGGCGTCAATCCGCGCGTGAAATCCTACACGATCTCGGGCGTTTTCGAGATCGGCATGTCGGAATATGATGCCTCGATGATCTATATGCCGCTGTCCGAAGCGCAGTTGTATTTTAACAATGAAGGCATCGTTCAGTCCATAGAGCTCTTCGTCACACATCCTGACAATGTCGATGGCATCAGACCGCTGGTGGAGACGGCAGCCGGGCGGCAGATCTATATCACCGACTGGCGACAACGAAACCAGACCTTCTTCTCCGCCCTTCAGGTGGAGCGCAACGTCATGTTCATGATTCTGACGCTGATCGTGCTGGTGGCGGCGCTCAACATCATCTCCGGCCTCATCATGCTGGTGAAGGACAAGGGCAGCGATATCGCCATTCTGCGCACCATGGGCGCAAGCTCGGGCTCCATCATGCGCATCTTCTTCATGACGGGCGCCGCCATCGGCATCGTCGGCACTTTCGCGGGCGTCGGGCTCGGCGTCATCGTCTGTCTCAACGTGGAATCGATCCGTCAGTTCTTCTCGTGGATTTCAGGCACCGTCCTTTTCGATCCGCAGCTTTATTTCCTCAGCCAGCTTCCGGCAGAAATGCAGCTGAGCGAAACCATGACGGTCGTCATCATGGCGCTGACCTTGTCTTTTCTGGCAACGATCTTTCCGGCATGGCGGGCATCAAAGCTCGATCCAGTCCAAGCCCTGCGTTACGAATAAGGACTGCTTCACACCATGGCACAGAAAATAGCGTTGCAGCTTTCCGGCGTGGAACGGACCTACGGGCAGGGCGAAACCAGCCTATCCATCTTGAAGAATGCCGACCTTCAGCTCAGAAGCGGCGAGATCGTCGCGCTCGTGGCACCCTCAGGCACTGGCAAATCCACGCTGCTACATCTGGCCGGTTTGCTGGAACATCCCGATGCGGGCGAAGTCGTGGTCAATGGCAGATCCTGTGGCGATCTCTCGGATGAAGAGCGCACCCTGATCCGCCGCAGCGACATCGGTTTCGTCTACCAGTTCCATCACTTGCTGCCGGAATTCACCGCGCTCGAAAACATCATGATGCCGCAGCTGATTTCCGGGCTGAAGCATGCGGAAGCCAGTGAACGCGCCAAGGCGCTGCTGGACTATATGCGCATCGGCCACCGGGCAGACCACCGCCCGTCGGAACTTTCCGGTGGTGAACAGCAGCGCGTAGCCATCGCCCGTGCCGTTGCCAACGCGCCGCTTCTGCTGCTGGCCGACGAGCCAACCGGCAACCTTGATCCGGAAACCGCATCCTATGTGTTCGGTGCTCTCGAAGCCCTGGTCCGCCAGTCCGGTCTCGCAGCACTCATCGCCACCCACAACCACGAACTCGCCGGCCGCATGGACCGCCGCGTCACGCTCAGCGAAGGCAAGATCGTCGAGTTCTGATCGGCGCCCGACTTCTCCGGTTCAAATAAAAAAAGCACGGCTATCACGCCGTGCTTTTTCTTTGAATACGGATGGTGAAGATGCGCCAGAGCCCCGCGCTCCGGCGCATCTTCGTTCAGACGCTTATCGTGGGCGGATCGCGTTTACACGCACTGCGACCTGCTGATTGTTGACGTTCAAACCAATGTAGTCGTACTGAACGCCAGCCGTTTCAACAAATTCCTGGAAAGCCTTGTACTCATGCAGTTCCCAGCCAGGATAGTTGAAATACTCATCGAACAGAATGATCGTGCCCGGCACGATACGGTCACGCAACTGCGTGAATACGGTCTGTGTCGAGGAGTAGAGATCGCAATCGACATGGATCAGCGAGGCTGGGCCCTGATGCGAGTCAAGGAAGGCGGGCAGCGTGCGGTCGAACCAGCCGATGACGAGTTCGACATTTGGCAGAACCTGCGGCAGGCCTTCGCGTGCGAAAGCACCCTTATCGAAGCCCGGACGCCAAGCTTCCGGTAGGCCTTCGAAGCTGTCAAAGCCGTGAACCGGTGTGCTGATGTTCTGTGCGATGCGGTTGATGGACCGACCCGAGAAAACGCCGAATTCGAGAACCAGACCTTCGACCTTTGCCGCTCGGCAGGCGTAGTCGATCAGGTCTTCCGTCGTGTTGAGATGTTCTGCGGCTAACATCTTGGTATGCATATACTGACTGGATGTCACACCCGCAGTCAACCTGGAAATGAAGTTCAGGTTGAAGGAACCGGTTGGTGGGGATGACATCGCAAAGTTGGATACAGATAAAATCTTTTGAAGAATTTCGTCGTTGCTTGTCGCTGTTTCGCTCATTTTGAAAACTCTAAGCCAGTGTAGTGATGTGAGCAGCTTATATTAAGCCGCTCTGCCCCGTCGTCTTCTGGAACGCTTTAATTGTGACGTTCAACCTGAACCTTAAATTAGGATTCACAGAAGACATGGTTGTGTTATTGCCAGTTTAACTTGCGCGAAGCATGTGTCTATTGGTTGAGACGTATTTTTGTTAAGCGTTATAAGTGTTTCCGCATATATTCAAAATAAAACGCAGATACTAATCTACTGGGACTGGCATTATCAACGATGATGCGAGTCTGCACAATTCTAAGCTCAGCTTCAAACCCGCTGACAACGTGCCGATTTTTTGTGGCCATCTCATAACGCCACCGCCCCCGGTTTGCCTTTTCGAGTCAAGCACTTGCCGCGAATCGAACGCGGGAACCCGCACGACTCGGCGTGCGTTGACAAGACAAGGGTGACAAATAAGCAGTTGACAATGGAACCAAATAAGAACAAAGCTAGAACATAAAGAGTATGGAGAGACAAATGACCGACATCATCCGTGACATTGCCGCCTTCGCTTCCATCGCCGTCTTTGTTGCCAGCTTCTCGGTGATCCTCACTTCCATGTGATGTGTTGACGTCGTTTCAACCGGAAATGACGTATAAACTTAACCTTAGGCAGTGGACTTTGCCTTCAGGAAATCCGAAAATCCCGCTGAATCAGAATGGCGGGATAAAGTAAAATGGGTGAGATTTTGGTGAGCGGTGACAAGGCCGCACATGAGCTGAAAACACCCGGCTTCGTTCACCTTCGGGTGCACTCTGCCTACTCCCTTCTCGAGGGCGCGTTGCCCTTGAAGAAAATCATGGCCAAGGCCGTCAGCGACGGTCAGCCCGCCATCGCCATTACCGATACCAACAATCTGTTCGTCGCGCTGGAGTTCTCCGAAAAGGCGCGAGACGAGGGCTTGCAGCCCATCATTGGCTGCCAGATCTCGCTCGATTTGCAGGACGCAACCGATGACAAACGCGGCAACAACAACCTAGCCAAGCTGCCGTCCGTCGTTGTCCTGGCTGCGGATGCGAAAGGCTATGAACGACTGGTCGATCTGATCAGCCGCGCCTATCTGGATGGCGAAGGTACGGGCCATGCGGTCAGCATTACCAAGTCCTGGCTGGAGGAGGGTGACAATAGCGGTCTGATCGTTCTCACCGGTGCGTCGGGCGGACCCATCGATATGGCGCTGCGAGATGGCCATACCAATCTAGCGACGAAGCGCTTGCTGGTGCTGAAGGAGCTCTTCGGCGACCGTCTCTATATGGAATTGCAGCGTCAGGGCAATTTCGACCGCGCCCATGAGCGCCGCGTGATTTCTCTGGCCTATGAGCATGACATTCCGCTCGTCGCCACCAATGAGGCGTTCTTCCCGTCGCGTGCGGATTACGATGCGCACGATGCCTTGATGGCCGTGGCCCACAATGCCATCGTCTCCGATGACAGCAGATTCCGCCTCACGCCGGACCATTATCTGAAAAGCCGCAGCGAGATGATGGCGCTTTTTGCCGACATTCCCGAGTCTTTGGAAAACACAATCGAGATCGCGCAGCGCTGCTCTTATGTTCTCAAAAAACGCGGGCCGATCCTGCCGCGTTTCACCGGTGCCAGCGATGACCCGGAAGAGGCGGAACGCGCCGAGTCGCTCGAGCTTCGTCGTCAGGCCGTTGAAGGGCTCGACCAGCGTCTGGCCTCGCTCGGTATGGCGCCGGGTTATACCGAGCAGGAATATCGCGACCGGCTGGATTTCGAACTCGGCGTCATCGAACGCATGAAATTCCCCGGCTACTTCCTCATCGTTGCCGACTTCATCAAATGGGCCAAACAGCAGGATATCCCCGTCGGCCCGGGCCGTGGTTCGGGTGCGGGCTCGCTGGTTGCTTACGCGCTCACCATCACCGATGTCGATCCGCTGCGCTTCTCGTTGCTGTTCGAACGCTTCCTCAATCCGGAACGCGTATCGATGCCCGACTTCGATATCGACTTCTGTCAGGACCGCCGCGAAGAGGTCATTCGCTACGTGCAGCGCAAATATGGCCGCGAGCAGGTGGCGCAGATCATAACCTTCGGTTCTTTACAGGCGCGCGCGGCCTTGCGCGATGTCGGTCGCGTGCTGGAAATGCCTTATGGTCAGGTGGACCGCATCTGCAAGTTGGTGCCCAACAATCCGGCTAATCCCACGCCGCTCTCCAAGGCCATCGAGGAAGAGCCACGTTTTCAGGAAGAGGCCGACAAGGAACCCGTCGTCGCCCGTCTTCTGGATATCGCCCAGAAGATCGAAGGCCTGTATCGCCACGCCTCCACCCATGCCGCTGGTATCGTTATCGGCGACCGTCCGCTGTCAAAGCTCGTGCCGATGTATCGCGATCCGCGCTCGGACATGCCAGTCACGCAGTTCAACATGAAATGGGTGGAAAGCGCCGGTCTCGTCAAATTCGACTTTCTGGGTCTGAAAACGCTGACGGTTCTGAAAGTGGCAGTGGACTTCGTTGCCAAGCGCGGCATTTCCGTCGATCTGGCGGCTATCCCGTTGGATGACCAGAAGACCTATGAAATGCTGTCGCGCGGCGAAACCATCGGTGTGTTCCAGGTGGAAAGTGCGGGCATGCGCAAGGCGCTGATCGGCATGCGCCCGGACTGTATCGAAGATATCATTGCGCTGGTGGCGCTCTATCGTCCGGGCCCGATGGAAAACATCCCGGTCTATAATGCCCGTAAACATGGTGAGGAAGAGATCGAGTCGATCCACCCGACCATCGATCATCTGCTGAAGGAAACGCAGGGCGTTATCGTTTATCAGGAGCAGGTGATGCAGATCGCTCAGGTCCTGTCCGGCTATTCGCTGGGTGAAGCCGATCTTCTGCGCCGCGCCATGGGTAAGAAGATCAAGGAGGAAATGGACCAGCAGCGTGAGCGTTTCGTAGAAGGCGCGATCCGCAACAACGTTTCCAAGGCGCAGTCCGATACCATCTTCGACCTTTTGGCCAAGTTCGCCAATTACGGCTTCAACAAATCCCACGCTGCCGCTTACGCCATCGTCTCCTACCAGACGGCCTATATGAAGGCGCATTTCCCGGTGGAATTCCTCGCGGGTTCCATGACGCTGGATATGGCCAACACGGAAAAGGTCAATGACTTCCGTCAGGACGCAGGCCGCATGGGCATTGAGATCGTCGCGCCATCGGTGCAGACATCCCACCGCCGTTTCGAGCCGGGTGAAAACCGCATCTATTATTCGCTGGCGGCGCTAAAAGGCGTGGGCGAGGGCGCGGTCGATCACATCGTTGAAGTGCGCGGCGAAAAGCCATTCACCAGCCTTGAAGATTTCTGCCTGCGGATCGACCCCAAACAGGTCAACCGCCGCGTGCTGGAAAGTCTCATCAATGCGGGCGCTTTCGATTGCTTCGGCAAGGACCGCGCCGAACTCATCGGCGGGCTGGACCGCATCATCGGTTACGCGCAGATTGCCCAGAGCCGCCGGGTCAGCGGCCAGCATGATATGTTCGGCTCCGGCAGTGCAAGCGGCCCGGAAAAGCTGGTGCTGCCCGCCTATCAGCCATGGCTTGCCTCGGAAAAGCTGCTACGGGAATATCAGGTGCTGGGCTTCTACCTCACCGCCCATCCGCTCGATACCTACCGCGCCATTCTCGATAAGCTGCGCGTGCAGAATATTGCCGACTTCACGGCTTCGGTGAAACAGGGCGCCACCGCTGGCCGTCTGGCCGGCACAGTCACCGGCAAGCAGGAACGCAAGACCCGCACCGGCAACAAGATGGGCATCGTCACCTTCTCGGACGCCTCGGGCCAGTATGAGGCCGTGTTGTTTTCGGAAGGGCTTGGCCAATACCGCGATTTGCTAGAGGTCGGTAAGTCGCTTGTGATTACTGTCCAGGCGGAAGAACGGCCAGAAGGAATTGGCCTGCGCATTCAGACCGCCCAATCACTGGAGGAAAAATCCGTCCAGATGCAGAAGGCGCTGCGCGTTTATCTGCGCGATTCCGGCCCGATGAAGGCGCTGGCGCACCACCTCAACAAGGGCGATGGCGCGGTCTATTTCGTGTTGATCAAGGATGACGGTCAGCGCGAAATTGAGGTGGAATTGCCGGGCAGATACCGCATCTCACCGGAAATAGGCGCAGCATTCCGCTCCGCCTCTGGTGTCATCGATGTCGAACTGATCTGATTTAAAAACAACTTCTTGTTGCGGAAACTTAAACCGACTTCAGAACAAGCTGTTGGTCGGAAAAGCAAAAGCACCCTTGTCGATAAAGCCGTGGCGAGACAGGCACGCCCGCAGCGCCGCATTGTAGTAATAGGATGTCGTGTAGGCGGTGCCGCGTGGTGGCGAGCTGGCTTCAGCCGAGCAGTTTGACAGCGCCCGGTCATAGACGTCGAGAATGATGGGATCGCTTGTCACGTCCGGCCCGGCATAAACGCTGTAATTTTTAGGTGATTCCGCTGCCGAGACGCAGGCCAGACCAAGAATGGCGGCTGCTACATATTTGATGTTCATTTGCTGGCTCTCCACGCTGTAATGGTGAGCTATGTGAACGCCGTTGGTCCGGCTTCCGTTCCCGCAAGACGTGCACATCCTGCGGCAGAGGCACTCCGTTACATTGGGCGGTCGCGCGTCACGGTAATGAAGTCCGTGCCCTGTCCGGTTTCCAGCCCGTGGCTGAGATCGGCAACGGTGATGGAACTGCCGACGGCAAGCTCTGCCTCCAGCTTGTCACGGATCACATCCGGTATCTCCAGGCGATCCAGCACCGCACTCAGCTGGTTAGAACCGCCCGGCGCATCCGCCACGTCGATGCCGAGGCGTTTTCTCGCGACTGCTGGCAGATGGTTCTCCAGCGTCAGGCCGTTCCATTCCGCCTTGCCCTTGTCGCGGTCCATATCGATGACCTCGAAGAAATGGGTGCCGAGCGCCACATGCGGGTCTTTTATGTGGATAGGCGCTTCAAGCAGGGGCTTGAAATCCCGCCGTACCATGAGCTGGCCGTTCGGCGCGGCTTCTGCACCAGCGGAAGCGTAAAGCGCATCCACGAAATCATCGCTCAGCAGCGGGCCGGTGGTCTTCATATTCTTCCAGCGCTTGAAGCCATTGATGGCGGTCTCGGTCATCTGCCCCATGAAACCATCGGCCACGCCTGCATCGAAGCCGATGCTGGTCAACAGTCGCTGCACATCCATGATCTTCTCACGGTCGCCGCGACGGGTAATCAGAATGCGAAGCGGCGAACGGTTGGTTTCTGCCGACGCCTTTGGCTTCACGGAACTCGTTGTCTGGTTGACCGCGACTTCCACCAGCTTCAGCGACGCGTCGAAGCTTGCCGGACGTAGCTCAACATCAGATAGCA
Organism: Agrobacterium vacciniicorymbosi; assembly: GCF_040427045.1. NCBI lineage: Bacteria > Pseudomonadati > Pseudomonadota > Alphaproteobacteria > Hyphomicrobiales > Rhizobiaceae > Agrobacterium > Agrobacterium vacciniicorymbosi. The sequence goes on from NZ_JBETMF010000001.1 coordinate 98,810, forward strand.
TCAACCCGTCATCCGCCGTGTCCTTGGGCTGCAAAAGGGCAGGGTGGTCGATGTGGCGCAGCGCGACATCCGCATCGGAAATGATGACATGCACGCCACGCGCCGTCGTGCCGTAGAGCGACTTGGCGAATTTGGCAGGCAGGCGAATGCAGCCATGCGAGGCCGGGTAGTTCGGCACGCGGCCCTCATGCAGCGCAATACCGGACCATGTCAGCCGCTGCATGAAGGGCATGGGCGCTGCCGAATAGATATTGGACTCGTGGTATTTGCGCTTGTCGATGATGGAGAAGATGCCGCTCGGCGTGTCATGCCCCGCCTTGCCGGTGGAGACTTTCGACGTCGCAATCACTTCGCCGTCCTCATAGAGCGACAGCATCTGCTCGCTCTTGGAAACGACTACCTGCAGGCTTCGCGCATCCCCGGCAAAGGCCGTCTGCACCAGAACGGAAGTCGAAAGGAGACAGGCTCCCACAAATGCACGCAACATCATGTCACTCCAACGCAATACAAAACGTGCCTTCATACGCAAGGCACAGGAGCTAAGGGCCACCTAAAAACCAGGGTGGCTTTTTCACAGGTCAGAGTAGCGCGTGGGATTTAAGGAAACTTTTAAATATCAGCACGACTGTGTGTAACCGGTTACTTTTTCGCACCGAATGTGTAGCCGGTCTCGACGGCTCCCTTGCCGAATTTGTCGCGCAGCTTGTCCATGGCAGCCTCCGCCGCCGCACGACGCCCTGCACCTTTGTCCACAAGGTCGGGCGGGTCGGCAAGGGTTGGGTGACACAGGTCGGAAACTCCGATGCCGATCAGCCGGAACTTCGTGCCGTCGGTCTCTTTTTCCAGCAGCGAAATACCCGTGCGGAATATCCTGTCGGCAAGCTGCGTCGGGTCTTCCAAACGTTTGTTGCGGGTGCGGGATTTGAAATCCGCCGTCTTCATCTTCAAAACGACGGTATGCCCGGCCACCTCGTTCTTTTTTAGCCGCCATGCCACCTTTTCGGAGAGCGAGCGCAGGATCGGCACCAGATCCTCGTGGCGTGAAATATCGTTGAAGAATGTCGTTTCGGAAGAAACGCTTTTGGCCGGATCGTTGGTGTGAACGTCGCGGTCGTCTATGCCGCGCGACAGCCGGAACAGCCGCTGGCCCATGGAGCCATAACGGCGCATCAGGTCGCTCTCATCCATCTCCTGCAACTGTGAGATCATGCGGATGCCATCCGCCTCCAGCGTGGCGGCAAAGGCCTTGCCGACACCCCAGATAGTCGTAACGGGCCGGGCTGCCAGGAAGGACATCGCCTCCTTTTCGCCGATCACCGAAAAGCCACGCGGCTTTTGCAGGTCGGACGCCACCTTTGCCAGAAACTTGCAATAAGACAGCCCGACGGAAACGGTAATACCGATTTCCTTCTCCACCCGGCGCGCGAATTCCGCAAGCACGCGCGCAGGCGGATCGTGGTGCAGCCGCTCGGTGCCGGAAAGATCGAGAAACGCCTCATCAATGGAAATCGGCTGCACCAGCGGCGTCAAATCCTGCATCATGGCACGGATTTCCCGCCCGACCTTGACGTATTTCTCCATGTTCGGTTTCACCACAACCGCCTGCGGGCACGCCTCCAGCGCCTTGAACATCGGCATGGCCGAGCGCACGCCGTGGATGCGCGCAATGTAGCATGCCGTCGAAACCACCCCACGCTTGCCGCCGCCGATAATCAGCGGCTTGTCGGCAAGCTCGGGATTGTCGCGCTTCTCGACTGACGCGTAAAAGGCATCGCAATCGATATGGGCAATCGGCAGATCGTAAAGCTCGGAATGAAAGACGAGGCGAGGGCTGCCACACTTGCGACAACGCCGGATGCCCTCCGGCTGGCCAGCCAGACAGTCACGGCAGAAACCGGGATCATAGGTCGAGAGTGCAGCGGCCATGGCTCAGAAACAAAAAGAGAACGTCCGGCACCATAATCCTTTGCTTTTCACGGCTCAAGGGGGCATTCTATTGGAAGTCAGATATAGCAGAGTACAGGATCGGCAGCGTTTGGCCCTCTCGGCGAAAGGAACAAAGCCGCGACTTTCAATCGCGTTCTCTTACCCTGTACTGATAGAGAGACGGTGCGATGTGACGAAGACGTACGAAAAAGAACTGAGTCTTAAACAGCTCGCAGCGCTGTCTGATGACGAGATAAATTACGATGATATCTCAGAGCTTGACGAAACGTTCTGGCAGAATGCCACTTATATCGAGCCGCAGCCAAATGGACGCCTAACGCAGAAAAAGGTGCCATCTGAAACGTAGCTCCCGGCGTAACTGAGCGCTCAATATTCGCCAGAACTCAGCCCTGGGCCGGAGAACTGGTGCCACGCTGCTTCAACGTCTTCAGGCTTGGTTCCGGTTGCTGCGCAGAAGGCCATCAGGTCGGGTTCGTGGCTCATGATGAAGTCGATCAGGCCAGCGAGGAAGCCGGGGTCGTTGACGGCCTGGCGCAACATGTTCGGCTGCACGCCGGTGAGCGCGAGAAAACGGGCAAGCATATCGGGCTCACTGGCCAGCCAGCCAAGTATGGCGATGGCCGTTTCATGGCCGTCTTTGCGAACAGTCCTGTCGTTTTTTGTGTCGCGCAGCATTTGTTTACTGAAGTTACCTATTTCTCAACCAAATCCCACTAGCGTACCGCCCTGGGGGATAATGGAATCGGTTCTTTGACACCCTATATGTCTATGAAGTGGTTTCAAAGCGAAACAAGGACTGGTTCCATGCCTAAACAGGTCATGATAGTTGAAGACAACGAGCTGAACATGAAGCTCTTTCGTGATCTGATAGAGGCGTCTGGCTATACCACCATCCAGACCCGCAATGGCATGGAAGCACTCGAACTTGCCCGCAAGCATCGCCCCGATCTGATTTTGATGGATATCCAGCTGCCGGAGGTTTCCGGACTGGAAGTCACGAAATGGCTGAAGGAAGACGACGAGCTTCATGTTATACCCGTCATCGCGGTTACGGCTTTTGCCATGAAGGGTGACGAGGAGCGTATTCGTCAGGGCGGATGCGAAGCCTATGTCTCCAAGCCGATTTCTGTGCCAAAGTTCATCGAGACGATCAAAACTTATCTTGGCGATGCGTGAGACAGGGTTGGGCGAATGACTGCGAGAATTCTGGTCGTCGATGACATTCCGACAAATGTGAAGCTGCTCGAAGCTCGGCTGTCGGCGGAATATTTCGATGTTCTCTGCGCGGAGAACGGTGCGAGAGCGCTGGATATCTGCAACACCGAGCAGGTCGACATCATCCTTCTCGACATCATGATGCCCGATATGGACGGCTTCGAAGTCTGCGAACGACTGAAGGCCAATCCAAAAACAGCCCATATTCCCGTCGTCATGGTCACCGCGCTCGATCAGCCGGCAGACCGCGTGCGCGGCCTCAAAGCCGGTGCCGACGACTTCCTGACCAAGCCCGTCAATGATCTACAGCTTATCTCCCGCGTCAAAAGCCTCGTGCGCCTGAAAACCATGAGCGACGAGTTGCGCATGCGTGCCGAGACCGCTCAGACCATCGGCGTCGGGGATCCCATTCTCGAAGGCGCGCATATCGAGCAGCCCGGTCGCGTCCTGCTGGTCGATGGCCGCGGCAGTTCTCAGGAGCGCATCATAAAGGCGTTGAAGCCGGTGGCGGAAGTCTTCGCGCTGGCAGAGCCGGGAAATGCGCTCTTTGAAGCGGCTGAGAATGACTATGAAATGGTCATCATCAACTCCAATTTCGATGATTTCGATCCGCTGCGCCTGTGTTCGCAGCTGCGCTCGCTGGAACGCACACGTTTCCTGCCGCTGCTGCTGATTACCGAGCAGGGTGACGAGACGATGATCGTGCGGGCGCTGGAGCTTGGCGTCAATGACTACATCGTGCGCCCCATCGATCCCAATGAGCTGGTGGCCCGTACGCTGACGCAGATCAAGCGCAAGCGCTTCAACAATCGCCTGCGCGAAAACCTGCACCAGACGATGGAATTGGCCGTTATTGACGATCTGACGGGTCTCAACAACCGCCGCTACCTCGATAATCACCTCAAGATTCTGTTTAACCGTGCTGCCACACGCGGACGTCCTCTGTCCGTCTGCATGACGGATATCGACCGGTTCAAGCATGTTAACGACACCTATGGCCATGATGCGGGCGATGAGGTTCTGCGTGAATTCGCAAGCCGTGTGCGCTCCACTGTGCGCGGTGCGGACCTTGCCTGCCGTTATGGCGGCGAAGAGTTCGTCGTCGTCATGCCGGATACGCCTGTTGAAATGGCGGCCTCGGTTGCGGAGCGCCTGCGCTCCATCATCGAAGGCAGACCATTCGTTCTGCGTTCTGGCCGCGAATTGCACATTACGGCATCGCTCGGCATCGCCACGAATTCGACTTCGATCGAGACGCCGGAGCAATTGATGCGCCAGGCTGACCGTGCGCTTTACGAGGCGAAGAATGCCGGGCGCAACCGCGTTGTCGCTTCGGCGGCATGAGATTTTCAGGGCTGATATTTCGGCCCTCTGATTGTTATCCACAACAACAGTATAGACCTGTCGCATTTGTGATGTGGGCTTGATTGTCGTCACATCGAAAGATGCGCGGCCTGCCGTGGCGTTTTGCAATGCAAAAACTTCTTGGATTTTTCAGTTGAAAATCACTTTGCCGGATACCGGCCGCATGTTTGTTCTACGCAAATTCTGGCAGGCGGAGCAGGCGCTGAAGTCTATTCTAAAATATTATTTTAGAGAGGTGAAATTTACCCTGCAAAATTGCGGGGAGTTATTATGTATTAATTTGCGCTGTATTAGCTGTATGGCTGTATCATCGCGGGATATTTAACCATATCGGCTGATCTCGCGACGATTCGTTTAATAATTTGTTGATTTTCCCCAAATCTTACGCGACACTTTCTTACATAAGATAACTTCTGCACTAACAGCGCATTTCGCGGCTGTATGGAAGTAGAAGAACGTGGGTTCTTTGACCGGACGCTTTCCTTACAGGGAAGCAAAGATATTCAAATCCCCCATGGTGCTCAGGTCCGCCGCATCTCCTGGGTCTTGGGGCTGGTCGACCGGCGACGCTATTGAACGGTTCCTCGTGCTGTCATTGCTGTCCCGGTCGACCCACTTTCCTTCTCCTGCACATTTCTGTCTCAGCAGTAGCCCGTTCGGCGCATCCGCTTGCGCATCTCGGTGCGCGTTGTCTTCCAGTCAGAAAAGCGCCCAACAAAAAACGCGCCTCAAGGGGCGCGTTTTTTGTGCATAGTCTGCAAAGGAAATTACTTGATCTTCGTTTCCTTGAATTCAACGTGCTTGCGTACGACTGGATCGTACTTGGTCTTCGTCATCTTGTCCGTGAAGGTACGGCTGTTCTTGGTGGTGACGTAGAAAGTACCGGTGTCGGCCGTCGACAGCAGCTTGATCTTGATTGTTGTAGCTTTCGCCATGGTCGTCCTGCCTTTAACAAATAGGTGAAGCCGCGGACCTGTTCGACCCCGGCTAAATCTGGCGCGAAACTACGGATCGCGCCCGAAAAGTCAAGTCCGATTTGATCCGAAAACCGAACGGGCAATGGAAAGAACCACGTAAAGCGCGAAAAACATCGCCAAAGCCCAGGCAAAGCCATCGGTTCCCAGCACATCCATGGAGATGCCCACCGTCTGCGGCCCGGCAATGGTGCCGATGGCGTAGCAGAAGATAAAGGCGGCATTTGCGGCCACGAGGTCAGAGCCGGTCAGGCGCGAGCCGAGATGCGTCAGGCCCACAGTATACATGCCAGAAACGCAGCCGCCCCATAGCAGCAGCAGCGATGACAGCAAAACCCAGTTATCCACCAGCAAAGGCAGTGCCAGCGTGCCTATGACGCCCGTCAGCGCCATAAGACCCAGAAGAATGCGACGGTCCTTGATGCGGTCGGAAAGCATGCCAATCGGGATCTGAAACGCCATATTGCCGATGGCCATCACCGTCAGCAGCAGGGCAGCCTGCGATTCGCTAAAGCCTTCGCGAGTCGCATAGACGGGAAACAGCGACAGACCGCCAGCCTGTACGGAGCCGTAGACGAAGGCAGCCGCAGACGCCATTGGCACCAGCCAGATATAGCGCACGAAATGATGCGCGGGCTTTTCGTCCAGATCCGGGCTTTCGTTGCGGGCCAGAAAGATGGGAATCGCTGCCAGCAGGATGATGGCCGAGCCCACGAGAAACGGAGTGATTCCCTCGCTGCCGATGGCGGAAAACAGAAGCGGCCCGCCTGCGAAGCCAACGGCCATGCCTGTTGCATACATGCCCAGCACCATGCCGCGCCGTTTGGGTGGCGCTGCGGCATTGATCCAGAATTCCGAGAGGATGAACAGCATGGTGGTGGCACCATGGAAGACGATTCGCAGCGGAAACCACATCCAGAAGGCATCGGCAAAATAAAAGCCGAGCGCGCTGATGGCGGAGACGACCACCGCCGTCATCATGGTGCGCGCCACGCCGAACTCGTGCGCCAACCGGCTCGTCACAGGTGCTGCCATCATGGCGGCCACGCCAGCCATGGCCGTGTTGAGGCCGATCATGCTCGAGGAGATGCCGCGCTTTTCAAGAATGATGCTGAGCAGCGGCAGACCAAGACCGATGGCAATGCCAACGGCGCTGATTGCAGAGATGGCGGCGATGAGCGAGGGCCAGTGAATGTCGTCGGCGTCGCAAGTCGGATGGGACATGAAGACCTTTATAGAAAGCCACGAATGAATTTGCCGCGACGCTCGAAATATTGTCGCACCGGGCTTTCGAATTGCAGTGAAGGATCACCTATCATGAACTTTGTGACATCTTCGAGAACCAAACGTGTAATGGGTGCCATGTTCAGACTGGAATTGTCCTCAATGTCAAGCCATTGAAGGCTCAGCAGCTCTTCCGAATCGCTGAAAGCATTAGGATGTATGCCTGCTTCATCGGTAAAACAGCAGAAGAACCGTGTATCGTAGCGCCGCACTTTGCCAGGCGGCGTAATGGCGCGGGCGACGAAACGTAGATGTGAAAGATCTGGTGCATGACACTCGCTCGCATCACCGCCAAAGCGCAGGCCCGTTTCCTCATGCAACTCGCGTATGGCCGCCAGCGCCAGTGCCCGCGCACCGGAGGCGGTCAATGGCCGGGAAGCGGCATTGATGAGCTTGTCTGTGACGGCAGGATGCAAATCACCGCTATAGGGCAGGGCGTGGTCGCGGGCATCGCGCCGCCCGCCGGGAAATACGAAAACATCGGGCATGAAGACATGCGCACTGCTACGCTTTCCGACCAGCACGCGTGTCCTGTCCGTCGATCTGTCGAGCAGCAGAATGGAGGCCGCATCTTTCGGACGAATATAGGGTGATGGCTCAAGGGATGGTTCGGTACGCACAGGCGCTACACCATGTCAGTGAGACGAGCCGTCAATCTGTTCTTTCTCGGGCTCATGGCTGAAACCATGCATCTTCAAAGCCCATTGCAGACCGATAACCCCGCCCTTGATCGGCTGGATCGTCAGAAGCGCCACGAGAATGGTGATCGGCACCCAGATGGCGAAGTGAACCCACATGGGAACCAGAAACACCGTATCGGTCATCATGAAGCCGCCAACGGCAACGTGGCCGAGGATCATGATCGAGATATAGGGCGGCAGGTCGTCCGATCGCTGGTGGTGCATGTCTTCGCCACAGGACGCGCATTTATCGACCGGCTTCAGCCATGCGCGAAACAGATGGCCGTTGCCACAGGCCGGGCAGCGGCTCAGCATGCCACGCATGATCGAGCGACCAAGCGGACGGTCTTCCGGTTTGCCACCATACTGCACTGTCTGCGTCTCGGTCGTCGTCATGCGCGTGTCCTCTGGACTTGTTATCTGCGTCTGCGGGGCGGTCTCGTGCCGGGTGTCGGGCCGCTCGTGCGCCGCGTGGTCTTGTGGAAGGAGCGTGTCGCCGTCGGCATTTTCTTGCCCTCGTTCAACACCTCGAACCGCAAAGCACCGGCAAGCGGCACGGCCTCAGCCAGACGAACCTGAACAGCATCGCCCAGCTGATAGCCAAGTCCGGTCTTTTCACCCGTCAGAGCCTGATGCGCCTCGTCATAGATGTAGTAGTCCGTACCCAGCGTAGATATAGGAACGAACCCGTCAGCGCCAAACTGCGGCAGCGCGACAAATAGTCCCGCCTTGGTGACACCGCCAACCCGGCCTTCGAATTCCTCGCCCACACGCTGCGAAAGATGATGCGCAATCAGCCGGTTCACCGTATCACGCTCTGCCGCCATCGCGCGTCGCTCGAAGGTCGAGATTTCGGCAGCCACATCGGCCAGCGTCGCTTCTTCCTGCGGAGTGATGCCACCTTCACCAAGACCCAGCGAGCCCACCAATGCACGATGCACGATAAGGTCAGCATAACGACGGATCGGCGAGGTGAAATGCGCATATTTCATCAGGTTCAGGCCGAAATGGCCGATATTGTCCGGGCTGTAGATCGCCTGGCTCTGTGAGCGCAGCACCATTTCGTTGACGATAATCTGATGCGGCGTGTCCAGCGCACGCGCCAGAATGCCGTTAAAGGAATTGGCACGAACCTGTCCACCCTTGACCAGCGAATAGCCAATGGTGTTGAGGAACTCGCGCAGCACTTCCTGCTTGGCAATCGTTGGTGCATCATGGACGCGGTAGACCAGACGCTGTTTCTTCTGCTCCAGCGTCTCGGCGGCGCAGACGTTCGCCTGAATCATCATCTCTTCGATCAGCTTATGCGCGTCGAGACGGTCAGGAACATGCACACGGTCAACCGTGCCATCGGGTTTCAGAACGATCTTGCGTTCCGGCATGTCCAGCTCAAGCGGCTGGCGACGGTCGCGACCGATCTTCATCACCTCATAGGCATGCCAAAGGGGACGCAGGATGGGCTCCAGCATCGGGCCGGTCTTGTCATCCGGGTTGCCGTCGATGGCAGCCTGCGCCTGCTGGTAGGAGAGCTTGGCCGCGCTCTTCATCATGATGCGATGGAAGGTGTGGCTGGCCTTGCGGCCTTCCTTGGAAAACACCATCCGCACGGCAAGGGCAGGGCGGTCCACGCCTTCCTTCAGCGAGCAGAGATCGTTGGAGATACGCTCCGGCAGCATCGGCACGACGCGGTCGGGGAAATAGACCGAGTTGCCGCGCTTCAGCGCTTCGCGGTCCAGCGGCGAGCCGGAACGGATGTAATAGGACACATCGGCAATCGCGACGGTCACGATCACGCCATCCGGGTTGTCGGGCGAGGGGTCCAGCTCGGCGTAAACCGCGTCGTCATGGTCCTTGGCATCAGCCGGGTCGATGGTGATGAGCGGCAGTTTGCGCCAGTCTTCACGATGCGCCATCGTCGCTGTTTTGGCAGCGTCAGCGGCGGCCAGAACGTCGGATGGGAAAATATGCGGAATGCCGTGGGCGTGAATGGCGATCATCGAGATCGCCTTTTCGGACGCCACGGAACCGACGACCGACAGAACCTTGGCGCGTGGCAGGCCGTAACGACCGCTGTTGCGCGAGGTTTCCACCTCCACCAGATCGCCGTCCTTGGCATCGCCCACGCCATCGGGATCGATGACCATTTCATCGCCACGACGCTCGATCGGCATCAGGCGACCGCCGCCACCCGGCGTTTCCTTGAAGACACCCAGCGATCCGCCCTGACGTCTGTCGATCAGCTTGATGATGCGTGCCGTGTAGGCCGGGCCGCCGACGTCCTTGGAGGGGAAAATCTTGGCCAGAACCCGGTCGCCAATGCCGCCCACCGGGGCCTTGCCCTTTTGGCGGTCGGCGGAGGACTGGCGGATGATGACGGCAGGCGCCGCCCCGTTCTCTTCCGGCCATTCGGCGGGACGACCGATCAGGCCGCCATCCTTGTCGCGCGTCGTGATGTCGAGAACCGTGACAGGCGGAAGACCGCCCGGACGCATCAGCGACTTGCGGCTCTTGTGTACCATGCCATCGGTTTCAAGCTCCTTCAAAAGAGCCTTCAGCACGATGCGTGTTTCACCCTTCAGCCCGAAGGCCTTGGCGATTTCGCGTTTGGAGGCCTGATCGGGATGCTCGGCAATGAACTTCAGCAGCACATCGCGCGGCGGAACTTCGCCGTGGATGATACCAGCAGATTCGAGAACTTTTTTCCCGCGACCGGTGCGGCCGAAGCCATCGCCCGCCGAACCGGATGTTTTGCGCGGTGCTTTGCTCAAGATTCTGCCTTCTTTGCTTTAGGAGCGGCTTTTGCCTTGGCCGCTGTTTTGGGCTTTGCAGCCGCTTTTGGTTTCGTCGCCGCCTTGGGCTTGGCTTTCGCCTTGGTCTCGCCATCGGCGCTGGCAGCCTTGCTGGCCTTCTTCGGCGCGGCGGCCTTTTTAGCCTTCACGGGCTTGCCGTTGCTACCGGTGCCGGTCTTGGCAATGCGCTCGGCAATCAGCACCAGCGCCTCATCCAGCGTCACCGTGTCAGGCGCCTGCGCCTTGGGAATGGTCGCGTTGACCTTGCCCCAGTTGACGTAAGGTCCATACTTGCCGTCCCGAACGGTAATCGCGCCGCCATCGGGATGGTCGCCCAGTTCTTTTAGAGCGGCAGGTGTGGAAGAGCGGCCACGACCCGGCGATGCCTTCTTTTCGGCAATCACAGTCACAGCGCGGTTGAGGCCGATTGAGAACACGTCCTCGATGCTTTCCAGATTGGCATAACCACCATCATGCAGCAGGAACGGCCCATAGCGACCAAGCCCCGCCGAAATCATCTTGCCCGATTCGGGATGCTTGCCGATATCGCGTGGCAGATTGATCAGCGCCAGCGCCTTTTCGTGGTCGATATCCTCAGGCTTCCAGCCCTTGGGCAGCGAAGACCGCTTGGCTTCCTTGCCATCGCCACGCTGAATGTAAGGTCCGAAACGACCAGAGCGCAGCGTCAGTTCCTCGCCGGTGTGCGGGTCTGCACCCAGAGCCTTCGGCTCGTTGACGGCGGCGGCATCCGCCTCCGCACCATCCGAGTTCAACTGGCGTGTGAAATTGCATTCCGGGTAGTTCGAGCAGCCGACGAAAGCGCCGTATTTGCCGAGCTTGAGCGAAAGATTGCCCGTACCGCACACCTGGCAGATGCGCGGATCGGAGCCGTCTTCACGCTTCGGGAATACCAGCGGTGCCAGAACCTCGTTCAGCGCATCCAGCACGTTGGTAACGCGCAGTTCCTTGGTGTCTTCGATCTGGGCGAAGAAGTCCTTCCAGAAATCGCGAAGAACTTGCTTCCAGTCCAGTTCGCCTGCCGAAATCCGGTCGAGCTTTTCTTCCAGATCGGCGGTGAAGTCGTATTCCACGTATTTGGTGAAGAAGCTCTCGAGGAACGCCGTCACCAAGCGTCCGCGCGAATGCGGAATGAGCTTGCGCTTATCGACAATGATATATTCACGGTCGCTCAGCGTCTTCAGCGTCGCCGCATAGGTAGAGGGGCGACCGATGCCGAGTTCTTCCATCTTCTTGATAAGCGATGCTTCCGAGTAGCGTGGTGGCGGCTCGGTGAAGTGCTGGCTGGCATTGATCTTCTGCTTGGCGACGTTCTCGCGGGCATTGATCAGAGGCAGACGGCCATCTTCATCACCGTCATCGCTCTGCTCGCCCTCTTCCTTCTGGTCTGTATAGGCGGCAATGAAGCCATCGAAACGAATGACGGAACCAACGGCGCGCAGGCCTGCCTTTTCGCCCTTGTTATCGGCCAGAATTTCAACGGTGGTGCGCTCGATTTCCGCGGACGCCATCTGGCTGGCAATGCCGCGCTTCCAGATCAGTTCGTAAAGACGCAACTGGTCAGTATCCAGGAAGCCCTTCATCTTGTCCGGTGTGCGGCTGAAATCGGTCGGGCGGATCGCTTCGTGCGCTTCCTGTGCGTTCTTCGCCTTGGTCGAATAGAAGCGCGCCTTTTCCGGCACGTAACGTTCGCCAAACTGCTCACCAATCGCGCGGCGGGCCGCATCGATGGCTTCCGGTGCAATCTGCACACCATCGGTACGCATATAAGTGATCAGACCGGCAGTCTCGCCGCCAATATCGACACCTTCATAAAGCTTTTGTGCAACCTGCATGGTGCGTGATGCGCCGAAGCCCAAACGAGACGACGCCGCCTGTTGCAGTGTGGAGGTGGTGAAGGGAGGACCGGGATTGCGTTTGACGGGCTTTGCCTCAACCGTATCGACCACATAGGTCGCGCCTTCCAGCAGTCCTTTCAGACGGGTGGCATCGTCTCCGGTCTTGATGGATTTGCCCTGCAGGCGCTTGCCATCGGCCATCACCAGCTTGGCTTCGAAGTCATCGCCACGCGGCGTCTTCAAAAGCGCGGAGATGTTCCAGTATTCTTCCGAAACGAAACGCTCGATTTCCGACTCGCGGTCGCAGACCAGACGCAGCGCCACCGACTGCACACGGCCAGCCGAACGCGCACCGGGCAGCTTGCGCCACAGAACCGGCGAAAGATTGAAGCCGACGAGATAGTCCAGCGCGCGGCGGGCGAGATAGGCGTCCACCAGCGGAATGTTGATGTCGCGTGGGTTGGCAATGGCGTCGAGAACGGCCTTCTTGGTAATGGCATTGAAGACGACGCGTTCTACCGGCTTGTCGCCCAGCACGCGCTTTTTCCTCAACACGTCCAGGACGTGCCAGGAAATTGCTTCTCCCTCGCGGTCGGGGTCGGTTGCGAGGATCAGGCCGTCGGAGGATTTCACCGCATCGGCGATGTCCTTCATCCGCTTCTGCGAGGCGGTATCGACCTCCCAACTCATCTCGAAGTCCTGGTCTGGCAATACTGAGCCATCCTTGGCCGGCAGATCACGGACGTGACCGAAGGAGGCGAGAACCTTGTAGTCGGAACCGAGGTACTTATTGATGCTCTTGATTTTCCCGGGGGATTCTACGACGACAACTTTCATATTTTCTTCTTTCGGAACTTGCCCGTTAACATGCCTTGCCGTTTTTCAACGTGCAACAGAGCGACCTTTATTTCGACATGGACAGGTAATGCGTTTGGGTCAAGAGGCAAGGGGCGTTTTTCTGCCATTACAACAAGATGCAACCTATTGTAGATTGAATTCTCATTTGCAATTAAAGATAAACAAGTTATGGTTGCTCAACTTAAGCGATGCTCTTGTCCGAACGTCGCTTTCCATGAGTTCAACCGGGGTGACTATCGTCGTGAGTGCACAAAACAGCAGCCAGAGCAGGGATCAACAGACGTCGGAAAATCTCGCCTATATCAGGCAAATCCTCGCCGAACTGCGCATCGTTGCAGAACGCGAGGGCGCCGACATGCTATGTTACCTCATAGAAATGGCTTATATTGAGGCCGGAGATATTCAATCCGGCCGGCGCAACCTTTCAGTCGGCCATAATGAGCGAAACCCGCCCCGCGGAATGCCGATTTAGACGCCCCGCAATGTCCAGTTCCAGCAGCACCAGATAAACGGTCGATGCTGGCAGCCCGGTGTGGCGGATAATGTCATCGGTCTCCACCGGCGATGGCCCGAGCGCGGAGGCCACGATGCTGCGGTCATCGTCACCGGGCGGTGATATTTCCATATCCTCGGTACTTTCCTTGGCAATGTGCTGAATAGGCAAGGTCGGCTCCATCAAAGGCCGCAGCGCATCCAGAATGTCAGCGACCTCCGTCACCAACATCGCTCCGTCCTTGATCAGCCTATTCGTGCCATGGCAGCGGGCATCGAGCGGTGAGCCGGGGACTGCAAACACCAGACGCCCGAACTCGCCCGCAAGTCTTGCCGTAATCAGCGAGCCTGATCGATCCGCCGCCTCCACGATCAGAACGCCAAGGGAGACACCCGCAATCAGCCGGTTACGGCGTGGAAAGTCCCGCGCGCGTGGCTCCCAGCCAAAAGGCATTTCACTGATGCTGGTACCGCCATTGCCGTATATCTCATCCAGCAGCCGTAGATTTTCAGGCGGGTAAGGCTTGTCCAGCCCGCCCGCCAGCATGGCAACCGTGCCAGTGGTAAGGCTGGCGTGATGCGCAGCGGCATCTATGCCCCGGGCAAGACCTGACGCGATGGTATAGCCCGCCTGACCACATTGCCGCGCCAGCATGGCCGCAAATTTCGCGCCATTGATGGAGGCATTGCGTGAACCGACGATACCGATGGAAGGCCGGATCGCGGTCCGGCCTGAACCCTTCATGGAAATAATAGGTGGTGCGCCGTCTATCTCCCGCAGCGCCGGCGGATAATCCGGCTCGCCGATGCCGACGAAACGTGCGCCGAATTTCTCAGCGGCATCGATTTCCCGTTCCGCTTCGGCAACACTGGCAATGCGTGGGCTGCGGGCGGCTCCACCCCGGCGCGAAAGGTCGGGCAGGGCGTCCAGCGCCTTTTCGGCACTGCCGAAATGATTGATAAGTTCGCGGAAGGTGACAGGGCCGATATTGTCGCTGCGGATCAGCCGCAGCCATGCCACGCGTTGCCGTTCGGTCAGCGCAATACCGCGTTTTGTTTCGCCATCATGCGGCATGTCTCGCCCCCGTCAGGGCGAGACACTTGGCCTCAGCCCTTTTTACCGATCTTGCTTTCTGTCCCCGCCAGCAGACGCTTGATGTTTTCCCGGTGCATGTACCAGGAAATGACACTCAGCAGCGTCATGACAAGCGCTGTCTTGTGCGGACCTAATAGCCACAATGCAACCGGAATGACAAGCATTGCAACCAAGGCGGACAAAGAGGAATATTTCGTCAGGAAAGCCGTGGCGAGCCAGATCAAGGCAAAAGCCAGCATCATGATGGGCGCAATGCCCAGCAACACGCCGATATAAACCGCAACGCCCTTGCCGCCCTTAAAGCCCAGCCACACCGGAAACAGGTGGCCCAGAAACGCAAAGAACCCCGCAACCAGCGAAGCCTCATAACCCCATAAGGCATTGGCTACCAAAACCGCCGCCGTGCCCTTCAAGGCATCCAGCAACAAAGTCGCCGCCGCCAGCTTCTTGTTGCCGGTGCGCAAAACATTGGTCGCACCGATATTGCCCGACCCGATACTGCGAACATCCCCCAGCCCCGCCGCCCGCGTCAGGATCAACCCGAAGGGAATGGACCCAAGCAGGTAGCCGATGAGGGCAGCAAGAGCGAGAAGCGCAGGCGCTGTCTGCCAGTCAGTCAATGTGGTCATTGCAAGGTCCCCTCGGTCCTATCGTGTCATTCTTATTGTACGGAATGCACCAGCTTCCCCGCAACATAAGTCGCAACGGCGCGGCCGGTAAAGCGGGCGTCTTCGAATGGCGTGTTCTTGGACCTCGAAACCAGATTTTTCTCCGACACCAGCCATGGCTCATCGAGGTCGATCAGCGTGATGTCGGCCTTCGCCCCCGGTTTCAGCGTTCCCGCATCCAGCCCGAAGATTTGCGCCGGGCGGGTGGAGAGCGCGTCGATCAAGCGCATCAACGGCACCTGGTCGCTATGGTAGAGGCGCAACGCCGCCGCAAGCATGGTTTCGAGCCCGACGGCACCGCTGGCAGCATCCGAAAACGGCAGGCGCTTGGTGTCCACATCCTGCGGATCGTGCGATGAAACGATGATGTCGATGGTGCCGTCCTTCAACGCATCCACCATGGACATGCGGTCGTCTTCCGAACGCAGCGGTGGGGAGAGCTTGAAGAAGGTGCGGTATTCGCCGATGTCGTTTTCATTCAGCGTCAGGTGGTTGATGGAAATGCCGCAGGTGGCTTTCACGCCACGGCTCTTCGCCAGCTTTATCGCTTCGGCAGATTCGCGCACGGAAATCTTGGCGGCATGGTAGCTGGCACGGGTCAGCGCCGCGATGCGGAGATCTCGTTCCAGCGGAATGATCTCCGCTTCTTTCGGAATGCCCGATAGACCGAGCCAGCTCGCAAACAGACCCTCATTCATGTCGCCATGGCCGATATATTGGTCACGGGTCTCAAGCGAAATCACCGCGTCCAGTTCACGCGCATAGGTCATGGCACGTCGCAGCACCAGCGTATCCGACAGCGCTTTGCGGCCATTGGTAAAGGCAACGGCACCCGCTTCCTTCAGCATGCCGAATTCGGTCATTTCTTCGCCGCGCAGCCCCTTGGTCAGGGCCGCTGCCGGGTAGATGTTGACCAGCGCCTTGTCGCGCGCGGTCTTCTTCACGAATTCCACTAGCGCGATGTCATCGATGACGGGGTCGGTATCCGGCATCACGATCATGCTGGTCACGCCACCCGCTGCCGCAGCACGCGAAGCGGATTCGATAGTTTCGCGGTGTTCCGCACCCGGTTCGCCCACGAAAACGCGGGCGTCCACTAGACCAGGTGTTGCAATCAGCCCCTTGGCATCGCGCACCGTCGCGCCTTCAGGCGCGCCCTGGTTCTGCGCATCCTTGCCAGCGGCGAGGATCGTGCCGTCGGCACCAATGATGATCGTTCCGAGCTCATCCAGATTGCGGGATGGGTCGATGATGCGAACATTTTTGAGAACGGTGCTCATACGCGCTCTCCCTGATTTTGCGAAAGAAGCAGCGTTTCCATCACGGCCATGCGTACGGCGACCCCCATTTCCACCTGGCTTTCGATGACGCTCTGCGGACCATCGGCCACTTCGGATGAGATTTCGACGCCGCGGTTCATGGGGCCGGGGTGCATCACGAGTGCATCCTCCTTGGCAGCCTTCAGCTTTTCGGCATCCAGCCCGTAATAATGGAAATATTCGCGCACCGAAGGCACGAAGGAACCGGACATGCGCTCGCGCTGCAAGCGCAGCATCATGACGACGTCTGCACCTTTCAAGCCTTCCTTCATGTCGTGGAACACTTCCACGCTCATATCTGCGATGCCCGATGGCAGAAGCGTCGGTGGGGCGACGACGCGAACGCGCGCACCCATCTGGTTCAACAGAATGATGTTGGAGCGCGCCACGCGCGAATGCAGCACGTCACCGCAAATCGCCACCGTCATGCCAGACAGCGTGCCCTTGGCGCGGCGGATCGTCAGTGCATCCAGCAGCGCCTGTGTCGGATGTTCATGCTGGCCATCTCCCGCATTGACCACGGAGCAGGCCACCTTCTGCGCCAGAAGTGCAGCGGCGCCCGCTGAAGAATGGCGCACCACCAGCACATCAGGGCGCATGGCGTTCAGCGTCATGGCCGTATCGATCAGCGTTTCACCCTTTTTGACGGATGAATTGCCCACCGACATGTTCATCACATCAGCGCCCAGCCGCTTCCCGGCAAGTTCGAAGGACGATTGCGTGCGGGTGGAGGCTTCGAAGAACAGGTTGATCTGGGTGAGCCCGCGCAGGGTGGATGTCTTCTTTTCCCGCTGACGGCTGATTTTCACCGCCTCGTCGGCCTTGTCGAGAAGAGTGGTGATATCCTGATGGGAAAGCCCCTTGATGCCAAGCAGGTGGCGGTGGGGATAATAGACCATGGAAAATGTCCTCCGGGTCGCAATAGAGCGTGTGGCAAGGCTCTGGCTTTAGTCACCGGGTCTATAAAGACAGGTGGCTTTGTCGGCAAGCATGCGATAAGCCGTGCCAGACCTAATACATGCAATAAAATGCGAATCCCGATATAGCCACGCGATGACGAATATGAACCGGACCGAAGAACAGCTTGCCGAATTGAACCAGCCTAACCTCTGGTCCGGCATCAATGCCTATCGCTCAGACCCGTTGATCGTGGATTTGACCTCCAGTCTTTCGCGCCCGCTGCGTGATGAATTCGACCAGATTGGCCGCTATGTGACATCGGCGGAAGCGCAGGAACTTGCGCGCATGGCCAATGTCAGCACGCCCAAACTGCACACCCATGGCCCACGCGGCGAGCGACTGGATCAGGTGGAGTTTCACCCGGCATGGCACGCCCTGATGCGGCGTTCCATGGCATCCGGCCTGCACAGCAGCGCCTGGGAAAATACGCCGGAAACGCGCGGCAACGAACATAAGGCCCGCGCGACAAAGTTCTATCTGACATCGCAGCTGGAGGCAGGGCACCTTTGCCCGCTGACCATGACGCACGCCTCCGTTGCGGCCATGATGACATCGCCGCGCGTGCAGCAGGAATGGGCGCCGAAAATCCTGTCGCGCAAATATGATTCCTCTCAAAAGCCCGCCATGCAGAAGACCGCCGTCACCATCGGCATGGGCATGACGGAAAAGCAGGGCGGCACCGATGTTCGCGCCAACCGTACGACTGCCGAGCGGGTGGGCGAGGGCATCTATCGTCTGTCCGGCCACAAATGGTTCCTGTCCGCACCCATGAGCGATGGCTTTGTCATGCTGGCCCAGATGGGCGATGGCATGGGCTGCTTCCTGGTGCCGCGTTTTCTGGAAGATGGATCCGCTAACGGCCTGCATTTCCAGCGTCTGAAGGATAAGCTCGGCAACCGCTCCAACGCTTCTGCCGAAGTCGAATTCACGGATGCCTTCGGCTATCTGCTCGGCGATCCCGGTGGCGGCATCCGCACAATTCTCGACATGGTGACATTGACGCGGCTGGACTGCGCGCTGGCCTCTTCCGGCATGATGCGCGCCTCGCTGGCGGAAGCGGTGCATTTCGCCCGGGGCCGCAACGTCTTCGGCAAACCGCTGGTTACACAGCCGGTGATGACGCGCGTTCTGGCCGATATGGCACTGGATGTCGCGGCAGCAACCGCTCTCTCCTTCCGCCTTGCTGCGGCCTTCGATAGCGCCCGCAACAATCCGGCAGAAGCGGCTTACGCCCGCGTCATGACGCCCATCGTCAAATACTGGTGCTGCAAGATTGCGCCAGCCTTGATCTATGAAGCCATGGAAAGCCTCGGCGGCAGCGGCTACGTCGAAGACCGCCCTATCGCCCGCCATTATCGCGAAGCCCCTGTGAACGCCATCTGGGAGGGTTCCGGCAACGTCATGGCGCTCGATGTGCTGCGCGTTCTCCAGCGCGGCAAGGATTTGTTCGACCTCGTCTTCGAAACGCTCGAACGCGACCTCGGCCCATCCGGCAAGAAAACCACCGAAGTCCTGCGCGCAGCCATTGCACTCTGCGAACGTGACGAAGGTGCGGCCCGCCTGCTGGTCGAACAATTCGCCCTTGCCGCCGCCGCCGCCGAACTCTGCCGCATCGGCGCCGGCCGCATCGCCGACGCGTTTCTGGAAACCCGCCTGGCCGGCGGCTGGCGCCATACTTACGGTATGCTGGATAGCCGGTTCGACCCAACCTATATTATCGATCTGCTGTATCCGCCTGCGGCGTGAGGTAGACGGCATCTTTCTATTTTTGATGGCAACACCATAGGAATTCGAAAGACTTTCTCTTAGATAGTGAGGAAAGTTCTGGGCAATTCGGGGAGTGATCTCGCATGAAGACCGTTTCTATTATCGTGCGTGCCTTGTGGGATGAAGAAGCAGCCGTCTGGGTAGCCTCAAGTCACGATATAGATGGCCTTGCTGTGGAAGCGGAAACCGTAGAGCTTCTGGAAAAGAAGGTCCTGGCAGCCATTTCTGATCTGATTGAACTCAACGGCGTCGATTCAGATTTGCCGGAGATACCCATTCATTTCATGGCTGAACATCTCGCAAAAATTCCTAACCCGGCTTTTTAACCGCCATGGCCGGTTTTCTGCGCGAACTGAAACTGCTTCTGACTGAAGCGGGATGTTATTTCGTAAGAGGAGGCAAAGGCGATCACGAAATATGGTTCAGCCCACTGACCAACAGGCACTTCACAATCGACCACGGCACCAAGTCTCGCCACACCGCAAATGAGACGCTGAAACAGGCTGGTCTTCCGAAGGCTTTTTGATCACGCGATTATTTGAGCAGCGTCAGCACATCGAAGCAACCAAGCGCCAAGTCTTTCGATAGGCTGTTGCGTTTGATCTCAGCGATCTGGAGCAGGTCGGTTTGCTGACGTGGCGGATGACAATTTGAGAGCTTTATCGGCAGTTCAGGAAACGCCGATAAGACTTATACTCAGCGCAAAGTTACTCACCCGGATGCAGCCGCGTCTTTTTAGCATTGCGTTCATTCAGGCGGACGGCAACCCAGCCAGCGGTAACGATACTCACCGGCAAGGCGACATAGAAGAAGAGTTCCATTCCAGTCATGATCTCAACCCTCCAAGGGTGCGTCTTGCCAACAAATTTTATACAACTGCTGCGGAAAGCCAAATCACTGTTCCAATAGTGGTGCTGATGGATAGTCCGGGTGAGCCCGGCATGTGGTTGGCGATACTTAAGCAGCGGGAGCAATCAGGCCAGCAACCACGCAAGCGGTGGACGCTCGATCAAGAGAATTCGCCAGAAGTTTGGTTTGCTCATTGTGTATAAGAGACATGTATTTTGTCTTTCATTCTCTCAAGAGTTGAAAGTCATAATGGGGTCATATGAGTTTTGAAAGCCTTCCCCGCTTCATCCACAACTACCTTCAGCTCCCAGCCATCCCCCGCATTGCCGACAAATTAACCCTTTGCTAACTCCGTTGATCACGTCACCACACGGAGAATCGCGCGATCATGCTGGCCATCGATGGCACTGCTGCCCTGATAACACCTGCCGTACCGGAAAAGCGCATCAAGGATCGCGCTGCGACGGAGAAGGCGATTTTTGCGGCGGCCAAGGGTTTGCTGGCGGAGGAGGGGTTTCAGGGTTTTGGCATCAATGCTGTCGCACGTCGTGCAGGGTGTGACAAGCAGCTGATCTATCGTTATTTCGGCGGGCTGGAAGGTCTGGTTTCGGCCATTGGTGAAGACCTGGGCTCGTGGGTCAAGGATCGTATTCCCGAAGACACGGGCGGCATGTTTTTGCTGACCTATGGTGATCTCATGGAAAAGCTGGCGCTTTATTACATCGAAGCGCTGCGCAGCGATCCGCTCGTATGCAAAATCGTGGCCTGGGAAGTTTCGGAAAACACGCCGCAGGTCAAGCAGCTGGCTGATGCCCGCGCCAAGGCACTGGCCAAGTGGCTGGAGCGTATGCGCGGCTCGCTCGAAGCGCCGAAGGGCATCGATACCGCTGCCGTCAACGCGGTGATTTTCGCGGCCATCCAGCATCTCGTCATCTCCGCTGCCACGAGTGGGCAATTCGCCGGTGTCGGGCTGAAAAGTGCCAGGGATTGGGACAAGATCGGCACCGCCGTGAAGCGGATCGTGCGCGGCGTTTACGGCTGATGAAATAAATATTAGAATTTTCTTGTTCTAGGCGGAGCCTATGGCTCCAGCCTGCGTTATTGCGTTGACTGCAATGACCTTATCCACAGCCATCCCACATTTGTTAACCATGTCACCAACTTTTATTTGCCCATAAGAATTGGTGGGATCATTGTATTAAGGAATTATTAACCATGCGCCTGTGGGCGTATGCAAAGGAACCGCCGTGACCCGCTGGATATCCTTGATCGTCATGATGACGTTCTTCGCCATGCTGCCGTTGGACATCGATGTTCCGACGATGAACCTGTGCCTTATGGCGTGTCTGCGCTGGGGCGTGCTTGCCGCAATTCCTGATACCGTCTTTGCGCGGGGGCAGATGGCATGAAGTGGTTTCTCATTCTCTGGGCCGGGCCGATTGCGCTGCTGGGCAGCTGGTACAGCCTGTCCTATTACGACATGAGCTTCGGCATTTTCATGCTCACCCGGCAGGCGCATGATCTCGTCTTCCAAATTTACGGCAACGTGCTGGGCATTCCGCCGGAAACAATCCCACCATTGGTCATGCGCGCCATCGCGGTAGATAGCATCGTCGTTTTCGCGATCATCGGGTTTCGCAAGCGTAAGGTCATTGCCGCATGGTGGCGCGGGCGTCAGCCCTCGAAAGAGCCAGCCGTTTTGCCAAGACCGGACAGCCTGTCCAGCGCACCCTGAAGAATGAAGCTGGCAGCAGCCGAATCGATCCGTTCGGCGCGCTTGGCGCGGGAAACATCCATCTCCAGTAGTGCCCGTTCTGCCGCGACCGTTGAAAGACGTTCATCCCAATAAATAAAGGGCAGGTCGGTCTTTTCGCTCATGGCGCGCACGAATGCCCGCGTGGCCTGCACCCGCGGTCCGGATGACCCATCCATATTGACCGGCAGGCCGATAATGAAGGCTGCGACCTTTTCCTTCTGAGCGAAGTCCAGGAGCGTCTGTGCATCCGGCGTGAATTTAACGCGCTTGATGACCGGGCGAGGGGTGGCGAAACGCCGCGAAAGATCGGACATGGCAAGACCGATGGTCTTGGTGCCCAGGTCCAGCCCGGCAATGGCCTGTCCCGGCTGCAGAAAATCCACCAGTTCCTCTATCGTCAGCGTCGCCATCGGCTCTTCTCAGCGTTTGCGTACGAATTCGGTGCGCAGCACGAGACCCTTGATGGCATCGTGGCGGCAATCGATTTCTTCTGGATTGTCCGTCAGGCGAATGGACTTTATCACGGTGCCCTGCTTCAAAGTTGTTCCCGCACCCTTTACCTTCAAATCCTTGATCAAGGTCACGGAATCACCATCGACCAGAAGCGTACCGCTGGCATCGCGAACCTCGTTGGCCTTTGCCGCCTGTGCCGCTACCTCTGAGGCAGGGCGCCATTCACCGGTCGCTTCGTCATACACATATTCGTCATCATCAGCGGCCATGTTCGCAATTCCAAATTAAATCGAGGGCGGTTGTATGGCCCGTCCTATGTCATAATATATCGGTAATACAAAGGAGAACTTCCATGAAACTCACCTGGCTCGGCCATTCCGCATTCCGCCTCGAAACCGGTAAGGCAAAAATCCTCATCGATCCGTTTTTCACCGGAAACTCAAGCTTCGCCGACCAGAATGCCAAGGACGTCGCCAGCGGCATCACCCATATTTTGCTGACCCACGGCCACGGTGACCATGTGGGCGATACCATCCAGTTGGCCAAGGACACCGGCGCGACCGTGCTTGCCAATGCCGATCTCGCCGCATGGCTGGGCTCCAAGGGCGTCGCTAAGCTTGAGATGGGGAACACCGGCGGCACGGTTGGCTTCGATGGCTTTTCCGCCACCTTCACCAACGCGCTGCATTCCTCCGCGCAGGTTACCGAAGACGGCGTCAGCCACGCACTCGGCAATGCCAACGGCCTGATGCTGCATTTCGAAGACGGCCCGACGGTCTATCACATGGGCGATACGGATATCTTCTCTGACATGGCGCTCATCAATGAGCTGCACGAGCCAGACATCGGCCTCGTTCCCACTGGTGACCGCTTCACCATGGGCGGCGCGGTCGCAGCTCTCGCCTGCCAGCGTTTCTTCAAGTTCCGCAACGTCGTGCCCTGCCACTATGGCACGTTCCCGATCATCGACCAGACCCCGGAAAAGTTCGTCACCGGCATGGAAGGCTCGGAAAGCCGCGTGGATACGCCAAGCGTCGGACACACGCTGGAGTTCTAAAAAAGCAAAAGCCCGATATGCAGATCGCATATCGGGCTTTTCTGTTTCTACATGCCTCAAGCGATCTGCGGTTCAACCCGTCCGGTCTGCACGGGGCGGGATGGCGCAGACGAAATGCCGCTCAGCGCATTTCTCCACTCACTCAGTGCCGCCACCCGGCGCGTGTGGCGTGGGTATAGCGAGAAGATCGTCAGGAAGAAACCGGCAATGGACGGCACCATCTTGTCCTGCTCTTCAAACGCATTCGGGTTCATCTGGGCGTTCAGCTTGGCGCTGCCGCAGGCCAGCATCTGAAGTGCTGTGCGCGATGCCTTCATGTCACCGGAAACGACAAGCCCGACGCGGTCGCAGGTCAGTTCCCGGGCGCGGGAATATGCCTGTCCCAGAAACGGAATGATCAGGCCGGGCAAACGCAGGAAGCTCCATGGCTCGTCCAGATGGCCCGCAACATGGTGGCCCAGCTCGTGACCGATCACGAATCTCACCTGCTCTTCGTCGTCGGAATCGATCAGGGCCGATGTTAGCCAGATGTAGCGTGAGCGCCCGACCAGCGTCAGCGCCATGGCATTCATTACGCCGCTGGAATTATAGACAAAGGCCTGCGGCACTTCTTTTAGGCCCAATTTCTGTGCGCCGTCAGCCACCATCTTGTGAAGATGAGGAAACTGTACCTCGCTGACCAGAACATAGTGACCGATCATGTAAGCGCGCACCAAGGCGCGTGCGACGTATGAAAAGAACCAGATGATGAGAATATAAAATAGCACGGCAAAAAGGATTGCGATGCTGTCCGTTGTAGCAATGTATAGGATGGCTGCGGCAACACTCATCCACACCAGTGTGCCGATGAGCAAGGTGAGAAATCCATACGCCTTCTCTTTCGGGTGACGCACTTTTGACATGTCGAAATTCATGTTTAACCCCCGTTAAAACAGCATGATCGAGAAACGCTGTGGCGCTTGAAAAATGAACAGGCCCCAACCCCGCTTCCTGCTGCAATGAGTTTGCTTATAATAAAGGGAAGGAATTCCCCGGCGCGAAAACTCGCGTATGGAAAAAATGTTCCCGCATAAGGCGAATATTATTTTCACCACTGTTTCTGGCGGCGATGATGGTTGCGAACTGCGGGCGCGGTCATTATAGCGGGTAGGAAAATTCTTGTCCGGAGTAGAACCATGTCCGTTGATCTCGCCACCGTGAAGCGCGTTGCGCGCCTTGCCCGTATTGCCGTTGACGAAGAAGAGGCCAACATCATGCTTGGCCAGTTGAATGGCATTCTCGGTTTCGTGGAGCAGCTTTCGGAAGTGAATGTCGATGGCGTCGAGCCCATGACATCGGTCACCCCGGTTGCGATGAAGAAGCGCGCCGACGTGGTGAGTGATGGCAACAAGGCGGACGACATCGTCGCCAATGCGCCCAATACAGACCGCAATTTCTTCCTCGTCCCGAAGGTGGTCGAGTAAACCCTGCCCACGGTTTATTCCTGCCCGTCCGATTTAAAAAATTTCGAAAGCCGTTGCCGATATGACCGATCTTACCAGCCTGACCATTGCCGAAGCGCGCGATAAGCTGAAGGCCAAGGACTTCACCGCCGTAGAACTGACGGAAGCCTATCTGTCCGCAGTCGATGCCGCCAATGAAGCGCTGAACACCTATGTCACGGTCACGCCTGAAAAGGCGCGCGAGATGGCCAAGGCTTCCGATGAGAAGCTGGCCGCTGGCAATGCCGGTGCGCTGGAAGGCATTCCGCTCGGCGTCAAGGACCTATTCGCCGTTCGCGATATTCACACGCAGGCCTGCAGCCACGTTCTGGATGGCTTCAAGCCGAAATACGAATCCACCGTGACGCAGAACCTGTGGGACGCCGGGGCCGTCATGCTCGGCAAGCTCAACATGGATGAGTTCGCCATGGGCTCGTCCAATGAAAGCTCCTATTACGGCCCGGCCATCAACCCTTGGCGTGCGAATGGTTCGGACAAGAATCTCGTGCCCGGCGGCTCTTCGGGTGGTTCGGCTGCTGCTGTTGCCGCGCATCTGTGCGCCGGCGCAACGGCCACCGATACGGGGGGCTCCATTCGCCAGCCCGCAGCCTTCACCGGCACGGTCGGCATAAAGCCAACCTACGGCCGCGTGTCTCGCTGGGGTATCGTGGCTTACGCATCCTCGCTGGATCAGGCTGGCCCAATTGCCCGCGACGTGCGCGATGCTGCTATCCTTTTGAAATCCATGGCCAGCGTCGATGCCAAGGACACGACCTCCGTCGATCTGCCGGTGCCGGATTATGAGAAGGCCATTGGCCAGTCGCTGAAGGGCCTGCGCATTGGCATTCCCAAGGAATACCGCGTCGAAGGCATGCCGGAAGAAATCGAAAAGCTCTGGGCACAGGGCGTGGCATGGCTGAAAGACGCCGGTGCCGAAGTGGTCGATATCTCGCTGCCGCACACCAAATACGCACTGCCAGCCTATTACATCGTCGCACCTGCTGAGGCGTCGTCCAACCTAGCCCGTTACGACGGCGTTCGCTACGGCCTGCGCGTCGATGGCAAGGACATTGCCGACATGTACGAGAAGAGCCGCGCTGCCGGTTTCGGCTCGGAAGTCAAGCGCCGCATCATGGTCGGCACTTACGTGCTGTCTGCCGGTTATTACGATGCCTATTATCTGAAGGCCCAGAAGGTCCGCACGCTGATCAAGCGCGATTTCGAAACCGTCTTCCACGAAGGCGTCGATGCGGTTCTCGCTCCGATCACGCCATCGTCCGCCTTCGAAATCGGCGACAAGGAATTGGCTGCGGATCCGGTGAAAATGTACCTTCAGGACGTCTTCACCATCACCGTCAACATGGCCGGTCTTCCCGCCATGTCGGTCCCCGCCGGTCTGGATGGCAAGGGCCTGCCGCTCGGCCTCCAGCTCATTGGCAAGCCGTTCGAGGAAGAGACGCTGTTCAAGACGGCCTATGCGATTGAACAGGCGGCAGGTAAGTTTACGCCTGCCAAGTGGTGGTAAGATTTCACCAGCTGAGACGGTGCGGCGTGTTACCTCTCCCCCTGTGGGAGAGGAAGAAAAATCATGATCTTAGCGCAAGCTAAGTCATAGATTTTTCAGGTGAGGGGTCTGCGACTTCTCCACGTTTCAATTGGGTCAAAATGGAGAGACATACGAAATCGAGATTTCGCTCGATTTCGTCATTCCAGAACCGCAAAATCCGAAAGCCATTTTCCCGCAAAAATGCGTCACGTTTTTCGTCTGCTTTACTTTCGGCGTGCTGCGAGCCATCCACTTCAATAATAAGCTTGTTTTCGAAACACACGAAGTCAACGATGACGTTGTGCAGGGGGACCTGACGTCGAAATTTGAAGCCTTCCAGCTTCCCATCGCGTAGGGCTTGCCACAACATGTTTTCCGCAAGTGTTGCGTTTTTTCGCATCGTCCGTGCGCGGATGCGATTGACCGGTGGTGGCTGATGATGATGCACCATTGCGCTATGCCCCAAGTTGATCTCGGCGCAAGATGCAACCCCTCACCTGAAAAATCTATGACTTAGCTTGCGCTAAGATCATGATTTTTCTTCCTCTCCCACAAGGGGAGAGGTAATCCGCAGCCAACCGTTTTCAATAAAAATAAATAAAATCAACCACATAAAAAATCCAGCAAAATTCCAAAATTTTTTCGTCCACACACCCAAAAGCCAACTTACAATTCCCCCACCTCTGTCTGCGGGTGTATCGCGAGACATCAGCAGAAAGAGGTGCGGGCAAGGTTTGGTTTTCGGCCGAAATCAACCGTGCCCGCCAGATGCGGCCCGAAGGCCCAAGCGCCGAAACCATTCAGGGTTCGGAACAAGGGCACGAAGGCTTAATGACGATAGGGCGAAGCCGGGACCAATGACGGCCTGGTCGAGTCCCAATCTTCACCGGCGGGTACGCCTGCCTGCCGGTGGAGGACACTCGAAATTGGAATGACCAGAGGCCACGCAGATGCGAAGCCAGAGACGACACCATACCAGAGACATGTCCGCATCTGCGTGCGCTCTCCGGGTTTGATGAGGCAAGACACGGGCGCGTCGGCGCCGCGTGAACGCGAAGCCGTATTCACGGTTTTGTCGGGATTTTTGACATCGAAAACTTTGCAAAAATACCGGCTGTAATGTTACTCTGATGCATGTTCACCAAGCGATGGGAGGCGCGGCCGTGAAAGCGACGATACTGTTCAAGGACGATCATTTTTCTCGTCCCGATGCCAGCAGAAAACCGCGCCGGATTGGCGCAAACGACAATCTACGCAGTCTTGAGTTCGAAATCGAGGGCCAGGAACGGGACTGGCGGGCGCTGTGTCTCATCGCCGCCGTGGTCTGTGGCTTTGCCGCCTTCATCTTCGTGCCGCTGTGGTAAGCCGGGCCAGCGCAGATTAGCACTTGAAAAAGCCAGCTTCCGCCTTTAGCCCATAATCAAACAACGGGCTGAATGGATTAGCTGACATATGGCGATGATTGAAGCGGTCGATACCGTGCCGAGAGCTTTTCTCGGTGTGGATCGGTCGGCAACGGAGCAGAAGTGGATGTCGCGGCTGGATCAGGCCGGGCAGAACCGCGCTCTGGCCATGTCGCAGGTTCACGGCATTCCCGAACTGGTCGCCCGCGTGCTGGCAGGCCGGGGTGTCGGCGTCGATGATGCTCCCGCCTTTCTCGACCCCACC
Source organism: Agrobacterium vacciniicorymbosi (assembly GCF_040427045.1). Classification (NCBI taxonomy): domain Bacteria; kingdom Pseudomonadati; phylum Pseudomonadota; class Alphaproteobacteria; order Hyphomicrobiales; family Rhizobiaceae; genus Agrobacterium; species Agrobacterium vacciniicorymbosi. Next base: position 126,890 of record NZ_JBETMF010000001.1, read on the forward strand.
ATCCGCTCGCTCATGCCCGACCCGCTGACCCTGACCGATTGTGAAACGGCAGCCGAGCGCATTGCCGTTGCTATCAAGCGCAGTGAGAAGGTCGCGATTTTCGGCGACTACGATGTCGATGGCGCGTCGTCTTCGGCGCTGATGTATCGCTTCCTGCACCATTTTGGGCTGGAGCCGCAAATCTACATTCCTGATCGTATTTTCGAAGGATACGGCCCAAACCCCGCCGCCATGCAGCAGCTTGCCGCCAATGGCGCGACGCTCATCATTACTGTCGATTGCGGCTCCACCAGCCATGAGTCTCTCGCCGCCGCGCGGGATGCCGGAACCGATGTCGTCGTCATCGACCACCACCAGGTCGGTACCGAGTTGCCGCCAGCGGTGGCGCTGGTCAATCCGAACCGGGAGGACGATCTGTCGGGGCAGGGGCATCTCTGCGCCGCTGGCGTCGTGTTTCTCGTGCTGGTCGCCACGCTGCGCGTGCTGAAGGACCAGCGCGATAGCCGTGCCTATACGCTGGACCTCTTGTCCTATCTCGACATCGTGGCGCTGGCGACGGTGTGCGATGTGGTGCCGCTGAAGGGTCTGAACCGCGCCTATGTGGTGAAGGGACTGATCGCCGCTCGCCACATGAAGAATGCGGGCCTTGCAGCCTTGTTCAAAAAAGCCGGGCTCGGCGGGCCGGTAACGCCCTATCACTTCGGCTTTCTGGTCGGACCTCGCATCAATGCCGGCGGACGCATCGGTGACGCCGCACTCGGCAGCCGCCTACTGACGCTGGATGATGAGGCGCAGGCCGAGGTCATTGCCGAAAAGCTGGATGAGCTGAACCGTGAACGCCAAGCCATGGAAGCTGCCATGCTGGCAGAAGCGGAAGCCGAGGCGCTGTTCGAATATGGAGATGGCTCCGGCGCGGGCGTGATCGTAACGGCGCGCGAAAACTGGCACCCGGGCATCGTCGGGCTTCTGGCCTCCCGTCTAAAAGACCGTTTCCGCCGCCCCGCCTTTGCCATCGCCTTTGACTCGCAGGGCAAGGGAACAGGCTCCGGACGCTCCATCAACGGTTTCGATATGGGCCGCATGGTGCGCAATGCCGTGGAAGCCGGTCTGCTGGTCAAGGGCGGCGGCCACGCCATGGCCGCTGGTCTGACGGTGGAGCGCGGCAATCTCGGACGCCTGCGCACCTTCTTTGAAGAAGCGGCGCAGAAGACGGTTTCGCAGCTGGTGGAAAACAGCGTGCTAAAGATAGATGGTGCCATCGGCGCATCCGGCGCCACGCTGGCACTGGTGGAGCAGATGGAGCAAGCGGGGCCGTATGGCTCGGGCCATTCGCAACCCATCTTCGCGGTGCCCGCGCATCGCCTGCGCGATGTCCGCGTCGTCGGCACCTCGCATGTGAAGATCACGCTGGAAGCACTGGATGGCTCAAGGCTGGATGGCATCGCTTTCCGCGCCGCCGATGCGCCGCTCGGCCAGATGCTGATGAACGCCCGCGGGCGTCAAATCCACGTTGCAGGCACGCTGGGTGCAGAGCAATGGCAGGGTCAGAGACGGGTACAGCTTCGCGTACTCGACGCAGCCGTCGCGCCGTAAAAGCTTAGTCGGATATTTGCGAAATATGCACAGCCACGCTTGAGCGTTGGTTTAACAAACGCCTGTATCACGCTGATATAATGAGGAGAGTGGTACGCCCTAGGGGAGTCGAACCCCTCTTTTCAGAATGAAAATCTGACGTCCTAACCGATAGACGAAGGGCGCGTACGCTGTGTGGCGCCCTTATAGTCAGGCACTGGATTCTCCGCAAGCGCCTATTTCCACTTTTTTGCATTTCGATGACATTTTTTCTGAAGAGGTCACGGTGCCGCTGTGGAAAAGCTTCGTTCAATTCGTCGCGTCAAATTTTGGGAAAGGGGGAAGCGTGGGATTTAGGACGGGATCAGGGGGCGTCCCGTTGGTCGTAAATCCCACGCTTCATCGGGGGACGAGAAATAAACGGAGCAGGCAAGAATTTGTTCCGCAGCGTTTTCCCGAAAAGAATCGGCTGTTTTAGAAGGCTCACAAAGAGCGAATTTGCGGCAAATGCTCGGTCAGCAGGGGTGTAAGGTAATCGACCATCTGGGTGGCGTGGGTTGCGCAAAAGGCCTCCACCGCATCCGGCGTCAAAGGCAGCAGATGGATATGTGGCAATTCCGGTTTCTCGTTTCTTGCTGCCAGTGCCGCAAGATGATCTGCGAAGGCAGATTTGGCCTGTTGTGCCGTCATGTTCAGGCGCAGGCGGTAGAATATGCCGACATGGTCGCCATTTCCGCCCGTCTTAATGCAGAGCGGTTTGAACTCTGTCGCATTATGCAGAAACTGCGCGCCGACTTCTTCAGTCACCTCACGTTCGCAGCAGTCCCGGCTGTTGATCGTGCCGTCCTCGGCGATCTCCACATTTCCGGCAACGAACTGTATGCGACCGGGCGAGGAAGTGGAGGACGCCATTTCACCCAGCACAAGGTGATCGTCAGAGGTCACGATAGCCGCGCCGCAATAGACGATACGGCAAGGCGTCGCCGTGGGGTAGGCGTTGGAATAGAGATAGTGCGCATAATCGCTGGTGCTGATCTGAATGGCCGGGGCGTCATCCAGCTTAAGCTGGGTGGCCGCAAGAGCTTTTCCGTTGAAGAACCGGCCATCTGCGTTGACCTTTTGCCAATGGTTGTCGATGCGGCTGCGTTCCTCAGCAGGCAGGCTAAGAGGCTGTGCGTTTGTGGTGATGGACGGCTCGGTTTCGATGAAATGAAAATGTACTGCGCTCAAAATAATATCCGTGAATGACGTTGAGTATTCCCGGGAACATACGTGAAAATTTTGAGCGTACAACTCTGGAGGTCGCGGGTCTCGCACTAACCCCATAAAACAAAACCGCCCGCAGACTTTCGTCGCGGGCGGTTTGAAATTGATGCTGTCACCGGGTGGTGATCAGAGGTCGACGTCCAGGATTGCCATGGAGAAATTGTAGGAGCGGTCGCCGTCTTCGTCATCGAGGTAAACGACGCCGAGAAATTCTTCGCCGATGTAGACTTCTGCCGAATCGTCTTTGCGCGGGCGGGCCTTTACGACCATCTTGTCGCTGAAGGTGCGCTTGAAATAGGCGTCGAGCTTTTTGATTTCTTCGGCTTTCACCACTGTTCTCCTGTGCGGTTCACGTTTCGCCGCTTTTGGCATGGCTTAAAGGCGAAAGTAAAGTGGAGCCGTAAAAACGTCCGCGTGAAACACACGGACGTCGATGAATGGACAAACGTCAGATGTCGGCACCGATGATCTGGTCCATGATGCGCGAAGGCTCGTTGCATCCGCCATCTCCAACGACGCGGGCCGGCACACCGGCCACGGTGGCGTTGGGCGGAACAGGCTTCAGCACGACGGAGCCTGCGGCGATGCGCGAGCAGCTGCCGATCTCGATGTTGCCAAGGATTTTCGCGCCAGCGCCAATCAGCACGCCGCTGCGAATTTTCGGATGACGATCCGCGCCTTCCTTGCCGGTACCACCAAGGGTCACGCCATGCAGAATGGAGACATTATCGCCGATAACGGCGGTTTCACCGACGACGAGGCCGGTGGCGTGATCAAGGAACAGGCCTTTACCGAGACGTGCTGCCGGATTGATATCCGTCTGGAAAACGCTTGATGCGCGGCTTTGCAGGTAGAGTGCAAAATCGCGTCGGCCATTGTTCAGTAGCCAATGGGCGAGACGGTGGGTCTGGATGGCATGGAAACCCTTGAAATATAGAACCGGTTCCATAAAGCGGGTGCAGGCAGGGTCACGGTCGTAGACGGCCTGAATATCGACGCGCAGAATTGAGCCCCATTCCGGCCAGTCGTCGAGCATCTCCTCGAAGGTCTGGCGCAGCAGCACGGCCTGCATGTCCGGGTGGTCCAGAAGTTCACAGATACGGTAGATGACGCATTGTTCCAGCGAATGATGGTTCAAAATCGTGGAATAGAAAAAGGCAGACAGCAGCGGATCTTGCGATGCCGCCGCGCGCGCCTCATTCAGCAGACTTCCCCAAATTGGATCAACAACGGAAAGCTGATCCTGATGGCGTGCCTCAGTGCGTGCGACCATGAATGGTCTCCCTTGAATTGGTGCCGTTCTTTTATACAGAAAAAAGCGTCACCTAGAAATGGTGATTTACCAACGCGGTTAAAGACGCGAAAGCATCAGTTTTTCTGAAAGCTTTTTGGAAAATGATTCTTCTTAAGCGTCGAATTCCCGGTAAAATTCCAGAACCGCCGCCTTGAAGACCCGGTCTCCGACGGCCAGCATGTGGTCGCGGCCCGGAATGTCGATGGCTTTCGCATGCGGCATGAGGTCGGCGAGCTCCTGGCCGGAACCGGCGATATCGTCCTTGGTACCCACGGCGATCAGCGTCGGCATATCGATTTTTGCCGCTTCCTCTCGGGTCACCAGCACGCGGGAGGTTTCGATACAGGCGGCAAGGGCGATGCGGTCGCTCTTGGTCTGATCGGCAAAGGCGCGGAACATGCGGCCACGCTCATGGGTGACGACATCGAGCGAGGGTGCGCGAAGGGCATCCGCAATCGGGTCCCAATCGCCCACGCCATCCACCATGCCGATGCCAAGGCCGCCGAATACTAGCGAACGAACCCGCTCCGGGTGGGCCATGGCCACGAAGGCGGATACGCGCGCGCCCATGGAGTAACCCATGACATGGGCCTCCGAAATGCCGAGATGGTTGAGCAGGCCGACGGCATCGTCTGCCATGACGGCGGGGTAATAGGCATCCGCATCATGCGGCTTGTCGCTGGCGCCGTGGCCGCGATTGTCGATGGCAATGACCCGATAGCCCGCATCGCCCAGCGTCTTGACCCAGCCGGGATGCACCCAGTTGACCGCAGCACTGGAGGCAAAGCCGTGAATCAGCAGAACCGGTGCACCGGACGGGTCGCCCTCATCGAAATAGGCCAGTTGCAGACCATCACGGGTGAAGTGAGAAAATTGGGGCACATTGAGATTCATCAAAGACATCCTTTTTGCCGCACCATATGTCAGGAAATCGCACGGTTGAACATATTCTGCGATGTTTTCTGTGGAGGTGAAAAGCATTTGACGCTACATATCCGCAAAAGCTGAGCGTTGCGCTCAATCACGATGTTGCATTTGGAGACGAACATGGCCGGTCATACCATTCCCCACTTCCAGAACGATGGCGGACACAGCGCAATCGAAATCGGCGTCAAGGAATTCATGTGCACTGGCGCATCCGTTCCCTATGACCATCCGCATATCTTCATCGATATGGGTGACGATAATGAAAAGGTCTGTTCCTACTGCTCGACGTTGTACCGCTACAATCCGTCGCTGAAGGCCACACAGACCAACCCGCCCGGCTGCGTCTTCCATGTGAAGGCAGCCTAACCTCTTCTTCTGACTGGGGCTTTCCATGCCCGTAAAATCCGTTGCGATCATCGGTGCCGGCGTTGCCGGTCTCACCGCTGCTCTTTCTTTTGCCAGATTTGGCGTGCGCTGCGATATTCTGGAGCAGGCCGAACAGCTGGATGAGGTTGGGGCAGGCCTTCAAATTTCGCCCAATGCGGCCCGCATTCTGGCCGCGCTCGATGTGCTGCCGCAGATCGAAGCGCAATGGCTGGAGCCGGAAACGGTGGACCTTGCCTCCGGCCTTTCGCTCAAGCGACTGGTCTCGCTGCCCATGCGGGATGTCGCGCGAAAGCGCTGGGGCGCCCCCTATGGCGTGCTGCATCGTGCAACCTTGCAACAGGCGCTGCTTGCCGCCGTCAAGCGTAATCCGCTCTGCCACCTGCATCTGGGCAAACGGCTGGAAGCGGTCAGCAAGTCCATTCTCGCAGGCATCACCTTTCAGGATTACGACCTGATTGTCGGGGCTGACGGCGTGTGGTCCAGCGCGCGCTATGCCGTGCCGGGAAGCCCGACCGCACGTTTTTCCGGCAATATCGCCTGGCGCTTTACAATCGCTCCGGATGACGTTCCCGAGTTTCTAAAGCGACGCTGTGTGACTGCTTTTCTGGGGCCATCGGCGCATCTGGTTGCTTATCCGCTGGCAGAGACGGGTGGATTCAACATCGTCGCGATTGCTGCTGGCACCAATCCCGGCGACACCTGGAAGGCGGAGGCGCAGGGCAAGCAGCATGCGTTGCTGGTGGAGCAGTTCCGCCGCTGGAACCCGGCCTTTGAGCAGGTGCTGCAACACGTTAACAAGCCGACCTTCTGGCCGCTATTTCAGGCCGGTGAAGGCAGCTGGCACAATGGCCGCGATACGGTGCTGATTGGTGATGCCGCGCATGCGATGATGCCCTTTGCCGCCCAGGGCGCTGCCATGGCTATCGAAGACGCCTTCGAGCTTGCGGCCTTTGTTCAGCGGGGGCAGGCGGTGGGCGATGCGTTATCTGCCTTCGAGGCACATCGCATTCCGCGCATCGAAAAGGCCCGCAAACGCGCCGCGCTCAACAAGTTTGCCTATCACGCTAGCGGCCCGCTGCGGCTGGGTCGCGATCTGGTGCTTTCCATGAGGCCGCCGGAAGCGTTTCTGGCGGATTTCGACTGGCTATATGGGTATCGGGCAGAGGGGCTTTAGGGGGCTCTTGTAGAAGCCACCTGCGTCTTCAAAGTTGCTGCGTAGCAGACCCTCGGGACAAGCCCGAGGGTGACGTCGGTATGGGTGAGTTGCCGGCTTAGACGGCAGCCGCAGCTGCGAAGCCCGCTTCGAGATCGCGCTTGATGTCTTCAATATCCTCAAGGCCGATTTGCAGGCGGATGACCGGGCCTTCCGTCGGGCCTTTGGCCACGGTGCGGTCGCGCAGCGATACGGGAACGGCGAGCGATTCGTAGCCGCCCCAGGAAAAGCCGAGACCGAAGATCGAGAGCGCATCCAGGAAGGCGTGCGAGTGCTCCTTGAAGCGTCCTTCCTGCGCCTTCAGCACGAAGGAGAAAACCCCGCTCGAGCCCTTGAAATTGCGCTTCCAGAGATCGTGGCTCGGGAAGCTGGGCAGGGCAGGGTGCAGCACCTGCAAAACATCATCCCGGCCTTCCAGCCACTGCGCGATTTCCAGCGCGCTTTTGCGATGATGCTCCAGACGCACGCCCATGCTGCGCATGCCACGCAACACCTGATAGGCATCGTCGGATGTGACGCAGAGACCGAGGTCGCGGTTGGCGTCGTGCAGCTTCTTCCAATGCGTTTCATTGCTGGAAACGAAGCCCATCAGCACGTCCGAATGCCCGGCCGGATATTTGGTGGCGGCGTGGATGGAGACATCGACGCCGTGGTCCAGAGGCTTGAAATAAAGCGGCGTGGCCCATGTATTGTCCATGGTCACCACGATGTCGTGCCGGTGGGCGATGGAGGACATGAGGCCCACATCCTGCATTTCCATGGTGTTGGAGCCGGGTGCTTCCAGATGCAGCAGGCGCGTATTCGGGCGGATCATCGCTTCGATGCCCTCGCCAATGGCCGGATCGTAATATTCTACCTCAACCCCGAACTGCTTGAGCATGGTGTTGCAGAAGCGGCGGGTGGGGAAATAGACCGAATCGACGATCAGCGCGTGGTCGCCAGCGGAGAGATAGGCCAGAAACGGCACGGTGACGGCAGCGAGGCCCGATGGCAGGAGTATGGTGCCGAACGACCCTTCAAGGCTGTTGACCATCTCGCACAGCGCATCCGTCGTTGGCGTGCCGTGGGTGCCGTAAGTGTATTTCTGGTCTTCCGAAACCAGCGTCTGGGCATTGGGAAACAGAACGGTGGAGCCACGCAGGATCGGCGGATTGACGAAGCCATGATTGGCCGCAGGGTGGTTTCCGAGATGGGTCAACCGCGTGTTGGTGCCGGCGGCTTCAAAAATCCCGTCTTTATGTTTCATGCTGAAAATCTCTCACTGATCGATGCCCGGAGGATGGTGTCTAAAGTCCGCTGCGGTCAAGACTTCGTTATCTCCGCCGTTCTTTGCGGTGAATCGCGTCTGGTTTATTCATGCTGTCGCACCGCACCGGCTAAATCGCAAGCCGTGACGTGCTACAGCACCCGGATGGGTTACTCATACGCGCAATTTCAGTCTACCTGCCTGACAGCCTGAGTAGAATTTAGCCTTTTTTAGCGTAATTATTAGACAATTGCCCATAAAAGGGACGACTTTTTAAAAATTCCGTTTTTTGGACACAATTCTTGAGGGCGAGACTTGACCGTGACGGCAATTGCGATTGTGATAGCCGCGCACACCGGGAGGTGAAGCGGGGAGCCAGGCGTATGCGACAGGATATGCGGCATCTTCTGATTACGAATAAGAAACAAAGGTTGGGAAAAATGAAAAAGGCACTTCTGACAGCCGCCATTGGCGCAGCAATTTTCGGAGCTGCATCGGCTGCATCTGCCGCCACGCTTGCAGACGTTAAAGCAAAGGGTTTCGTCACTTGCGGCGTGAGCTCCGGTATTCCGGGCTTCTCGAACCCTGACGACAAGGGCGAATGGTCGGGTATCGACGTTGATTATTGCCGCGGTATCGCTTCTGCTGTCTTCGGCGACCCAGCCAAGGCAAAGTTCGTACCCCTCACATCCAAGGACCGTTTCCCTGCGCTTCAGTCCGGTGAAATCGACGTTCTGACGCGTAACACCACATGGACCATCAGCCGCGACACGTCGCTGGGCTTCAACTTCCGCACCGTCAACTACTATGACGGCCAGGGCTTCATCGTGAAGAAGGCTCTGAACGTGAAGTCTGCGCTTGAGCTTTCCGGCGCTGCCGTCTGCGTTCAGCAGGGCACGACCACCGAACTCAACCTCGCCGACTACTTCAAGACCAACAATCTTCAGTACAACCCGGTTGTGTTCGAAAAGGAATCCGACGCGACTTCTGCTTACGATAGCGGCCGTTGCGACGTTTACACCACCGACCAGTCCGGCCTCTATGCCATCCGTCTGAAGATGAAGACACCGGACGAAAACGTCGTTCTGCCTGAAGTCATCTCCAAGGAGCCGCTTGGACCAGCCGTTCGCCAGGGCGACGATCAGTGGTTCGACGTTGTAAGCTGGGTTCACTACGCCATGGTTAACGCTGAAGAACTCGGCGTCACATCCAAGAACGTGGATGAGCAGAAGAACGCAAACAACCCTGACCTGAAGCGTCTGCTCGGCACCGAAGAAGGCACCAAGATCGGTACCGATCTCGGCCTGACCAACGAATGGGCATACAACATCATCAAGCAGGTCGGTAACTACGGCGAAGTCTTCGATCGCAACGTCGGCACCGGTTCGCCGCTGAAGATCGAGCGTGGCCAGAACGCATTGTGGACCAAGGGTGGTCTTCAGTACGCTCCGCCAATCCGCTAATAGCCGATAAACGGCATCTCTATGCGGGAGGCGGGGCGAATGCTCTGCCTCCCGACTAGCATTCTGCCCGAAGCTTATAAAAACCAAGCTCGGGCCGGATGATGCCGATGCAATAAGTTAAAAGAAGCTCGCAAAGAGCACACAGAGGGAAAGGTGCCGATGGCAGGCAAAGCGCTCCACTCGGAGTCCAGCTCAAAAAGCGCGACATCCATTATTTACGACCCGCAAGCGCGGTCCATTTTTTATCAGGTCGTCACAGTCATCCTTTTGGTGCTGTTTGTCTGGATGATCGCATCCAACACCATTCACAATCTCCAGCGCGCCAATATCTCTTCCGGCTTCGGTTTTCTCAATGGCAGAGCAGGCTTCGACATCGGCCAGTCGCTGATTGCCTACAGCAATGACAGCACCTTCGGTCGGGCACTGGTCGTCGGTATTCTGAACACGCTTCAGGTGGCGTTTCTCGGCATCATCACAGCGTCCATCATCGGCTTCATCGTCGGTATTGCACGGCTGTCCAACAACTGGCTGGTTTCCAAGCTGGCTCAGGCCTATGTCGAAATCTTCCGTAACATCCCGCCGCTGCTGGTCATTTTCTTCTGGTACAAGGGTGTCATCACCATTCTGCCGCAGGCGCGTGATTCCCTTCAGCTGCCTCTCGGCACCGTGCTCAACAACCGTGGCTTCTTCTATCCGAAGCAGGTCTGGGGCGAGGGTGCGTGGCTCATTCCAGTGGCTTTCCTCGTCGGCATCGTCATTACCTATTTCGTTTACCGCTGGGCCAAGGCCCGCCAGATGAGAACGGGTCAACCGTTCCGCACGGGCATTGTCGGCACTGCCATCATCATCGGTCTGCCGCTCTTGACGTTTCTGGCGCTCGGCGCACCGCTGACCTTCGATTATCCGGTCGCCGGTCGCTTCAACCTCAGCGGCGGATCGGTCATCGCGCCTGAATTCCTGTCGCTCTATCTGTCGCTGTCCTTCTACACCGCGTCCTTCATCGCCGAAATCGTTCGCGGCGGTATCAAGGCCGTTGCAAAGGGCCAGACGGAAGCTGCAAGCGCGCTCGGTATGCGTGGCAACAACATCACGCGTTTGATCGTCGTGCCGCAGGCCATGCGCATCATCATCCCACCGCTGACGAGCCAGTATCTCAACCTCACCAAGAACTCCTCGCTGGCGGTCGCCGTCGGCTTCTCGGACCTTGTGGCGGTTGGCGGCACCATCCTCAACCAGACAGGGCAGGCCGTCGAGGTCGTGGCCATCTGGCTTGTGGTCTACCTGTCCTTGTCGCTCACGACCGCGCTGATCATGAACTGGTTCAACGCGAAAATGGCGCTGGTGGAGAGATAATATGACAACCAATCAAATCTCCTATGTTCGCGCCAATATGGTTCAGCCGGAGCCTGCTCCTTCCAGCCAGGTGGGCATCACCCACTGGCTGAGAACCAAGCTGTTCGCCACGCCGAAAGATATCGTCTTCACGGTGCTGGCCATCGCGCTTCTGGTCTACATCATCCCGCCGCTGGTGCAGTGGCTGTTCATCCATGCGACATGGACAGGTACTGACCGCACGGCCTGCCTGACCGTGGCACAGGGTGGTGCGTTGCCGGACGGACAGTCCGGCGCATGCTGGGCCTTCGTCAATGCGAAGTTCGCGCAGTTCATGTTCGGCCGCTATCCATCGTCTGAATACTGGCGTCCGCTTCTCGTTCTGGCAGCCTTTATCGCGCTTCTGATCCCGATGCTGATTCCGAAGGCACCGTTCAAGGGCCTGAACGCGCTTCTGGTGTTCATCATCCTGCCTGTGGTGGCCTTCTTCCTGCTGGTCGGCGGTCATTTCGGTCTTTCGCATGTCGAAACACCGCTGTGGGGCGGATTGATGGTGACGCTGATCCTGTCGTTTTGCGGCATCACCGTCTCCTTGCCGTTCGGCATTCTGCTGGCGCTGGGCCGTCGCTCGAACATGCCCGTCATCAAACTGCTATGCACAACCTTCATCGAGGTCATCAGAGGTATTCCGCTGATCACCATCCTCTTCTTCGCCAGCATCATGTTGCCGCTGTTCCTGCCCGATGGCTGGACCTTCGACAAGTTCCTGCGCGCACTTGTCGGCGTGGCTCTCTTTGCCTCGGCCTATATGGCGGAAGTCATTCGCGGTGGTTTGCAGGCCATTCCGAAGGGGCAATATGAGGGCGCGGATTCGCTGGGCCTCAACTACTGGCAGAAGACACGTCTGATCATTCTGCCGCAGGCGCTCAAGCTCGTCATTCCCGGCATCGTGAACACCTTCATCGGTCTGTTCAAGGATACCTCGCTGGTTTATATCATTGGCATGTTCGATCTCCTCGGCATCGTCAATCTCAACCAGTCGGATGCCAACTGGGCGACGCCTGTCACACCTATGACCGGTTACATCTTCGCCGGTTTCATATTCTGGATCTTCTGCTTCGGCATGTCGCGCTACTCGCTGTTCATGGAACGGCACCTCGACACCGGACATAAAAAATAAGGGGAAAAATCATGGCAGAAACCCAAGTCAAAAAGCTGGACGTGTCTGCGACCGACGTCGCAATCGAAATCACCGGCATGAACAAGTGGTACGGCGACTTCCACGTGCTGCGTGACATCAACCTCAAGGTCATGAAGGGCGAGCGCATCGTCGTGGCCGGTCCTTCGGGATCGGGCAAGTCCACCATGATCCGTTGCATCAACCGTCTGGAAGAGCACCAGTCGGGCAGCATTCAGGTTGACGGCATCGAACTGACCAACGACCTGAAGAAGATCGATGAAGTGCGCCGCGAAGTCGGCATGGTGTTCCAGCACTTCAACCTCTTCCCGCATCTGACCATTCTGGAAAACTGCACGCTGGCACCGATCTGGGTTCGCAAGACACCCAAGAAAGAAGCCGAAGAGATTGCGATGCACTATCTGAAGCGCGTCAAGATCCCTGAGCAGGCCAACAAATATCCGGGCCAGCTCTCCGGTGGTCAGCAGCAGCGCGTGGCGATTGCCCGCTCGTTGTGCATGAAGCCGAAGATCATGCTGTTCGACGAGCCGACATCGGCGCTCGACCCTGAAATGGTCAAGGAAGTTCTCGACACGATGGTGGGCCTTGCCGAAGACGGCATGACAATGATCTGCGTCACCCACGAAATGGGCTTCGCACGCCAGGTCGCCAATCGCGTGATCTTCATGGACCAGGGCCAGATCGTCGAACAGAATTCGCCGGCCGAATTCTTCGACAACCCGCAGCACGAGCGCACCAAGCTGTTCCTGAGCCAGATACTGCATTGATTGGATTTGGGAAGCGCTACGGCTCGTGACGGGAGTGCGGCTCTTCATTAGCCGCCATCTTGCAAGCCTGCATTTCTCGGGATTTGCGAGAAACGGAATGAGCTCGCTGCCGGGACCAAAGACATTATCTTCAAAAAGAAATCCTCGGGCTTGCCCCGGGGATTTTGCGTTTGAGGTGTTTGCTTTGAGGGCCGGACCGTCGCGGTAATCTGCGCGCACATGATTATCCTGAGAACGGACTGAGGTTTCCGCGCTTGGAGCAGACCGTCTGAAGGGTGCTTAGGGAGAAAGGGAGGGTCGAGGCCATTTGCCTCGAATTGACTCTCCGTTTTTTTGCAAGCCGGTCAGAAAAGCAACCTGCGAAAGGTCGCGTCGTACGCCTCGCAGGAGGAGGCGTCGGAAAAGTCAGGCCGAATGCTTGAGCCCTCCAGCCTGCTGGCCGAAGGGCTTGTTTTAAAAAGTTATCAGTAAACCACGACGCCGCGGATGCTTTCGCCGGAATGCATCATCTCGAAGCCCTTGTTGATGTCTTCAAGCGGCATGGTGTGGGTGATCATCGGATCGATCTGGATCTTGCCGTCCATGTACCAGTCCACGATTTTCGGAACGTCGGTACGGCCGCGCGCGCCGCCAAAGGCGGTGCCCATCCATGTGCGGCCTGTGACCAGCTGGAACGGGCGGGTAGAGATTTCCTGACCGGCACCGGCCACGCCGATGACGACCGACTTGCCCCAGCCGCGATGGGAAGATTCCAGCGCCTGACGCATGACTTTCGTATTGCCGGTGCAATCAAACGTATAATCCGCGCCGCCGATCTGGTCTGCGCCACGCTTCGTCAGATTGACGAGGTAAGGCACGATATCGTCGCCCGCATCCTTCGGGTTGACGAAGTGGGTCATGCCGAAGCGTTCGCCCCAGGCCTTCTTGTCGTTGTTGAGATCGACACCAATAATCATGTCGGCGCCAGCGATCTTCAGGCCCTGAATGACGTTGAGACCAATGCCGCCCAGACCAAAGACGATGGCCGTGGAGCCCATTTCCACCTTGGCGGTGTTGATGACTGCACCGATGCCAGTCGTCACACCGCAGCCAATGTAGCAGACCTTGTCGAAAGGCGCGTCCGGGTTGATTTTGGCAACGGCGATTTCCGGCAGAACCGTGTAATTCGCAAAGGTCGAGCAGCCCATGTAATGGTGGATTTTATCCTTGCCGATGGAAAAGCGGCTGGTGCCATCTGGCATCACGCCCTGGCCCTGAGTGGAGCGGATGGCGGTGCACAGATTGGTCTTGCGCGACAGGCAGGAGGGGCATTCGCGGCATTCCGGCGTATAGAGCGGAATAACGTGATCGCCCTTCTTGACGGAGGTGACGCCCGGGCCGACATCGACCACGATGCCAGCGCCTTCATGGCCGAGAATGGCGGGGAACAGGCCTTCCGGATCTGCACCAGACAGCGTGAAGTCGTCCGTATGGCAAAGGCCGGTTGCCTTGACCTCGATCAGCACTTCGCCAGCGCGAGGCCCTTCCAACTGAACCGTCATGATTTCCAGCGGCTTGCCTGCCTGAACAGCGACTGCGGCGCGAACGTCCATATTCGTCTCCATGATTATATGCGTATAAGTCGAGATGACTTTTGCCCGACCTCAGCTTCTGGAACAAGGGCGCGCGCCTATATTCGTCAAACTTCTGCGACTTCGGCAATCGTCGTGTTGGCAGCCCGACGCTCTCGCCAGATGATGAACAGGCCGGATGCGACGATGATGACAATGCCCAGCCATTTCGATACCGTTGGGAAATCGGAAAACAGCACGTAGCCGAGAACGGTCGCCGAGATGATTTCGAAATACTGGAAGGGCGCCAGAAGCGACACCGGCGCAAGGCGGAAGGCCTTGACCACGAGAAGGTGCATGTAGCCGGATATGGAGCCAAGCAGCACCAGCAGCACCAGCCCATGGCCCCAGCCGGGCAGCGACATTTCAAAATTCACGTCACCCAGCCCATGGCCGATCATCAGCGCCGCGCCCATGAAGACGGTACCGGCGATGCCCGCCATGGTCTGCATTACAAGCGGACTGTCCGCATCGCCCATCGCCCGGTTGAGGAAGAGGTAGAGCGTGAAGAGAAACGCGCAGGCGACCGGCAGAAGCGAGGTCCAGCCGAAGACCTCGAAGCTCGGCTGAATGACAATCATCGCGCCAACGAAGCCCACCGCAATCGCGCTCCACCGCATCCAGCCGACCTTCTCGCCTAAAAACAGCGCCGACATCATCGTCAGCAAAAATGGCTCTACGAAGTAGATCGCGAACACATCCGCCAGCGGCATGTATTTGACCGCCGCGAAAAAGGCGAGGCTGGCGGCGGCATGCAAAACGCCGCGCAGCAGATTGAGCCAGGGCCGCTTGGCCGACAGCAGCGCACGCGGCGACATGACCATCAGCAAGGGCAGGGTGCAGACGAGCTGGAAAAAGAACCGATAAAACGTCACCTGCGCAGGCGACATGCCTTCAGACACAGCCATATATTTGGCAATTGCATCCATGACCGGCAAAACGATCATGCAACCCGCCATGATCAGCATGCCCTTGAATGCGCTTGCGCTCGTGAATGAAGACATCGTGCGATCACCATTTGTTCCCTGAGCGAGATTGATCAGAGTCGCGGGGTGATGGCAACTGGCGGGAGGTGGGTGTGGGAGGTGGAGCAAGAGGTGACTTAACACTGTTGGGACGTGCATTTGGAAGTGAAGGTTGTCGTGCTCTGGTTTGGGCCGCGCATCTGCGACGCCGCGCGTTCAGTAGAGATGTTTGGATTCTCGGCATTATGCCGAGGTTAACGTCGAGGGGATGTTTTAGATCGTAGATACTATCTGTCGCGCGTAACCGCCATTTCACCGAAAATACGCGCCATTTCCTTCTGCACGTCGCGGTCATCAGGGTCGCTGGAGACGGCTGTGGCAACGGGCTCTGCGGTTTCCTGCGGTTGCGCTCTGGGGTCGAGGCTCACATCCGGTGCGCCGCTGGCGTTGTTCTTTTCGATTTCGGCCTGAAGAAAGCTTTCGAAATCACTGGTCAGCTGATCTCCGAAAACCGTGCCATCCGCGTTGGGCGCAAGAGGTTCGGGCTTGGCGACATTGGCGGTGACGCTAATGGGTGTTTCGTTGCGGAAGGTCGGCAGGACGCGTTCGCGGGCGGCATCGAGAAAATCGACAGCGCTGTTTTGGTCGATGAATGCTTCCCGCAAGGCGATTGGCTCCGGTGCCACTTCGGGTGTCAGCGCCGCAGGCGGCGGCTGGATGGGCTGGGCAGAGACGACCTGCGTGGGTGCCGGTATCGGCTGTGTAGCGACTGGGGTAGCAGCTGGAGCGGGTGCTGCTGGTCTAGCTGCAAGATCGGCCTGCAAGGATGCGACCGTGACTGCCGGGACAACCGCTGCTGCGACGGGAGGAACGATCGGCTCTCTGGCGACGGCCTTTGGAACCGGGGCAACGTCCGGTGCTGACTGCACTGGTGGCGCAACGGGGCGAGGCGCAGGGGCTGCTGGTGGCGTAGCGGTAACCGTTGCTGCCGGTGTTGGCGTAGGAGCGACCGGCCTTGGGGCAGGCGCCGGAGCGGGGCGTGCTGCGGCAACGGCCGAAGGCGTGGGTGCGGCTTTTGCTTCCGGCTGGGGTGCAGCGGCTGCGGCGGCGATTGGGGGAGCCGAACGGAGCTCTTCTTCTCTCACAGGCGGCAGGCTTCTTTGACGGTTGGGCGCAATGGCTTTTTCCGATGTCAGCATCTCATCTTGCGGATCGCGCACGTCTCTGAGGATTGGAATGGCACCGATCCCGCTTTCGATGACGATATCCGTCGGGCCGCCGATCATGACCAGATGCTCAACATTGTCGCGGCGCACGAGAACCAGCCTGCGGCGGGCGTCTACGGCGGTGGCATCCAGCACTTGCAGGCGTGGTTGGCGGTTTTTGCCGCCACGAATGAAGGGTGAGGAGCCACCGCGTCTGCGGATGATCCATAAGATGATTGCTAAGGCGAGAAGTGCAACGCCGACCCCTACGACAGCAACAATCAGATTGTTGCCGTAAGTGCCGATAAACTCATCCATCATCGAGCCAACCCTTCAGTCTTTTATCGGGCAAATGATTGCCGCGTTTGAATTTTTCAAGCAGTTTGAAGCGAAAAGACGATTTTTTTGCGCCAAGCACAAGTTTTTATCCGTGCTTAACCACGAAATTGCTACACCGTTCCACCTTCCGCCACATTTCGACGTGGCAAAGGTGCCACGCAGTTGGCGATATCGTACCAATTGCGACGCATTCGCTGTGTATTGGCAAAGGTTTATGGTGTGCCGGAGCTTTTTGATATTTCTGCAAATTGCTACAAGGGATAGATAAAAGCGATTCCGTTCGAAGCATTTGTCTTGGAATGATGAAGGATCGCCAAAACTGCAAGGGTTAGAGCCTCAATGACCAAGGTGAGCCAAGCCAGCGACAATGACTTCCCCTTGGTGGATAGGCGCGCCCGTTCCGGCACGCTGTTGCGCATCCTGCTGCTGGCGCTCGTACTGGTCGCTGCTGCCGTTGGTTTCGTTTATTTCAAGAATTCGCTGGAGAACGAGGTCGTCCTCGGCATTCTCGGCGTACTGGCGATGCTCGGCATTTTCTTTCTGGTGTCGTCCGCCATCGGATTCATCGAAGTCATGCCGCAATCGCAATCCGATGGCATGGCCCGCCGTTTCCTGTCCTCCAACCCGGATGGCACGCTGATCACCGACCCAAAAGGCCGTCTGGTCTACGCCAACGCGACCTATTGTCAGATGACCGGCGCCAAGAAGGCGACGGATATCCAGAGCCTCGAGACGCTGCTGTCGCGCGACCGGGAATCGACGGAGGCACTCTACCGGCTGATCAACGGCCTGCGCGATGGCAATGATGGTTATGAAGAATTCCGCCTGCTGAAGCCGTTGAGCGAAAACACCTCGCAGTCCGGCCCGCATTGGTACCGCCTGAAGGCGCGGCTGCTGAAAGACCCGAACAGCAACGATCTGCATGTCTTCCAGATTGCCGATATCACCACCGAGCGTGAGGATCAGGAGCGGTTTTTCCGCGAATTGCAAAACGCCATCGATTATCTCGACCACGCTCCAGCCGGTTTCTTCTCTGCCGGTAAGCGGGGCGAGATCGTTTATCTCAATGCCACACTGTCGCAATGGCTGGGTATCGATCTGGCGCAGTTCTCTCCCGGTTCGCTGACGGTATCCGACATCGTTGCGGGCGAGGGCATGGCGCTGATCGAATCCGTGCAGCCGCATGCTGGCACCAACCGCACGGAAATGCTCGATCTCGACATGCGCCGCGTGAACGGGCAGAGCATGCCTGCACGCCTCGTGCATCAGGTTACGGCCACGCGTGATGGTGCCCCGGGCGAGAGCCGTACGATTGTGCTGATGCGCTCCAAGGGCAAGGAAAATGCCGAATCCGCATCGGCCATGCGCTTTACGCGCTTTTTCAACAACACGCCGATGGCAATTGCCTCTCTGGATGGCGACGGGCGGATTTTGCGGACAAACGCGCCCTTCCTCAAGCTGTTCTCCGGTGTCGTCGGGCGTGACGATATTGACAGTGGCGTCGTTCTCGACGCTGTGCTGCTCGATAATGACAAGCCGAAGCTTTTGCAGGCCATCGACGCCGCCAAGGATCGTCAGGGTGACATCGCACCCTTCGACTCGCGCCATCCGACCGACGAGACGCGGCATTTCCGTTTCTATGTCCATGCTGTGATCGATCAGGATGACGAGGCACCGGAAGAGGTGGCCATCGTCTATGCCATCGAGGTGACCGAGCAGAAGGCGCTGGAAACACAGATGGCGCAGACGCAGAAGATGAATGCGGTCGGTACGCTTGCGGGCGGCATAGCGCATGACTTCAACAATGTGCTGACGGCCATTCTGCTGTCCTCCGACCATTTGCTGCTACAGGCGCGGCCTGCCGATGCCAGCTTTGCGGATCTGATGGAAATCAAGCGCAATGCCAACCGCGCCGCCGTTCTGGTGCGCCAGCTGTTGGCCTTCTCGCGCAAGCAGACCATGCGTCCGGCGGTACTGAACCTGACGGATGTGATCGGCGATCTGCGCATGCTGGTCGACAGGCTGATTTCCGGCACCAACGTCAAGCTGGAAGTGGATTACGGGCGCGATCTGTGGCCCGTCAAAACTGACCTTTCGCAGTTTGAACAGGTGTTGATCAACCTGTGCGTCAATGCGCGCGATGCCATGCCGCAGGGCGGCAAGATCAAGATCATCACCCGCAACATGGATGCAAGCGAGGTCGTTTCTCTCGGGCGCTCCGATCTTCCGGCGGAAGATTTGGTCATGATCGAAGTTGCGGATACCGGAACTGGTATTCCGCCCGAGATTATGGACAAGATTTTCGAGCCCTTCTTCACCACCAAGGAAGTGGGCAAGGGCACGGGCCTTGGCCTGTCGATGGTCTATGGCATCGTCAAACAGTCCGGCGGCTACATCTATCCCGATTCCGAAGTGGGCAAGGGTACGGCTTTCCGCATCTTCCTGCCGCGCCACATCATCGAGGTGGCTCAACAGCTCGAGAATGAAGCGACTCAGGCCGCAGCAGATGCCGCAGCGGTGAAAGAAGCTGCCAAGGAAGAGCCTGTTGACCTGACCGGAAAGTCCGCCGTCGTTCTTCTGGTCGAAGACGAAGAGGCCGTGCGCCGTGGCGGCAAGCGCATGCTGGAAACGCGCGGCTACACGGTGCACGAGGCGGGCTCCGGTACGGAAGCGCTGGAAGTGCTGGAAGAGCTGGAAGGCAAGGTCGATATCGTCGTTTCCGACGTCGTCATGCCGGAAATGGATGGACCTTCGCTGCTGCGAGAGCTTCGTAAAACCTTTCCAGACATGAAGTTCATCTTCGTGTCCGGTTATGCCGAAGACGCCTTTGCCAAGAACCTTCCGGCTGATGCCAAATTCGGCTTCCTGCCAAAGCCGTTCTCGCTGAAGCAACTGGCCGTGGCCGTGCGCGAAATGCTGGATGGCGAAAATTGACATGAAAGGTCCGGCGCTCCAGGCTTTCACTGGGGTGCCGAACTGAGTTGACCGCCCCCTTCGGCCATCCCACCCAACTGGATGGCCGGTTTTTGATGCAGAGGTATGACATCAACCAGAACCTTCTCATCAGAATGCAGAAAGCCGACACGATGGACGATGTCGCGCTGTTGCTGACCGAAGTTCAGCAGATGTTTGGTTTTCGTTATTACTGCGTCTTCGAGACCGCACGTCTGGATGAAGAAGAGCCGATTTCCTTTCTTTTTCCATCCAATCTTCCAGCCGATCTTTTCTACAAGATCGATGAGCGCATGGCAGAATTCGTTGCCCGGCTTTCCACGCATCTGCCCGGTACTTTGGGCCCAATGCCCTGGGATTTGGCCGAGGTGGAAGCCAGAGGTGAGATCGAGCCGCAGACCGCAGCCTTCTATCGTGCCGCCGGTGTTATCATGGCGATCACCTTTCCGGCGCTCGGCGTTTCATCGCTGCCGCGGCTGATCGGCTTTGCGGGAGACCGACCGCATCTCGAAGAGGATGAGGTCGAGCGCTTAAGCATGCTGATGTTCCACATGCATATACGCCTGACAATGATCGGGCGTGCAAGAACGGAAAAGCGGCAGCCGCTTTCTGGCCTTGAAAAGGAAATTCTTTTTCTGGCCGCAGATGGGGAAAGTTTCGAGGCGATCTCCGCGAAAGTGGCTCTTTCCAGCATTACGATGAGCTATCTGATGGAATCGATTTGCCGCAAGATGGAGGTTGCGACCTTTGAACATGCGGTTGCGGTGACGCTGCGGCGAGGCCTGTCGCGATGAGAAGGGTTTGTGCAGGCTATCGCTTCCCGCTTCTGTTCACACTTTCCTCGTCTGTGAACGGATTAGTGATTGCAGTGCAGCGCGGGGGGCTTAAAATCACCATTGGACGACCTAAATATAGGTAAGCGAAATTCTGGCTCGTAACCCCAAAAGCCGGTGCGAGTTTGATCTGGAGAATGACAAAAGATGATCGCTAAGTCGATCTACATGCAGGGCGACAGTGAAGGGGAAGATGGCGGTGCGAACCGCGGAACGTCTGTTATTACCCGCACCAAACCGAAGACAAAAAAGCCCAATCTCTACCGTGTTCTTTTATTGAACGACGACTATACTCCCATGGAATTCGTCATTCATATTCTGGAGCGTTTTTTCCAGAAGGACAGGGAAGGGGCGACCCGTATCATGCTGCATGTTCACCAGCATGGGGTCGGCGAATGCGGGGTATTTACATATGAGGTCGCAGAGACAAAAGTAAGTCAGGTCATGGATTTCGCCCGACAGCACCAGCATCCGCTTCAGTGCGTCATGGAAAAGAAATGAGGATCGCAACGTGCCAACTTTTTCCCCAAGTCTAGAGAAGGCGCTGCATCAGGCACTGACCTTTGCAAATGAGCGTCATCATGAATATGCGACGCTCGAGCATCTGTTGCTGGCGCTGATAGAGGACGCCGATGCGGCCGCCGTGATGGGCGCCTGCAACGTGGATCTCGATGCGCTTCGTAAAACCGTTGTCGATTATGTCGACAATGAACTTTCCAACTTGGTGACGGGTTACGACGAAGATTCCAAACCCACCTCCGGCTTCCAGCGTGTCATCCAGAGGGCGGTTATTCATGTCCAGTCTTCCGGTCGTGAAGAGGTAACGGGTGCAAACGTGCTCGTGGCTATCTTTGCCGAGCGCGAAAGCCATGCTGCCTATTTCCTGCAGGAGCAGGAGATGACCCGCTACGACGCGGTCAATTACATCTCGCACGGCATCGGCAAGCGTCCGGGTTCCTCCCAAACCCGCACGCCGCGTGGTGCCGAGGAAAGCGAGAACGAGGCCAAGCCAGCCCGCAATGGTTCCGAGGATGACAGTTCTGCGCCGAAGAAGCAGCAGGAGGCTCTGAAGGCTTATTGCGTCAACCTCAACGACAAGGCCAAGGGTGGCAAGATCGATCCGCTGATCGGTCGTCACGCCGAGGTCAACCGCACCATTCAGGTTCTATGCCGTCGTTCCAAGAACAACCCGCTCTATGTCGGTGATCCAGGCGTAGGTAAAACGGCGATTGCTGAAGGTCTGGCCAAGCGCATCGTTGAAGGCAAGGTGCCGGAGGCGCTGAAGAACGATACGATCTTCTCGCTGGACATGGGTACGCTGCTCGCTGGTACGCGTTATCGCGGTGACTTCGAAGAACGTCTGAAGCAGGTCGTCAAGGAACTGGAAGAGTTTCCGGGCGCCGTACTGTTCATCGATGAGATCCACACGGTCATCGGCGCCGGTGCGACATCAGGCGGTGCCATGGATGCATCGAACCTGTTGAAGCCCGCCCTGTCTTCCGGCGCAATCCGTTGCATCGGTTCGACCACCTATAAGGAATACCGCCAGTTCTTCGAAAAGGACCGGGCACTGGTGCGTCGCTTCCAGAAGATCGACGTCAACGAGCCTTCTATTGAAGACGCAATCGAGATCATGAAGGGCCTGAAGCCCTATTACGAAAACTACCACCATCTGCGTTACTCCAACGAGGCGATCAAGGCGGCGGTTGAGCTTTCGGCCCGTTATATCTCCGACCGCAAGCTGCCGGACAAGGCCATCGACGTGATCGATGAAACCGGTGCAGCCCAGATGTTGTTGCCTGCTTCCAAGCGTCGCAAGCTGATCACCGAAAAGGAGATCGAGGTTACGATTGCGACGATGGCGCGTATTCCAGCCAAGACCGTTTCCAAGGATGACGAGATGGTTCTCGCCAATCTGGAGAAGGAACTGCGCTCGGTCGTTTACGGTCAGGATATTGCTATCGAAGCGCTGTCCACCGCCATCAAGCTTGCCCGTGCAGGTCTGCGTGAGCCCAACAAGCCGATTGGCTCCTACGTCTTCTCCGGCCCGACGGGTGTGGGCAAGACCGAAGTCGCCAAGCAGCTTGCTGCCTCGCTCGGCGTGGAAATGCTGCGTTTCGACATGTCGGAATATATGGAGCGCCACACCGTATCGCGTCTCTTAGGCGCACCTCCCGGCTATGTCGGCTTCGATCAGGGCGGTCTTCTGACCGATGGCGTCGATCAGCATCCGCATTGCGTGGTGTTGCTGGACGAAATCGAGAAGGCGCATCCGGACATCTATAACATTCTGTTGCAGGTCATGGACCATGGCTCGCTGACCGACCATAACGGCAAGAAGATCGACTTCCGCAACGTCATCTTGATCATGACGACCAATGCGGGCGCATCGGAAATGGCGAAGTCTGCCATTGGCTTCGGCTCTTCCAAGCGCAGCGGTGAGGATGAAGAGGCGCTGACCCGTCTGTTCACACCCGAATTCCGTAACCGTCTGGATGCGATCATTCCGTTCTCGCCACTGCCGACTGCGGTTATCCACAAGGTGGTTCAGAAGTTCGTCATGCAGCTGGAAACCCAGCTTTCCGAACGCAATGTCACCTTCGACCTGCATGAGGATGCCATCGCATGGCTGTCCGAGAAGGGCTATGATGAGAAAATGGGTGCACGTCCGCTGGGTCGCGTCATTCAGGAACACATCAAGAAGCCGCTCGCCAACGAGATTCTCTTCGGAAAGCTCAAGAAGGGTGGCGTCGTCAGCGTCAGCATCGACAAGAAGGAAGACGGCACGGAAAGCCTCAAGCTGGACGTGCTGCCGGAAACGGCTCCGGTAAAGCCAAAGCCCGAGGCTGAGTTGAAGGCGGCGAAGTCGCCCGGCAAGACCAAGGGTAAGGCAAAGTCCGCCAAGGCTGAAGAGGCCGAGGTGGTGGTGGCGGAGACGGACAAGGCGGAAGAAGACGCCAAGCCACGTCGCAAGACCAACACTGTGCCTAAGGTGCCAAAAAAGAAGTAAGTTAATAATATAATGTGATAAGTGCCGGGCTCTGTGCCCGGCACTTTATTTTATCGATACCGGATTTAGACATGCCTTCAGACAGCGTTGCGGAGCCTCTTTCCCTCTGGTTTTTCCGAGGCATGAAAGGCATTTTTTCGCTTCCAGCCCTCATTCTCATGACATCCTTCGTTGGGTTTAGCGCCTTTGCACTGGAGTCAGGTGTGAGCCGCGGTGAAGCGGTGTTCATGACGCTAACAATCTGGGCGCTACCAGCGAAGATGATCCTGATTGGCGCGATGACGAGTGGCGCGGGACTGGCGACCTGCTTTCTGGTCGTGACGCTGTCATCCATCCGCATGATGCCCATGGTGGCGTCCATCGTGCCGGAAATGCGCACAGCGAAAACGCCGACATGGCTTTTGCTGTTTCTCTCGCATTTCGTGGCCATCACCGCCTGGGTCTTTGCCACGCAAAATCTGACCAAGGTGCCGCGTGAGGCGCGGGTGGCATGGTTTGCGGGCTTTGGCATGACGCTGACGCTCATCAATGCCGTCATCGTCGGCATCTGCTACGGCGTGGTTGCGGCATTTCCGCCTGTCGTGGCGGGCGTTCTGTTTTTCTTGACGCCAGTGTATTTCGTCTCGTCCATCTGGGCTTCTGCCCGCCATACGGTCGTCAAGGTGGCCTTCGTAATCGGCGTCATCGCCGGACCGCTGTTTGCGGTCATCGAGCCGGAATTCGATATTCTCTATGCCGGCATCGGCGGCGGGACGCTGGCCTACCTCATCGACCGTTTCTGGTTCCGCCGCAAAATTGCGCCTGTGACAGAGGAGGGCGAACCATGATGAGCGAAGCCTGGTGGGCACCCTATCTCTTCATTGCCATCGCCGGGTGGCTCGCCACCGACCTTTGGCGCTGGCTCGGCGTTATCGCCGGCAACCGCTTGAAAGAAGGTTCGGAAACGCTGAACTGGGTGAGGGCGGTGGCAACAGCTCTCGTCATGGCCGTGACCGCAAAGCTGATCGTGTTCCCAACGGGTACGCTGGAGCATTCGCCGATGTGGTTGCGGGTTGGTGCGGCGGCGCTGGGGTTTGCGGTGTTCCTGCTTGCCCGCCAACGCGTGCTGGTCGGCGTCGTGGTGCCGATTATCCTTCTGGCGGTCGGTCTGCTGGCGTTGGACATAAGGTAGAACAGTAACCGCATTTACGTGAATTTCAGGCTTGGGCTCTATGATAGATCGCAATGGAGAGACCAATGCGATTATTGCCAGCCGAACGCTTTTTCGCTTCCGTCATTGCGCTGATGGCACTGCTGGATGTTTCGCTCATCCTGATAAAGGGTGTGAGCACGGATTGGCTTGGCTATGCGCTGCCTGCCTGCGGAGCTCTGGCATTGACTGCCGGTGGTCAATATTACCGCGTCTTTCGTGGTGAGGAGCGCATTGCTCTTGCGTTGATCGCCTCCGGCCTGTTCATCATTTTTACGCTGGTGGCATCGATTTTCAACTACATGCTGCTGCCGATCCGCACCGCGCCGGTCGATCTCATGCTCGTAAATTTCGATGCGCATTTCGGCTATAGCTGGCCCGGTGCAGTTGCTTTGGCAGCGGAATGGCCAACGGTGGCAAGGACGTTTTTCTTCGTCTATTTCAGCTCTCTGCCGCAGCTCGTCTTCGTCGTTCTGCTGCTGGGTTTTGCGGGCAAGGCAGATGCCTTGTGGCATTTTCTGTTGACCGGCGTCTTGGGCGTGATGGGTTGCATCGCCATTTGGTTCGTCTTTCCAACCTTCGGGCCATCGACGCTCTATACTCTGTCGCCGGAACTGCTGGCAAAGATCGCTCTAGGTGTGACGCCGGACTATGGTGCAGAACTGCTGCGGCTGGGCCGGGATGGGCCGACCTATATCTCACCGGCTAATGTGCTTGGCCTGATCGGATTTCCGTCGTTCCACACTGTCATGGCGTGCATGTCGGTCGTATTTCTGGCGCGCTTCAAATGGATCCTGCCATTCGCAGTGCTTTTAAACATTGCCATGGTGCCAGCCATTCTAGTTCACGGTGGGCACCACCTCAGCGACGTCTTCGGTGGCGTTGTGATGTTCGGCCTTGCCTATCTGGTGGCCGGAAAACTGCTGGTGCGTTTGTCCGCGTCCGGCAGAGACGAGGCGGACATCAAAGCCTCGCCTGCACGATAATTCAGCAGCAAGGCTCCGAACGTCTGCTCGAAGCCCTTGCGCAAAATTAGGCTAAAGCAGCCTTAATCTTCTCCGCATGCGCCTTCAACACGTCGCCATCCGCCATAGCACCGCTGTGAGGCTTCAAGGGTTCGCCTTCTCTGCGTGGAACGATGTGGAAATGCAGGTGAAACACCGTCTGCCCTGCTGCCGGTTCATTGAACTGCGCGATATAGACACCGTCCGCATCAAAGGCTTCCTTCGCTGCGGCTGCGAGTTTTTGTACGACCGCTATGGTTTTGGCGAGAACGGCGGGATCGGCATCGAGAATATTGCGTGAGGCTGTCTTGGGAATAACCAGCAGATGGCCTGGGGCTTGCGGCATGACATCCATAAAGGCCAGCGTGTCGTCGTCTTCATAAACCTTCACGGACGGAATTTCGCCGCGTAGGATTTTGGCGAAGATGTTGTTGGTGTCATAGGCCGATGTCATGAAATGTCTCCTCGTCTAAAATTTTGTCAGTCGTCTGCTTCCGGGCGTTCGCCCTTGCGGAACGGGCTGTGCTCATCGAGATAATCGCCAATCTGCTCCACCTCGTCACGTTCGCGCTGAAGGTAGTCCGCAATCGCACGGCGCAGGCCCGGATGCGTGATGAAGTGGGCTGAATGGGTAGTGACGGGCGTATAGCCGCGGGCAAGCTTATGTTCACCCTGCGCCCCGGCCTCGACCCGTTGCAGGCCCTTTGCCAGCGCAAAGTCGATGGCTTGATGGTAGCAGACTTCGAAATGCAGGAAGGGGTGGTCTTCGATGCAGCCCCAGTGGCGGCCATACAGCGCGTCACCGCCAATGAAGTTGATAGCACCGGCGATATATCTGCCCTCGCGCTTTGCCATGACGAGCAGAATGTCGTCGGCCATCCGCTCGCCGATCAGCGAGTAGAACTGGCGAGTAAGATAGGGTCGGCCCCATTTGCGGCTGCCGGTGTCCATGTAGAAGCGGAAGAACTGATCCCAGATGTCCTCGGTCAGATTGCTACCTGTCAACCAATCGATTTCGATACCGTTTTCGAGTGCCGCGCGGCGTTCCTTCTTCAGGCCCTTGCGCTTGCGCGATGACAGCGCATCGAGAAAATCGGCATGGTCGCGGTAGCCATTGTTGATGAAATGGAACTGCTGGTCGGTGCGGGGAAGAAAGCCTTCACCCAGCAAAGCCTCGATGTCACCATCCGGTGCGAAGGTAACATGGGTCGAGGATACACCGATTTTCTCGGTAACCTGCCGCAGGCCTGACGCCAGAACCTGGCGGAAGGCCGCGTCATCTATTCCGTTGGTCAGAAGTCGTGGCCCGGTCGCGGGTGTGAAGGGCACGGAACATTGTAGCTTGGGATAATAATTGCCGCCCGCCCGCTCCAGCGCATCCGCCCATCCATGGTCGAAGACATATTCGCCCTGGCTATGGCTCTTCAGATAGGCCGGGATCGCGCCTGTCAGGTCGCCTTCGCCGTTTTCGAGCAGAAGGTGGTGGCCTCGCCAGCCGGTCTTGGCCGTGGCCGATCCGGACTCTTCCATGGATGACAGAAAGGCATGGGATATGAACGGGTTGTAATCGTTTGTTCGCGTAGATTTAGCTGTTCCGGAAAGCCTGTTCCAGCTTTCCGGATCGATGTCCTTGAAGGACGTCGCTACGCGAATGGAATATTCATCGCTCATGCGCTGGCTGTAACGCTTTCCCTTGGGTCGAAACCTTCGAACGTCATCTGGTCAGCATATGTATAGGTGGTCTCGCGACCTTTTTCATCCCGCACGGTCCAGGTAATCACCGGAAGCCCGAGTTTTCTTTGCGCTTCGATAAAGCTGTTGGGCAGATGCGCCCAGGCATAGGAGATGAAATCGAGACCGATCTGCATGGCGTCATCATGCTTGAAGAAGTCTTCTGGCTTTGCACCGTCCGCCGTCAGGCCAAGCGGCCATGGCGAGCCTGCGGCTTTCAGGTCCTTCAAAAGGTGATGGTCGAAGCTCATCAGCGCGACATCGCCTTCGTAACCTTCCAGCATTTCCAGCACGGCTTCGGCAAAACCGTCATCGACACCTTCACCTTCGCGGCCCTTGAGTTCCAGCACAAGCGGAACCTTGCCCGCGCAGAGTTTCAAGAGCTGCTTCAGCGTCGGAATCTTGTCCTTGGTCTGGCCGACCGAGAGCATGCCGAGTTCGCCCGATGTCCGCTCGCGCACATCGCCCTTGATGCCGGTGAGGCGTGTCATCTCGTGGTCGTGGAAGATAACGGGAACGCTGTCTGAGGCAAGTTGCAGATCGCACTCGATGGCAAAACCCGCATCGATGGCGCGGGAAAAGGCCGTCAGGGTGTTTTCCCAGACGGCTTTGTTCTGGTCATGGAAACCGCGATGGGCAACGGGGTTCGCGGTCAGCCAGGAAAGCTTCAGCGTCATAGTTCGATTTCCACGATGGCATCGATCTCGACGGCGGCTTTGAAGGGCAGGGAGGCCATGCCAACGGCGGCACGGGCGTGCTTGCCGGCATCGCCCAGCACATTGGCGATGAGGTTGGACGCGCCGTTGATGACCAGATGCTGTTCGGTGAATTCAGGCACGGATGCGACGAAGCCATTCAGCTTCAGCACGCGGCGGACTTTCGAGAGATCGCCGTTGAGGGCGGCCTTGACCTGTGCGAGAATGTTGACGGCGCAAAGTTCGGCGGCGCGCTGGGCGGTCGCAACATCGACATCGCGGCCAACATGGCCGGTGACCGCAATCTTGCCGGATTCCATGGGCAATTGACCTGAAATATAAAGCAGATTGCCGCTGATGGTGAATGGGACGTAGTTTGCAGCAGGCGCTGCTGCCACGGGCAGGGTGTAGCCCAGTTCTTTCAGGCGAGCTTCGATGGCATCCGACATTTTCGTCTCCGCTTTTGTTGTAAATCTTTCAAAAATCCGGCAGACAGAGCATGATGTCCAAAAGCCGGGCGGTTGCTTGTACAATATGAGCAGTGAGTCCAACAGGAGATATTGAATGTTTGTCAGGAACCTTGCTGTTGCTTTCGCTTCCGGCGTCGTTTTCGTGCTGCCGGGTGTTGCAAGCGCTGTGCCTGCCACCGTTCCCAACCTCATCTCCCACCGCGCCGTCTATGATCTGGAATTGAAGGATGCGTCCGACCGTTCCGGCATCGAGGGAATGACCGGCAGAATGGTCTACGAGTTTACCGGCTCCTCCTGCAAAGGCTACAAGACGGATTTCCGTTTCGTGACCCAGATCAGCACCGGCGACACGGTGCGGATGACGGACCAGCAGACGACGACATTCGAGGATGCGGGCTCCAAGAAGTTCACCTTCGAGACCAAGTCCTTCACCGATGACAAGCTGGACAAGGAAGTGACCGGCTCTGCCGTCGATACCGATGGCACCATGACCATTGACCTGACCAAGCCCGATGCGCGCAAGATCGATCTGGCCGCAGGCGAATTTCCGACCGAGCATATGTTTCAGGTCATC
This sequence comes from Agrobacterium vacciniicorymbosi, assembly GCF_040427045.1. Classification (NCBI taxonomy): domain Bacteria; kingdom Pseudomonadati; phylum Pseudomonadota; class Alphaproteobacteria; order Hyphomicrobiales; family Rhizobiaceae; genus Agrobacterium; species Agrobacterium vacciniicorymbosi. The sequence continues at coordinate 156,132 of NZ_JBETMF010000001.1, forward strand.
GAGAATGCCAAGCTCGGCAAGCGGATTTTCGAATCGCGCGTCTTCGATGGCTCCGATGACGGTGATGAAAGCCTGATCACCTCCACGCTCGTCGGCAAGCAGCAGACGCCAGCGGATGGTGATGCAGATGCTGGCAAGGCAGGCGATTTCGCCAAGACGCCGTTCTGGCCGGTGACCATCGCCTATTACAACGACAAGAGCGGTACCGATTCGCTGCCCATCTATCGCATGTCGTTTAAGCTCTATGAAAACGGCATCACGCGCGATCTGACGATGGACTATGGTGATTTCGTTTTGACGGGCAAGCTCGCCAAACTCGATATTCTCCAGCCTGAAAGCTGTGAAAACAAGCCGATTCGCTGAACGTCGCGTCACGCGATTTCGTAATTTTCCGCATAATTTCTTGCATTTCGTTGAAACTGGCTGTATGCGGCACACCATTCCACACGCGAAGCTTGGGATGTTCCGGGAGAAATCCGGATCGTTCCGCCCGGTGGCACCGCCTCAAAACGGTGCTGTTTGCTTCGCGGGGGTTCAACCGGAAAAGGATAACTAGGCATGGCATTGCCCGATTTCTCTATGCGTCAGCTTCTGGAAGCTGGCGTTCACTTTGGTCACCAGACACACCGCTGGAACCCAAAGATGAAGCCGTACATCTTCGGCGACCGCAGCAACATCCACATCATCGACCTGGCACAGACAGTTCCTTTGCTGTCGCGCGCCCTTCAGGTCGTGTCTGACACGGTTGCCCGTGGCGGTCGCGTTCTGTTCGTTGGCACGAAGCGTCAGGCTTCTGAAATCATTGCAGACAGCGCAAAGCGCTCCGCTCAGTACTACGTCAACTCGCGTTGGCTCGGCGGCATGATGACCAACTGGAAGACGATTTCGAACTCGATCCAGCGCCTGCGCAAGGTCGACGAAATCCTCAACTCCGACGCTTCCGGCTACTCCAAGAAGGAGCGCCTGAACCTTGAGCGCGAACGCGAAAAGCTTGAAAAGGCTCTCGGCGGTATCCGCGATATGGGCGGCGTTCCGGACCTGATGTTCATCATCGACACCAACAAGGAAAAGATTGCGATCGAAGAAGCCAAGCGTCTTGGCATTCCGGTCGTTGCAATCATCGACTCGAACTGCGACCCGGACCAGATCGATTTCCCGATCCCAGGTAACGACGACGCATCGCGCGCCATTTCGCTTTACTGCGACCTGATCGCTCGCGCAGCCATCGACGGTATCGCACGTCAGCAGGGCGCATCTGGCCGCGACATCGGCGCTTCTGAAGAAGCTCCAGTCGAGCCTGCTCTGGAAGACGAGGCTGGCGCCTGATCGTTGGCCCTTGGGCGGCATTCATGATGCCGCCTTCTCAATCAGGATCTGACAAGGCCGTTCTGGACTCCATAAGTTCGACGGCCTTGTTTGTTTACATCGCGCACTCCCGCAGAGCTTGGGCGCGATTTTGAAACTTCGTGGCGGCTGTTTCATCAGCCTGTCACAGTTCCGGGTACATTCGTTCCCAAAATCCGATTTCGGTCGGGCCGCATCGCGCCGTGACCGACGAACCGACAAGAGGCACACAATGAGCGAAATCACAGCCGCAATGGTAAAGGAACTGCGCGAGAAGTCTGGCGCAGGCATGATGGATTGCAAAAAGGCGTTGACTGAGACAGCCGGCGACATGGAAGCTGCAATCGACTGGTTGCGCGCCAAGGGCATCTCCAAAGCTGACAAGAAGTCTGGCCGCACGGCTGCCGAAGGTCTCGTTGGTATCGCTTCTGCCGGTCACAAGGCTGTCGTCGTTGAAGTGAACTCCGAAACCGACTTCGTTGCTCGCAATGATGCCTTCCAGGATATCGTTCGTGGCGTAGCTTCGGTTGCCCTGACGACTGACGGTTCTGTTGACGCTATTGCTGCTGCAACTTACCCAGCCACCGGCAAGTCTGTTTCCGACACCATTAAGGACGCGATTGGCACTATCGGCGAAAACATGACGCTGCGCCGCGCAGCCCTGCTCGAAGTCGAGCACGGCGTTGTTGCGACCTACGTTCACAACGCTGCTGGCGACGGCATCGGCAAGCTTGGCGTTCTCGTTGCGCTGAAGTCCGAAGGCGACAAGGCTGTTCTGACATCCATCGGCCGTCAGGTTGCCATGCACATTGCTGCGACCAACCCGCTCGCCATCCGCGCTGAAGAAGTTGACGCCACTGTTGCTGAGCGTGAGCGTAACGTATTCATCGAACAGGCTCGCGAATCCGGCAAGCCAGAAGCCATTATCGAAAAGATGGTTGACGGTCGTATGCGCAAGTTCTTCGAAGAAGTTGCTCTTCTTTCTCAGGCATTCGTCATCAACCCTGACATTACGGTTGGCGACGCTGTCAAGGAAGCCGAAAAGGAAGCCGGTGCCAAGATCGAAGTCGTCGGCATGGCTCGCCTGCTGCTCGGCGAAGGCATCGAAAAGGAAGAAAGCGACTTCGCTGCTGAAGTTGCTGCGGTCGCCAAGGGCTGATCTCTTCACCCTGGGGCATCGGCGCAAAAATCGAAATCGATTTTTGTAAAGCGCGATGCGTAGATTCAGAGTGTTAGAGCGTCCTTTTGTGCGTCCGAAAAGGACGCACGGCGCTCTAATATGGGAAAACTACGGGGCATCGCGTGACAACGCGGTGCCCTTCGTGTATCCGCGTTCCGGTAATATCCCGTACTGCGCGGCGATCTCCAGGATTCGTCGGGCTTGCGGTTTTTCTCTAGTTTTCGCATGGCGTCATTGCAAATGCGCTGCGTAACTTTGCGTGACATGCTTTAAGGAGTCATGATGTCTTCCAAGCCGCTTTATAAACGTGTTCTTCTCAAGGCGTCGGGCGAAGCCCTCATGGGCAATCAGGGTTTCGGGATCGACGTTGCCGTCGCAGACCGTATTGCGTCTGACATTGCCGAGGCGAGAGCCATGGGCGTCGAAGTGGGTGTCGTCGTTGGCGGCGGAAACATCTTCCGCGGCGTGGCTGTTGCCTCCAAGGGCGGCGACCGCGTGACCGGCGACCACATGGGCATGCTGGGAACGGTCATCAATGCGCTGGCGCTGGCGACGTCGCTGCGCAAGCTGAGCATCGATACGGTTGTTCTGTCCGCCATTGCCATGCCCGAGATTTGCGAGAGCTTTTCACAGCGCGCCGCCGTTCACCACCTGTCGCAGGGCCGCGTCGTGATCTTCGCTGGTGGCACCGGCAACCCCTTCTTCACCACCGATTCCGCTGCTGCCCTGCGCGCTGCCGAAATGGGCGCAGAGGCGATCTTCAAGGGTACGCAGGTGGATGGTATCTATTCCGCCGACCCGAAGAAGGACCCGACGGCAACCCGTTTCGACGAGCTGACCCATTCGGAAGTGCTGGGCAAGGGACTGGCCGTCATGGACGTTGCCGCCGTTGCGCTGGCGCGTGAAAACCACATTCCGATCATCGTTTTCTCGATCCACGAAAAGGGTGGTTTTGCTCAAATATTAACGGGCGGTGGCCGCAAGACCATCGTGCACGACACATAATTGACCGGGCGTTGATTCCACGCTGTGAAATGAGGCCTGTTAGGCCAGAACTGATGGAGTATGAAAATGAGTGGTATTGACCTCAACGATATCAAGCGCCGCATGGATGGCGCGATCAATGCATTCAAAAGCGATATCGCATCGCTGCGCACAGGCCGTGCGTCTGCCAACATTCTCGACCCGGTGACCGTTGACGCCTATGGCTCGCGCGTACCATTGTCGCAGGTCGCCAACATCACCGTGCCAGAAGCACGTATGCTGGGTGTGAACATTTGGGACAAGTCAATGGTCGGTGCTGTGGACCGCGCGATCCGCGAATCCAACCTCGGCCTCAACCCGATCGTTGACGGTCAGAACCTGCGCATTCCGCTGCCTGAGCTGAACGAAGAGCGCCGCAAATCGCTCGTCAAGGTCGCTCATGAATATTCGGAAAAAGCAAAGGTTGCCATTCGTCACGTTCGCCGTGACGGTATGGACGGTCTGAAAAAAGCCGAAAAGGATGGTGACATCGGTCAGGATGAAAGCCGTGCACAGTCCGACAAGGTTCAGAGAATGACGGATGACACGATTTCGGATATTGATCGCTTGCTTGCGGAGAAGGAAAAGGAAATCATGCAGGTGTAAATAGCCGCAAGGCTACTGTAAGTTTTCTCTTTTTAATTCCGCGCTGCTTAAACTGGATCGAGATGTCGGACATTACACGTTCCTCACTACCTGAGCATGTTGCCATCATTATGGATGGTAACGGGCGCTGGGCAAAGCAGCGCGGGCTTCCGCGCATCATGGGCCATCGCCGCGGCGTTGAAGCCGTGCGCGAAACCGTGCGTGCCGCCGGTGAATGCGGCCTGAAATACCTCACGCTTTTTGCGTTTTCCTCTGAAAACTGGCGCAGGCCGGAAGCGGAGGTGAGCGATCTGCTCGGGCTTCTCAAGGCCTTCATCCGCCGCGATCTGGCGGACCTGCACAAGGAAAATGTGCGGGTGAAGGTGATCGGTGACCGTGAAGGCCTGAACGAGGACATCAAGGCCTTGCTGACCGAAGCCGAGCAGATGACCCGTGACAATACGGCGCTGACGCTTGTCATCGCCTTCAATTACGGATCGCGCGATGAAATCGCCCGTGCCGCTGCCTCGCTCGCAAGAGATGTGGCGGAAGGCAAGATCGACGCTTCACAGATAGATCCCGATGCCATTACCGCACGGCTGGACACGGCCGGAATGCCGGATCCGGACCTCATCATCCGTACCAGCGGGGAGGAGCGGCTTTCCAACTTCCTGCTGTGGCAGGCGGCCTATTCGGAATTTCTGTTCATTCCCGATTACTGGCCCGATTTCGACCGCAAGACGTTCTTCTCTGCCATTGACCAGTACATGACGCGCGACCGCAGGTTTGGTGGCCTGTCGGGTCAAGTCGCTCTGGCGGGCACCTGATGAACCGCGAGTTGAAGCTTCGGATCATTTCCGCCATCGTCCTTGCCGCCGTTATTCTGACCGCCACATGGTACGGCGGAATGATGTTCCGCGTCGTGGCCGGACTTCTGGCGCTGCTCATTTATTACGAGTGGAGCACCATCACCAAGCTGTCCGATGCCAATCCCACCGGCTATGCCTGGGGCTGGTTTGCCGTCGCTGTGATGAGCGGCAATACGATTTTCGGCGAATCCTCGCTCGACCTGCCTCTGTTGTCTGGCTTTGCTTTGACGGCGGCTCTGTTTCCGGTGCTTCGCGGCAAGAACTGGTGGCTGGTCGGCGGCATCGTCTATGCAGGCTTGAGCGGCATTTCGCTGGCCGCCATCAGAGGTGAAGAGCTGACGGGCTTTGCCGCCATGATTTTCGTCTTCGCCATCGTCTGGGCCACGGATATTTTGGCTTACTTCGTCGGTCGTGCCATCGGTGGGCCAAAGCTTGCGCCATCCATCTCTCCGGGCAAGACTTGGTCGGGTGCGATTGGCGGCACGGTTTCCGGCGTGATTGCGGGTGCTGCGGTGGCTGCGATCTATCACGGACGTATCAGTTTCGTGATTGTGGGACTGGCGCTGGTTCTCTCCGTTTTCAGCCAGATCGGCGATCTGTTCGAATCCTTCATCAAGCGCCGCTTCAAGGTAAAAGATTCCAGCAATCTCATTCCCGGTCATGGCGGCTTCATGGACCGGGTTGACGGTCTTGTTTTTGCCTGCTTTACCGTATTCCTCATTGCTGTCGTTCACGCGGCGATAACCGGTGATGTGCCAGGGTCGGACGGCGGCATCGTGCCGGGGTTCTGACGAGCGCGTGGAACAGGCACTCAAGCGAAAGGCTGGGAAGACATGGATATGGTAACGGCAACGGTTGGTTTCTTGACCGGTTATATGGTGCCGTTCGTTCTCGTTCTTTCCCTCCTCGTTTTCGTACATGAGATGGGTCATTACCTCGTCGGACGCTGGTGCGGTATTCGATCCACAGCTTTTTCCGTCGGTTTTGGACCGGAACTCATTGGCTTCACCGATAAACGCGGCACCCGCTGGAAGCTTTCGGCCATCCCGCTTGGCGGATATGTGAAGTTCTTCGGTGACGATGATGTGTCCAGCAAGCCAGACAGCGAAGGCCTTGCCGGTTTGTCGCTGGAGGAGCGGGCGCAGACGCTTGCAGGCGCAAAGCTGTGGAAAAGAGCAGCCACCGTCGCCGCCGGCCCGATCGCCAACTTCCTGCTGGCCATTCTGATTTTTGCGGCGCTGTTCACGATCTACGGGCGCATGATCTCCGACCCCATCGTGTCAGAAGTGCGTGAGAGCAGTGCTGCACAGACCGCCGGTGTTCTGCCGGGAGACCGTCTGGTCGCCATCGATGGCGAGAACGTCAAGACATTCGAAGATGTGCGCCGCTACGTGGCCGTGCGTCCCGGCACGCCGATCACGGTGACCGTCGAGCGCAATGGCCAGGAGCTTGCGCTGCCCATGGTGCCGACGCGTACGGAAACCACAGACCAGTTCGGCAACAAGATGGAGCTGGGAATCATCGGCATCGTTACCGATCAGGCCCGCGGTAATTTCCGCCACGTTACGTATTCTCCGGCTGAAGCGCTGGTGGAAGGCGTGCGGGAGACCGGCCATGTCGTGACTGGTACCTTTGCTTACATCGGCAATCTCGTTACCGGTCGCATGAATGCGGATCAGTTGGGTGGTCCCGTGCGTGTCGCGCAGGCATCAGGTCAGATGGCAACGCTCGGTTTTGCAGCCCTTATTCAGCTTGCGGCCTTGCTTTCCGTTTCGATTGGCCTTCTCAATCTCATGCCTGTGCCGATTCTGGATGGCGGGCATCTGGTGTTTTATGCCATCGAGGCTGTGCGGGGCAGGCCACTGGGTTCGGGCGCGCAAGAGGTTGCTTTCCGTATCGGTCTTGCGATGATTTTCAGTTTGATGGTATTTGCCACATGGAATGATATCAGCAGCTTGATCGGCTAAAAGGCGCTTTAGAGCTGATTTTTTAAGAGGGTGTTTACCTTGTTTTGAAGCCAAAGTGGCGATTGAGCCACGGTTGCTTGCGAAGTAAACAGAAATTAACGGTCGGGCTTGCTTGTAGAGGAAAAGCAGGTAAAACGACGCAGATGGCCGGAGTCGGGTTCTGCCCGCTGAGGGACAACGGGAAAAGGTAAGAATTGAAAATGAAGGCTGGTTCAAGATTTTTGAACGCGGTGTCGGCGGTTGCGCTGTCTGCTGGTGTTTCTTCGGTTGCAGCTCTGGGAGTGCTTGCTTCTTCTAGTGTTGCATATGCGGCAGTGATCAGCAGGATCGATGTTCGGGGCGCTGAGCGCTCTGGTGCAGATGCCGTGCGTTCCAACATCACGATTGCTCCAGGCCGGAACTTTTCCAACGCCGACATCGATGAATCGGTCAAGCGTCTTTATGCGACAGGCTACTTTTCCAATGTCAGCATGAGCGTTTCCGGCAGCACATTGGTCGTGACGGTTCGTGAAAACAACCTCGTCAACCAGGTCGTGTTCAACGGCAACCGCAAGATCAAGGACGACAAGCTTCAGGGCATCGTTCAGACCCAGTCTCTCGGCCCATATGATCAGACGCTGGTCACAGCCGATATCGCCCGCATCAAGGAAGCCTATGCTGCCATCGGTCGCAGCGACGTTCAGGTCACGACGCAGGTCGTTTCCGTCGGTCAGGGCCGCGTAAACCTTGCTTTCGTCATCAATGAAGGTGAGCGCACGAAGATCGCCCGCATCGATTTCGTCGGCAACAATGCCTATAGCGACGGTCGTCTGGCTGCGGTTATCAACACCAAGAAATCCAACATGCTGTCGTTCCTGACACGCAAGGATGTCTACAATGAGGACAAGCTGCGCGCTGATGAAGAAGCGCTGCGCCAGTTCTACTACAACCGTGGTTATGCCGACTTCCGCGTGACGGGTTCGAACGCGGTTCTCGATGAGTCAACGAACGAATACACCATCACCATCACGGTCGATGAAGGTCAGCGTTACGCATTCGGTAACGTCGCCGTCGAGTCGACTGTTCCTGGCGTCGACGGTTCCGAGTTGCAGGGTCTGGTGGACACACGTCCAGGCTCGAACTATAGCGCCAAGGAAGTTCAGCAGAGCATGGAAGCCATTTCCAAGCGCGTTTCTGCCGAAGGTTATCCTTTTGCCCGCGTGACGCCCCGTGGCGACCGCGACATGAACGGCAACACCATCGGTGTGACCTACATCGTTGATCAGGGTGAGCGCGCTTACGTCGAGCGTATCGAAATCCGCGGCAACACCCGCACGCGTGACTATGTCATTCGTCGTGAGTTCGACATCAGCGAAGGCGACGCCTTCAACCAGACGATCATCACCGCTGCAAAGCGTCGTCTTGAGGCTCTGGGCTACTTCTCCAAGGTCAATATCGGCACGTCGCAGGGCAGCGCCCCGGACCGCGTCGTGATCGTGGTTGATGTTGAAGATCAGGCAACCGGTTCGTTCGGTATCGGTGCTGGTTACTCGCAGAACGACGGTGCGCTTCTTGAAGCCTCTATCGAAGAAAAGAACTTCCTCGGTCGCGGCCAGTACATCCGTATTGCTGCTGGTGCCGGTCAGGATGATGCGCGTAGCTACAACCTGTCCTTCACGGAGCCTTACTTCCTCGGCTACCGCCTTGCAGCTGGCTTCGACCTGTTCAAGAGCCAGAGCTCGAGCGAAGATTACTATGATTACGACGAGCAGGGCTTCGCGCTCCGCGTGACTGCGCCGATCACGGAAAATCTCGCGACAACGTTCAAGTACACGTACAAGCAGATCAACTATGACGGTAAGGGCGATTGGACCAATCCAGCTAACTTGGCGTCTCCTTATCGTGATTTGATTGCTGGTGGAGATTGGACGCAGTCGATCATCTCGAACACGCTCGCCTATAACAGCCTTGATGACCGCAACATGCCACGCGAAGGCTGGCAGGGTGCGTTGACCAACGAATTTGCTGGTCTTGGTGGCGACTCCGAATACTACAAGATTTACGCCAAGGCTCGTTATTACCACACGCTGTCTGACGAATACGACATCATCGGCTCGATTACCGGTCAGGCCGGTTATGTAGCGCCAACAGGTGACAACCTGCTCGTGTTCGACCAGTTCAAGATCGGTGGTCGCGTAATCCGTGGCTTCGAAAATGATGGTATCGGCCCACGCATTGGTGACGACGCAATTGGTGGCACGACTTACTTTGCGGCCTCTGCTGAAGTCACTGCACCTATGCCCGGCGTTCCTGAGGACTTCGGTCTCCGCATCGCTGGCTTCGTGGACGCGGGCACGCTTTACGGCAACAAGGTCAAGGTCTCGGGTACTGACGTTGTGCAGGATGACAGCTCGATCCGTGCGTCTGCCGGTATCGGCCTGATGTGGGCTTCGCCGTTCGGTCCTCTGCGCGTAGACTACGCAGTGCCGTTCATGAAGGAAGACTACGACGAAGTGCAGAATTTCCGGTTTGGCATGTCCAACACTTTCTGATATCGGCAGTCCAGAACTGCGAGTTTGAACGTTCTGGAGTATCCGTTTGATGGAGTACAACGCCTTTTTTCCGCCCCACGAAGGCATGCGATTGAAAGACATCGCAGACCGTCTTGGGGCGGAACTGTCTGATGAGGCTGCTGGAGATCGCATCGTGCGGTCTATCGCGCCTGTTTACCGCGCAAAGCACGATCAGCTTTGCTACATTCTTTCCCGCAAGAATCGCGACGAGTTGCTGACCTGCGAAGGCGCAGCGGTGATCTGCGACGAGGCTCTGCGGAAGCTCGTGCCAGCGCATATTCCGGCATTGATCGCCAAAAATCCGCATACCGTTTTTGCGCAGGCCGGAGCCTTGCTGCACGCATCGGCCATGCGGCCTTCTGCGATACTGGATCAAGCAGAGGGGATTTCTCCTGCAGCGCATATCGATCCATCGGCCAAGCTTGAAGCTGGCGTCGTGGTCGAACCTTTGGCCGTCATCGGGGCCAATGTCCATATCGGTACCGGTACCCGAATCGGGCCGGGCGCGATCATCGGCGCGGATGTTCAGATTGGGCGCGATTGCACGATTGCGGGTGGAGCGAGCATTCTTTCGGCGTTGCTGGGCAATGGCGTCATTATCCACAACGGTGCTCGCATCGGACAGGATGGTTTTGGTTATGCGCCGGGACCGCGCGGCATGATCAAGATCGTGCAGATCGGGCGTGTCATCATTCAGGATAATGTCGAGATTGGTGCCAACACCACAGTTGACCGTGGAACCATGGATGACACTGTCATCGGCGAAGGCACGAAAATCGACAATCAGGTTCAGATCGGCCACAACGTGCGCATCGGTCGCCATTGCGGCATCGTTAGCAAGGTGGGGATCGCTGGCAGCACGCGCATTGGTGATGGTGTGATGATTGGCGGCGCAAGCGGCATCAACGGGCACATCACCATTGGTGATGGCGCGCAGATTGCGGCGATGAGTGGCGTTGTCGCGGATGTGCCGGCAGGTGCGAAATATGGTGGCGTGCCTGCACGCCCATTGAAACATTTCCTGCGCGACATGGCGGAACTGCTGGCGCGCGCCGAGGAGCGAGACAAGAAGACAGGAGAGAAGAATGTCTGAAGAGACAAAGACGACGCTTGGCGCGGCCGACATCCTTGAAGTGATGAAGCTGCTGCCGCATCGTTATCCATTTTTGCTGATCGACAAGATCATCGACATTGATGCCGATAATTCCGCAACCGGTATCAAGAACGTCACGGTCAACGAGCCGCATTTCACTGGTCACTTTCCGGATCGCCCCATCATGCCGGGCGTTCTCATCGTGGAGGCCATGGCACAGACGGCGGGCGCTATCTGTGCGCGCAAACAGGGTGACGGCGGCCATCTCGTTTATTTCATGACTATCGACAATGCGCGGTTCCGCAAGCCCGTCGTGCCGGGTGACCGTCTTGAAATCTACGTCGTCAAGCAGCGCCAGCGCGGCAATGTCTGGAAATTCCACTGTGATGCGAAGGTGGATGGCGTTCTGGTGGCTGAGGCTGATATTGGGGCGATGATGATCCCCGAGGATCAGCAATGAGTAAGATTGCGGCTTCGGCCAAAATTCATCCGATGTCTTTCATCGAAGACGGTGCTGTCATTGGTGAAAACGTCGTGGTCGGTCCGTTCTGCCATGTCGGGCCGAAGGTCACACTGCATGATAATGTTGAGCTGATCAGCCACGTCGTTGTGCTGGGCTGCACGACCGTTGGCAAGGGCACGACAATCTGGCCTTCCGCCGTCATTGGTGGCGATTCGCAGAGCGCGCATCACAGCGCCGTCGATACGACCTTGGTCATCGGTGAAAATTGCACCATCCGTGAAGGTGTGACGATGAACACCGGCACCGTCGAACACGGCGGCACCACCATCGTCGGCAACAACAATCTGTTCCTGGCTTACGCGCATGTGGCGCATGATTGCCGTCTGGGCAACAACATCATCCTGTCCAACAATGTCATGCTGGCTGGCCATGTGACCATTGAGGACCGGGCCATTCTGGGGGGCGGTTCTGCCGTGCACCAGTTCACCCGCGTTGGCCGTCAGGCATTTATCGGCGGTCTGTCTGCCGTCAGCTATGATGTCATTCCTTATGGCATGCTGAACGGCAATCCCGGTCTTTTGAGCGGGCTCAACATTGTCGGCATGACGCGTGCTGGCATCGAGCGTGCGGAAATCCACAAGGTTCGCCGCGCTTACAAGCAGATTTTCGAAAGCGAAGGCAGCGTGCGCGCAAATGCTGCCGCCATTCGCGAAGAGTTTCAGGATTGCCCGCAGGCGCTGGAGATCATCGATTTCATTGCAGCGGCAAATGACCGGGCGATCTCGTCGCCCAATCGCGGAAAGTAGTTCGTGGCACCGGGTGCGGGGCGTCTGGCCATCATCGCTGGTAGCGGTTTTTTGCCTTACTACGTGGCAGAAGCCGCGCAGCAGGCTGGCGAAACGCCCTTCATCATCCGGCTGAAAGATGAAGCCGATCTGGACTGGACGCGGTTTGAAAGCGTATCCATCAGCGTTGGTGACGTGTCCGCGCTGGGCAAGCTTTTGGCAACGCACCGGATCGACCGCGTCGTGCTGTCCGGCGGCGTGTCGCGTCGGCCAGAATGGCGCGAAATCCGCCCCAATTTCAAAATGATTGCGAAAATGCCGTCCATCATCCGCACGCTGCTGTCGGGTGGGGATGATACGGTGCTGCAAATGGTGATCGGGCTCATCGAAGCGCAAGGCGCGCGGGTGATCGGCGCGCATGAGATTGCCCCCGGTCTTCTGGCGACGACGGGCGCTCTTGGCAAGATCGAGCCGAGCGACGAAGACCGCAGGGATATTGCCAAGGCTGCGCAGGCAGCGCTGGCGCTCGGCGCGCTGGATGTGGGGCAGGGCTCTGTCTCCGTCGGTGGCCGTATCGTCGCGCTGGAAGGCGTCGAGGGCACGGATGGTATGCTGGCGCGCGTGGCCTCGTTGCGTGCCGAGGGCCGCATCTCCAGCCGCAGAAAAGGTGTTCTGGTCAAACTGTGCAAGCCGCAGCAGGATATCCGGGCGGATCTGCCCACCATTGGTCCATCCACGGTAGAGAATGCGGCCAAGGCCGGGCTTGCCGGTATCGCGGTGGAAGCGGGCAGGGCCTTTGTGCTGGATCGTGACGCGATGCTTGATGCGGCGAATGAGGCGGGACTGTTCGTCTGTGGTATCGATACCGGCCTTGCGGGAGAGATGATGTGAGTGACAGCGTTCTCAAACTGGCCGTCATCGCGGGCGAAGTTTCCGGCGATCTGCTGGGTGCCGATCTGGTCCGGTCCCTAAAGGTGCAATATCCGGGACGCGTCGAACTCTTCGGCGTTGGCGGCGATGCCTTGACGGCTGAAGGTCTGGTTTCGCTGTTCGATTATTCCGAACTGTCGATCATGGGTTTTACACAGGTTCTGAAAAAGCTTCCGCAGCTGCTGGCAAGGATCAAGGAAACGGCAAACGCCATCATTGCCGCACGGCCAGATGTGCTGCTGATCATCGACAGCCCGGATTTCACGCATCGCGTGGCCAAGCGCGTTCGTAAGGCTTTGCCCAACCTGCCTGTCATCAATTATGTCTGCCCCAGCGTATGGGCTTGGAAGGAAAAGCGTGCTCCGGCGATGCTTTCCTATGTAGACCACGTTCTGGCACTCTTGCCGTTCGAGCCGGAAGCCATGCAGCGCCTCGGCGGCCCTGCAACCACCTTCGTCGGACATCGACTGAGCGTAGATACGGATTTGCTCGGCGTTCGTGAAAAGCGCGCCGCGCGTGGCTTGCCTCACCTCGGTGAGCCCAGAACGATCCTGCTGCTGCCCGGCTCGCGTTCCACGGAAACCACGCGGTTGATGGAGCCGTTCCAGACGGCCGCCGCCTCTTTCGTTGAACGGAACGGCCCAACGCGCTTCGTGCTTCCCACCGTGCCAAGGCAGGAAGCCCGCATTCGTGAACTTGCTGCCGCATGGCCAGCCCATATCCGCCCCGAGATTGGAACGGATGCGGCGTTCAAATGGCAGGCCTTTGCGGAAGCGGATGCTGCCATCGCCGCATCGGGTACGGTCATTCTGGAGCTTGCGCTCGCCAATGTGCCCGTCGTTTCGGTCTACAAGACCGACTGGATTTTCACGATGCTCAGCAGGCGTGTGAAGACATGGACCGGCGCTCTGCCGAACCTGATTGCCGACTATGCCGTTGTGCCTGAATATTTCAACGAGGTCGTGCGCGCAGGCTCCATGCTGCGCTGGGCCGAACGCCTGTCTTCCGATTCCCTGCAGCGGCAGACGATGCTGGAAGGCTTTGCGCTGGTGCAGGAGCGCCTGCGAACGGAACGCCCGCCCGGTGAGGTGGGTGCGGAAATATTGCTGTCGGTTTATCGCAGCAAAAGCGGCGCGATGAGCCATCCGGCCTGATGCTGCCATCGCCCAATTTGTGATCGCACGCCAAATGATCTTCGATTAAAAAATTATCAAATGTGCATTTCTCCAGCGTTGCGGCATCACGTGGCGCTGGATTTTCTGTGTTCTGACGGGTTGGCACGCAGCTTGCTTACCAGTCTTGTATGCAAGATAGACATACATTCGACACCGACCAAAGCGCGATAGAATCGGCCATCGTTTCCGGCATTCTTTCTGCACGCATACGCCCCGGCACACGGCTGGGTGAAAACCAGCTGGCGGAAATCTATGGTGTGTCGCGCACCAAAATCCGCGAAGCGATGATGCGTCTCGTGACGCGCGGTGTCGTTCAGGTCAGCCCACGCCGAGGCTGGTTCGTGGTCGAGCCTTCCGCAGAAGAGGCCGTGAAGGTGTATGGGGCCCGACGCGTCATAGAATGCGGTTTGCTGCGCAACATGACTGTGCTTCCAGCGGCAGGTCGGCAGATACTCCTCGATCATCTTGATGAGGAGAAGCAGGCGATGGCAGTTGCCGACCGGCAGCGGCTGACATGCCTGATGGGTGATTTCCACATTCGCATTGCCGAAATTGCTGGAAACGACATCATCATCGATCTGCTGCGCGATCTCACGGCCCGCACGATTTTGATCTCCATGCTCTACCAGTCGGATTTCCACGCCGCGCAATCGCATGAAGGGCATTGCCGCATCTTCGAAGCGATGGATGCGGGCGACTTCCTGAAAGCGTCTGAACTTGCCGTCACGCATCTGGACGAGGTCGAGACCGGCCTGGACCTGACGCGGCAGCAAGACCGCCATTTCGAGCTTCGTAATTCCCTTTCACTCCCTCCACTCCACGCAACTCTCTAGGAGATTTCAGATGTTCAACAGACGTGCATTTTTCGCCGCCATTGCCATTGCCGCAAGCGCCAGCTTCGCGGCACCTGTCTTTGCAGATGCCTTGAGCGACATTTCCTCTCGCGGCACCATCCGTGTTGCCGTACCGCAGGACTTCCCGCCCTTTGGCAGCGTTGGCACCGATATGGCCCCGCGTGGATATGACATCGACGTGGCCAATCTGATTGCCGAAAAGCTGGGCGTGAAGGCAGAACTGGTACCCGTCACCAGCGCCAACCGCGTTCCCTACCTCCAGACCAACAAGGTCGATCTGGTCATTTCCAGCCTTGGCAAGAATGCAGATCGTGAAAAGGTCATCGATTTCTCGGTTGCCTATGCGCCTTTCTTCAACGGCGTTTTCGCGCCTGACAGCGTCAAGATCGAAAAGGCGGAAGATCTCTCCGGAAAGACCATCGGCGTCACGCGCGGTGCGGTGGAAGATCTGGAGCTGACGAAGATCGCGCCTGCGGATGCGACCATCAAGCGCTACGAAGACAATAACGGCACCATCTCCGCATTTCTTTCCGGTCAGGTCCAGACGGTCGCAACAGGCAATGTGGTTGCCGCTGCCATTCTGGAAAAGAACCCGCCGAAGCGTCCTGAACTGAAGTTCCTCATCAAGAACTCGCCATGCTTTATCGGTCTCAACAAGGACCAGCCAGCGCTTCTGGAAAAGGTCAATGCCATCATTACCGCTGCGAAGGCGGATGGCAGCCTGAATGCCATCGCGCAGAAGTGGCTGAAGACAGACCTGCCGAAGGATATTTAAGACCGTTTAGAATTCGCGCCTCGTGGTGATGCGGGGCGCGGTTCCTTATATTTTTTCGAAAGGAACCGTCGTGAATTACACTTTCGAATTCGGGTGGCTTCTCGAATATTATCCTGTGATCGTGAAGGGGGTGCTGATTACCCTTCAGCTGATTGCGATTGGTGGCGTGCTCGGCATTGCACTCGGCATTTTCTGCGCATGGGTACGTGCACTCGGGCCGACATGGCTTCGTCCACCCATCGCGCTTTATGTGGAGCTGATCCGCAATACGCCGTTTCTGATCCAGCTGTTCTTCATCTTCTTCGGCCTTCCATCGCTGGGCTTGCAGCTGACGGAGTTGACAGCGGCCAATATCGCCATGGTCGTCAATCTGGGCGCCTATAGCTGCGAAATCATCCGCGCGGGCATTCAGGCAACGCCGAAGGGGCAATTCGAGGCAGGGGCCAGCCTTGCCATGACACGGTTTGAAACGTTCCGCCATGTGGTGCTGGTGCCATCGCTGCAACGCATCTGGCCTGCTCTGTCGTCACAGGTGGTCATCGTGATGCTCGGCTCTTCCGTGGTGTCGCAGATTGCGGCGGAGGATTTGACCTTTGCGGCCAACTTCATTCAGTCCCGCACATTCCGCGCCTTTGAAGCCTATATGGTCTCGACCGTGATCTATCTCGCGCTGGCCATTCTGCTTCGGCAGATATTGCTTGTCATCGGCGGCTTCATTTTTCCAAGAAGGAACTCCCGATGATTGAGTTTTCCACCTGGGATATTCTGCGCAACCTGCTGCTGGCAGCGCGATGGACGGTGCTGCTATCGCTCGTTTCCTTTATCGGCGGCGCGATGGTTGGCCTTATGCTGCTATTCATGCGCATTTCGAAAAAGAAGTCGCTGCGGGTTTTCGCCAAATATTATGTCGAGCTGTTTCAGGGCACACCGCTGCTGATGCAGCTGTTTATCGCTTTCTTCGGGCTGGGGCTGCTGGGCATCGATGTACCGGCATGGCTCGCCGCCGGTTTTACGCTCATTCTCTGGGCCGCGGCCTTCCTCACGGAAATCTGGCGCGGCTGTGTGGAGGCCGTGTCCAAGGGGCAATGGGAAGCATCCGCCAGCCTTGGCATGGGGCGGCTGCAGCAGATGCGATACGTCATTCTACCACAAGCGCTGCGCGTTGCCATTCCGCCGACCGTCGGCTTTGCCGTTCAGGTCATCAAGGGAACGGCGGTGACATCGATCATCGGCTTCGTGGAGCTATCCAAAGCGGGCACGGTCGTCACCAACGCTACCTTCCAGCCCTTCACCGTTTATGGCCTCGTTGCCCTCATTTATTTCGCGCTGTGCTGGCCGCTATCGAAGAGCAGCCAGATTCTCGAAAGGAAACTTAATGTCGCTCATCGAAATCACTGAAGTCCGCAAGAGCTACGGCACGAACGAGGTGCTGAAAGGCATCAATCTTGATATCGAACCTGGCGAAGTCATCGCGATCATCGGCAAGAGCGGTTCGGGAAAATCAACCCTACTGCGCTGCGTCAATGGCCTAGAAACCATCTCGTCCGGCGCGATCTCGGTCGCTGGCGCACAGTTTCTGGATGACGAGCTTCACCTAAAGGCGCTACGCCTGAAAGTCGGGATGATCTTTCAGCAGTTCAATCTCTTCCCGCATCTGACCGTAGGCGGCAATGTCATGCTGTCGCAAACGGTGGTGAAGAAGACGCCGAAGGCAGAAGCGGAAGCACTGGCGCGCAAGATGCTGGAACGCGTGGGTCTGGCGCATAAATTCGATGCCTACCCCGACGAACTCTCCGGCGGCCAGCAACAGCGTGTGGCGATTGCCCGCGCCCTCGCCATGCAGCCGACAGCGCTTCTTTGCGACGAAATCACCTCGGCCCTCGACCCGGAACTCGTGGCCGAAGTACTGGCCGTCGTGCGCGAACTGGCGGCGGAAGGCATGACACTCGTCATGGTCACCCATGAAATGAAATTCGCCCGAGACGTCTGCTCCCGCGTCGTCTTCATGCACGAAGGCAAAGTCCACGAAATCGGCCCTCCGGAAGAGGTGTTTTCAGCGCCGAAGACTGCGGAATTGAAGCAGTTTTTGGGTGCGGCGGCGCATTGAACGGCGGGATCAGTCCAGATTTTCCTGGATGAAAACATTCGTGACGTGGACATCCGTCGTTTCCAACGGACCGGGTCCGAGATTGATATATTTGTGAGGGATGTTGGCGGGTCCAAACAGGACCTGTCCTGCGGAGGCGCGGATTTCTTGATCTCCGATTGTAAACAGCGCATTGCCTTTTCGCATGATGAAGATTTCATCATAGGGATGTTTGTGCAGTCCCGTGCCTTTGCCCACCTCGTTCACGATGTAGAACATGACGGAGGCATTCGTTCCGAAAGTGCGTCCTTCGAACTCTCCCTGCCAAAAATCCTCACCATCGCTCCAGTCTGATCTGTTGAGTACCGAAGGTGTCTTTTCCATCGTGACGATCCTTTTTGATGCCAAGCCGAAAGAGCTTGCCAAGAGGGAGGGGTGTCCACCAAGCAAAAAGTAACGCAGGACGTTAAACCGATTTTGTTGTGCGTTACGCCTATGCCGATCCGAGTTGTCCTGTGGTACGTTGACACCATTATCGTCAGAGGACTTGACTTGGATAGCGCATCATCCGCTCACACTTTGCGGCAGTTACCGGATTTGGACTATTATGATCGCAGGTCGATCCAGATATCCAATCCGATCACTGCTTTGGAGGCCTGGAACTTCATGACAGCAGAGCCGAGCTTACTCATGCGACTGGCCTTCGGTATCAGGGATGCGATTTCAGCACTGTTTGGGGTCAAGCGAATAGGCGGATTTTATGGCAAACCTAAACAGGCTGTCGCCGCTGGAGATAAACTGGATTTCTTCCTGGTCGAACACAGCGCACCCGTCGCGCTTGTGCTGACTTCCCGAGATCGACACCTTGACGTCATGATCTGCATTTCAGTCGTAGACAGGATGCTCAGTGTGACATCCTCCGTCGTCACCCATAACCTGTTTGGTCGCATCTATATGCTGCCCGTTGGGCCTGTTCACAGACTGATCGTTGACCGTGACATGAGGCGCGTAACGCGAAAGCTCGAAGTCACTCAATTCGCTTAGTTAGACGATGCGTCCGTCCCATTCCCCATAAAAAACTGCCGCAAAATCGAGTTTTGCGGCAGCTTCATTTGATGACCTATTTTGGTTAAACAGTCTCAGCTTAACGCTTGGAAACCGGCACGTAGTCGCGCTTTGCTTCGCCGGTGTAGAGCTGGCGTGGGCGGCCGATGCGCTGTTGTGGGTCTTCGATCATTTCGTTCCACTGTGCGATCCAGCCGACGGTGCGGGCGAGAGCGAAGAGGACGGTGAACATGGTCGTGGGGAAGCCGAGAGCCTTGAGCGTGATGCCGGAGTAGAAATCGACATTCGGATAGAGCTTCTTTTCGACGAAGTATGGGTCGGAAAGGGCGATCTTTTCCAGCTCGAGAGCCACCTGCATGATCGGATCGTCGGAGTTGCCGGTGGCTTCCAGCACTTCGTACATCGTCTTCTGCATGATTTTGGCGCGCGGATCGTAGTTCTTGTAAACGCGGTGGCCAAAGCCCATCAGGCGGAACGGATCGTTCTTGTCCTTGGCGCGGGCGATATATTCCGGAATACGGTCAACCGAGCCGATTTCGTTGAGCATGTTGAGCGCAGCTTCGTTCGCGCCGCCATGGGCAGGGCCCCAGAGGCAGGCGATGCCGGCTGCGATGCAGGCGAACGGGTTTGCACCGGACGAACCAGCGAGACGAACCGTCGATGTCGATGCGTTCTGTTCATGGTCGGCATGGAGAATGAAGATGCGGTCCATGGCGCGGGCCAGAACTGGATCGACCTTGTAATCTTCACACGGCACGGCAAAGCACATGTTAAGGAAGTTGGATGCGTAATCCAGATCGTTCTTCGGGTAAACGAAGGGCTGGCCGATGTGGTACTTATAGGCCATTGCCGCAATCGTCGGCATCTTCGCGATCATGCGCAGCGAAGCGACCATGCGCTGGTGCGGATCGGTGATGTCGGTGGAGTCGTGATAGAAGGCAGACAGCGCGCCGACCGTGCCGCACATGACGGCCATGGGGTGGGCGTCGCGGCGATAGCCGGTGAAGAAACGGCTCATCTGCTCATGCACCATGGTGTGGCGCGTTACGCGGGTATCGAAGTCCTTCTTCTGTGCAGTCGTCGGCAGTTCGCCGTAAAGCAGCAGATAGCAGGTTTCGAGGAAGTCGCCCTGTTCGGCCAGCTGCTCGATAGGGTAGCCGCGGTGCAGCAGAACGCCTTCGTCACCATCGATATAGGTGATCTTGGATTCGCACGATGCTGTTGATGTAAAGCCTGGGTCGTAGGTAAAGGTGCCGGTGTGCTTGTAAAGCGTTCCGATATCAACGACCTTGGGTCCGATCGTGCCTTCTCGTACAGGAAGATCGACTTTACTATCGCCGAGAGTCACTGTCGCGCTATTTTCCGTCATACCATACCTCCGAAATATGCAGGCGATGCGGGGTGACGCATCAGCCAGTTAAGCGTCAGCGATTTAGCTATATGATCTCCGCGCCAATGCCAAGCTATCCAAAGGGCAAATTGTGCATTGCGACACGCCAATATCCCGAAATGGGGCATTTCATGGGAACAGTGTTTCATTCTAGGTCAATGCTTCCTTAATCGCGCAAGTGGTTGCAATCTGCCTTTCAGGGTTGCAAACTAAAAGCTTGCGGCAAGGGGCGCCGGGGCGTGAACACTAGGGAAGAACAGCAGCATTTCCGCCTGGCGGAAACGGGCTTCGTTGCGCAAACGGAACTCGATGACTTGCTGTTGCCGTTGCATGTTTCCCGGAGTGCGCTGGCTGCGCAGGATGGACTTGCCTCCACGCCGCCGGGCATCATTCTCAGGCTTAGGCGCTGGTTTGTGCAGTGCATTGAAACAGAGGCTGCGCACCGGCAGGACTTTCTCTTTATTCCTGTGTTCATCGCCGCAGGCGTAGCACTTTGGTTCAGCTTGCCTGCTACGCCGCAGCACTGGCTTCTGCTGGGTTTGGCAATCAGCGTGGCGGCCATGGCGGGTGCACTTCTTTACCGGCCCGGCGCGACGTCTGCCGTTTTGAAAGCCAGTGCTTTCGTGCTGGTCGGTATGTTGCTGGCGGACTGGGAAACGCGGCGGGCGGCGACCACCATTCTCGATACACCTGCGACGACGACAATTACCGGAACGGTGGAGCGGCGGGAACTGGATGCGCGGGGTAACTGGCGCTATGTGGTTGCGCTGCAATCCACCTCCGCACCCAAACTGTCGCGTCCGCCGGAACGGATATCATTGGTGTCGCGCAGCCGGCATGAGGCAATCGGCATCGGCCAGACGATCAGCGGCAAAGCGCGGCTTTCACCGCCATCGGGTCCGGCGTTGCCGGGGTTGAATGATTTCGCTTTTGCGTCGTTTTTCGATGGCATCGGCGCGACGGGCTATTTCTATGGCCCGCCCAAGACGGTGGCAGGAATGCCGGGTGAGCAGGGCACCAAGACCTGGCTCCAAAGCGCTGACAGTTGGCTTTACAAGCTCCGAAGCCAGATCGCACAGCGCATTCGCAACCTGATCGGCGGGGATGCGGGAGCCTTTGCGGCATCTATTGTCACCGATGAGAGACGTGCGATTTCAGGCGAGACGATGGAGGCACTGCGCGTTTCCGGCCTTGCGCATATCGTGGCCATCTCCGGCCTGAACATGGCGCTTGCCGCCGGTATTTTCTTCGTCGGCATGCGCACCATCTTCAGCCTGTTTGCCGGATTCTCGCAGCGTTGGCCGGTCAAGAAAATATCAGCTTTTGCGGCACTGCTCATGACGCTTGCCTATTACCTGATTTCGGGTTTTGCAGTTTCGGCGGAGCGCGCGTGGTTGATGATGTCCATCATGCTGATTGCCGTGCTGGTGGACAGGCCTTCGATCAGCCTGCGAAACGTCGCGCTTTCCGCCATCGTCATCATCGTTCTGTCACCTCATGAGGTGATGGGGCCGAGCTTCCAGATGTCCTTTGCCGCGACCCTGGCGCTGGTGTCCGGCTATGGCTTCTGGAGCCGGTGGCGTGGCGAGCGGGGAGGGCTCGTGATCAGCCGTCCGCCGTGGTGGCTGTCATTATCGCAAAACGTGGCAACGGTCATTGGTGGCGTCGTCATCACGTCACTGATCGGTGGCATCTCCACCGCGATCTATTCCATCGAACATTTTCACCGCATCACGACCTATGGGCTGGCGGCAAATCTGGCGGCCATGCCGGTCATGTCGTTGATCGTCATGCCTTTTGCACTGGTGGGAATGCTGCTGATGCCTTTTGGGCTCGATGCGCCTTTTCTGAAGGTCATGGGTTACGGCATGGCGGCGGTGATCGAGATCGCCAAGACGGTCTCGAGCTGGGGCGGAGACGCGACGATCGGGCGGCAGAACGGCTGGTTTCTGGGTGTCTCCACGGCGGGATTTCTGATCATCGCGCTGCTGCGCACGCGGCTTGCTCTGATCGGGCTGCCGCTGATTGCCGCTGGCTTCATTATGCTGGTGACGGAGCAATGGCGCAGCAAACCAGATCTGCTGATTTACGAAGATGGCTCTTTGGTCGCTTTGCTGTCGGCAGATGCAGTTGCAACGACGAAGCCCCGTGCCTCCGGTTTCATCTATGATCAGTGGGCGAGGGCGGTGCCGTTGCCAGAGCAACATGTTGGGCCGAGAATGCTGGATGTGGTGAAGTCACCCACCGGTGATGCCGCACAAGAGGCTGGCGATGCTGCCGGTCGTAAGCCCCGTTTGAGCGACGAGGATAAGGTGCGGGCCGCCAGAGAAATGAAAGAGGCCTTGTCAGGCACGGATCGCTTCACCTGCCGCAAAGACCAATGGTGCGTTGCGACGTCAAAGTCCGGCGTGGCGGTCGCGGTCATTCTGGATACCGCGCTCACGGGAGCGGGTTGCGATCTCGCCGATGTGGTGGTGACGACGCGCAAGGTGCCTTTTTTTTCCACGTGTCGATCCGGCGCAATCCTCATCAGCAGCGAAACCTTGCGGCGCACGGGCTCTATGGAAATATGGCTTGGTGAAAAGGGTAAGCCTGTGCTGCGCGCCGAAGCGGCGATGCAGGATATGGACCGCTTCTGGACAAGGCACCGTAGCTATGAGTGGCGCAAAGGAGAGTTCGACGCGTCAGTGCCGGAGCATATCGAAAGAATGCTATCGAACGCCCCGTGATATGCTTCATTCAAAGGTGCCGCTTGCGCGCTTTGCGATACCTTCTGACTCGTTTTCACACAGACCGTTTTACACAGCCAAGTCGGTATTTTCGTTCGAAACAGACGCCGTTCCATATCTCACGACTTCAAGCGCAAATCCGCCAGCCATTCTCCGATGGCTTTGGCTTCCGCCTCGTGTTCTGCATCGCGCCACGGTTCCAGCAAGGCCGCATCCTGCCATTCCTGCATTGCGGGGAGGGTGAGGAGACGGTTCTTGTAAGCCTCGGCCTCGGGCGACATAGCCGTTCCATAGGTCTGGAAGCGGAAGGCGACGGGGCAGAAAAACGCGTCTACTGCTGTAAATGCGTCTCCCGCCAGGAACGGACCGCCAAAGGAGGCTAGACCTTCCTGCCAAAGTGCGTCGATGCGGGAAATGTCTTTCTTCAGCGCCTCGCCAACTTCAGTTGGCTGGATCCGAAGACCGACATTCATCGGATGTTCGTTGCGCAATGTCTGGAAGCCTGAGTGCATTTCCGCCGCGGCAGAACGCGACCATGCACGTGCCTTCGTATCACCAGCCCAAACTCCACTATGCCGTTCCGCCAGATATTCGATGATCGACAGCGAATCCCATACGGTCAGGTCGCTCTCGACAAGGCAGGGCACCTTGGCGGTGGGAGAAAATGTCGCGAAATCCTCGGCGGAATTGCCGAATGGGGTAAGCTTTTCGCTGAATGCAATATCGAGTGTCCGCATCAACACCCATGGCCGCAGGGACCAGGAGGAATAGTTCTTGTTGGCTATATAAAGATCGTACATTTCATATCCCTCGGTTGCAGCACCGTGTTAGCGCGGGAAATTTCTCCGATACAGACGGTTTGCGCGATGGTGGTCTTCAAATAATTTGATCTTTTGTGCCCAGGTGGTGACATTGTGAACAGAGAGATTTCGGTCTGAAGCTCCCATTCCGCAACTCAAACTAGGCAGCGCTACACACAAAACGTCACGCTAAAATCATTCATAGACGCTCACCGACGCGAGTGATTCGAAGATAGTGAGCCGACTAACTATTTTTGGATATCTGCACTTACCGTGAGCGCAAATTTCCCTCTGAAATGCATGTAAGTGCACTTGTTTGTTAATCGAACCAACGTCCAACTTTGGCTCTGGTACCTCGCCAACAGGCGAATCAAAACCAGAAATATTGCCCGCGGGCAGACCTAAAAATCCGCCCGCTAAATTATAGGCAGCAGTAGTCAGTGATAGCGGCGGATCAGGCCGACAAGCTTACCCTGGATTTTCACCCGGTCCGGTCCGAAGATGCGGGTCTCGTAAGCGGGGTTGGCGGCTTCGAGCGCAATGGAGGCACCCTTGCGGCGGAAGCGCTTCAGTGTCGCTTCTTCGTCATCCACCAATGCAACGACGATATCGCCCGGATTTGCGGTGCTTCCGTCACGAATAATGACCGTATCTCCATCGAAAATACCGGCTTCGATCATCGAATCGCCTTTGACCTCGAGCGCGTAATGTTCGCCAGAGCCGATCATATCCATCGGCACGACCACATCATGGGTGTTGTTCTGGATCGCCGAAATCGGGACACCTGCTGCGATTCGCCCCATGACGGGAACGCTGACCGAGTTGACGTCGCGACTGTTCAACGGGGCAGGTGCGGGCGATGGCTCCACAGCCTTTGGCTTGCCAAGGCTGCCTTCGATGACGCTGGGCGAAAAGCCGCGTTGCGGCTTGTTGGCTGGAGAATAGGACTCGGGAAGCTTGATGACTTCGAGTGCGCGCGCCCTATTCGGTAGCCGGCGAATAAACCCGCGCTCTTCCAGCGCCGTAATCAACCGGTGAATGCCCGATTTAGAGGCAAGATCGAGTGCATCCTTCATTTCATCGAAGGATGGCGGCACGCCAGACTCTTTCATTCTTTCATGAATGAACAGAAGCAATTCCTGCTGTTTGCGCGTGAGCATGAAGAAACACCCTTGGAAATTCGAGGCGAAGATTCGCGAAACAAATACAGAACGAACACTATCTGTTCCATATGTGTTCTGCAATAGCCCAGTAAAAAATCACTTAAGCCAGATCAAAATAAATATCCGTCAGATCGTTGAGAGAATCATATGGCCATGGCTGGTTACGACTTCTTCACGTTGAATCACGCCGATTTGCGCCTCCGGGTTGTTTTTCTGCCCGATTTTGCTAATTCCGCTCATGCTTTCAAGGGGCCCGCGCGGTGATCTTGGCATCTTGTGGGGTGAGCAGGTATTTGGTCCTGTTTTTAAGCATTTTCATCAGTTTTTGTCCGTCATTCTCCTACGAGTGAAAGCGGTACGGATATCGTTTTAGAAAGTCCATCAAGTGAAATTTAGAACGCTCAGCCTGATTGTGGGCCTTGTTGCACTTGCCGGGTGCCAAACCACCCAACCCAATTCGCCAGAAGCTCTTAAAAAAGCGGAGTATGATAGATTGCTCCTGGCATCCACTGTCGCGAACTGCAAACTGATTATGCTTATAAATGCGGATCGCGTCGCGGCCAAAAAGCAGCCGTCGAGAGACAATAAGTGCGCTTCCATTTTGCGTAACAATAAACTTGGCGGTGGTTTGCACGCGGCTAGTTTCGTGCCGGACATCGGTATTAATGGCATACCGATTCCACTTGGAAGTCTTGTCAGGCTTGCGGTGACCATGGAGCGAAAGCAGCGTCAAGAAAAGGCATTTGAGGCAAAGCTACCTTCTTGGGCGGTGGGCGAAAACACGGAGTATGTTTATCGGTTTCTCTTGGCTCAAGACTTCAAACCCGAGGAGATCGAACGCGTGAAATCTACGAGTGAGTTTTCCTCTGCTGTCAACGAGGCCGGACCGACCATCCGCTTCATGAAAGCAAATCCCGATGTGGTGAAGCTGGCACAAAAATAACGTAAACAGGGTGCTGCTTTTTGTAGCGGAAACTGTTCCGATCAACCGGCACGGCAGCCGTGACATAGATTACGCTTCCTGATAATGGCGTGACCAGGATTGTAGAATATGTCTGCGTGCAGCCGCTTGGCGGCTGGGCGTAGGCCCGGTTTGCCTTCGAGGAGTAATGATGAGCGTCCAGAATAATCTCAACGTGGTCGTCGGCGAAGGTGCCGGGCAGGTAACTTTCTCCAATACCGAACGTTTCTCGCTGATTGCCGGGCCGTGCCAGATGGAGAGCCGCGACCATGCCTTCATGATTGCCGAGACCATGGCGGAGCTGTGCGGCAAGCTGGGTATCGGTTTTGTCTACAAGTCGTCCTTCGATAAGGCCAACCGCACGTCCCTGTCGGGCCAGCGCGGCATTGGCATCGATAAGGCGCTGGAGGTTTTTGCTGAACTTAAGGAGCAATTCGGCTTTCCGGTGTTGACGGATATTCACACGGAAGAACAGTGCGCAATCGTGTCACCGGTTGTCGACATCCTGCAAATCCCGGCGTTTCTCAGCAGGCAAACGGACCTTCTGGTGGCGGCGGCCAAGACCGGTCGGGTCGTCAATGTGAAGAAGGGTCAGTTCCTGGCGCCTTGGGACATGAAGAATGTTCTGGCCAAGCTGAACGATAGTGGCAACCCGAACGTGCTGCTGTGCGAGCGCGGCGCGTCCTTCGGTTACAACACGCTCGTTTCCGACATGCGCTCGCTGCCCATCATGGCATCGCTCGGTGCGCCGGTTGTCTTTGACGCGACTCACTCCGTGCAGCAGCCGGGCGGGCAGGGTGGTTCGAGCGGCGGTCAGCGGGAATTCGTTGAGACGCTGGCGCGTGCGGCCATTGCGGTCGGCGTCGCCGGTCTTTTTGTGGAAACGCATGAAGACCCTGATAACGCTCCCTCGGACGGACCCAATATGGTCCACCTGAAGGATATGCCGAAGCTTCTGGAAAAGCTGCTGGCTTTCGACAATATCGCGAAAGCTGCGTGATCGCTTTTGGCCTCAATCGATTTTTATGAAAAGACGGCGTCCAGAGATGGGCGCCGTCATTGTAATTTCTTGCGCGTCGTCTACAGCGACGGAGGAAGTTCACATCGAGTCGCTATTCCGTCGCCCTGTTTATCGCGCCGCTCATCCGAAAAGCGCTTCACAGTTTTCGGGATGCACTCTAAGACAGGCAACTGAAAATCCTGTTCCAGTCCCAAGGGAGAGATCATGACAGCCATTACCGATATCATCGCACGCGAAATCCTCGACAGCCGTGGAAACCCCACCGTTGAAGTCGATGTCTATCTGGAAGACGGTTCTTTCGGTCGTGCGGCAGTTCCATCGGGCGCATCGACGGGCGCGCATGAAGCCGCAGAACTGCGTGATGGTGGCAAGCGCTACCTTGGTAAGGGTGTGGAAAAGGCCGTTGAAGCCGTCAATACGGAAATCTTCGATGCGCTGGGCGGATTCGATGCCGAAAGCCAGATCCATATCGACCAGACGCTGATCGCGCTCGATGGCACGCCGAACAAGTCGCGCCTCGGTGCCAACGCCATTCTCGGCGTTTCCCTGGCGGTTGCCAAGGCCGCTGCCGAAACCACAGGTCTGCCGCTTTACCGTTATGTTGGCGGCCCCAACGCGCATCTGCTGCCCGTGCCGATGATGAACATCATCAACGGCGGCGCACATGCCGATAACCCGATCGACTTCCAGGAATTCATGATCATGCCGGTTGGCGCGGAAAGCATCCGTGACGCCGTGCGGATCGGCGCGGAAATCTTCCATGTTCTGAAGAAGGAACTCGCAGCACAGGGTCACAACACCAATGTCGGCGACGAAGGCGGTTTTGCTCCGGGTCTGAAGAGCGCGCCGGAAGCACTCGATTTCATCATGAAGTCTGTCGAAAAAGCTGGCTACAAGCCGGGTGATGATGTTGCACTCGCTCTCGACTGCGCATCCACCGAGTTCTTCAAGAACGGCAAGTACGAGATGGAAGGCGAAGGCCGCACGCTGGAGCCTGAAGCCATGGCTGACTACCTTGCCGAACTGGCCGGCAAATACCCGATCATCTCAATTGAAGACGGTATGGCAGAAGACGATTGGGACGGCTGGAAGTACCTGACGGACAAGATCGGCTCCAAGGTTCAGCTGGTTGGCGACGACCTTTTCGTCACCAACTCCGCACGCCTTCGCGATGGTATCAAGATGGGTGTTGCCAACTCCATCCTCGTCAAGGTCAACCAGATCGGCTCGCTGACGGAAACGCTTGACGCCGTCGAGACAGCGCACAAGGCGCGCTATACCGCCGTCATGTCTCACCGCTCCGGTGAAACCGAAGATTCTACCATTGCCGATCTGGCAGTTGCGACCAACTGCGGACAGATCAAGACCGGTTCGCTCTCGCGTTCCGACCGTCTTGCCAAGTACAACCAGTTGATCCGCATCGAAGAAATGCTCGGCCCGCAAGCCGCTTACGCAGGTCGTTCCATCCTTCGCGGATAAGAATCGCTTGAAAGTCCAAGAAAAAGGCTCGCTTCGGCGGGCCTTTTTTGTGCGCTGCGGTGGGTGAGGGAATTAAGGTCAACGGATGGTTAAACAAATGCGGTTATGGTGGTTCCAGTAACGCGTTTGAAGGCTGTTTCAGAGTATGTGGACCAAGCATCACAAGAAAAGACGTTTTGGCCGTCTGGTCGTTCCGGCCATCACGGTCGCCTTTCTTTCCTATTTCGGTTATCATTCCATCCATGGCGATTTCGGGCTTCAGGCCACGGAGCGTCTGGAGCGCCAGCGTATTGCCAGAACAGCAGAGCTTGCGAAGCTGACGAAGACCCGCGTAGCACTGGAGCGGCAGGTCGAGTTGATGAGCGATGGATCGCTCGAGCGTGACATGATTGATGAGATATCGCGCTATCAGCTGAATATGTCCCGTCCGGACGAAATCGTTATCATGAACGCATATTTCTGATTAACCGAATTCAAGTTAATCGACTTTTTTAATTTATTCACAGCCACTTAGGCTGAATATGAGCCATGCGTTTATGGCATTGCTGCTTTCCCTTTTCTTGCATATGGTGCGCCCCAATCCAACCATTCTAATGGCAACTCAGGGAGGGATGAATGGCGCCGCGAAAAACCGCGACCGTATCCGGCCGCAAGACTACGGCAAAGACCGCCACCAAGGAATTCACCGGCAAGAATACGCCGGACTTTGGTAAAGACGAAGAGTTGCACGCCTATCGTGAAATGCTGCTCATCCGTCGCTTCGAAGAAAAGGCCGGCCAGCTTTATGGCATGGGCTTCATTGGCGGTTTCTGTCACCTCTACATCGGGCAGGAAGCTGTCGTTGTCGGCATGAACATGTCGCAGAAGGACGGCGATCAGGTTATCACCGCTTACCGTGACCACGGCCACATGCTGGCTGCGGGCATGAGCGCGCGCGGCGTCATGGCCGAGTTGACCGGACGTCAGGGCGGCTTGTCCAAGGGCAAGGGCGGCTCCATGCACATGTTCTCCAAGGAAAAGCATTTCTACGGCGGACACGGCATCGTTGGCGCACAGGTTTCTCTCGGAACCGGTCTTGCCTTCGCCAACAAGTATCGTGGCAATGACAGCGTTTCCGTCGCCTACTTCGGTGATGGCGCGGCCAACCAGGGTCAGGTCTACGAGAGCTTCAACATGGCGGCTCTCTGGAAACTGCCGATCATCTACATCGTCGAAAACAACCATTATGCGATGGGTACGTCGACGGCCCGTGCCACGGCGCAGTCCAACTACTCGCTACGCGGTTCCGGTTTCGGCATTCCCGGCGTTCAGGTGGATGGCATGGATGTGCGCGCCGTCAAGGCGGCTGCGGACGAAGCGCTTGAGCATTGCCGGTCCGGCAAGGGCCCGATCATTCTGGAAATGCTGACCTATCGTTATCGCGGTCACTCCATGTCTGATCCGGCAAAGTACCGCTCCAAGGACGAAGTGCAGAAGATGCGCGCGGAACATGACCCAATCGAGCAGGTCAAGGCACGTTTGATCGAAAATGGTTGGTCGACTGAGGAAGAACTCAAGGCAATCGACAAGGATGTCCGTGACATCGTGGCCGATAGCGCCGAGTTTGCCCAGAACGACCCGGAGCCGGATGTATCCGAACTCTACACCGACATTCTGCTCTGATTTGGGAAGGGAGATACCATGCCTATAGAAATTCTCATGCCCGCCCTTTCCCCAACCATGGAGGAAGGCACGCTTTCCAAATGGCTGAAGAAAGAAGGCGACAAGGTTGTTGCTGGCGACGCGATTGCTGAAATCGAAACCGATAAGGCAACGATGGAAGTCGAAGCCGTGGATGAAGGCACCATCGGCAAGCTGCTGATCGAGGCCGGCACCGAAGGCGTCAAGGTCAACACTGCCATTGCCGTGCTGCTTCAGGACGGCGAAAGCGCTGACGATCTGTCCGCTTCATCCGCACCGAAGAAAGAAGAGCCGAAGGCGGATGCTGCCAATTCCGGTTCTGACGCTGCTGGCGGCAAGACCCGCGAAGCCAGCGAAGAGCCTTCTGCTGCCAAGGAAGCTGCAAAGGTTCCAGCCGCACCAAAGATAGAAGTTGCTGCCGACCCGGATATTCCTGAGGGTACCGAGTTCGTGACGCAGACCGTGCGCGAAGCGCTTCGCGATGCGATGGCGGAAGAAATGCGTTCCGACGAAAACGTCTTCGTCATGGGCGAAGAAGTCGCCGAATATCAGGGTGCCTACAAGATCACGCAGGGCCTGCTGCAGGAATTCGGTGCCAAGCGCGTTATCGACACGCCTATCACCGAACACGGCTTTGCCGGTATCGGCGTCGGTGCGGCGATGACGGGTCTACGCCCGATCGTCGAGTTCATGACGTTCAACTTCGCCATGCAGGCCATCGACCAGATCGTCAACTCTGCTGCCAAGACGCTTTACATGTCTGGTGGTCAGATGGGCGCGCCTATGGTGTTCCGTGGTCCTTCGGGCGCTGCTGCCCGCGTGGCTGCTCAGCACTCGCAGTGCTACGCCGCATGGTACAGCCATATTCCAGGCCTCAAGGTCATCATGCCGTACACGGCTGCTGACGCCAAGGGTCTGCTCAAGGCCGCTATCCGCGATCCGAACCCGATTGTCTTCCTTGAGAATGAAATTCTCTATGGGCAAAGCTTCGAAGTTCCGAAGATGGATGATTTCGTGCTGCCAATTGGCAAGGCACGCATTCACCGCAAGGGCAAGGATGCGACCATCGTGTCCTTCGGTATCGGCATGACCTATGCGGTCAAGGCTGTTGCCGAACTTGAAAAGCTCGGCATCGACGTCGAACTGATCGACCTGCGCACCATCCGCCCGATGGACCTTCCGACGGTCATCGAATCCGTCAAGAAGACGGGTCGTCTGGTGACGGTGGAAGAAGGCTTCCCGCAGTCATCGGTTGGTGACTTCATTTCCAACAGCGTTCAGCGCGCCGCATTCGATTATCTCGATGCGCCGATCCTGACGATTGCTGGCAAGGACGTTCCGATGCCCTATGCTGCGAACCTCGAAAAGCTGGCTCTGCCGAACGTCGACGAAGTCGTTCAGGCCGTCAAAACCGTCTGCTACAAATAAGGGGAGGGCGTTTCGATGCCTATCAACATTACAATGCCTGCCCTTTCCCCAACCATGGAAGAGGGAAATCTCACCAAGTGGCTGGTCAAGGAAGGCGATAAGGTTGGTCCTGGCGACGTGATTGCCGAGATCGAGACCGACAAGGCGACCATGGAAGTGGAAGCCGTGGATGAGGGCGTCGTTGCCAAGCTGGTCGTTCCAGCCGGCACCGAAGCCGTCAAGGTCAATGCCGTAATCGCTATCCTCGCAGCCGAAGGCGAAGATGTGGCCGACGCTGCCAAGGGTGGTGACGCTGCGCCTGCTAAGGCTGAAGCGCCAAAGCAGGAAGCCGCAAAGGCTGAAGCACCGAAGGAAGAAAAGACGGAAGCTGCTCCTGCCAAGGCTGAAAAGCCGGTTGCGGATCAGGGTCCGGCACCTTCCACGCCAGCGCCTGTGTCGAAATCCGGCGAGCGCATTTTCGCGTCTCCGCTGGCCCGTCGTCTGGCAAAGGATGCCGGTCTCGATCTTTCGGCTGTGTCGGGCTCCGGCCCGCATGGTCGTATCGTCAAGACTGACGTCGAGAAGGCAGCTAGCTCTGGCGGTGCCAAAGCTGCTCCGGCTGCTGCTCAGTCCGCTGGCGCTGCGGCTCCAGCCCCTGCCAAGGGTCCTTCAGACGAAAACGTCCTCAAGCTGTTTGCGGAAGGCTCTTACGAGCTTCTGCCGCATGACGGCATGCGCAAGACGATTGCCTCGCGCCTGACGGAGTCCACCCAGACGGTTCCGTCCTACACGGTCTCGATGGAATGCGAACTCGATGCGATGCTGAAGCTGCGCGCCGAGATCAATGCGTCCGCGCCGGTGAAGAAGACGGAGAAGGGCGAGGTTCCGGCCTTCAAGCTTTCCGTTAACGACTTCATCATCAAGGCGATGGCGCTTGCGCTGCGTGACGTTCCGATGGCGAATGCTTCGTGGACATCGACGGCCCGCGTTCTGCACAAGCATGCCGATGTCGGCGTTGCCGTGTCGATCCCGGACGGTCTGATCACGCCAATCGTGCGCAATGCAGAGACGAAGACGCTGTCTGCGATCTCCAACGAGGTCAAGGATCTCGCCAAGCGTGCGCGTGACAAGAAGCTGAAGCCGGAAGAATACCAGGGCGGCACCACGTCGGTGTCCAACCTCGGCATGTTCGGCGTATCGTCCTTCACCTCGATCGTCAACCTGCCACAGGCATCCATCGTGTCGATCGGCGCTGGCGTCGAAAAGCCGGTGGTTCGTGGCGGCAAGATTGAAGTGGGTACGGTCATGACCGCAACCTTCGCCTTCGACCACCGCGTCATCGATGGCGCGCTCGGTGCAGAACTCGCATCTGCCTTCAAGCGCTACATTGAAAACCCGATGGGCATGTTGGTGTAAAAACGCTGAGCCGGAAACCGTTTGGCGGTTTTCGGCTCGCTCCATTCGCGAGGCTGACATGACGAAAACCGTTCTTTGCTATGGCGACAGTCTGACCTGGGGTTTCGACGCCGAAAATCTCGGGCGTCATGCCTTTGAAGACCGCTGGCCGAGCGTTTTGCAAAAGGCGCTGGGAACGGATGTCAATGTCATTGCCGAGGGTCTGAACGGCAGAACCACGGCTTATGACGATCATCTGGC
The DNA here is from genome assembly GCF_040427045.1 of Agrobacterium vacciniicorymbosi. NCBI lineage: Bacteria > Pseudomonadati > Pseudomonadota > Alphaproteobacteria > Hyphomicrobiales > Rhizobiaceae > Agrobacterium > Agrobacterium vacciniicorymbosi. The sequence continues at coordinate 189,164 of NZ_JBETMF010000001.1, forward strand.
GGATTGCGACCGCAATGGCGCGCGCATCTTGCCGACATTGCTGCACAGCCACGCCCCGCTCGATCTCGTCATCATCATGCTGGGCACGAATGATCTGAAACGCGGTATCGGCAGCGGCAACGCTGTTGGTGCGGTGAAGGGTGTGGAGCGGCTCATCAATCTGGTCCGCAGCCACGTTTGGTCCTTCGATGACGAGCAGCCGGAAATCCTGATCGTGTCTGCACCGCATATCTGCGAAACGGGCAACGAGATGTTTGCGGCCATGTTTGTCGGTGCGGTCGAACAATCGGAGATGATGGGCTCGCTCTATCGCGATCTGGCGGATGAGAAGGGCTGCGGCTTTTTCGATGCCGCCTCCGTGGCGGTCACGACACCTATCGATGGTGTGCATCTGGATGCTGAAAATACCCGTGCAATCGGTCGCGGCCTCGAGCCCGTCGTTCGCATGATGCTTGGACTCTAAAAAGAAATCGACTGAGGCTGCGGCATGGTTTCGCCCTCGGGAAGACAAAGGCAGGAAACAGACATGGCTCAGTCTTATGACGTCATCATCATCGGTTCGGGTCCGGGCGGTTACGTCACGGCCATTCGTGCTGCGCAACTGGGCCTCAAGACGGCGATTGTCGAGCGCGAGCATCTGGGCGGCATCTGCCTCAACTGGGGCTGCATTCCCACCAAGGCTTTGCTGCGTTCCGCCGAAGTGCTGGATAATTCCAACCATGCCAAGAATTACGGCCTGAAGCTGGAAGGCACCATCACAGCGGATGTGAAGGAAGTCGTCGCCCGTTCGCGTGGCGTGTCTGCGCGCCTGAATGGCGGCGTGTCCTTCCTCATGAAGAAGAACAAGATCGACGTTATCTGGGGTGAGGCAAAGCTGACCAAGCCGAACGAGATCGTCGTCGGCAAGATTTCCAAGCCTATCGTCCAGCCGCAGAACCCGGTGCCAAAGGGCGTTCTGGGCGAGGGCACATACACCGCAAAGCACATCATCGTCGCCACGGGCGCACGTCCGCGCGCGCTCCCCGGTATCGAGCCGGATGGCAAGCTGATCTGGACCTATTTCGAAGCGATGAAGCCTGATTTCATGCCGAAGTCTATCGTCGTCATGGGTTCCGGCGCCATCGGCATCGAGTTCGCCTCCTTCTATCGCTCCATGGGCGTGGATGTGACCGTGGTGGAGCTGATGGCCAATGTCATGCCGGTGGAAGATGCTGAGATTTCGGCTTTCGCCCGCAAGCAGCTGGAAAAGCGTGGCCTGAAAATCATCACCGAAGCCAAGGTTTCCAAGGTCGAGAAGGGTTCCGACTCGATTACGGCGCATGTGGAAACGAAGGACGGCAAGGTGCAGAAGATCACCGCAGATCGCCTGATCTCGGCTGTTGGCGTGCAGGGCAACATCGAAAATCTCGGCCTCGAAGCCCTCGGCGTCAAGACGGATCGCGGCTGCGTGGTCATTGATGGCTACGGCAAGACCAATGTTCCCGGCCTCTATGCCATCGGCGATGTCGCTGGCCCGCCGATGCTGGCGCACAAGGCCGAGCATGAAGGCGTGATCTGCATCGAAAAGATTGCCGGTCTGCCGAATGTTCACCCGATGGACAAACTGAAGATTCCCGGCTGCACCTATTGCAACCCGCAGGTCGCGTCTGTCGGCCTGACCGAAGCCAAGGCGAAAGAGCAGGGCCGCGAAATCCGCGTCGGTCGTTATTCTTTCGCGGCAAACGGCAAGGCCATCGCGCTGGGTGAAGACCAGGGTATGGTCAAGACCATTTTCGACAAGAAGACGGGCGAGTTGATCGGCGCGCATATGGTGGGTGCGGAAGTGACCGAACTCATTCAGGGCTTCGTCGTTGCCATGAATCTGGAGACGACAGAAGAAGAGCTGATGCACACGATCTTCCCGCATCCGACCTTGTCTGAAATGATGAAGGAAAGCGTGCTGGACGCCTATGGGCGCGTGCTCAACGCTTGATAAATACCTTGGTCACTCCCTATCTTTAGTGGAGTGACTGAAAAGGAGAGCGATCATGTCGATTGCCACGGAAGCCTGGGTTGTTTTTCTGCTGATCGGCCTCGTTGCCGGTTTTCTCGCAAGCCTCGTCGTTGGCGGTGGTGGCTTGATCGGGTGCCTGTTGAGCGGCGTGATCGGCGCATTTGTCGGCGGTTATCTGTTCAATGCCCTCGGCATTTCGCTTGGTATTGAAAATGCACTGGTGGTGCAGATCATCCACGCGACGGTGGGCGCCATTATCGTGACGCTGATTGCAAGATTGATCGCCTGACGGAAGGGATGACGAATGGAAAGTGTAGGCTGGATAGCGGCAATCATCATCGGCGGTTTGGCCGGGTGGCTTGCGGGCAAGCTCATGGATATGCGCTTCGGCATCTTCATGAATATCGTGCTGGGCATCGTTGGCTCGGTCGTGGCGGTTGCCGTGCTGCGCACATTCGACGTGTTCGTGCAGGACAGCAGGCTCGGATATTTCGTCACATCTTTCTTGGGCGCAAGCCTTCTGTTATTCCTCGCCAAGCTCGTCAGGCGTTAAACCGTTCAAAGCGGTAGAAGCAGGTTACTCATGGTCACTATTCTCGACAGGACAGCACTGGACGAAAAGCGCATCCGCCACCCGGAGAAGGCGCATCGTCCAGACACCGAAGTCATGCGCAAGCCCGAATGGATCCGCGTGAAAGCGCCGACCTCCAAAGGCTATCACGAGACGCGCGAACTGGTGCGCTCCCACAAGCTGGTAACGGTGTGTGAAGAGGCTGGCTGTCCGAATATCGGCGAATGCTGGGACAAGAAGCACGCCACCTTCATGATCATGGGCGAAATCTGCACCCGCGCCTGCGCCTTCTGCAACGTCTCCACCGGCAAGCCGAACGCGCTCGATATGCTCGAGCCGGAAAACGTCGCCAAAGCCGTCAAGCAGATGGGTCTTTCCCACGTCGTCATCACCTCCGTGGACCGTGACGATCTCGCAGACGGTGGTGCCGAGCATTTCGAAAAGGTTATCTGGGCGATCCGCGCTGCATCGCCCAACACGACCATCGAAATCCTGACTCCCGACTTCCTGAAGAAGCCCGGCGCGCTGGAACGCGTTGTCGCTGCCAAGCCTGACGTGTTCAACCACAATATGGAAACCGTGCCCGGCAACTATCTGACCGTTCGCCCAGGCGCGCGCTATTTCCATTCCGTGCGCCTTTTGCAGCGCGTAAAGGAACTGGACCCAACCATGTTCACCAAATCAGGTATCATGGTTGGTCTTGGTGAAGAGCGCAACGAAGTGCTGCAATTGATGGACGACCTGCGCACCGCAGATGTGGACTTCCTCACCATCGGTCAGTATCTCCAGCCGACCCGGAAGCACCATAAGGTCGAAGCCTATGTGACGCCGGAGGAGTTCGAGTCTTACGAGACGATTGCCTATACCAAGGGTTTCCTCATGGTCTCTTCCAGTCCGCTGACGCGCTCCTCGCACCATGCGGGCGATGACTTCGAGCGGCTGCGTGCGAACCGTGAGAAGAAGCTGCTGGCTGCGGCTGAGTGAGGCAAAAGTCACTCGAAGGTGCTTATTCTCGCAGCCTTTCGATTGAATTGGTCCTGGGCACAAGGCAGCCACCCTCATCCTGAGGTGCCCCAAAGGGGCCTCGAAGGACGAGGGTTGCGGGCGGCAAGGTCGAGTTCTTGGCTTGGATGCTTCGAGGCTTTGGCCTGTGGCCAAAGCACCTCAGCATGAGGGCGAAGCATGCGGCGGGCTTCCGGCAGAAGGTGATTGCAGGAAACTTACTGGCCTATCGTCATATTCAACCATGTACCTTGGCAGGCCGATGCGCCTGCATGCACAGCAACACACTCACCACAACAGACACAATAGCCGCGCTTTCGATCAGCGTCGGCCCGCGCTGTTCCCACACAAATCCGTAGAGCAACGCAAACAGCGTCTCGAACAGGATCATTTGCCCGACCATGGTCAGCGGCAAAAGGCGACTCATGCGGTTCCACAGCGCGTTGCCGAGGATGGAGGCGGAGATGCCGAGGCCGATGGCGACGGAGGTGAATTGCAGCCAGTCGGAACCGCTGTGGACATCTGTGCTGAAGCCGAAGGCGGGGATGGCGAGGAGCAGGGCAAGCGCGCCGGTTACGACGCCCGTCATCAGGTTCCACTCATCGGCACTGACATCATGCAGGCGCGTCAGCCAGCGGGCATTGCCGACGGCAAAGGCAGTCCACGAAGCGAGCGCGCCGAGGGCACAGGCAAGGCCGATGATGCGCGTCAGATCGAACCCGCCTTGCCCCTGTGACAGTGACTGCCAGGAAACACCGAAAATGCCGATGGCACCGAAGAGAAGTGATGGCCACAGCCGTTTCAGCGAGACCGCGCCATGGTCGCGGCTGCCGATGATGGTGACGGCCACGGGCAGAAAGCCGATGATGATGGAGGTGAAGGCGACGCCGCTGAGCTGCACCGCTGTTGAGATCAGGACATAATAGACGATGTTGCCGATGAGGCTGAGCCAGCCAAGTGCGATCCATTCCGCTTTGCCGAAGCGTGCCGCGACACGCCGGATTTTCGGGCCGATCAGGATCAGCGCAAACACGCCATAGGTGAGGTATCGCGCCGTGGAAAGCTGCAAGGGCGTGAAGCCGTCAGGAATCAACTTCGGCGCCAGAAAAATCCCGCCCCAGAGTGCGCCCGCCAGCATGCCGTAAAATACGCCCAGTCCAGTCTTGTTCATGTCATATCCATTCGTTTCCGGGCGCTATCTGCCACGGCGACGGTGGGCTGTCTTGACATAAACTACTGCGGCCGCCCCGAAAACGCGCGACGATAGGCGGCGGGTGTCGTGCCTTTGGCTTTTCTCATGGCGCGGGTGAGGGCGGTCTGGTCGGAAAAACCGGCCCTGTCGGCAATCTCCGCTATTGGCAGAGACGAGCCTGCCAACAGCGCGCAAATCTTTTCCATGCGGATATCGGAGAGCCACAGATGCGGCGTTTCATCGAACTGCTCACGAAAAATGGTGTGCAACCGGCTAACGCTAATATCCGCGTGGTCGGCCATCCGCTCAAGACTCCACGGCATGAATGGGTCGATTTCGATGAGCGCCTTGAGCGCGGAAAGTCTGGATGTCACATCAGGGGTTTCGCCTGCGAGGCTTTCAACGAGCATCGGTGCCCATACTTCAGCGGCTTTGGCTCCACCTTCGCCGCTCTGCATCACCCTGTGCATATACCGCGAGAGCCTGATCGTTCGCGAGGTGAGATCGATAAAGGGCTTTGTAGAGAATTTGTCGAGAACATCAGCGCCCACCGACTGCTCGTCCAGATCAATGACCAGCGAGCGGTTCAATATGGTGCTGGCCTGAGTATGCGACGTGTTCTTGTGAACCAGCACGCCTCGGGCAGGCGACAATCTTTCCTGGAGACCGCAGACATCGATTTCGAGTGTTCCTACGACGGGCAAAACGATCTGCACGAAGGCGTGGCGTTCGTTCGGGGTCTCGTCGCGGTAGGAGCGGAGATCGACAGACACTGTTTGCATGCGATCCTTCTCCCGTTCCCCAAAACGAAATATGGCCGCGACGCGGCCACTCACTGTTTCGATGATCTCATGTCACGCAGAGAACCGCCAGCCTGCATCTCAGGCTTCGGCTTCCTGCTTGACGGTCGATTCGCCACGCTTGCGCTTGCGCAGAACCGGCTTGTTCTCTCGCGCCTCGCACTTGGCCACATCGATGAGATAGGCCAGCATGGGCATGCTGTTCATGGAAGCCAGCTGTTTTGCGGATTCCAGAAGATTTATGATGTTGGCAAAGTCGTCCATCGTATCACTCGATTGTTCGGTTGCATCCCAAGGCTGCAATCACTATTGCAGTTAAATAGCGCCGAGCCCCACTTGGTTGCAATAGTCAATTTCTGCAAACTGCTATGCAAGGGTGTAGAGGATGAATGTCATTGACGATATCCGGCAGGCGGCGTCTCTGGTCTCCAACGCGTCTCGTATCATGGTCGTCGGCTCTTCGGGCGGTGGGAAAACGACCCTGTCACGAGGAATCGCCCAAAGGTTCGGCCTCACGCACATTTCGATGGACAAGGAATTTTTCTGGTTGTCAGGCTGGGTGGCGAGAGAACGCGCCGAGCAGCGTCAGATGATTGCAGCCTCTGTCCAGCATGATCGTTGGATCATGGATGGCAGCAATCCGTCGAGCTTCGATTTGCGACTTCCAAGAGCAGACATCGTTATTTGGGTGCGTATATCGCGGATCACATGCATCTGGAGCGTCTTTAAACGGGTGGCGAAAAGCTATGGCAAGACAAGGCCGGATATGGCGCCGGGTTGCGCGGAGCAATGGCCCGACAGGGAGTTCCTGAGCTACATCTGGAATTTCGAAAAGCGTCACGCGCCGATACTTCTGCGGAATTTCGATCTTTATGGCCCACAGGTGCCGATATTTCAGGTGAAATCCAGAGCGCAGGCGCGTCAGCTTCTTGATCTTATTGGCGCAGCGCATTAACTCCGGCTCATGCCGCACTATGAAACACGCCGCCCTGTCAAACATTCTCCCGAACAGATGTATAATCTCGTTGCCGATGTGGAGAAGTATCCGGAATTTCTGCCGCTTTGCGAAGGTCTGACCATTCGTTCGCGCAAGGAACGTGACACCAAGACGCTGCTGGTGGCTGATATGACCGTTGGTTACAAGGCGTTTCGCGAAACCTTCACCACGCAGGTTCTGTTGAAGCCGGATGAACATGCCATCGATGTGAAGTATCTCGATGGCCCGTTCAAATATCTCGACAATCGCTGGCGTTTCGAAACCACTGAAGATGGCGGATGCTCGGTCTATTTCTTCATCGACTACGAGTTCAAGAGCCGCATTCTCGGCGCCGTCATGGGCTCCATGTTCGACCGCGCGTTCCGCATGTTTGCCGAAGCATTCGAGGCGCGTGCAGACAAGATTTACGCAGCCTGAGCCAGTTCAAGCAGCATCTCCAGCGCGGTTTTGACCGTTGCCAGTCGGACCTGATCGCGGCCAATATCTCCGTAACGCATTTCACGGTGGATAACGCCGCCACCCCGTCGCTTCGCGGCAAGATGCACGAGGCCTACGGGCTTTTCGGCTGAACCACCACCCGGACCGGCAATGCCGGTGACGGCGACGGAAAACTCTGCGCGGGAGCGATAAAGCGCCCCATGCGCCATCTGCAGCGCTGTTTCTTTCGAGACCGCACCGAAGGTCTCCAGCGTGGCAGAGGTCACGCCCAACATGTCCATCTTGGCATCGTTGGTATAGGTCACGAAGCCACGGTCGACGACGGCCGAGGAGCCGGCGATGTCCGTCAGCGCCCCGGCGATCAAGCCGCCCGTGCAGCTTTCCGCCGTTGAAAGCATATGTCCCCGACCGGTGAAATCGCGCACGATCTGCTGGGCCAGAGCCGCTATGTCGTCAGGAAAGATGCTCATGCTGGCCGCCGTTTATAAACCACTGTTGCCGTGGCAATGGCCGCAATGCCCTCGCGCCGCCCGACGAAGCCAATGGTTTCGTTTGTGGTGGCTTTGACGGAGCAGCGGTCGAGCGAGATGTCGAGAATATCTGCAAGATTTTCCCGCATGGCCTGGCGATGAGGCCCCACGCGCGGCGCTTCGGCAATCAATGAGACATCGGCATTCATGATCGTGCCGCCATTGCCGCGCACGACCTTTGCGGCATGCTCCAGAAAGATGCGCGATGCGGCGCCTTTCCACTGTGGATCGGACGGCGGAAAATGATCGCCGATATCGCCGGCACCACAGGTCGCCAGCAGTGCGTCGGTCAGGGCGTGGAGTGCCACGTCGGCATCGGAATGGCCCATTAGCTTCTGATCATGCGGAATGAAAATGCCGCACAGCGTCACGCCATCACCGTCGATCAGCTGATGCACATCGTAGCCATTGCCGGTGCGAACATCCGGCAGATCGTGAGCAAGCTTTTCATCGGCCATGGCGATATCCCTTTTCAAGGTCAGTTTTACATTATCGACGATGCCATCCACCAGCTTGACGGCCAAGCCAGCCCATTCGGCAATAGCAGCGTCATCGGTAAAATCGCTGAGGCCGGAAGAGGCTGCTTTTCTGTGTGCCGAGAGAATGGAGGGATAATCGAAGGACTGCGGCGTCTGTGCCGCGTAGAGATTGCTGCGAGATACCGTCTCACCCACAAAGCCGTCATTGCCGCGCTTCAGCGTATCGGCAACCGGCACAGCGGGCAGAACGGCCTTCTCGCCAGTCGAAAGCGTCTCTGCAATGCGTTGCAGCAGGTCGGTATCGATGAAAGGGCGCACGGCGTCGTGAATCATCACATGGGTGATGCCCTTGCTCTCCAACGCTTCCAGCCCGGCCAGCACGGATTGCTGGCGCGACGCACCGCCGGTGACGGTGATAATCCGGTCGGTCGCATTCAGCCGTTTGGCGATGGGTTCGAACAGCGCACGGTCATCGGGGTGAATGACGACAACGATTTCGGCGGTGCCGCCCCAGCCTAAAAAATGCTCCAGCGTATGCTCGATAACCGGTCTGCCACCGATGGGTCGGTATTGTTTCGGGCCTTCTTCCGGTGCACCTGCACGTTCTCCACGACCCGCAGCAACGATGACGATCCCGATTTTCATAGCAACTTCCTGCATTGAACCTATGCCGTTTATGCATCTCTTCAAAGGTTTACAGAGACGATCTAGCGTTTTAAAAAACGAATAGCCAGCGCCAATGCGCCGTGCCATAGGCTCCACATATTCCCGTTTCGAGCCTTTTCCTCTCTTTATCCGCGATAAACACCAAATCAAAAAAACAAACGAATATGTCAGCGAAAGTGCTTGGCAACTGCGCAAACGCTGTCTAAAAATAATGCAAAACTGAAAACTGCATGAAAGATCACCACTTGGCACTTCCGTCGCTGTCAGATCCGTTCGACATCGGTACCGTTACCATTCGTAACCGGTCCGTGCTGGCACCTATGTCTGGCGTTACTGATCTGCCATTTCGCAGGCTGGCCTGGCGTTTCGGCGCAGGGCTTGTCGTCACGGAGATGGTTGCAAGCCGTGAACTTGTCGCCAATCGCGGAGAATCCTGGGCGCGTCTTAAGAATGCGGGCATGGTTCCGCATATGGTGCAGCTCGCCGGGCGCGAGGCATACTGGATGGCCGAGGCCGCGAAGATTTCGGCAGATAATGGTGCGGGAATCATCGACATCAACATGGGGTGTCCGGCCAAGAAGGTTATCGGCGGCTATTCCGGCTCGGCACTGATGCGCGAGCCTGACCATGCGCTGAGCCTGATCGAGGCCATCGTTAAGGCGGTCGATGTGCCCGTGACGTTGAAGATGCGTCTTGGCTGGGATGAGAACTCCATCAACGCGCCCGATATTGCCGCCCGTGCGGAAGCTGCCGGTGTCCAGCTCATCACCATTCACGGCCGCACGCGCATGCAGTTTTACGAAGGCCGCGCCGACTGGGACGCGATAAAGGCCGTGGGAGATGTGATTTCCGTGCCGTTGATTGCCAATGGCGATGTGGAAACGAGTGAGGACGCCGCTGATATCCTGCGCCGTTCTGGCGCTGACGCCGTTATGGTGGGGCGTGGGGCTCAAGGACAGCCTTGGTTGCCCGCGGTTCTTGCTGGCCATGCAGCGCCGCAGCCCGATGAGATCGCGGACATCGCCACCGAACATTACGAACTGATGCTGGAATTTTACGGCGTTGAAGCCGGGCTTCGTCACGCGCGCAAACATCTTGGATGGTATCTGGATCGATTTGCGCCGGACATGAAGACAGATGACAAGGTTGACATCATGACATCGAAAAACACGGGGCAGGTGACAGCACTGCTGCGCTCTGCCCTGCAACAGGGCGCGGAACGCTGTGCTGCGAGGAAGGCCGCATGAGCGCCGGAACTGCATCACCCGGTGGCAACGCCCTTGCCATGGCCGTTCTCAATGCGGTCCAGAACCCGGTTATTCTGGTGGATGGCGAAGGCTTCGTCGCCTTTGCCAACTGGGAAGCGGAAGCCTTTTTTGGCGCAAGCGCGACGCATCTGGCACGCTACCGCATTTCCACCTTCATTCCCTTCGGCAGCCCGCTGCTGGCATTGATCGATCAGGTGCGCGAGCGCCGTGCGCCGGTCAATGAATACCGTGTCGATCTTTCGTCACCGCGTCTGGGGCAAGACAAGCTGGTGGACCTCTATGTCGCGCCTGTCGTCAGCGAACCTGGCTCGGTTGTGGTGGTGTTTCAGGAACGCTCCATGGCCGACAAGATCGATCGCCAGCTGACGCACCGCGCCGCCGCTCGCTCCGTCACCGGTCTTGCCTCCATGCTGGCGCACGAAATCAAGAACCCGCTATCGGGCATTCGTGGAGCGGCACAGCTGCTTGAAACATCCGTTCCCGATGAGGATCGGGCGCTGACGCGGCTGATCTGCGATGAAACGGATCGCATCGTTTCGCTGGTGGACCGTATGGAGATTTTCTCCGACGAACGCCCGGTAGATCGCATGCCGATCAATATCCACTCGGTGCTTGACCATGTGAAGGCAGTGGCGAAAGCCGGTTTTGCCCGCAATATCAAGATCAGCGAAAATTACGACCCGTCGCTGCCGCCGGTTTATGCCAATCGCGATCAGCTGGTGCAGGTCTTCCTCAACCTGGTGAAAAACGCTGCCGAAGCCGTGGGCAACCAGCCGGATGGCGAGGTCATTCTGACGACGGCCTACCGCCCCGGCATTCGCCTGTCGGTCGCTGGCACGCGTGAGCGCATTTCACTGCCGCTGGAATTTTGCGTGGTCGATAACGGTCCCGGCGTTCCGACCGATCTCGTGCCGCATTTGTTTGATCCCTTTATTACCACCAAAACCAACGGTTCCGGTCTCGGCCTTGCCCTTGTTGCAAAACTCATCGGTGCCCATGGCGGCATCGTGGAATGCGACAGCCAGAACCACCGCACGACTTTCCGCGTTTTGATGCCCGTTTCCCCCGAAGTGGCGGTAGACGACAGCATTTTGCCGAACCCGACAGGACTTAATCGATGACAGCAACGATTCTCGTGGCCGATGATGACGCGGCCATCCGTACCGTCCTCAATCAGGCTCTCAGCCGTGCCGGGTATGATGTGCGGATCACCTCCAACGCTGCCACGCTGTGGCGCTGGGTGTCTGCGGGTGAGGGCGATCTTGTCGTGACCGACGTGGTCATGCCGGATGAAAACGCGTTCGACCTTCTGCCACGTATCAAGAAGGCCCGGCCCGATCTGCCGGTACTGGTCATGAGCGCGCAGAACACCTTTATGACGGCCATCAAGGCCTCTGAAAAAGGCGCCTATGATTATCTGCCCAAGCCCTTCGACCTAACCGAGCTGATCGCAATCATCGGTCGCGCTCTATCCGAGCCGAAGCGCAAGCCAGCCAAGCTGGATGACGACATGCAGGATGGCATGCCGCTGGTGGGTCGTTCCGCTGCCATGCAGGAAATCTACCGCGTGCTGGCGCGTTTGATGCAGACAGATCTGACGCTGATGATCACGGGTGAGTCCGGTACGGGTAAGGAACTCGTAGCGCGGGCGCTTCACGATTACGGCAAGCGCCGTAACGGTCCTTTCGTGGCCATCAACATGGCGGCCATTCCGCGCGACCTGATCGAATCCGAACTCTTCGGCCATGAAAAGGGTGCCTTCACCGGCGCGCAGAACCGTTCCACCGGTCGCTTCGAGCAGGCTGAAGGCGGTACGCTGTTTCTGGACGAAATCGGCGATATGCCGATGGATGCGCAGACCCGTCTTCTGCGCGTGCTTCAGCAGGGCGAATACACCACCGTTGGCGGTCGCACGCCCATCCGCACGGATGTTCGCATCGTGGCCGCGACCAACAAGGATCTGAAGACCTCGATCAATCAGGGTCTGTTCCGCGAAGACCTCTATTACCGCCTCAACGTCGTGCCGCTGCGCCTGCCGCCGCTTCGTGACCGTGCTGAAGACATTCCAGACCTCGTGCGTCACTTCATCCAGACAGGCGAAAAAGAGGGTCTTGAGGGCAAGCGTTTCGAAACCGAGGCGCTGGAGTTGATGAAGGCCTATGCCTGGCCCGGCAACGTTCGTGAGCTGGAAAACCTCATCCGCCGCCTGATGGCGCTTTATCCACAGGAAGTCATCACGCGCGAAATCATCGAGCAGGAGCTTCAATCCGACGTTCCCGATAGCCCGATTGACCGCACAGCCACCCGCAACGGCTCGCTGACCATCTCGCAGGCCGTGGAAGAAAACATGCGGGATTATTTCTCCGGTTTCGGGGAGAATCTACCGCCGCCGGGCCTCTATGATCGCGTTTTGCGCGAAATGGAGTACCCGCTCATTCTCGCAGCACTGACAGCCACGCGCGGCAACCAGATCAAGGCTGCCGACCTGCTGGGCCTCAACAGAAATACGCTGCGCAAGAAGATTCGCGAACTCGGCGTATCTGTGTATCGCAGCTCAAGAACCGCCTGAGTCTGTTGACAAGCCAAGGGTGTCGTTGCATTTTCGCCACAATGTGTTGCTTGAAAATCACGGGAACGCTGGATTCGCTGAAACCGCGCCGGCGTCCTCTTTTTCAAGATTGTGATGCCGCACAACGTGGCATGGGAAAATGATCGATGCGCAAACCTGTCACCGATAGGGTTTCCGACCGTGCGGCCGCTGACATAGTCATTGCCGACCGGCGGATGTCCTTTGCTTTCCCGGGACTGGTTCTTGCGGGTGTTGCGCTCATCTGCGCCATGCTGACGCTGTTCGTGCTTCTGGGTCTCACACCCATCGCGCCGACCACCAACGTCGTCATCGCCTCTGTGGTCATCAACTCGCTCTTCGTCATCGGGCTGATGTATCTCATCGGCCGTGAAATCAGCCGGTTGATGAAGGCCAGACGCCGGGGCAGGGCGGCGGCACGACTTCACGTTCGCATCGTCGCGCTGTTTTCTATCGTTGCGATTACGCCTGCGGTTCTCGTCGCGATCTTTGCCAGTATCACGCTGAATGTCGGTCTGGATCGCTGGTTCGCTATCCGCACCCAGGCTATCGTGGATTCCTCCAGCAATATTGCCCAGGCCTATATGCTGGAAAATGCCGGTTATCTGCAGGGTCAGACGCTGTCCATGGCGACAGACCTCGACCGCAACCGGGCACTGTTTTATCTGGATCGTACCGGTTTCAAGGATTTGATGACCCGCCAGGCGAAGGGACGCGGTTTTCTCGGCGCTTTCCTTGTGCAGGAAGATGGCGATGCGGTCGTTCAGGCCGATATCCAGACCGAAAAGCCGCTACCGGCCATTCCGCAGGATGCGCTGGAAAAGGCCGCTGCCGGTCAGCCCACGCTGATCCCGCCGGGCATTACCAATCTGGTTGGTGCCATCATCAAGCTTGAGGGCATTGGCGGAACCTTCCTTTACACGGTTCGCGCTGTTGACCCCAAGGTCATGGCGGCGATGCGGCAGATGGAAGAGAACCGTGCGGAATACAAGGCCATGGAGGCGGGCCGTGCGCCCCTGCAAATCGCCTTTGCTATCCTTTATCTAGGCTTTGCGCTGATCGTGCTTCTAGCCGCCATCTGGACAGCCATTGCCGTTGCCGACCGTATTGTGCGGCCCATCCGCCTGCTCATCAGCGCTGCCGATAGCGTGGCGATGGGCAATATGCATGTGCTGGTGCCGGTGCGCGCGGTGGATGGTGACGTCGGTCGCCTAGCGCGAACCTTCAATAAGATGATTGGCGAAATCCGCAGTCAGCAAGAAGAAATCATCGAGGCCAAGGACGATATCGACAACCGCCGCCGCTTCATCGAGGCCGTGCTGTCTGGCGTGACGGCTGCCGTGATTGGCGTGGACGAGCATCGCAACATCACCATCGCCAATCCTTCCGCCGAAGAGTTTCTGGCAGTGTCGTCCGAGCAGTTGCTTGGTTCGCCGCTGGTTGAGGTGGCGCCGGAAATCGAACATGTCGTCACTGAAGCAGCCGCCTCGGCGCGCATGGATTTCCGCCACCAGATCAACATCATCCGGCGCGGCAAGGAACGCACGCTCAATGTGCAGGTCACGCGTGAAGATGCGCGTGATGGCCACGAATCCTACGTCATCACGCTGGATGACATCACCGATCTTGTCATTGCACAGCGCTCGACCGCTTGGTCGGAAGTCGCCCGGCGCATCGCCCATGAAATCAAGAACCCGCTGACGCCCATTCAGCTATCCGCAGAGCGTATCAAGCGCCGCTTCGGCAAGCAGATCAATGACGAGGCGGATCGTGCGGTGTTCGACCAGTGCACGGACACCATCGTCCGTCAGGTGGGCGATATCGGCCGCATGGTTGACGAGTTCTCAGCTTTCGCACGCATGCCGAAGCCGACCAAAGAGATGTCCGATTTGCGCACGATCCTCAAGGACGCCACATTCCTGCGGGAAATGGGCGCAGCGCATGTGAAGTTCGCCACCGAATTCGGTGACAATGCTCTTGAGGGCATGTTCGATGCGCGCATGCTGGGGCAGGCCTTCGGAAACCTCATCAAGAATGCCACCGAGGCCATCGAATCGGTTGAGACGAGCGACAGCCCGCGTGAAGGCAAGATCCTCGTCAGGGCCTCGTTCGACGAGCAGAACAATCGCTTCATTGCCGATGTCATCGACAATGGTCGTGGTCTGCCCGTCGAAAACCGGCACCGCATTCTGGAGCCCTATATGACGATGCGCGAAAAAGGCACGGGCCTTGGTCTGGCCATCGTCAAGAAGATTATCGAAGAACACGGCGGTCATCTTGAGTTGCATGATGCACCCGCCGATTTCGATCACGGCCACGGCGCCATGATCAGAGTGCTGCTGCCGCATATCGAAGCGGCGGGCAGTGAAATAGACAAGGAAGTTGCATATGGCGTCTGATATTCTGGTCGTAGATGACGAAGCGGATATCCGCGAGATCGTAGCCGGTATTTTGTCCGATGAAGGCCATGAAACCCGCATGGCTTTCGATAGCGACAGTGCGCTTGCTGCCATTTCCGAACGCGTGCCGCGCCTGATTTTTCTTGATATCTGGATGCAGGGCAGCAAGCTGGATGGTCTGGCGCTGCTGGATGAGATCAAGAGCCGTCACCCAGACCTTCCGGTGGTGATGATTTCCGGCCACGGCAATATCGAAACGGCGGTCAATGCCATCAAACGCGGTGCTTTCGATTTCATCGAAAAGCCGTTCAAGGCCGACCGTCTCATTCTGATTGCCGAGCGGGCCTTGGAAAACTCCAAGCTCAAGCGTGAGGTATCCGAGCTAAAAAAGCGTACGGGCGACGCTGTTGAGCTGATTGGCGCGTCGCTTGCCGTTTCGCAACTGCGCCAGACGATCGACCGTGTGTCGCCCACCAACAGCCGCATCATGATCCTCGGCCCATCCGGTTCCGGCAAGGAACTGGTGGCGCGTATGATCCACAAGAAGTCGTCGCGCGCGACCGGCCCCTTCGTGGCGCTGAATGCTGCGACGATCACGCCTGATCGCATGGAAATTGCGCTGTTCGGTACGGAAGGTCTGCCTGGCCAGCCCCGCAAGGTCGGCGCGCTGGAAGAGGCGCATCGCGGCGTTCTTTACTTGGATGAAGTCGGTGAAATGCCGCGTGAAACGCAGAACAAGATTTTGCGCGTTCTCGTGGATCAGCAGTTCGAGCGCGTCGGCGGCGGCAAGCGGGTGAAGGTTGATGTTCGCATCATCTCGTCCACGGCCCATAATCTTGAAGGCCTAATTGCCGACGGGCTGTTCCGCGAAGACCTCTATCACCGTCTGGCCGTGGTTCCGGTCAAGGTTCCGGCGCTGTCGGAGCGTCGCGAAGACATTCCGTTCTTGGTTGATATGTTCATGCGCCAGATTTCCGAGCAGGCGGGCATTCGTCCGCGCAAGATCGGTGATGACGCCATGGCCGTTCTTCAGACGCATGACTGGCCGGGGAATATCCGCCAGTTGCGCAACAACATCGAACGCCTGATGATTCTGGCGCGTCCCGAAGGCGGCGATACGCCGATTTCTGCGGATATGCTGCCAGCCGACATCGGCGATATGCTGCCGAAGATCGCGGCGCAGGGCGATCAGCACATCATGACGTTGCCCCTGCGCGAAGCGCGTGAGATGTTTGAACGGGATTATCTCGTCGCCCAGATCAACCGGTTCGGCGGTAATATTTCCCGTACGGCGGAATTTGTCGGCATGGAACGGTCGGCACTGCATCGCAAATTGAAATCGCTCGGCGTATAACGATCCAAAATTACCGTCTGGTTCGTAGAGAGAGCGTATGAAAGTCATCATTTGCGGCGCAGGCCAGGTGGGTTACGGCATTGCAGAGCAATTGTCGCGCGAGGACAACGAAGTCTCCGTGATCGATACTTCGGCGGCACTGATCGCGGCGATTACTGAAACGCTCGATGTACGCGGCTATGTCGGCCATGGCGCACATCCGGATATGCTGGCCAAGGCAGGTGCCGATCAGGCCGATATGATTATCGCCGTCACGCTCTACGACGAAATCAACATCGTTGCCTGCGAAGTTGCGCATGCACTGTTCAGCGTCCCGACCAAGGTCGCCCGCATCCGCGACCAGAGCTATCTTCAGCCGGAATATGGCGATCTCTTCAGCCGCGAGAACATGTCGATAGACGTGACGATCTCGCCTGAAATCGAAGTCGGCAAGATGGTGCTGCGCCGCATTGCCTTTCCGGGCGCGACGGATGTGGTGCGCTTTGCCGATGACAATGTCTTCATGCTGGCCATCGAGTGCATGGAAAATTGCCCGGTCGTCAACACGCCGTTGCAGCAGCTCAGCAATCTCTTCCCCGATCTCGTTGCAACCGTGGTCGGCGTCTATCGCAACGGCCATTTGAAAGCCATCGATTCCTCCGAGCAGTTGCGCACCGGTGATCTGGCCTATGTCATCTGCCAGAAGGAGCATGCGCGCCGGACGCTTGGCCTTTTCGGTCATGAGGAGAAGGAAGCTGGCCGCATTGTCATCGCTGGCGGCGGCAATATAGGGCAATATGTGGCCCGCTCCATCGAGGAGTTTCAGCCCAAGACGCGGGTGAAGATCATCGAGTCCGACCGGGAACGCGCCATTGCCGCATCCGAGAAGCTGAACTCGACCATCGTGCTGAATGGTTCGGTGCTGGATCAGAAAATCCTGCATCAGGCGGACATTCAGGACGCGGACCTGATCGTCACGCTGACCAATAACGACCAGACCAATATTCTCGGTGCCGTCATGGCAAAGCAGATGGGCTGCAAGTCCAACCTTGCTTTGCTGAACGGCCCGTCCTTCCATGATGTGGCCAAGTCGCTTGCGCTCGATGCCTATATCAATCCGCGCGCCGTGACGATTTCGAGGGTGCTGCAACATGTCCGTAAAGGTCGCATTCGCTCGGTCTATGCGGTCCAGCGCGGCAATGGTGAAATCATCGAGGCCGAGGCGCTGGAGACGTCGCCACTGGTGGGGCAGGCGCTGCGGGATCTGGCCCTGCCGGATAGCGTCCGCATCGGCGTCATCTACCGTGACAAGAAAGTCATCCGGCCGGATGGAGGCACGAAAATCAAGGCCAGGGATCGCGTCATTCTGTTTGCTTCGGCGGATGCCGTGCGGGAGGTGGAACAGCTATTCCGTGTATCTATTCAATATTTCTAAAACATTGGCTTTGAATTGAAAAAAGCTCTCCCTAGTAAATCCGGGTAAGTTTTTCGACATTGCGGAACAGATCGTGATTTGATACCAGAGTTGCTGATCGGCTGACTGGGGACGAGGTTCAACCGATCCTATTATTGATTGTTTATTTCCCGGTCTCCCATCCGGGCAAAAAAGAAAGAATCGGCGCCATGGCGGAACGTTCTCAAAACCTGCAAGATCTTTTCCTGAACACTGTTCGCAAGCAAAAGATTTCGTTGACGATTTTCCTTATCAACGGTGTCAAGCTCACGGGCGTTGTTACCTCCTTCGACAATTTCTGCGTTCTTCTACGTCGGGATGGGCATTCCCAGCTCGTTTACAAGCACGCGATCTCGACCATCATGCCGGGCCAGCCGATGCAGATGTTCGAGTCGGAAGAGGGCGCTGCGTAACAGCGCACTCAACCGCAAGTCGATAATCAAATCTTGAATTGCCAGACAACGGAACCTTAGACAGGCCCCGTTGTTTTGCATTATATGCGCTTTCGTTTATCAACGGCGCTGTCTGGATCGGTTCCAGCTTTTTTTAAAACACTCGAAAGGTGCGGGCACATTTCTACACGCGACACATCGAATGAATCCATCATCCCTGAGCAGGAAAAGCACCGGGATGATATGCGCGCGGTGGTTATTATCCCGGTCTTAAAGCAGGGCCGAAATCCCAAGGAACCGTCGGCCACGACGCCGCCTCGCTCCATGGAAGCGAAGCTGGAGGAAGCCAAGGGGCTGGCTCTGGCTATCGATCTGCATATCTCCCAAGGTCTCATCGTTCCCGTCAATCAGCCTCGGCCCGCCACGCTGTTCGGCACTGGCAAGATTGAGGAAATCGGTCATCTGCTGGACGAAACCAATTCGGGTCTGGTCATCATTGACCACCCGCTGACGCCTGTGCAGCAGCGCAATCTCGAAAAGCAGTGGAATGCCAAGGTTATCGACCGCACCGGTCTGATCCTTGAAATCTTCGGTCGTCGCGCCTCCACCAAGGAAGGCACGCTTCAGGTCGATCTCGCCCACCTGAATTACCAGAAGGGTCGCCTCGTCAGAAGCTGGACCCACCTTGAGCGGCAGCGCGGTGGTGCTGGCTTCATGGGTGGTCCGGGTGAAACGCAGATCGAAGCCGACCGTCGCTTGCTGCAGGACCGCATCGTCAAGCTGGAAAAAGAACTCGAGCAGGTGGTTCGCACGCGCCAGCTTCACCGCGCCAAGCGCCGCAAGGTGCCGCATCCCATCGTCGCACTGGTTGGCTATACCAATGCCGGAAAATCGACGCTTTTCAATCGCATCACCGGTGCTGGCGTGCTGGCCGAAGACATGCTCTTCGCCACGCTCGACCCAACCCTTCGCCGCATGAAGCTGCCGCATGGGCGTACAGTCATTCTCTCAGATACGGTCGGTTTCATTTCCGATCTGCCGACGCATCTCGTAGCCGCCTTCCGCGCCACGCTCGAAGAAGTGCTGGAAGCCGACCTCATTCTCCACGTCCGCGATATGTCCGACCCTGACAATGGCGCGCAGTCTGCAGACGTTCTGCGCATCCTCGGCGATCTCGGCATTGATGAGAAAGTCGCAGACGAAAAAATCATCGAGGTCTGGAACAAGGTCGACAGGCTCGATCTGGAAACCCATGACGCGATTCTGCACAAGGCAGAAGGCCGTGCCAATGTCCGCGCCGTTTCCGCCATCACGGGCGAGGGTGTCGATAAGTTGATGGACGAGGTTTCCCGACGCCTTTCCGGCGTTTTGACGGAAACCACGGTGGTCCTCAATGTCGAGCAATTGCACTTCCTGTCTTGGGTCTACAACAATGCTGTTGTCGATACCCGCGAAGACAATGAGGACGGCTCGGTGACGCTGGAAGTGCGCCTTTCCGAAGCGCAGGCTCTGGAACTGGAACGCCGTCTGGGTAAGGTGCAGAAGGCCGACACGGAAGACTGGGAACGCTAGGGCGAGGTTTTTTTACCGTTTGGTTGAAAAAGCTTACCTGCGTTCATAAGGAAAAGCTTTTGGCGCATAACTGTTATGCGCCGCATGCAACCAATAGTCCCTTTTTTGTTAGGGTTTCGTAATCGCCTCTATGTGATAATGTCGCTCAATTCATACGAGTTGACGAGAATGTTTCAACCTTTAGATCTTAATACAGTTTTGCTGCTTCACAAGCTTTCCTTCTTCGTGGCAGCAATGTGCTTTTTGTATGTGCGTTCTCAGTCGCGTGAAAGCGTTGGGCTCGGTTTTCTTGCGATTGGCTTTTTTCTGGTCGCCATGGCGTCCACACTTGTCAGCATCGGCAAGCTTTTAAACGGATATGAAGGTCTTCTGTCACTGGCTGGCAGCTTTGCCGGTCTGGTCGGATACTCTATCTTCTGGATCGGCATGTGCCGTATCAGCACGCAAAGACTGCGGCGCAGGGAATGGCTGGTTCTGTGTGTTCCGGTTTTGGTTTGCGCCGTGCTTCTCGCCTCCGGGCTTTATGTTTTTTCGGAAGCCAGAACCACCGCGTTCCAGACCACGGCGGCAGTGCTTCTGCTCGCCGCCGCTTACACCGTCTATACGGATCGCCTGATCGAGCCGCTTCCTGTGCGAAAGACGCTTGCCGCAACCATCGCCTTTGCTGCCTTTCTCAGCGCGCTCGTGGTCGTCGGCGTTCTCCTTCCCAAGATCGCGCTTGTCTCTTCCAGAAACGCATTCTTCGTTTCCATCGTCTGCCACTTCGCCATTGCTGTTTTCGTGCTTGCACTGGTCAAGGAACGGGCGGAGGAGAGATTGCGGCGGCTGGCCGATCTCGATGTGCTGACGGGTGTCCCCAACCGTCGATCCTTTTCCGAGCATTTGCCGGAACAGATGCGTCAGGGCGATGTCATCGTCATGATCGATATCGATTACTTCAAGCGCATCAATGACGGCTTCGGCCATCTGGCGGGCGATGAGGTGCTGGTACGTGTGGCGCGGGAACTATCCGCCCGCATTCGGCCCAATGACAGTTTTGCGCGCTTTGGTGGCGAGGAGTTCATTCTTTTCATGCCCGCCACGGGCGAGAGTGACGCCGAAACGCTGGCTGAAAGCCTTCGCCAGCTCGTCAGTTCCATCAAGCATCTGATCGACGACCAGAAGGTTGTTGCTACGTTGAGCATGGGACTTGCCGTGTGTGAAGAGAAGAACTGCACACCGCACGCGCTCATGAAAATGGCCGATACGGCGCTTTACGCCTCGAAGGCTGGCGGGCGCGACAGACTGACTGCCTATCGCGCGGAGGAGTTCTCCAAGGATTCGTCGTTATCGAACAATGTGCGCCACGCCGGTTGAGGCTTGGCGCGCGGCGTTAATCCGCTAGCTGACGCTCGATAGTTTTTGCGGACTGCCAAAGCTCTTCCATCCGCTCCAAAGTCGCCGCCTCCAGCGTCTCGCCATTTTCGGTCAGCGATGTCTCTATGTGATGGAAACGACGGCGGAACTTGGTGTTGGTTCCCCGCAGCGCATTTTCGGGATCGGTCTTCACATGGCGGCCGATATTGACGAGTGCGAAAATCAGATCGCCCAACTCATCCGCCACCTTTTCCGGCTTGCCTTCGGCCAGAGCCTCGCGCAGTTCCCGAACTTCTTCTTCGATCTTGTCGAGAATCGGCTCGGGTGCCGACCAGTCGAAGCCGACGCGTGCAGCTTGCTCCTGAAGTTTCAGCGCTTCCGTCAGCGCCGGTTGGGTGCGCTGGATGGATCCGAGAAAACCGGCTTTGAAATCATCGCCCAGCCCGCGCTTGGCGCGGCGTTCGGCACGCTCCCGCTTTTCCTGCGCCTTGATGACGTCCCACTGGATTTTGACCGATTCTGCCGTGTCTGCCGCTGATACTGCAAAGACATGCGGATGGCGGCGAATCATTTTGGATGTCACGGCATGGACAACATCGCCGAAGGAGAACTCGCCCATCTCTTCGGCAATGCGCGAATGGAACACGACCTGCAGAAGCAGATCCCCAAGCTCGTCGCAAAGGTCGTCCATATCGTTACGCTCGATGGCATCGGCCACCTCATAGGCTTCCTCGACGGTATAGGGCTTGATCGTCTCGAATGTCTGGACGATGTCCCAGGGGCATCCCGTTTCCGGCTGGCGCAGTGCTTCCATGATCTCGATGAGACGGGAAATATCCTTCGAGGCTTCCATATGATTTTGCTTTCTGCTGCGATCAGTTCAGAGGAATATTGTTGTCGCCCTTGGACGACTGGTAGTTCACAGACAGGTCATCATAGGCCGCCTTGATGCGCGCCGTCTGCTCCCTGAGTTTCGACTTGAGCGGATCGTCCAGATTTTCCACTAGGTCGGAAATAAAATAGGAATTCCAGAACGCATTGTTGCGGCGGTAACCGCCGGGCTCCAGACCGAAAACCTCTTTCAGGATTTTCAGATCATGCGGAATGGCGAAGGCATCGCGGGAATCTTCATGGCTGAAGAAGGAGTAGAAATTATCGAAGCCAGCCCAGGTGATAGCGGACATGCACATGGTGCAGGGTTCATGGGTCGATAGGAAAATCAGATCCTTGGTGTTCGGCTTTTCGCCCAGCTCATAGAAACGCTTCAGCGTGTGCACTTCGCCGTGCCACAGCGGGTTCTCGAGTTCGTTGTTGGTCTCCGCCACCACCAGTGACAGGTCGGATTTGCGCAGGATGGCAGCACCGAAAACCTTGTTTCCGAGCGACACGCCGCGTGCGGTCAGAGGTAGAATATCGTTCTCGATAACATCGAGCAGGCGAGACGCTATGGTGTGTTCAGTCAAGGTATTTTTCCCGTTCGAGTGATGCCTGTTTATTGGCCAATTTTGGACGAATTCTGCCGATAAAATGCACAAAATTTGTAGAAAATGTGTGGAATTACAACAGCGTGACGTTTTTTTGTCATCGGTTTGTTTTCCTCCAAATCTGCGCTTGCCGAGAAATAAAAATCTACTGCACTATAGCAAGCGAATTTCTGTACCTTCAATCCTTGCGCTCGATCGGACATAGTATGGGCATGCTTAAAAACGCTTCAGATAGAGCTGATCAACGGCTTACGACTTTTCCTGCCTTTTTCAAGGTGGACCAGCGTCCTGTCGCGGTTTTTGGAAATGGCGACGAAGCCTTTGCCAAGGTTCGACTGCTTCTCAACACCAGCGCCGAAATTCGCGCCTTTGCCGATGAGCCGCAGGCTGACTACGCTGCGCTGCTTGCGCAAGGTCAGGTCGCTCACCACCCCATTCCATTCTCCCCGGAACTGGTTGAGGGCATGGTTCTCGTTTTTGCCGCGACCGGTGATGAAGCACTGGATCGCCAGATCGTTGACGCCGCCCGCGCAAAGTCTATCCCAGCCAATGCTGTAGATCAGCCCGGCTATTGTGATTTCTATACGCCCGGTCTCGTGTCCCGCGCACCGCTCGCCGTTGCCATCTGCACCGAAGGGGCAGGGCCGGTTTTGGGCCAGATTGTGCGTGCGCGTATCGAACAGATGCTGGCGCCGTCGCTCGGTCGCCTTGCGCGTCTTGCCGTTGAATATCGCGATGCCGCTGAACGCAGCATTCCCAAGGGTGCGCTTCGCCGCAACTTCTGGCGCCGTTTCTTCTCGGGTGGCGTCGCGGATGCCGTGGCGCTCAACGATATCGATACTGCCCATAGCGCCGCAGCCGAGCTGCTGGCCTCGCCGGAAAGCCCCGAGGGTTATGTTTGGCTGGTGGGTGCAGGTCCGGGTGCGGAAGATTTGCTGACGCTGCGGGCGCAACGCGTTCTGATGCAGGCCGATGTCATCGTTTACGATGCGCTGGTGCCGCAGGAAATCGTGGATATGGGGCGTCGCGATGCCGAGCGCCTGTCCGTCGGCAAACGCAAGGGCTGTCACTCCAAGTCCCAGTCCGACATCAACAAGCTGTTGGTGTCGCTGGGCGAAGAAGGCAAGCGCGTCGTGCGCCTTAAATCCGGTGATCCGCTGATCTATGGTCGCGCAGCCGAGGAAATGGCCGCTTTGCGTGAAGCGGGCATTGGCTATGAAATCGTGCCGGGCATCACATCTGCATTCGCTGCTGCCGCCGATTTCGAACTGCCGCTGACGCTGCGTGGCGTTGCGTCCTCGCTCATCTTCACGACTGGTCACGATCTGGCGGGCGATGTGCTGCCGGATTGGGCGCGGCTTGCCGTCTCAGGTGCAACGATTGCCGTTTATATGGGCCGCTCCGTGGCTGCTTCGGTGGCCACACGCTTGATGAGCGCCGGGCTGAATGCGGACACGACTGTTGCCGTCATTGAGAACGCCAGTCGGTCCTATCGCCGTCTCATGCACGGCACGTTGAAGGATTTGCCAGCACTGGAACATCGCGATGAACTCAGCGGTCCGGTTATGGTCATTATTGGTGATGCGGTTGCCGGTGCGAATTTAGGACGGTCTGAAGCGCTGGTTGCGGCTGGCACGGTTTCGGACCTGAAGCAGGAGTATGCAAATGGTTGACAAGGTTCTCACAGCCAGTCGTCTAAGCGATGGCATTGCCGTCTGGCTCGACGCCAGCGGCGAGTGGAATGAAGACCTCCAGTCGGCCCTTGTCGCACGCCATGCGGAGGCGGAGGCCTCGCTGGAGGAAATCGGCAAGCGTGACTTTTCCGCCAACAAGGTGGTGGATGTGAACATCGTCGATGTCACCGAGGAAAACGGTCAGCTTTGGCCAACACGCCTGCGCGAACGCATTCGTGCTGCAGGACCAACCATGCATTACGCCAAAGGCTTTGAGCCAGCGGACGCAGCATTTATCGCAGTCTGAGGAATATCATGTACCGCTACGATGAGTTCGACCATGCTTTTGTTCAAGGCCGCGTGGAGCAGTTTCGCGATCAGGTGGAACGCCGCCTGTCCGGCGAGCTGGCCGAAGATGCCTTCAAGCCGCTGCGTCTGATGAATGGCGTTTACCTGCAGCTTCACGCCTATATGCTGCGCGTAGCCATTCCCTATGGCACGCTGAATTCCAGGCAGATGCGTATGCTGGCGCATATCGCCCGCAAATATGACCGCGGTTACGGCCACTTCACCACGCGCCAGAACATTCAGTACAACTGGCCGCGCCTTGCGGATACGCCGGATATTCTGGCGGAACTGGCAAGTGTGGAAATGCACGCGCTGCAAACCTCCGGCAACTGCATTCGCAACGTCACGGCAGACCATTTCGCCGGGGCTGCCGCCGATGAAGTTGCAGACCCGCGCCCTTACGCGGAAATCCTGCGTCAGTGGTCGTCCGTTCACCCGGAATTCTCCTTCCTGCCGCGCAAGTTCAAGATTGCCGTGACGGGTGCGGAGAAGGACCGCGCCGCCATTCAGGTGCACGATATCGGCCTGCATCTGAAGAAGAACGACAAGGGCGAAATCGGCTTTGCCGTTTACGTCGGTGGCGGGCAGGGCAGAACGCCGATGATCGCCAAGAAGATCAACGACTTCCTGCCGGAAGAGGATTTGCTGTCCTACACCACCGCCATCATGCGCGTTTACAATCTGCATGGCCGTCGCGACAACAAGTACAAGGCACGCATCAAGATCCTCGTTCATGAAACGGGTGCCGAGGAACTGGCGCGTCAGGTTGAAGCGGAATTCGCCGAGCTGAAGAATGGCGAGCTGAAACTACCGGACGCCGATATTGCCGCCATCACCTCCTATTTCGCGCTGCCGGATTTGAAGCAGCGTCCCGAAGGTTGGGAAAGCGTTGCCCGCTGGAAGAAGGCGGATGCTGATTTCGCACGCTGGGTGGACCAGAACGTTCAGCCGCATCAGCATCCCGATTACGGCATGGTGACGGTGTCGCTGAAGCCCATTGGCGGCATTCCGGGCGACGCTTCCGACGAGCAGATGGATATCGTGGCCGATATCGCAGAAGAATATGCGCTGGATGAAATCCGTATCAGCCACGAACAGAATATCATCTTGCCGCATGTGGCTCTTGCCGATCTGGAGCCGGTCTATCGCGCTCTTGCGGGCGCTGGCCTTGCGACCGCGAATGCCGGTCTGATTACGGATATTATTGCCTGTCCCGGGCTGGATTATTGCGCGCTGGCCAATGCGCGCTCTATTCCAGTATCGCAGGAAATCTCCAACCGCTTCGGCTCGCCGGAACGTCAGGCGGAAATCGGTGAGCTGAAAATCAAGATTTCCGGCTGCATCAACGCCTGCGGCCACCACCATGTCGGCCACATCGGCCTGCTGGGTGTGGAAAAGAAGGGTGCCGAGCTTTACCAGATCACGCTGGGTGGATCGGGTGATGAAAACTCGTCCATCGGTGAAATCATCGGTCGCGGCTTTGAGCCGGAAAAGGTGACGGACGCGGTGGAAACCATCGTCGATACCTATCTCGGTTTGCGTCTGTCGAAAGAAGAAACCTTCCTTGAAGCCTATCGCCGTGTCGGCGCGCAGCCTTTCAAGGAAGCGCTCTATCCGGCAGCAGCCGCAGCCGCATAAGGAACCGCATCATGACGAAAATCTGGAATGAGAGCGGCTTCGTAGACAACGATCCGTGGGTTATCGAGACCGAAGAAGTCAAGGCACAGGATGGCCAGAGCGCTATTCTCGGCCTCGACGCTTTCATTGCGCGTGCTGAGGAAAGCAATGATATCGGCCTTGGTGTTCTCGTAACACCGGCTGACGACGTTGAAAAGCTTCGCCCGTTTATCGATCGCATCGCGCTGGTCGCGGTCAGTTTTCCGGCTTTCAGCGACGGCAGAGGTTTCAGCCACGCTTCGCTCTTGCGCACCCGTCTGAACTATCAGGGTGAGTTGCGGGCAGTGGGTGATGTGCTGATCGACCAGGTGCCGCTGATGCTGCGCACCGGTTTCACCAGCTTTGCGGTGACGAACGAGACGGCGATCCGTCGTCTGTCCGAAAATCGCTTGCCGGGCATCGATGTCTACTACCAGCCAACGGCAAAGCCTGCCGATGGTCAGGAGACCTACAGCTGGCGTCGCCGTGCGGCAATATGAGATCTTGCGCGGAAATATGAGTTTTTGATACATATTTCGACGCGCATAGCACCAATGACATTCCTGTACCTTCAAAAGTCAGGGCGGATGGTATATTGCCCCATCTGCAAAATGTCGCACACCATGTGAAGATGGACGGATAGAGAATGAACGCTCCAGCCAAGACGGAAGAATTTGCGGTGAAAATCCCTGACGGCGTCTATGCCGAGACGGTGCTTTCGGTCGAGCATTACACGGATCACCTGTTCCGCTTCCGCATGACCCGTCCTGCGGGCTTCCGTTTCCGCTCGGGCGAATTCGCCATGATCGGCCTCATGGTGGGTGAAAAGCCAATCTACCGCGCCTATTCCATCGCCAGCCCGGCCTGGGATGAAGAGCTGGAGTTCTTCTCCATCAAGGTGCCGGATGGTCCGCTGACCTCCCATCTCCAGCAGATCAAGCCCGGCGATACGGTGCTGATGCGCAAGAAGCCGACAGGCACGCTGGTTCTGGACGCACTGACGCCTGGCAAGCGCCTGTATATGTTCTCCACCGGCACGGGCATTGCACCCTTCGCAAGCCTCATCCGCGACCCGGAAACCTATGAGAAGTTCGAGGAAGTCATTCTCACCCACACCTGCCGCGATGTTGCCGAACTGAAATACGGCTTCGATCTGGTCGAGGAAATCAAGAACCACGAGTTTCTGAGCGAGTTGGTCGGTGATAAGCTAAAGCATTACGCGACAGTCACGCGCCAGGACTACGCCTTCACGGGCCGCATCACGGACCTGATCGAGAGTGGCAAGATGTTTGCCGACCTCGGCGTGCCTGCATTTGACCCCGCCACGGACCGTGGCATGATCTGCGGCTCGTCCGCCATGCTGAAGGACACTAAGGCGCTTCTTGAAAAGGCAGGCCTGAACGAAGGTGCAAACAACAAGCCAGCTGAGTTCGTGATCGAGCGTGCTTTCGTGGGCTGAGAGTTACCGCCTGCGACGAATTATAAAGTAGGCCATTGGCCTCCTTTTTCGTTTCAGCCGTCCGTTGCCTGTCTTGGCGCGATGTCGTGTCGGAACATCAGGAACAGCACGATGGCAATCGCGGCGATGCCGCCACCGACGAGATGCGAAAGCGCGTAGCCACCTTCCGTGGTCAGCCAGCCCGCGACACCATTGCTGAGTGACGCGCCGATACCCTGAACAGTCATGACGCTGGCGAGGCCGACATTGAAGCGTCCTGTGCCTTTCAGAATGCGCTCTACTGCGACAGGTGTGGCGATACCGAGAAGGCCAGCGCCGATACCATCTAGCAACTGCACCGGATAGATAACCCAGAATTCGTGGAAACTGGCCGCCAGCACGCCGCGCACGGGCAGTGCTGCCAGCGCAATCAGAAACACCGCAGACAGGCCGAATCGGCGGATGAGCCATGGCGCGATGGCCGCGACGAAGATCATCGCAAATTGCGCTACGCCGGTAATGATGGCGGTGGTGCGAAACGGCGTGTTCAACTCGATGGCGAAGTTCTGCGCGATCAGCCGGCCCATCGGTGCATTGCCGAAATGGAAGATCAGCAGGATGATGGAGAGGAAGATCAGTCCGCGTTCTTTGAAAAGAACCTTAAAGCCGGAAGGGCCGGGTTCGCCTTCATTCTGTCCAAGCCCGCGCGCCACCTTGTGGTCGATACGTTTGGGATCGATGGCCACGATGGCGGCAAGCGCGCCGATAGCCGTGACCACCATCAGCCCGATGACGCCGGAGACACCAAAGGCCGTGACCGCGAAATAGGTGGCGAACAGCGAAATGAAATTGCCACCATGGTTCCAGAATTCATTTCGTGAGATTTGGTGCGAGAAAAGCTTCTCGCCGACCAGGCCGAGGGTGAGGCCAGCAAGGGCAGGACCCACGACGGCACCGACAACGGCTGTCATGATCTGACCTGTCCAAACCACGGCCTCGTTGGTGAACATCAGCGTAATCAGCGCGCCGATGGTGACGAGGACGACTGGCACGGCAATCAGCGTCCGTTTCCATGTGGAGCCATCCACCAGCGCACCGCAGAGCGGCGTTGCGGCCAGCCCGACGAGCCCACCAACGGTGGCGATGACGCCCAGCTGCATGGCCGACCAGCCATTGGTGGCTAGAAAAGCATCCAGAAAAGGACCGAGCCCATCGCGCGCATCTGCGAGGAAAAAGTTGAGGACGGCGAGTGCGAAAATGGAGCGGTCGGATATGCCGCTCTCCGGGGATTTCCCGAGAGAGTGACCGCTGGCATCGAGTGGCGCTGTTAGCGTTGTCATGGAAAGCTCTCCGGGACGCTGAGATGAAGCTGGCGAGAAACGCACCGACCCGAATTAGGTTGCTTTGGCCCATAACATTGCTGGCGAAGGAACAATCGGCAGGGCGAGACGTTCGGACTTCACAAACAAGGACCACGCGAATGACATGCAAGCTGATTTCTATCATAGCACTCGCGACCGCACTGGTGGCGCCGCCGGCCATGGCTGATGAAAGCCAGTTCCTCGCCTCGCTCAAAGGCAGCTGGAAGGGCAGCGGCACCGTTACCACCCGTATCGGCGCCAGGCCCATCAATGTGAACTGCACCTTCGAATCCACCGCATCTGGCCCGTCGCTGCGCATGAACGGTACCTGCCGTGGGCTTGTGGTGATCCGCCGCGCTATCTCGGCGGATTTGAGCGCCAATGGCAGCCGTTACCGAGGCAACTATGTCGGCCCATCCGGCAGACCATCCGCGCTTTCCGGCAGCCGCAGCGGCAACTCCATCAATCTTGCGATCCGCTGGACCCGTGACATCAATGGCGATCGTGATGCCGCCATGACCATCACCAAGATGGGTAACAACGGCTTGCGTCTGCGCACGACGGACAAGGATGGCGCGGGTGGCCCGACGGTGGTAACGGCCGACATCAGACTAACGCGCTAAGACCAGCGCGCTTTACCACCAAGACATTCGAAAAGGCCAAGCCCCGGTTATTCTGCCGGGGCTTCTTTTTGCCATTCGGGAAGCGGAAACAGCCGGTCATAGCACCAGTTGAAGACGAAGGAGTAGACGACGTAAAACAGGGCGAACGACACATCCATGACCAGCGCGTGCATGACGCTGATGTTGAGATACCACGCGATGAAGGGCATCAGCACGATCAGCAGGCCCAGTTCAAACAACAGCGCATGTGCAATGCGAATGGCCGTGGTTTTCTGCGTCGTACCTTTGGCGCGCTGCATGACGTGGTCGAAACCAAGATTGTAGAGATAGTTCCAGGCCGTAGCGATGGTGGCGCTGACGACGCCGACAATGCCGACATCGGTCATGGGTACGCCAAAGATCGTGGCGCCGAAGGGAATGATGAGCAGAAGGCCGATAATCTCAAAACTGAGCGCGTGGCGAACGCGGTCCTTGAAAGAACGCATGGGATGCTCCCGTGTTATCGGGCCGTCCCGAAGTCATGAATAAGGGCGAGGTCGTCCCCGCAGCCTCGATATAGAGACTTGCTCTGGCACGTTCAAGATTATTGCTAATATGCGATATGAAAAGGCCCCGGAAAGATGCTCTCCGGGGCCTTGGTCTTAAAAATGGAGCGCCTTAGCTGAAGCGTCCTGCCGCGTGTGCCAGCATCGTATAGACCTTGCCGGTATCGGAGGTGAGGTAGGATTGCGTGATGGTGCGGTCGCGATCCGTTCTTGCCACGTCTGCGAGCAGCTTTTCGAAATCCGAGATGTAGCGATCAACAGCGGTACGGAATTCCGTTTCGCGCTCGTATTTACGCTTGATCTCGTCGAAGGTCTGCTGGCCCTTCAGCGTGTAAAGGCGGCGTGTGAACACATCGCGTTCGCCACGCTGGTAACGGCCCCAGAGCTCTACCGATGCATCGTGATCGATAGCGCGGGCAATATCCACCGAAAGCGAGTTGAGCGATTCTACGACATGGCGCGGGTTGCGCGGATCGGCAGCCCGGGTCTGTGGCTCGGCGGACTGGCGCGGAGCCTGGGTTGCGGGTGCCGATGCGTCCTGACCATCGCGAGATGCGCCACGCAGCAGATCGCTGATCCAGCCGCCACCATCTTCACGGCGTTGCGCCGGGGCGGCAATACCGGCCTGAGGCGGCACGCTGCGGGTTTCGAGCGGCTGCGTCGTGCGGAACTGCGGAGCAGATGGCTGCTGTGGCGCAACCGGCTGCTGCTGCACTGGGCGAGCGAGGACCGGCGACGGCGGCACGACCGCTGCTGCTGGCTGCGGGCGCGGCTGTTCCACGCGAGGCTGCTGCGCAACCGGCTGAGGCTGTGGCTGCTGTTGTGGAGCAGGAGCGGGCTTCGTGGCAGCGATTGCGCGGGCGGCTGGCTCGGAAATTTCCAGCTGCTGTGTGGAGCGACCCACCAGCTGGGAAATATCCTGCAAGGCCTTGATCTGTTCGGAAACCGCGCGGCGCATGGCAGCGGCACTTTCCTTGGCTTCTTCCGGCAGGTCGAATGCCCCGCGTTTCAGTTCCGCACGGGTAGAGTCCAGTTCCTTGCGAATATCGACGCTGGAACGGCGGATTTCATCCGTTGCACCGGCAAAGCGGGACACAGCCTCTTCCACGGCTTCACGCAATGTCTCGCGCAGCACGGCTGCGGCGGCATTGGACTTGTCCGTGGCGTTGCCCAACAGCTTGTCCACGTCCGAGAGCGAGGAGGCGACGCCACCGCGCAGGCGGTTGACCAGCTCGTCTGAATATCTCTGCGCATCCGCCATCGTACCTTCGATGGAGCGGCTTGCATCTTCACCGGCCGCAGCCAGCGCGCCACGCATGTTCTGTGCTGCCGTCTGTGCGCGCTGCTCCGTCTCATCCAGCGAACGACCGATCTGGTCGAAGGAGGAGCTGAGATTGTCGCGCAGATTGCCTGCAACATTGGCTGAACGCTGCTCTGCCTGTGCGAGGGTCTGTTCGACCACGCCCATCACGCCGCGCATCGAATTTTCGATTTCCTCAGAGCGCGAGAGAAGGCCGACGGAAAGCGTGCGAAGCGCTTCCTGACGCTCTTCCAGCGTGCCGACGAGGCTCGTCTGGGCAGCGCTGAGAAGTTCGGATGCCTGTGAAAGAACCGTGGAATGTTCCTCGAAGCGACCGACGATACCGGCGACCTGCGACAGGGTCTGGCCGGAGATATTCGCCAGACGGTCTATCTTGCCTTCCAGCAGACGGCTGGAGCTGGACACCATGTCGGCGGCACGCGATGCGGAATCGGAGAAGCTGGAGGCTGCCGTATTGAGGGACTGATCCGCCGCTTTGAATTCCTGCGAGGCGCGCGCAACGGCAACGTTGAGACTATCGACGGCACCCGTTACCACTTCAGACATGCCAGAATGCGTTTCCGACAGCATGTTGGTGCTGTTGCGGGTTGCGGCCACCAGCTTGTCGGCGGCGTCCGTGCCGGCCTTGGCGTAGTCGCCAATGGCCTGCTCCACCAGTTGCACCATACCGCTGTTGCTTTCGGCCAGAAGATTGGCGCTCTGCTGTGCGGCGGTGACGATCTTCTCCGCGGCATTCTGGCCAATCGTCGCATATTCGTTGACGATGGGCTTGGCTTTTTCTTCGATGAGGCGCGACAGCTCGGCAGAGCGGCTGGCCAGCATGGAGTTGAGTTCGCGGGTGCGGCTGTCGAGCGTGGAGCGAATGGATTCGCCGCGCGCATCGAGCGAGCTTTCGACGCCGGAGAGCGTTTCAGAGATAGCGCCAACCTGCGAGCGAACGACGGCTTCTGCTTCGGCAACCTTGTTGACGATGGCATTGCCAGCTTCCGAGAAGGTCTGGGCGACGGCTGCGGCCTGGCCGGAGAGGCGACCCTGTGCTTCCGAAATGCGTCCGACGATTTCTTCCGAGCGCTGTTCGATGGCGCGAGTGAACTCGTCGTTGCGGTTCTTCATCTGGTCGGCAAATTCAGAGCCGGTCTTGGCCAGAAGTTCAGTCGAACGCAGCGCTTCGCCATCCATGGTCTGGGTGGCATTGACCACTGCGTCGCGCAGGCTGACGGCGAGGTTGGTCGCCTTGCCTTCAATGGTGCGATTGACGTTTTCAAGGCCGATATTCAGAGCGCGGTCCATGGTGCCCAGACGCTCATCGATGCGTGCCGTGCCCGTGTCGAGAACACCGGCAATGCGCTGCGTGGCGTCGTCGCTGGTGCGAACGAAATCCGCAGTCTTGCCGTCCAGTGTTTCGGAAATCTTGCGGCTGGCATCTTCGATGGAGGCGTTGACGTTACCGAGATCCGACTGAATGCGGGTCTGCAAGCCACCGATATTGGTTTCCAACCGTGCGCCGGTTTCATCCAGACGGGTGGAGACGTTGCTGACTGACTGTTCGACACGCTGGGACAGCGCATCCGCTGCGCCGCCGATTTCGCGGGCGGCCTCATCGATGCGGGTGGAAACGGCGCTGGTGCTGTTGCGCAGACGCTCTTCCAGTGTTGCACCGCTGGTGTCGATGGTGCGCTGAATGGCTTCCTGCTGGGTTTCCAGAGACATTTCCAGCATGCTGGCGCTGGACGCAATCGTGGTGCCGATAGACATGGCCTGTTCGGACAACAGATCGTTGATGCGCTCCTGCGCGGAACCGAGTGTTTCGGTAAATGCGCCGTGATGCTCATCGAGCGTGCTGCGAAGCTGCTCATGCGAGGAAACGAGATTGTTTTCCAGACGCGAAACGCCGCTTTCCATCGTGTCCGAGAAACGGCCTGCGCCGCCCTCTATGGCCGTTTCGATGCGGGTGGCCGCAGTGCCGACGGTCTGTTCGATCAGGTCGCTGTTGCGCTCGACGGTGCGGGTAATCGCATCTGCCTGCACGCCCAGCATCGTATCGAGACGCAAATGACCGACGGACAGGGCTTCCTCAATCGTGGAGGCCGTGGACGACAGGCGCTGCTCGGCACCGGCAACGGACTGGGTGAGGGCGGTCGTGCGGGTATCGAGCGTTTCGGTAATGCGCTCTTCGGCACCCGAAATTGCCATGTCGATCGCCATGGCGCGGCTGTCGAGTGCGTCGGCAATGCGCTCTTCAACGCCGGAAACGGCATTGGCAAGTGCCGTCGTGCGGCTATCCAGCGTATCGGCAATACGACCCTCGACGCCGGACACGGCGCTGGTCAGCGCAAAGGTGCGGGTATCAAGTGTTTCGGCCAGACGTTCTTCGGCGCCGGAGAATGCCATGTCGATGGCGAGCGTGCGGCTGTCGAGCGTATCGGCAATGCGTTCTTCAACGCCGGAAACGACGTTGGTCAGAGCGGCAGTCCGGCTATCGAGCGATTCTGCGATACGTTCTTCCGCACCGGAGAACGCCATATCGATAGCCATGGTGCGGCTGTCGAGCGTGTCGGCAATGCGTTCCTCGACACCGGAGACGACGCTGTTGAGGGCAGCCGTGCGGCTATCCAGCGTTTCAGCGATGCGCTCTTCCGCGCCGGAGAATGCCATGTCGATGGCCATGGTACGGCTGTCGAGTGTATCCGCGATGCGCTCTTCAACGCCGGAAACCACGCTGCTGAGTGCAGAGGTGCGGCTTTCCAGTGTTTCCGAAATGCGGCTTTCGACGCCCGCAACGACAGTGGTAAAGGCTGCCGTTCGCGCATCCATGGTTTCTGCGATACGCTCTTCCGCTCCCGAGAAGGCCATGTCGATGGCCATTGTGCGGCTGTCCAGCGTATCGGCAATACGTTCTTCGACGCCGGAGACGGCTGTGGTCAGCGCGCTGGTGCGGCTTTCCAATGTTTCGGCAAGGCGCTCCTCGGCGCTCGAGAATGCCATGTCGATAGCCATTGTGCGGCTGTCGAGTGTGTCGGCAATACGCTCTTCAACGCCGGAGACCACGCTTGAGAGCGCAGCCGTGCGGCTTTCCAGCGTTTCGGCAATACGATCTTCCACGCCGCTAACGGCATTGGAAAGTGCTGTCGTGCCATGCTGGATGGAATCGGAGATGCGCGTTTCAACGCCGGAAACAACGGTGTTGAGGGCGGCTGTTCTGGAATCGAGCGCTTCGGTGATCCGCTCTTCAGCGCCGGAGAATGCCATGTCGATGGCCATCGTGCGGCTGTCGAGCGTGTCTGCAATGCGTTCTTCGGCACCGGAAACGGCGCTGGTGAGCGCGCTTGTGCGGCTATCCAGCGTTTCGGAAAGACGCTCTTCGGCGGTCGAGAATGCCATATCGATAGCCATTGTGCGGCTGTCGAGTGTGTCGGCAATGCGCTCTTCGACGCCGGAGACCACGCTGTTCAGCGCAGCGGTACGGCTATCGAGCGTATCGGCAATGCGGCTTTCCGCACCCGAGACGACATTGGCAAGTGCCGCGGTTCTGGTTTCCAGCGTGTCGGCGATACGATCTTCCACACCGGCAACGGCATGGTGGATGGCTGCGGTGCGAACATCAAGCGTATCGGCCAGACGTTCTTCAACACCGGAGACAGCGCCGGTGATGGCAGCTGCGCGGCTGTCGAGTGTTTCGGCAAGGCGGCGTTCAACATCGGCGACGATGCTGTTGATGGCGGCGGCACGCTCTTCCAGAAGTGCGGCCAGATGCTGGGCCGTGCCGGACATGGAGCCGGTGATGGCTTCTGCACGGCTGGCAAGAGCCGTGTCGAAACGATCCTGCGTGGCGGTCAGCGCGCCAAACAGGGCAGTGCTGCGCTCCGCCAGAACCGCGTCGATTTTCTCATGCGTATCGCTGAATGCGCCGGTAATTTCCGCCGTGCGTGCGCCGATGGCATCGCTCAATTCGCGGGTATGGCTTTCCAGAGAGCTTTCCAGCATTTCCTGGCCGGTGCCCAGTGTCGTCGCGAGAGCGAAGGACTGGTCGGTGAGGGCGGTGCTGAGGCGCTCGATGCCGGAATTCAGCATGCCATCGATGGAATCGGTGCCACCGGCAACGGTTTCATTGATGCGTGCAAGGCTTTCCATCAGCTTGCTGTCGAGGCTGCCTGCGCGCTGATCGAAGGCGCTGGTGAATTCTGCAACGCGCTCGTCGAATGCGGAATTGACGAGGCCAACCGTAGTCTGCAGCTTTTCTTCGAACAGGCCGGAGCGCAGATCCATGTCCATGATCGCGTCATCGGCGCTGCTTTGCAGGTTCTGACGGAAGGACAGGCCTTTTTCTTCCAGCGTTGTCGTCAACTTGTCGAGAACATTGTCCAGCGAGCCGCCGATGATGTCCTGACCGCGGTCGATGTTCTGGCTGATTTCCAGCGTGCGCTTGGACAGGATGTCGTTGAGAAGGCGCGTGCGTTCTTCCAGCGACTTGTTGAGGTTTTCCGTACCGGTGCTGAGCGTGGAGGCCTGCGTAGCGAACTGCTCCAGAAGCAGACGACCGCGATCATCCAGCGTCGTGCTGAGATCGTGCAGGCGCAGGTCGAATTCATTCGAAAGCGTTGCGCCGGATGTGTTGAGCGCCTTGAGCAGATTGTCGGTCTTGGCCGCTATCAGGCTGCCCATGGCTTCTGTGGAAATACGGGACTTTTCGAGCAGCGCTGCAGACCGCGTGTCGATCATCGAGGCGAAAGCTTCGCCGCTGGTGGCCAGACGCATGGAAAGCTCTTCACCGACGATGGAGAGTTCTTCCTTGATCTGGTCCTGTGCGCCGACGATGGACGAGCGAATACGCTCGGCGTGATTGATGATGGCATCGCGCTCTGCGCTCAGTTCCTGAACGAGGCTGCGGACGCGCAATTCATTGTCGGCATAGCTGCGCTCGAGCGCATTGACTTCGGAATGGACGAGCGTTTCGAGTTCAGTGGCGCGCGCAATGGTGCGCTCGATGCCGTCATTCATGGCCGAAACTTCGCGGCGCACGGCCTGACCGACAGACATGATGCGCTCGGAGGCAATGGTTTCCGGCTCTGCGAGACGAAGGGCGACTTCCGCCATGGAGCGGGCAGCGTTGCGCAGGTCCTTGGCGCGCGCCATCATGATGGCAAAGGCAAAGAACAACATGATCGGAACGATGACGCCGACAATGATGGCCATGACGCCGGGAACGGCGAAGAGTTCGGCCATGGAGCTGACGTTCCAGATGAGGTTGCCATAGATGACATTGGCAAGACCTGCGCCGGCAATGGCCCAGAGAACGGAAACGATGGTCGCATTACGCAATGCGCCGGCCATGGAGCCGGCATCCAGCGATTTGAGGATCATGGCGGGGCTACGCTTGGAGCCGTCATTGGCCGCTTCGAGAGATGGCGATCTCGGTGCTGGCTCCGGCGCGGGGCGCTGCTGTTGAGGCGGTTCAGCCGCGCGGGCTCTGTTTTGTTCTGGCACTCTTGTCTGTTCTGGCACTCTGGCCTCCGCAGGCTTTGGAGTGGACCTTTTCCGAGGCTCCGGCTTATTTTCGTACGCGCCAAGCTGCAAGGCATCTTCCAACGCCTGAAACGCAGTCTCGTCAATCGAGTCGCTGATCTTGTTGTTCGCCATGCGGTTACGCCTCGTTACTCTACGCCCGGCCTCATGCCGTTCATCCGTCCGCCGCCTGCTTTCGGATATCCGCCATCATGCCTCAAGGCACGATACCAGCCGGTATATAGTGCCTCGTTTCTTACTAATTCCTGAGAGCACGTCGCTAAGCTTTCAGGCAAAATTACATTTACACACCGAATTTACAAAACCGGAACTCAGGTCATGCAAGACGGCAGTACCGTAGTGACACATTTGCGCCTTTGAAACAATTAATGCCACGGGCAAGCCTATGCCAAGTGGCGGTTTGTTAACAGTTTTTAAACCTCGGTAGCAAGCGGAAGGCCTTGTTTCGCATAAGTTTAACATAAATTAACCATAGCGAAAGATTTCCACCTTCGTCGCGCCCCAATTTAAGCTCATCGCAGGCCTAACCTGCCTAAAAGCAGGACATATGTGCCTCAAAACAAGAAACTGGCCCAAACAAGGAATCTAACAAAATGGCAGCGTTGAGTATCGCATTCGAAGCTCCGGACAATTATGGTGGTGCAGCACCGGTCAGCCGGAAGCCTATCGACTTCATGCATCTGGCCCGCCAGACCATGGGTGACAAGGAGCTCGAGATCGAAATCCTCCAGCTTTTCACCCGCAATGCACGCACTTTGCTGCACGAACTCGCTGCTGGCAATGACATTGAGATGAAAGCGATTGCGCATCGTCTGAAGGGTTCGGCAGATGCCGTGGGTGCCTTCAACGTTTCGGCAGCGGCTGAAGCCGTGGAAAATGGCAGCCGCGACAGCGCCGCGCTTGCGAAGGTCGCAGCATCGGTCATCGAAGCCGAGAACTTCATTCTCAAGCTCTGCCGCTAACGCTGATTTTTCGACGTTTTTTGAGGCCGGTTCTGCTTCGTGCCCGCATTGACGGGTTGCCAAGCGGACCCGGCCTTTCTATTTGTTTGGCAACATTCTCAAACATCGCTCTGGAATTCCGACATGACCAAACTGACCATCGTTGCTTTCGACGGCACGCCGCATGAACTCGAGGTGAGCAATGGCTCTACCGTTATGGAAAACGCCATGCGCAACTCCGTTCCGGGTATCGACGCCGAATGTGGCGGTGCCTGTGCCTGTGCCACCTGTCATGTCTATGTGGACGATGAATGGGCTGAACGCGTTGGCCCGCCTGAGCCGATGGAAGAGGACATGCTGGATTTCGCTTTCGACGTTCGCCCGACGTCACGTCTTTCCTGTCAGATCAAGATCACCGACGCCCTCGATGGGTTGGTCGTGCATGTGCCCGAGCGCCAGGGCTGATCCAGGCATCGCCTGAACCGCTGATCGTCTGTTTTCCGAGAAAAAGCCTCGCTCTCCGTTTCGCGGGATAGCGAGGCGAGGTGGGCACGTCACCATCAGGCGAAGGAGGAGACACCTGCGGTTCAAGACGTGCCGGGGGAACCGGCAACACACACAAGCAAACGCAACGGCTGAACGGGTGGAAACTTCTGATCTCACAGATACGTGAGTCGCGCATTCCGAGCCACGCCAAGAATTCAACGATCATTATCCGGCAAAGCGCGGAGGTTTTCCGCAATTTTTGGTTGATAAAATACTTGAAGAAATCCGCATAGATATTTGCACGGATTGGCATTGTTTGTCGCGCTCTATTGAGCGGATCTGTTCTGCATGATGCGGTGTTTCAGCAGGCGGGTCATGCGGGCGTCGAAATTTTTCGATTCCACGACATCGAAACGCAGCTGGTCCTTGTCATGAGCATCCATGACCTCCTGCGTCGTCTTGCCAACGAGTGCCTGCATTTCCTCACAATTCTTCTGCGGACGAAGGGATTGAAGTCGCTTTTCCAGCGTGCGGGCATAGTTGCGGGCAATCTCCGCATGGCGCTCTTCGTGCCGCTTTATGTCGGCTGCAAGCGTGTCCCAGATCAGCGCCAGCTCTGCCGTTGTGCGCTTGCGGTTCGTCCAGCGCGGCAGCAGGATCTTCGTGTGAAGCTTCACCTTTACGGTGCCCACGCCGCAGCGTCCATTCTGCTCCACATAGGTCAGTTCGCCACCGAATTTGATTTCCGTCGCACCCGGATGACGTGCACCGGTGGCCTTTGTCATGGGGCCGCGATGGGAAAGTTCATGGTCCAGATCTTCCGCTGTCTTTCCACCAATGGAGAAATAGGAAAAAGATTTGCTCATGATCGCTTCGGAATTGGCGATCTGCGGAGCTGACATCAAAATCGCGCCCGAAAGGAACGCCCAAAGCATGCGGGATTGGCGCTTCATTTATCAGCCTTCCGGTTGAACTTGGCAGATGATTGCTGCATAGGCGGAGTCGTGACGATATGAATGGCGGACACTCCGTTATTCCGGAAAGGCGTGATGTTACGTGATAACAGCCAGTGACAATGTGTGGCAAGTCGCGCATGGGCGCTCCCTGAAACTTGATGGGGATGGCCTTATTATGGCTATCGTCAATGCGACGCCGGATTCCTTTTCCGATGGCGGGCGATATCTGGCGGCAGAGCAGGCGGTTTCGCACGCGCTTTCCTGCGTGAAAGACGGCGCGCATATCATCGATATCGGCGGCGAATCCACGCGTCCGGGCGCGGAAACCATCAGCGATGCACAGGAACAGGACCGCGTTCTGCCTGTCATCGAAAAACTGTGCAAAGAAACCGATGCTCTGATCTCTATCGATACCTACCGCGCCTCGACGGCAAGGCTGGCGCTAGAGGCCGGGGCGCATATCGTCAACGACGTCTTCGGCCTGCAGAAAGATGCGGATATGGCTGGCGTCGTTTCAGCCGCAAAGGCTGGCGTCTGCATCATGCATACGGGCCGCGAGCGAGAGAAACTGGCTGATGTCATCGATGACCAATATGCCTTTCTCAACCAGTCACTGGAGATCGCCGATAAAGCGGCCATTTCGCGCAGCGCCATTGTTCTCGACCCCGGCTTCGGCTTTGCCAAGGATACGGATGAAAATATCGCGCTCATGTCGCGTTTCGATGCGCTTTCCGGATTCGGGTTGCCTATTCTCGCCGGAACGTCTCGCAAACGCTTCATCGGCGCTTTGACCGGAAGAGAAGTGGCGGAAGATCGCGATGTCGGCACGGCGGCCACCACCGCCATTCTAAGGCTGGCGGGAGCGGTTGTTTTTCGCGTACACAATGTACCAATGACGCGTGACGCTCTGGCGATTGCCGATGCTGTTCTGAGGCAGAGAAAAACCAATAAAGGGGAGGGCCGATCATGAGCCTTTACACGATACTGCTGAAGAACTGTTCCTTCTTCGCCCGCCACGGCCTGCTGGCGCAGGAAGAAACGCTGGGCCAGCGCTTCTTTGTCGATGCGGAAATGGAAGTCGAAGCCGGAAACGCGCTCGATACAGACGACATCTCCAACACCGTCGATTACGGCGTGGCCTTCGATGTGATCGAAAAGATCGTGGCTGGTCAGCGGCGGTATCTGATTGAGGCTCTGGCCAACGATATTGCAACTGCGCTACGCAAGCGATACCCACAAATCGTGCGGGTCAGAATCACGGTGCGCAAGCCTTCTGCGCCTGTGCCCGGAATTCTGGACTATGCGCAGGTGAGCGTCGAACAGCATGGCTGATGGCATGACCTTGGCGGCCTTGGGGCTGGGCGGCAATGTCGGTGATCCGCCAGCCGCGATGGCGCAGGCACTCGATAGCTTTTCCCGGCACGAAAGCTGCCGATTGCTCGCCGTCTCGCAGCTTTACAGCACGCCGCCCTGGGGAAAGACCGATCAGGCCGATTTCTTCAATTGCTGCGCTTTGATCGAGACATCGCTGGCGGCGGAGGCGCTGCTCGACCTTTGCCTCGAGATCGAGCGCGGCATGAAGCGGGTTCGCACAGAGCGCTGGGGTCCGCGCACCATCGATATCGATGTGCTGACTTTCGGCGATGAGATTATCACCACCGAGCGCGTTGAAATTCCACATCCCCGCATGACGGAGCGTGCCTTCGTGCTGATGCCGCTCTGCGATATCGCGCTGGAGCTGGTGGTCAATGGCAGGCCGGTGTCTCAATGGCTGGAAATGGCAGATAAGACCGGCATTAAGGCCACAAACGAAAAACGGGAGTGGTGGACACTCCCGTTCTCAAAATCTTGAAGCTGCCGAAAGGCTTTATTCCTTGATCGAACCAACTGCCATCTGATCGACATTGCGCGCCAGCGTCAGGCCGATGACCGGAACCATCTGGTCTGCGACCTTGACGGAAATCGTAATGTTCATGGAGGTGTTGTTGGTCACGCGGGCAACCATGGCGCCATTGAGCTTGGCGCGGTTGATACCGACCACGACCTTGTCGCCGCTGACCTGACCGGAAACGATATCCAGACCCTTGCCCTCGGCGCCATCGAGGAACTTGCCCTCATAGCTGTTGCCCTTCTTGGCAATGACGGCAGACATTGGCTGCTTGAAGACGCCGACGCGGCAGGTGCCGCCCAGCTTGATGCCCGTATCCTTGTCGCCCAGCGGCTCGCCAGTCAGATCGCAGGTGAATTTTGTGCCCTTGTATTTTCCGGCAACGATCTCGCCGGGACCAGACCAGACACCGGCAACGGAGCCGAAAAACTGGTCATCGCGCGAGGCGGCCTGAACGTCGGAAACTGCAAGCCCGCCACTGACGGACATAACGGCGGCAAGTCCGCCCAGTAGCGAAAAGAAGCGCGAATACATGATACTTTCCCTGGCGAATTGGCCGCTTTGTGTTGGGTCAATCTATGTCGGGAATGGTTAATGCTTGGTTTATTCGGCTTGGATTAGCGACGCGGATCGTAACCTTTAGGCGCACACAAGCCCTGCGGATCAGGGCTTTTCGCTGTTTTTACCACCCGTCAAATCTGGTGTCAGATCGGAAACGAAATCGCCTATGCCGGGGCGGCGCAGCGCCCGGAAGGGCAAGGGGCGGCACAAATCCATGGCGGCAATACCGATTCGTGCGGTCATCAAACCATTGATCACGCCTTCACCCAGACGGGCGGATAGGCGCGAGGCGAGCCCGTGGCCCAGCACCTGTTGCGCCAAGCCATCGCCAACCGCAATCGATCCCGTCACCGCTAGATGAGCGATGACATCGCGCAGCAGCCGCAGCATCCCGAGGGTGCCTGGACGCCCGCCATAGAGCTCCGCCATGGTCCGCACCAGCCGCGTTACCTCGAACAGCACATAAGCGAGATCGACCACCGCACGCGGGCTGACGGCGGTGACGACCGAGACGCGCTTGGATGAGTTCAGGATCAAGGCGCGCGCCTGCCGGTCGAGCGGGCTCAAGAGCTCGCGTTCGGCCAGCTCGATCAGGTGCGGCCCGTCGATCACATCGTTCTCGGTCTCCTTCAGCGCGGCCCGACCCTTGGCCGTTTCTGCCCGATGAGAGAGAACAGCGTTGAGGCGGGTGATGACCGCGCGGGCAGCAGAGGGTTTCTTCTCCAGCGCCGCCGCTTCCGCATCTGCTTTGAGAGACTGAACGGCGTTCAGCCGCATGATGCCGAGTGCCTCACGGGCCACCAGGGCCAGCACGGCGAAGACGGCGATGACAAGTGCCACACTCGCCGTGTAGCCCAGCCAGTCGGAGCGCGAAAACAGATCGCGGATGAGCTGATCCGCCCACAGGCCGAACGCCAGCGAAAACAGCACGCCGAGGGCACCCATGGCCAGCTTGGCGAATGAGAAGCGGCGCTTGCGCGGTGCGGCGACGGGCAGGGCGGCGGCATCAACCTCCTCAGGTGCCAGAAACGGGTCTTCCTCATTCGGCGTCAGGGAAAAATCGGCATCGAAACTGCGCGGCGCGCGTCTGGCTTCGACGGTGCGAGGCTCTGATGTTTCGCTTTCCAGCGTGAATGCAGCCGGGCGACGGCCGGGTGTGTTGTTCTCGTCTTTCATGCGAGCCGGTCTCCAAACAAAAACTGCATGGCACGGTCGAGCCTGATATGCGGAACGGACAATTTGATGCCGCCACTGGTTTCTTCCAGCTTGGGCGGGCGGAAGCGCACGACATTCACATCCGGCAGATCAGCGGCACTGCCTTCCGCATCCAGCGCGCGAAACAGCGGTTCCGGGTCTTCCGGCAGGTCACCGGGGAAAATGGCCGTGGTGCGGTTGCCGTCGAACATCTCACCATTGATCTTTTCGCCCGCAATCGGCGTGCCGACGATGACAGGCAGCGCGTGGCCATCCTGCCGCACACTGGCTTCCTTTGTGGCACGCACCGAGGCCAGCGCCATGACATCGATACCAGCGCC
Organism: Agrobacterium vacciniicorymbosi; assembly: GCF_040427045.1. Taxonomy (NCBI): domain Bacteria; kingdom Pseudomonadati; phylum Pseudomonadota; class Alphaproteobacteria; order Hyphomicrobiales; family Rhizobiaceae; genus Agrobacterium; species Agrobacterium vacciniicorymbosi. The sequence continues at coordinate 232,531 of NZ_JBETMF010000001.1, forward strand.
ACTCATGCCGATGGTGGTGATGGCGCGGTCTACCAGTCGGCGCGTCAGATTTTCCAGCCGGTCGTGGCTTTCATGGTGCAGATGATCGGCCTTCGTCGCCGCCACCAGAACCTTGTCGATGCGGCGACCCACCAGCGAGGACAGCAGGCTGTTCTTGCCGGGACGGAAGCATGCCAGCACATCGCCCAGCGCCCGCTCCAGATCCTGCACCGCTTCCGGTCCACGGTTGACGGCCTGTAGCGCGTCGATCAGCACGATCTGGCGATCAAGCCGGGCGAAGTGTTCGCGGAAGAACGGCTTCACCACGATGGATTTGTAAGCCTCGTAACGCCGCTCCATCATGGCGCGCAGCGAACCCTTGGGTGCCTTTCCTTCGGTCAGACCCGGAAGCGGGGAGAAGGTGAGGGCAGGCGACCCTTCCAGATCGCCCGGCATCAAAAACCGTCCCGGCGGCAGCGTGGAGAGCGAACGCTCATCCGATTTGCAGGCGCGCAGATAGGTCGCAAAGCTCTCTGCCAGACGTCGCGCCGTCATTTCATCGGCAGGGGCGTCAATGTCGAGGGAATTTGCAATCTCTAGCCAGTCTCTTGCTAGTTCGGCCCGGACGCCGCCAGATGCCAAAGCTAGCGTGTTATCGCTGAAGGTCTTGTAGTCCTGCGAAAGCAGGGGGAGGTCGAGCAGCCATTCGCCGGGGTAATCGACGATATCGATGGCGAGATGTCCACGCGAGAACCAGCGGCCCCAGCCGCTTGCGCTCTCGTAATCCAGCGTTATGCGCAGCTCTGAAATCGCCCGCGTCGAATCCGGCCAGATGCGGTCTCGGACCAGCGCCTGAATATGATCCTCATACTGAAAGCGGGGAATGGCATCATCCGGCTGCGGTTCTAGCCGAACATTCGACACGCGACCGGATCGGATGGCCTCGAACAGGGGCAAGCGACCGCCATTCAGCAAATTATGCACCAGCGAAGAGATGAAAACCGTCTTGCCCGCGCGGGATAAGCCGGTCACACCCAGCCGCAATGTCGGGTTGGTCAGCGCGCTTGCGCGGTCTGCAAGGTTGTCTATGGCAATCAGTGCGCTATCGGTGACTGACGTGAAGGATGGCGGCAATGAAGTTTCCCACAAATATTTTAATGTCCAAAAATATATAGGGTGGCCGCCTGCTCAAAAAAGAAGCGGCCTGTGGAAAGTTTTTCGGGGCGTGAATGATGCCTTAGGGATGCAGGAATTCGCTCAGCTGCCAGCCAGCGCCGTTGTTGCCCGGTGTAGCCTGCGCGTCGAGCACGGCAAATCCGGCAGTCGGAAAACCAGAGGGCAGAAGTGAGGCCATAGCCTGCTGGCCGATAAAGGCCTCAGCAACCGCATCCATCGTCGGGTTATGACCGACCAGCATCACCGAGCGGCAAGACGTCTGGGCGGCAATCAGCGCGAGATAGACCGAAGCCTCGGCATTATACATCTCATCGACATAGGTGATCTCGAATGTGTCGTTGAAAGCCCGCCGCACGGCTTCTGCGGTTTCGCGGCAGCGTAGTGCGGTGGAGCTGAGAACGACATCTGGCGCATAGCCCTTGTCGGCTGCGCGGTCCGCGATGATTTCGGCCTCCGCGTAACCGGTGTCATCCAGCCGTCTGTCGAAGTCTCTTTCACCGGGAGCAGCCAATGCGGCACGGGCGTGGCGCAGCAGATAGACCCGAAACGGTGGCGGTTGAAGCACTGGCATTTCCGGGCTGTCCTATGCGGCTGTAAACATCGTGCAAAAGCTTTACAGGAATAGACTGCCGCCCCGCAAGTGGCAGCCGGTATAGGCAAGTCCTGATAACGTGATCGAAGAAATAATCCGTGTTTTGCCAATAAAGCATAAAAAATAACCATTTAGCTGAATTTTGTGACAGATTTAAAAATGCCTGAAAACTGTTCTGCGCACTTGAACGGCCATATGTCATTGGAGTATACCCGCGCAATATGAGATGTTCTTCGAGGAGAATCGCGTGAGTGAGAAGATCGATCTTAGCAACTATGTGCTCTCGGAAAGCGATGAGTTCATGAATGCCAACCAGCGGGCCTATTTCAGGTCGAAGCTCATTGGTTGGAAGAATGACATTTTAAGAGAAGCCAGAGAGACCCTCGGCCATCTCGCGGAAGAAAGTGCCAACCATCCGGATCTGGCCGACCGAGCCTCATCCGAAACAGACCGGGCCATCGAACTTCGCGCCCGCGACCGCCAGAGAAAGCTCATCTCCAAGATAGATGCAGCCCTCCAGCGGATCGAGGACGGCACCTACGGTTACTGCGAAGAAACAGGCGAACCCATCGGCATCAAACGACTGGACGCCCGCCCCATCGCCACCCTGTCTATCGAAGCCCAGGAACGCCACGAACGCCGCGAAAAAGTTTATCGCGACGAGTGAGTGACCGGTCCATAGTGGACGTAATTATGTGTCTCTCGGGGCATGGTGATTGACGACGTTTAGAAGCCGTATCGGAGACGATGCGGCTTTTTTGATTTCGGTGATGAGTGCGGATGGTGTGTTTGGCATGCGTTAACCTGCGCATCTTGACTATCTAGCTCTAAAGATTGCTGCTGAGACGTCTATGGCTGCGCTGCGCCACCAGCTACGCTAGACTGATGAGTCGTGATTCGAGGCCGTGGGGATAAAGCTGCGGTTTCTTGACCTTCGAGAGCGCTTTTAGGAAATTCCAGATCAAAATAAGCAGGATTTCATGCCGCCGTTCTCCCTCGTGAACAGAGACGTTCTCCCAGCACCATAGGCTCTGCAAGAACGGAGACATCGGAGTTGATTTCCTCTTGGTTCGGCAGCGGTTGTGGCTCACCCCCCTCTGCCCAGCCAATCTCCCCCTCAGGTGGGGAGATTGGCTGGGCGCGCCGACATCGCTCTTGTCTCTAAGTATGGCATAACTGCCCGTCTCCAGACGGATAAAATGGCTGTAGGCTCCTCCTGGACGTATAAGAGTGTCGAGACTTCGCCACGAGTCGATCTCCCCACCTGAGGGGGAGATGCCCGGCAGGGCAGAGGGGGGTAAGCCACACCCACCGTCATAAGATATTGAGCCCTGCCTCAAACACGCAGTGCCACAAGTGGGAGTTACGCAATCCCGCTCAGCATGCTGCCCCCGGCAGAACGCTTCCGATCTTTGAAGGCGCAAGTTAGACAAGCCAACGCTCCCTGCGCAACAACCTCACACCCCAAAACAAAAGAGGCCCCGCAATGCGGAGCCTCAATCTCTTCTCTATCTAATCCCGTGGCTTAGAAAAAGCCGCGTCTTTGCCACCAGCCGCCCTTGCGGGGCTTGGCGGGGTCGGCTTCGCCGCCTTCGTTGGTGGCGGAGGTGACCACGGGCTCGGAGGACGAGACGTTGTCGCCGCGGTTGGCGCGGACCGGCTTGTTGGCTTCAGCGGGCGCTTCATTGCCGAGATCGGCAGAGGCTTCGCCTGCTTCCTCGACGGCAGCTTCAGCGACCGTAGTATTGACGACGACCGGTTCTACCGTTTCGACAGGAGCAGCAGCGGCTGGCGTTTCCGCAACGGCAGCAGGAGCCGCGACGGCGTCAGGAGCAGCTTCCGCTTCTACGACATCGCCAACTTTTTCCTTCGCCTTGCGGGTCCGGCGTGGCTTCTTCGGCTTTTCGGTTTCTTCAACGGTTGGCGTTGCCGCGTCGGCTTCGACGGCAGCTGCAACAGCGGGTTCGTCTACGCCTTCAATGGCAGCCGCAGCAGCGCCGTCTTCGACACCCTCGGAGGATTCGGCGTCAGCTTCTGCGCCGTTTTCCTCGATGATATCGCCATTCTCATCACGATTGCGGCGTCCGCCACGCTTGCCGCGGCGGCGGCGCTTGCGCTTGTTCTCTTCAGAACCAGCAGCGTCGCTACCGTTTTCTGCGGAGACGGTTGCGTCATCATCCTGATCGGCGTCGCCATCTTCATCCTGGTCGTCGGACGAAGTGTCGTCACCAGCTTCAGACTGCGATTCCTGACCGTTCTGGCCTGCGCCCTTGCCGCGACGGCGACGACGACGCTTGCGCTTGCGCTTGCCGTCTTCACCATTGTCAGCCTGTGGCTGGCGTGGCTCGGTCTTTTCGGCCTTTACGATTTCTTCCTCGTCTTCATCCTCATCGGCTTCGATGATGATGTCGTCTTCCTCTTCCTCGATTTCAGGAAGCATCTGGATGAGGCTTTCGATCTTGACCGGGTTTTCGACGGCTTCGCCGCGATCGATCGCGAAGTGCTGTGCACCGACGCTGGCATCCGCCGCGATGATGATGGCAACGCCAAAGCGGCCTTCATAATCGACAATGGTCGCGCGCTTGTGGTTGAGCAGGTAGAGCGCCGTATCCGGCGTGCAACGAACCGTAATGTTGTGGGTGGTGTTGCGCAGCAGATATTCTTCCACGCCGCGCAGAACATGCAGGGCGATGGAGGATTCGGAGCGAACATGGCCGGTTCCGCCGCAATGCGAGCAGACCTGCGTGGTCGATTCCAGAACCGATGCGCGAATGCGCTGGCGCGACATTTCCAGAAGGCCGAAATGCGAGATGCGGCCAACCTGAATGCGGGCGCGGTCGTTCTTCAGGCAATCCTTCAGCTTCTTTTCGACAGAGCGGTTGTTGCGCTTCTCTTCCATGTCGATGAAGTCGATGACGACGAGACCGGCAAGGTCGCGAAGGCGCAGCTGACGGGCCACTTCTTCTGCTGCTTCCAGGTTGGTCTGAACGGCAGTCTCTTCAATCGAATGTTCACGGGTCGAACGACCGGAGTTCACGTCGATGGAAACCAGAGCTTCCGTCTGGTTGATGATGAGGTAGCCACCGGACTTCAACGTCACCTGCGGCTGCAACATGCGGTCAAGCTGCGCTTCGATGCCGGAGCGCGAGAAGATCGGGTGAATATCGCGGTAAGGCTGAACCACCTTGGCATGGCTCGGCATCAGCATCTTCATGAAGTCTTTCGCTTCACGATAGCCTTCTTCGCCGGATACGATGATCTCGCTGATATCCTTGTTGTAGAGATCGCGGATCGAACGCTTGATCAGCGAGCCTTCCTCGTAAACGAGGCAAGGGGCAGTGGAATTCAGTGTCAGCGTGCGGACATTTTCCCACAGGCGCATCAGATATTCGAAGTCGCGCTTGATTTCGACGCGGGTGCGGTTGGCGCCGGCGGTACGAAGGATAACGCCCATGCCCTGCGGTACTTCGAGATCACGCGCGATTTCCTTGAGACGCTTGCGGTCCGTAGGCTGGGTGATCTTGCGGGAAATACCGCCGCCACGCGCCGTGTTCGGCATCAGAACCGAATAACGGCCTGCGAGCGACAGATAGGTCGTCAGAGCAGCGCCCTTGTTGCCACGCTCTTCTTTCGCGACCTGAACCAGAAGAATCTGGCGGCGCTTGATGACTTCCTGAATGCGGTACTGCTTGCGCGGCTTGCGGGAAATGCGGTCTGGAACTTCTTCCATCGCGTCTTCGGCGCCGACCGATTCGATGACTTCCTTTTCGTGATGATCGTCATCATCGTCGTCGTCATCATCGTCATTGCGACGGCCAAGGCCTTCGACTTCTTCCGAAATCGTGTCCGTATCGACCATGGCAGCCATCTCGCCACCCTTGCTGCCATCGTCTTCGGAACCTTCGTCCGAGGAGGCGGCATCGGCGGAAACCTCGTCCGTTTCGGTCTTCTTCTTGGCGCGAGAGCGGCGAACGCGCTTCTTCGGCTTGTCTTCTTCGGCAGGTGCTTCCTCGGCAACAGCCTCGGTGGCCTCGACCTCGGTCGTGGCTTCCACTTCGGTTTCAACCGTCTCGGAAACGGCTTCTGCCGTTACGGTTTCTTCCGCCGCAGGTGCCGCTGCTGGCACGATGCCAATATCCGGCTGGTCGACCTGCGAGAGATCGATAGCGGGGGAGATGGGGTCATGCGGTGCATCGGCAGGTTCGAAGTCATCGCCACGGCGATGGTCTTCTGCTTCCGCTCTCAACAGAGCCTGACGATCAGCCAGTGGGATCTGGTAATAATCCGGGTGAATTTCTGCAAAAGCCAGAAATCCGTGGCGGTTGCCGCCGTAATCGACGAAAGCTGCCTGAAGGGATGGTTCTACGCGCGTCACCTTGGCAAGATAGATATTGCCGCGGATTTGTTTTTTGTGTTCCGACTCGAAATCGAATTCCTCAATCCGATTTCCACGAACAACTACAACGCGTGTCTCCTCTTCATGGGAGGCGTCGATAAGCATTTTGTCTGCCATGTAAGCTGTGCTCCTCGGCGCAGCCCTGTCTTATACGAGAACAGGCCCGCCACGAGGACAGGCCTTTCATCTATTTTCAAGGGTGTGCCGGAAATGAAGTGTCTTGCCCGGCGTCTGTAAACTGGCAGCATCCGGACGACTGGCAAAGCACTGTGCCTGCTCCTGGTATCCGGTTCATGTGAAAGCTGCTGCAACGACATCATTGGCCAAGCGAGAACGACTATAATAAATAGACCCCGAAGGATCCGATGAAAATGCTCTCCTCGAGCGTGCGGTGGCGTGCCACCGGGTATTGTTCTGGCCACGGCCAGAATTGATCCAGTTTCAGGAGAAAAATGCAGCGACGGCAGATGATTGCCCGAAATTACAGCGCCAGCGTCTTTGTCGATTGGCAGCCGGCGGGCATCTATCCCGTCAACACTTTTAACCCTCATTCATGTTGTATGTTTTATCTGTCATAATAGCAATAGGGTGGCTAAATATGCCATATCATTGGTGGAATTTCCCGGTTAAGAAATGCTTCACCAAGGGCTGCGATTGTTGCGCGGCAAAGCAAATCAGGCCATTCTGGCGACGATAAACGCGATGATTGCGCCCAGGCGGCGGCATCTTTTGTCGAAATGACTGACATACGGAAATGACGTTGGCGACCATCAAAAACCTGATCGACGGGGCAAGGGCATCACGGACGGCTGTCCGGTTGGGGCGAATCGCTCGCCTTCTAGCCCTAGCTTCTTTCTCCATTCTCGCCGTCTCATTGACTGGTCACGCCACGGAAAAAACCCCATCGCTGGTTGTGAATGCAGCCCGCATCATCGGAGACGAAGCCCGCACGCGCATCGTCATGGATTTCAACGAGGAGCCGGAATTCGAGGTGCATTATCTCGATGCGCCTGCCCGCATCGTGGTGGATTTTCCGGCCGTCGGCTTTTCCTTCCCAACCAAGGACCTCGCACCCACAGGCCTGTTCAGCGATATCCGCTTTGGCAGCATGGGTGAGGGCAGTGCACGCTTGGTGCTGACGGCAAAGAAACCCGTGCAAGTGGCCATTGCCGAAACCAAGGTGGAAGACGAGGGCAAGGTCTTCCGCTTCGTGCTTGATACGGAAATCGCCACCAAGCAGAAATTTGCCGATCTTCTGAAGAATCAGAACTGGCAGGCCCTGGCACCCGCGACGACTGCCTCCGTCACGCCAGATATCGTCCAGAAGTCCAGCCGCCAGTCTGATTTCATGATTGCGGTTGATGCTGGTCACGGCGGTATCGATGCCGGTGCCAAGGGCGGCGTGACCGGTACGGATGAAAAGGTCATTACGCTGACCTTTGCCAAGCAGTTAGCCGACCGGCTCAACCAGATTCCCGGCATCAAGGCGTTTTTGACGCGAGATGACGACATGTTTCTGGCGCTTTCAGAGCGCGTGACGCTGGCGCGGCAGCAGAATGCCAATCTCTTCATCTCAATCCATGCCGATACGCTCAAGCAAAAGGGCATTCGTGGCGCCACCGTCTATACGATTTCCGACCGCGCTTCCGACCGCATGGCGCAGGATCTGGCCGAGCGTGAAAATCTTTCCGACCAGATTGCTGGTGTGGCCGTGCAGAACGCCCAGCCGGAAGTGGCCGATATTCTGCTTGATCTCACGCGGCGCGAGACTCAGGCTTTCTCGGTGACTCTGGCCGAAAACATCGTGAAATCCTTCGAAGGGCAGGTGGGTCTCATCAACAACCCGCACCGTTACGCCGGTTTTCAGGTTCTGCGCGCTCATGACGTGCCGTCCGTTCTTCTGGAACTCGGCTTCCTGTCCAATCCTGACGACGAAAAACTGCTGCTGGATGAGAAGTGGCGGGCCAAAGTGGCCGATACGCTGGCTGTCGCCGTGACCCGCTACCGGGCGCAGGCTCTAGCCAATGGCGGCTGAAAGCACGGTCTAGTTTTCCAATTGCAGTGTGATCGTGGCGATGTGCAGGACTGTGACATCTCTGCGACCCCTTGGGCCAAAAGAGTTCAACTCTTGTCCATGAGTGCAATTTGTCGACTCCAAGCCCTATTTTACTCACATTCCCCACGTTACTCGAAGGCAGGATTCGATGGTGATGACCGCTTTTTCCAGTCAATGAAGATGGCGGCTCACGGTAACATATAAGAGAATGCCGCTATTGGCAGCTTGTCATCGATGAAGCGGTGTGCAAAACGGCACGCTATATGCAAGAATGTGCTCATAACGGTGGGCGCAACCAGTTACGATTCGAAGTATCGGTAGCTTAATATGATCAGACTTATTGGATATTTCTTCGGCTTGGCCAGCATGCTGTTCCTTGTGGTGGCTGGTGGTGTTGCCATTTATTTGGTGACGATAACGAAGGATCTCCCGGATTACGCAGTGCTGAACAGTTATGAGCCGCCGGTTACGACGCGCATTCATGCTGGCAACGGCGCGCTGATGGCAGAATATGCCAAGCAGCGCCGTCTGTTCCTGCCCATTCAGGCCATTCCCGACCGCGTCAAGGCGGCCTTCCTTTCGGCGGAAGACAAGAACTTCTACCAGCACCCCGGTATCGACGTCACAGGCTTTGCGCGCGCTGCCGTTGCTTACGTTACGGGCGGTCCGACGCAGGGCGGCTCCACCATTACGCAGCAGGTGGCCAAAAACTTCCTGCTGACGAATGAACAGACCATGGAGCGAAAGGCGAAGGAAGCGATCCTGTCCTTCCGCATCGAGCAGGCCTATAGCAAGGACAAGATTCTCGAGCTCTATCTCAACGAGATTTTCTTCGGCCTGAATTCTTACGGTATTGCCAGTGCCGCGCTGACCTATTTCAACAAGTCGGTCACGGAACTGACGATTGCCGAAACGGCCTATCTCGCAGCGCTGCCCAAGGGCCCGGCAAACTATCACCCCATTCGCCGTGAAAAGGCAGCCATCGAGCGCCGTAACTGGGTGATCGACCGTATGGCCGAAAACGGCTACATCACCCAGGCAGATGCTGCTGATGCCAAGACGCAGCCGCTTGGCATCAATATTCGCCGTGGTGGTGCTCATATCGCTGCGTCCGATTACTTCTCCGAAGAAGCTCGCCGCCAGATCGTCGAGAAATACGGCGAGAAGGCCTTGCTGGAAGGCGGCCTTTCCGTGCGCACGTCGTTCGATCCCGACATTCAGATGGAGGCCCGTAAGGCGCTTCAGGATGGTCTGCTGGATTACGATGAGCGCCGCGGTTTCCACGGCCCGGTCGATCAGATCGAGACAAGCGGCAACTGGAGCGATGCGCTGACCAAGATGCGCCCGCTGCGTGACGTGCCGGAGTGGAAGATGGCGGTCGTTCTTGCCGTTTCCGCCGATGGTGTCGATATCGGCCTTCGCCCGGATGGTGACAGCGACACGCCTGATCTTCGCAGTCGTGGCCATATCAAGCCTGAAAACATGAAATGGGCTTACCGCGATGCCAAGGGCCAGCGCGCAACTGCCAAGTCACCAACAGGTGTACTGAAGACCGGCGACGTGATTTACGCAGAGCCTTTGTCCGACAAGGGCGACGAGTACCGCCTTCGCCAGCCTCCCAAGGTTCAGGGCGGCATGGTTGTGATGGACCCACACACGGGCCGAGTTCTGGCCATGGTCGGCGGTTTCTCCTACGGCCAGTCTGAATTTAACCGCGCAACGCAAGCCATGCGTCAGCCCGGCTCATCCTTCAAGCCATTCATTTACGCAGCGGCTCTGGATAACGGCTATACGCCGGCTTCTGTTGTCATGGATGCGCCTCTGGAAGTCGTGTCCGGCGGTCAGGTCTGGAGTCCGAAGAACTACGGCGGTGAAGTGGCTGGTCCATCGACCCTGCGTCTCGGTATCGAAAAATCCCGTAACCTGATGACCGTGCGTCTTGCGCAGGATATGGGCATGAACTTGGTCGCCGAATATGCGGAACGCTTTGGCATTTACGACAAGATGCCACCGCTGCTCGCCATGTCGCTCGGTTCCGGTGAAACGACGGTCATGCGTATGGTTTCCGCTTATTCCGTCATCGCGAACGGCGGCAAGCAGATCAAGCCGACGGTGATCGACCGTATTCAGGACCGTTACGGCAAGACGATTTTCCGGCACGAAGAGCGCGGCTGTGAAGGCTGTAATGCTGCCAATTGGCAGGGTCAGGATGAACCGACGATCGTCGATAATCGCGAGCAGGTTCTCGATCCGATGACCGCTTACCAAACCACATCCATGCTGGAAGGCGTCGTTCAGCGCGGTACGGCGGCAGGCAAGATCAAGGTTGATCTGCCGGTAGCAGGCAAGACCGGCACGACGAACGACGAAAAAGACGCGTGGTTCGTTGGCTATACGCCTGATCTCGTCGCTGGTCTTTACATCGGTTTCGACAGCCCGGCACCACTCGGCCGTGGCGGCACCGGTGGCTCTCTGGCTGCACCGATTTTCGGTGAGTTCATTGCGCTGGCGGCCAAGCATCTGGAGCCAAGCAAGTTCATCGTGCCGAACGGCATGCAGTTCATTGCCGTCAACCGCAAGACCGGCATGGCAGCCAATGAGGGTGAGCCGGACACGATCATGGAAGCCTTCAAGCCTGGCACAGGCCCGGCCAGCAGCTTCAACGTGATCGGTATGGACGGCGCCATGTCGCAGGAAGATATCCTGCGCGCTTCGCCACAGGCCCAGCAGGCCATCACCGGCGGCGGCGGCGGCCTCTATTAAACCCAATTGATGGAAAGGCGAGGGGCGCGGGCTTTACATCCGCGCCCCTCGCATTTATTCACACGACCAGTTTTCAAAGAAGGCGAAGAATCTGCGAAATGCGCAATGAAATCGTGAATGTAGTCGACGAAATCAGGCAGGCCATAAGCCTGCTGAGGAGGCATCTTTGACTGGGACCAGGCGATAAGACGACTGGACTGGTTGAACAACAAGGCCGAAGACCCCAATCTCTGGAATGACGCTACCGAAGCGCAGAAGCTGATGCGCGAGCGCCAGCAGCTGGACGAATCGATCAATGGCGTCAAGCTGCTGGAACAGCAGGTCAACGACAATGTCGAACTGATCGAGATGGGTGAGGCCGAGGGCGATGCCGATATCGTCAAGGAAGCCGAAGATGCACTGAAAGCATTGAGAAGCGAAGCCAACCGCCGTCAGGTGGAAGCCATGCTCTCCGGTGAAGCCGACAGCAACGACACCTATGTCGAAGTCCATTCCGGCGCCGGTGGCACGGAAAGTCAGGACTGGGCCAACATTCTGCTGCGCATGTATACCCGCTGGGCGGAACGCCAGGGCTTCAAGGTGGAAGTTCTGGAAGTTCACGAAGGCGAAGAAGCGGGCATCAAATCCGCGACCATTCTGGTCAAGGGCCACAATGCGTTCGGCTGGATGAAGACGGAATCGGGCGTTCACCGCCTCGTTCGCATCTCGCCATATGACAGCAATGCGCGCCGCCATACATCCTTCTCGTCCATCTGGGTTTACCCTGTTGTTGATGACTCGATCCAGATCGACATCAACGAAAGCGACTGCCGTATCGATACCTATCGTTCGTCGGGCGCCGGTGGACAGCACGTCAACACGACCGACTCGGCGGTGCGTATCACGCATATTCCGACCGGCATCGCAGTGGCCTGCCAGCAGGAACGCTCCCAGCACAAGAACCGCGCCAAGGCGTGGGAAATGCTGCGTTCGCGCCTCTATGAAGCCGAATTGATGAAGCGGGAAGCCGCAGCGAATGCGCAGGCAGCCTCCAAGACCGATATCGGCTGGGGCCACCAGATTCGCTCTTACGTTCTGCAGCCCTACCAGCTGGTCAAGGACTTGCGCACGGGCGTGGAAAGCACCGCTCCGAGCAACGTTCTTGATGGCGACCTGAACGAGTTCATGGAAGCCGCACTCGCCCACCGCATCAGCGGTGGCGCTGACATCGAGGTTGCCGATATCGACTGATCGCTGATATCGCAGCGTTCAAAAGTCATTGGCCTCTCGCAAATCCTTTGCGGGAGGCTTTTTGCATCTGAGCATTTCAGGATGAGATCGAACGTTCCGGGAGGTCAGCGTGAAGCAGATACTTTATATCGTCGATGTCCAACCAAGCTTCAATCCGCCCGCCCAACTGGTCAGCGACATCGCCACTCTCGCAAAGCAAATGCCCAGTGTGGCAAGCGTCGAGCGCCACGATGAAAGCATCACGCCCTTCGAAGGACAGCTTGGCTGGAAACCGGGACCATCCGACGATTCGCTTGTGCCCGCAGATCGCATCTTCATCAAACACGGCTACGCACCGACGCGGGAAGCGGTGGAGTATCTAAAGTCTCTGAACCCAGACCGCGTCCTCGTCTGCGGCATCCAAGCCGACACCTGCGTCCTGGCCGCCGGATTCGTCTTCTTCGACGCCGGACTGCACCCGACGCTCATTCCATGGCTAACGGTCGGCTCCAGCCTGGACCGCTCCGGCGCATTGGGCGCGCGCCTGTGGAAACACCATTTCGGCGCGGTGCTGAATGGGCCGGAGGAGTTGTGGCTTTAAGTCCTGCGTCAGTTAGATGCCTTCTCGATTTTCATGTCGCCGAGTTCATCGATCAAAACCGTCCAGGCATCGGCTTCCTTCTGCATGGGGTCGGTCTTGAGATGCACGGTGACGAAGAGCCCGGGCACATCGGAAGCGCCGCTGGAGCTTTCGGGCCTGATATCCGTGACATAGGCCTTCATCTGGGTGAACTCTTCCAGCTCCACCGTTTCGACAAGGCTTGGGCCAGCGGCGGTGTAGGCGATTTGCTGGAGGTAGATTTTGGCGGTGCCATCGCCCTGCCGGATCGCGACGACCTTGTAATATCCGCGGGTGTGGGGAGCGTTGGCTGGCGCTTTCGCATCGCCTTCTTTCGGCGACAGCATGTCCTGTTCCCACATGCCGCTGCTCGTCACGAAAATGGTGGAGGCGGGCAGGGCTTCGATGTCTGCGGTTTGCGCCTGGGCGCAACAAATGCTGGCAACGAGGAATGTGGTGGCGAGGAGTGTCTTCATCATGGGCGTTTCATCAATTCGTAAACTGTTCGGCAAGCACCCTGTCCGACCAGGATCGGTCTGGATCGGACAGGATTTTTGCGGTTCTATCCTGAGATTGCGCGATGCGGACCGATTGCACCGACTTGACCTCAGTGTGATCCGCCACGGCGTTGACCGGGCGTTTTTCGCTTTCCAGAACGTGGATGTCCACCGTTACCTTATTGGGAAGCAGGGCGCCACGCCAACGGCGCGGGCGGAACGCGCTGACGGGTGTCAGTGCCAGAAGCGGGGATTCGAGCGGCAGGATGGGGCCATGCGCGGAGAAGTTATAGGCGGTAGAGCCGGCGGGTGTGGCCACCATCATGCCATCGCAGATCAGCTCTTCCAGCCGTGTCTTGCCATCCACATCCACCCGCAGCTTGGCGGCCTGATGAGATTGGCGGAAAAGGCTGACTTCATTCATGGCAAGGGCCGAAAACTCGGTTCCGTCAGCATCCACAGTCGTCATGCGCAGCGGGTGAAAGTCGTTACCGGTGGCAACCGCGATGCGCTCCTGAAGCCCGTAGATGCGGTAATCATTCATCAGGAAACCAACGGAGCCGCGGTTCATGCCATAGACGCGCTTGCCGGAATTCATCGTCTCATTCAGCACCTGCAACATGAAGCCATCTCCGCCGAGAACGACGATGACGTCGGCCTCATCGAAGGGAGCATTGCCATAATGCTTTATCAGTTCGTCTCTTGCGGCTTGCGCATCATCCGTGGTCGAGGCTACGAAACATAAAGGCTGAGTTGTATGCGACATGCCGTCACCCCTGTTGACGACCTTTGGTACATGAAGACGTGTAGGCAGGACAAGCTCTTTCGGGCGATCATATTGCCGCGCTTGAGAAACGGCCCAAAGGTGGTGGCGAAGTCCACAGCTTCTTGGCCATGTGTCTGCAAACAGGGTTGCAGAGGCCGGTTAGGTCGGGCAGTTTGCGGTGCGAAGACAAATTGGCTAGGAGTGGGATGTGGCGATAAGTTACAGTATCTACGATGTTTTCACGCGCCAGAAACTGGCCGGAAATCCTCTGGCCGTCATGTTCGACGCGGATCACCTCGATGATGCCACCATGCAGGCCATTGCCCGCGAAATGAACCTGTCCGAAACCGTCTTTGTCGGCAACTCAGAAAACCCGGCCTATGCCGCATCGCTGCGCATCTTCACGCCCGCTTCGGAACTGCCCTTTGCCGGTCACCCGACCGTGGGGGCCGCCATTGCCATTGCCGAGAAAAGCCACGGGCAGGGCGATGCCGACATGGTGACGGTGCTGGAAGAGAAGGTGGGACCGGTGCGCTGCGCCATTCGCATCCGGGAAGGCGAGGCGAGCTTTGCCGAATTCGATCTTCCACGCAAATCCTCCCGCGTCCACCTTCCGCTTGACCACGGCCAGATTGCCGATGCGCTGGGCCTTGCCACATCGCAGATCGGCTTTGAAAATCACGTCTCGTCGATATGGACTGCAGGTGTGCCGTTTCTGACGATCCCCATCCAGAACATCTCCGCCATGGGAGAGGTGGATTTCGATGCGGGCCTTTGGGTGAAATCGGCACCTTTGGTCGAGGGTCGCCTGACATCCGCCTATCTATACTGTCGGGGCGGCGTCAACCACGCCGCAAAATTTCATGCCCGCATGTTCTCGCCCGATATGGGCATTGCCGAAGACCCGGCGACGGGGGCAGCCGTGGCGGCGCTGTCTGGTGCCATTCACCATTTCGATGGTCTTGCGGATGGGCATTACCCCATCCTCATCGAGCAGGGCGTCGAAATGGGACGCCCCTCGCATATCCAGTTGATCATGGATGTGAAGGAAAACGAGATTTCCCGCGCCAGAATCGGCGGACATGCCGTGCGCGTGGCCACGGGAACGCTCGAAATCTGATTTTCTGCTCGTCTTTCATACGCCACCAGCGAAGCGCTCACAGGCCTGTGAAAGCGTGTTGAATGATTTTCGCTATAATTGTTAACCTTTACTAACGTGGCGCAGGAACCAAACAGCTTTCCTTCCGTTTGTTTTGCACGAAGGAGAGGTGACATGAAGTCGCAAAACAGTTCAGATACTCGACGCACGCTACAGGCCGCAAACAGCGCCGCAGTCTCTACATACAAGCCTCTGATTATACCGCTGAGAGGAACGTATGTTGCGATGATTTTCCGCCGCTCTCTCAAAAATACATTTGATGCCCGAAAGAATTAGGCCGGCACCCGCCCGCCTAGCACTAAAGCGTGATTCCAAATCAGACAAATAATAGAATATATTTTGCTAATATAAAAAGAAGGGAGAATGACATGAAGACAATTCTCGTAATCACAGCCATGATCGGCTTATCCGCTTCTGCGACATTTGCCGACTGCCTTATGCACCAGAATATCAACGCCTCTATACCTGTAGATCGCGAATTTAAAACTGCCAGCATTACGCCGCCAACCCAACCTGCACAAAAGCCCGTCGTCGTTTTGAGAAAAACAGACCGGCTGCCAGGCATGACGGAAACGGCTATCGTCGCATCACCACAGTCAGCACTTCAACGCATGCAGTGATATCAATGCCAAATATTGTTTCAAAACATCCCGTGCGGAGTGAACTCCAGCACGGGATTTTTTGTGACAATTTTCACCAGCCGATGATGAGAATTCAAAAGGTGATCGGGTGACTACAAACCATCTGTTTTCCGACGGACCATTTCGGAGACTTTCCAAACTCACACATCGCATTCATTACTGCGTCTGCAATGCTTGATTAGCTATCCAGACGCAATGACAGTTGCCTGCCGCCATTCTTCTTCAAAATATAAAGTGGCTTTGCCGTCATCATTTCCGTGCGTCGCTGCAATTCGCGACGGCGTTCAAGCGCTCTTTCGCGAAGGCTGCGGGACTGGGCGACCAAAGACATGGCGTGTTCAATGGTTTTATCTGCTGCTTTCATTGCTGCAACTCCATTTGTTCACTTTATGTTCTATTAATCGGCGGCATTTGTCAAGCGTGCGATTCGGGCGGTTTTAAAATGATGCTGTGAGGAGGGTGCGGTCGCCTTCGCGCAGTCTGCGCTCAACACCGAAATCGTTGCTCGCTTTAGTGAAGGAGCAGCCTCGTTCCGGGGAGTTCCCGGAATCAAAAACGGCGCACAAGGCGCCGTTTCGATTACCTGTCGCTCGGTCAGCCTGCGTCCGTGGGAGGTCGGTCAGCAGGCAGACGTTTTACGCTGATTAGCGGAACGAACGGGAAGCAACGTTACGGATGTCGTAACGGGTCAGGCCAATGTCGCTCAGAGCCTGGCTGGAGAGGTTGCCAAGTTCGTTCATCGTGCGGCGGTAGCTGATCCAGTTCTTAGCGATACGGATAGGGTTCATGGTCGTTTCCTCAATCTTTGTTTGTTGATCTTTTAAACTCTGTGCAGAGGCTCATCTGTCTGCGCTCTCTGTTGTTGATGTGTATATACATATGCAGAGTGCTGATGTGGAGTGCAGAATTTAGGCGACTGCCATGCGTTTGTGCAGTGTGTCGGCTAATTTTGCATCTTTTGCCGGATGCTGCGTGTTTTTTAGGCTGAGGAAAGACGAGGCGGGAAGGGTGCCAAGGGCGGCTGAAGGCCGGGCCGCAGAAGCATGGTACCAAAAACGAAAAAGGCCCGGAGCCGAAGCTCAAGACCTTTTTAGGGTAGTACCCAACACGGCGACGAATGCCGCCGGTATTCTTTTATATTAGATGCCGACTGCGGTGCGTGCAACGCGACGGATGTCGCTGCGGCCGATGCCGAGGTCGCTCAGTTCGCGGTCGCTCATGCGGCCAAGTTCAGTTACGGTCTGACGATACTTGCGCCAGTTGTTCAGCGAGCGGGTGATGTTCATGGTCGTTTCCTTTGGTTCGTCTGTCAGCGCCGCTTGGGACCAGCGCCGAACTCATTTGCTGATCCCGAATATAATCGGTTTAGAAGAAACAAAAACAGACAAAGGAGTATGCCACCTATGCGCCAGACGCATTGCGGCGGGCGATTCCTCGCCTCGATCATTAACAAATGCATAATTTGACGCCATTTTTGCGCCACGAGAGGCGCAAACTCGCGCTTTTGATGTGTTTTTTGTGTTTGCAATCTGATTTCGGGTTTTTAGTGTGGCTTTAACCGGTTCTTTTTATCGCGAGTCCGGGGTGTTTACGGCACGGCGGAGCCATGCGTCAAAGACGGTACACGCAGGCGCGACTCATCCTTATCAGGGTGGCCAGAATATCTTGATGACATAAGGATATGAGGTGAAGGCGCCGGTGGCATCGCTGAATAAGCGGTTTCGCCGGGCAGGCGGCGTAAATAGCGACGTAAAACCGTCATTTTTCCTTTGCGCTCCAGAAAACGGGTGATATAGAGACGCGCGCTCCGGAAGGCCTCATGTGCCAGATGTTGTTTATGCAGGATTCAAGAGCGCGGGTATGGCGGAATTGGTAGACGCACCAGATTTAGGTTCTGGCGACGAGAGTTGTGGGGGTTCGAGTCCCTCTACCCGCACCACATGAATCGCCGGGAAGAATGTGTGAAGCATCTGCTTTGCCGCTTCTCTGGCTCAAGCGCAGTTTTTGCCCGGCAAAATGCTTGTGCATGGATTTTATATAGCCACGGCCGGTGAATTTAGGTTCCGGCGCTGTGCTCGAAAGTAAACCAACGGCTGTCTGAGCACCGCCGCCATGATGTGAAGGTATGAAAATGCAGGTTATCGAAACGCTCGCTGAAGGGCTGAAGCGCGAAATCAAGGTCGTTATTCCGGCCGCCGATATGAAGGCTCGCCTCGACGAGCGCCTGGTCGACGCCAAGGACAAGGTTCGCATCAACGGTTTCCGTCCGGGCAAGGTACCGGTTGCACATCTCAAGAAGATGTACGGCAAGTCGATCATGGCTGATCTCGTCAACGAACTCGTTCGCGACAAGCCATCCGAAATCATTTCCGGCCGTGGCGAAAAGTCCGCAACGCAGCCGGCAATCTCCATGACGGAAGATCAGGCAGAAGCCGACAAGATCCTGGCTGCGGAAGCCGATTTTGAATTCAACCTCGCCTACGAAGTCATTCCAGCCATCGAGCTGAAGTCCAACGAAGGCATCAAGGTTACGCGCGAAGTCGTTGAAGTCACCGAAGACGAAATCAACGAGCAGATCCTCAAGATCGCTGAAAGCGCCCGCACCTACGAAACCAAGAAGGGCAAGGCCGCTGAAGGCGACCGCGTCACAATGAACTACCTCGGCAAGGTCGATGGCGTTGCGTTCGATGGTGGTGCAGCGGAAGATGCAGAACTGGTCATCGGTTCGGGCCGCTTCATTCCTGGATTCGAAGACCAGCTGGTCGGCGTCAAGGCTGGTGATGAGAAGGCGATCACCGTTACCTTCCCGACCGAGTATCCTGCTGCAGAACTTGCTGGCAAGGAAGCCGTGTTCGACATCACCGTCAAGGACGTTGCATCTGCAGCCGGCGTTGAAATCAATGACGAACTGGCTACCAAGCTCGGTCTCGAATCGGCTGAAAAGCTGAAGGAAATCGTTCGCGGCCAGATCGAAAGCCAGTACAGCAACATCACACGCCAGAAGGTTAAGCGTCAGATCCTCGACCAGCTGGACGAAGTCTACCAGTTCGAGACACCTGCTGGTCTGGTTGACGCAGAGTTCGACAACATCTGGCGTCAGATCAACACCGATCTCGCACAGTCCGGCAAGACTTTTGCTGACGAAGACACGACCGAAGAGGAAGCCCGCGAAGAATATCGCAAGCTTGCTGAACGTCGCGTTCGTCTGGGCCTCGTTCTCTCCGAAATCGGCGAGAAGGCTGGCGTGGAAGTCACCGAAGAAGAAATGCAGCGCGCGCTGTTCCAGCAGCTGCAGCAGTTCCCTGGCCAGCAGAAGGAAATCCTCGATTTCTTCCGCAACACCCCAGGCGCTTCCGCTTCTCTGCGCGCTCCGATCTTCGAAGAGAAGGTCATCGACAAGCTGCTCGAAGAAGTCTCCGTTACGGACAAGACCGTAACGAAGGAAGAGCTGCTGGCTGAAGACGCCGAAGAAGGCGACAAGGCTGAGAAGAAGCCTGCCAAGAAGAAGGCTGCTGCGAAGGCCGAAGCCGCTGAAGGCGAAGAAGCCGCTCCTAAGAAGAAGGCTCCTGCCAAGAAGAAGGCCGCCGAAGGCGACGCTGAATAAGCTTCTTTCGCAAGACATTTCGAAAGGCCGTGGCGCAAGCTGCGGCCTTTTGCTTTCTGGGCCTGTCCAACTTGATAGCCGTAGCTGGCAGTGACGTTTCGATCACAATGCAGCGCACAATGATTTTTTGCTGCATCTGCTCTTGTTCATCTTCCATTCATCTGGCAGAATCTCTGCATTGATTTGCAAGTGCTGATGCACGGCAAATCTGTCGCGCAACATGTGCGGCCCGGCTTTAAGCCCTCAGTTTCAACTCTCCGTTTGGCGTTATCGATCCCGTCGTTGCGCCGGATGATTTTCGACGCGCCTGTGCTGGCACGGTGATGCCCACAGAGATGGCCACGACGCCATCATTGCGTGATCTGCAAACTCAACAGCGATTTGGGCCGGGCTTGGCCGCCCGCCAGTTGCTGGAACATACGCCGTCTGCCTCCCAAGAGATGGTGCGTGTTCAAAGCTTGAGGAACAGACATGGTGTTAGGAAAACGTCACGGCGTCATCATCGCCGCCGTCGCCATTGGCTTGTCATCGGTTTCTGCGCATGCGCAGGAGAAGGGCCTGATCTGGTCTCCCGCGAAGAATTCCGATCAGTCCTATTCCGCCCGCATCGGTGCGAAGCTGCCGACCGAAACGCCGATCCGTGCTGGTCTTGAAATGGGCATGGTCGGCTCGGAAGGCGGGGCGCTGGTGGATACGCCGGTGAAATTCTGGGGCAATGTCACGCTGCTCTCCTCCAACCTACCGGGTGCGAGGGTTGCGGGTGATATTGCCGTGCTGATGAACGCACTGACCGGCTCCAGTGCATGGACGATGACGACATCGCAAAAGCGCATCGCCACGCCGGAATTCGATGTGGAATCCAACCGCAACATGACCGTTCGTTATGATGGCACTGCCCAGCAATGGAGCGGGCTTGATGTCTCGCAATCGCTGCGGCTGACGCGTTCTGCTACCGGCACCGCCTTCGTTCTGACCGGTGCAAGCCGCGAGACATTCGACGAGTTTACGTCAAGCGTCGCCGTAGAGCAGAAGTTCGGTGATAATTTCACCGTTACCGGCAAGCTGAACCAGGGTTATGAAGATCGATTCCGCCCATCCGTGAACGCCCGCTACAATATTCGCTGGTAGGGGCGCTCACGCGTTGATCAGATGGTGGCGTTTTCGTTCTTGATATCACCCATGCGGTTCCAGGCGTCCAGACCGGCAATCTTGTAGGCTTCTGCAAGGGTCGGATAGTTGAACGTGTTTTCAACGAAATATTCGACCGTACCTTTGAGGTTGAGAACCGCCTGTCCGATATGGACGAGTTCGGTCGCACCTTCGCCGACGATGTGGACGCCGAGAAGACGACGGGTTTTCAGTGAAAAGATCAGCTTCAGCAGGCCGGTATCGAGACCCATGATGTGGCCGCGCGATGTTTCGCGGAAGCGGGCGATACCGCATTCATAGGCAATGCCGCGCTCCTTCATCTCTTCTTCGGTCAGGCCGCAGGTGGAAATTTCCGGCACGGCGTAAATGCCGTATGGGAAATATTTCTGCGGCTCCATGGCGATGGCACCGACGGCCACACGCGCGGCGATGCGCCCCTGCTCCATGGAGGTGGAGGCAAGGCTTGGGAAGCCGATGACGTCGCCAGCAGCATAAATGCCGGGCACTGAGGTTTCGAAGGTTTCCGGATTGACGGAGAGACGACCACGATTGTCCGCTTCCAGACCCGCAGCGGCCAGATTGAGCGAATCGGTGGCACCCATGCGGCCAGCTGCAAACAGCACCATTTCCGTCGTCAGGGTGCGTCCGCTGTCGAGAGTGAGCGAGACTTTTCCGTCCGCTGTATGCTCCACCTTTTCCGCCTTCTGGCCCAGAAGCAGTTTCATGTTGCGGTCGCGCAGCTGGTAGGTGAAGTCCTCGACGATTTCCTTGTCGATGAAATCCAGCATGGTCGGCTTGGGATCGATGAGGGTGACGGCGGTGTCTAGCGCGCTGAAGATCGTCGCATATTCAATGCCGATAACGCCTGCGCCGATGACGACCATCGAGCGCGGCAGCTTTTCCAGTTCCAGCAACTCGTCGCTGTCGATGACAGTCTTGCCGTCAAACGGCATGTAATCCGGGCGGAACGGGCGGGTGCCGACGGCCAGCAGAATGCTCTTGCCCTTGACGACGACGATCTCGCCATCATCCTTGGTGATTTCCATCGTATCCGATGTCAGGAAGGTCGCTTTGCCGCGAATATGGGTGACGCGGTTGCGGGCGAACTGATGCTCGAGCACATCGACTTCATGGTCGAGAGTGATCAGCAGACGGCGACGGAGATCTTCGGCGCTGATTTCCTGTTTGACGCGGTAGGAGCGGCCATAAAAGCCACGCTCGCGCCAGCCGGAAAGGTTGAGCGCCGTTTCGCGCATGGTTTTAGAGGGAATGGTGCCGGTGTGAACCGATACACCGCCCACGCGTCGGCCTTTCTCGATGACCAGAACAGTTTTGTCCAGCTTTGCAGCCTGAATGGCAGCGCGCCTGCCAGCAGGGCCGCTACCGACAACAATGAGATCGTACTGGTTCATGAAAAAGCCTCGGAACAGAATTTGCGATTACTGGAAACATGTGTTCCAGCGCGGAGGCGTCGCTGCTCGGAAAAGCGTGATGCCATTCTGATACGGAAGTGATTCCCGCGTCGCTGCACCAAGAGTGCAATGCAACAAATGCCCGCGTCAATCTGTAGCGGAAGAATCTGACGGATTCGTAACCAGCGCAGAAAAAGGCGCAAAATGACTATGATTGGATTTGTGCGTTGCCGCAGCGATCTTACGGCAGCTCGTTGCCGCTTTCGCGCCTGTGGTGCAGCTTGGCGATTTCCTGCCGCAGCGCGGCCAGTTCAGCCAAGACCTTCACATCGATCTTCTCATGCAACGACAGTACCTCCAGTTCGGACTTGAGGTTGACCTCATAATCCTTCTCGGCCTCGAAGCGATCGCGCGTGGCCTGACGGTTCTGCGACATCATGATGATGGGTGCCTGAATGGCGGCCAGCATGGAAAGGATGAGGTTTAGAAAGACGAAAGGGTATGGGTCGAAGGCTTTGGAGGCCAGCACGATGGTATTGATGACTGCCCAGACGCCCAAAAACACCATGAAGCTGATGATGAAGCCCCAGGAGCCGCCAACGCGGGCGATGCTGTCTGCCAGCCGCTCTCCAACGGACGAGTCTTTCGAGAAGGCGTCATTGGTATTGGTGGAGATCAGCTTCTTGTGGTGCGCCATTTCGAGAATGTGCTTTTCCACCTCGCCTATGTCTCTGGATGAGCGCCTGAAATGAGAGGTGATGTAATCGGGAATAGCGGACATCGTTGGTCTCCAGCCAAACTGACTCAGAACCGCGTGAGAGGACGGGTTCCGACACTGCCGAAGAGATAAGCGTGGAGGGCTGCCGAATTCAAATGAAATCGGCAGCGTTTTCATAGTTTTCAGCTCGATGGCTGTGCGGCATTGACCCAACTGAAGCCGGGGAAGAAGCGCTCCTTGCCAAACTGCTTGCCGAACATCATGTCAAACTGCAGCTGGCGATATTCATTGATGGGAGAGGGAATTGCCACCGGCGCCGTTGCCCAGTCCGGCACAGCCGAGCCGTCTTTTTCCACCAGCATGTGCCGGTCGATAACCGAGTATGAGGACTGAACCTTGCCCAGAATACCGGTATAGAACGGATCGTCAAAGCCAGCGGTTTTCAGTACATGATAGGGCAGGAGAGCCGGGCTGATCGTGCCGATCCGGTTATGCAGGCCGGTCTTGGATGACCAGACAACCAGCGGCGTTTCATGCTCCTGTCTCATCGTTTCCAGCGGCGCCCGGCGGGTGGCGACCATACCCGGCATATAGCCGCTTTCGACATAGACCTGGCCCAGCGGCGGAAGATGGTCTCCGAACAGGACAATGACCGTGTCACGCTCACGCTTCTTCGCCCAGTCTATCAGGCGGGCAAAGCTTTCATCGGCTTCTGCTACGCCCTGTGCATAGGTGGTGAGCGCCTCAGTCGCACTATTTGAAAGCGGACCGTTGATGGAGACCGAATTGTTGGCGTAACGGTTCGGCTCATAGGGGCCGTGTCCCTGAAGGGTGACAGCGAAAAGAAAGAGCGGATTGTTCGCCGCATCCACCGCCTGCATGATTTCCGATGTCAGCGCTTCATCCGAAGCGAAGATGCCGCGCTTTTCCATGGGCGGCAACGTTTCTTCCGAACGGAATTCCTCAAAGCCGAAGGATTTGTAGACCTCGCGGCGGTTCCAGAACCAGTCCTGAAACGGGTGCATGGCCATGGCGGAATAGCCTTCACCCCGGAAGAAGGTGGCGAGCGAAGGTACGGGCTGGCGCACATATTGCTGATATGGAATGCTGCCATAGGGCAGGAAGGCGTTGGAAAAACCGGTCAGCGCCTCGAACTCCACATTGGCCGTCATGCCGCCGAATTCGGGTGAGAAGACGTGGCCGGATTGCCTGCTGCGGATGGTTGGCATCGGGTCTTGCGAGAACGAGACATTGGAAAGCCGCGTGGGGTCCCACAGCGATTCGCTCATGATCATGATGACATCAGGCCGCGTGCTGTGGTTGACGGCAAAAGCCGAGCCGTCCGAGGCGATATCCGCAATGGTGTTTTCGCCGTAACCTGCGGGTGCCGTGACATTCGCCATGGGAATGTTGAAGGCAAATGCCATGAGGAAGCCATTGTGGCGGTAATTTTCCTTCTGGTCCCACATCATGGGAATGATGTTGAGCCGGTCCCGCACCCAGGAATGGTGCGAATATTCCATCAGCGAACCAAGTCCCGCCAGCAGCGGCACAGCGAGCGTAAGCCGCCAGATGCGCGCCTTGAAAGGCATAACAGGGGTGTGGCTGCGAACGAAACGCCAAATCATCACACCGGCTGCCACAGCCAGCACAACGCCAACGGCAAGAGCGAGCGCGGTAAACGGCTGTGCTTTCAGCATCGCGGGCAAAAGCTGCAGGATCTGCCGTCCGAACAGCAGATCGGATGGGTAGAGCGGATCGGAAAGATAAAGCTGCTTCTGATGCGACATGAATGCCGTAACCAGCAGAAGCGGGGCGGCGATCAGCAACGACTGATAATGTCTGCCGAACACCGCATCGAGCGCCATGAGGCAAAGCACCACGGCGGCCAGCGTGGTAAAGCCGGGGCGAGCCGGAAACGCCAGGAACGTGCCGATATCATGCAGAGAACCGCGTGCAATCCATTCCATGCAAACAATCAAAAGCAGGGCTGCAAGCGTGAGATTGAGCAACGGATGAACGTCGCCTGCAACTCTGTCTGGGTTCCGCGTCAATGGCTTTGAAAGGACGAGCTTCATCCTTTCGGCAACCGTTGTTTTGGGCACCGAATTCCTCAATATTTCAACTCCGGCAGTCTGTGATGTACCCGTGAATCAGGCGTCATGAAAGTGTCATGTAACTGTCACATAAGCGGGGTGAATGCGACATGAACTCTGCAGAATCCACAAGTGTGCGGAATAACCTTTGCGTGAGGCGCATTGCACGCTGCGGATCGCCATTTTTTATGCCAGTTGAAAGGCTTGCGTTGCGCGGCGTGCAGAGCCACGGTAAATGAGAGTCATGAGCCAAGTACACACCAATCCCAATGTTTTGCGAATTGCCGTCGGGCAGTTCAATCCCACCGTCGGCGATGTCTCTGGCAACCTTGCCAAGGCGCGCGAAGCCCGCGCGGACGCCGCATCGCAAGGTGCGGATCTGCTGCTTCTCACAGAGCTTTTCATCTCCGGTTACCCGCCGGAAGACCTCGTCCTGAAGCCCTCATTCCTCAAATCCTGCCTCCTGGCGGTGGAAGAGCTGGCGGCGGAAACTGCGGATGGTGGTCCCGGTGTCATTATCGGCTTCCCACGTCAGGGCGAAACGGGGCGGCACAATTCTGTCGCGCTGCTGGATGGCGGCAAGATTGTTGCGCTGCGTGACAAGGTGGATCTGCCGAATTACGGCGAGTTCGATGAAAAACGTGTGTTTGCTGAAGGCTCGATTTCCGGCCCCTATAATTTTAGGGGTGTTCGCATCGGCATTCCCATCTGCGAGGAAATCTGGAACGACCTCGGCGTCTGCGAAACTTTGGCCGAAAGCGGTGCCGAAATTCTGCTGGTGCCGAATGGTTCTCCCTATTATCGCGGCAAGGTGGATGTGCGCCATCAGGTGGCCTTGCGACAGGTCATCGAAAGCGGACTGCCACTGATCTTCGCCAATCAGGTCGGCGGTCAGGACGAACTGGTGTTCGACGGCGCAAGCTTCGCCTTTAACACGGACAAGACACTTGCCTTTCAGATGAGCCAGTTCGAATCAACGCTTTCGGTCACGGATTGGAAGCGCACGGAAAAGGGCTGGCATTGCAGCGAAGGCCCGTTCTCGCAAATACCCGAAGGTGAGGAGGCGGATTACCGCGCCTGCATGCTGGGCTTCCGCGATTATGTCAACAAGAACGGTTTCAAGAGCGTGGTGCTCGGCCTTTCCGGCGGTATCGATTCGGCCATTTGCGCGGCCATTGCCGTGGATGCGCTGGGCGAGGAGCGGGTGCGCTGCATTATGCTGCCCTATCGCTATACCTCGGAAGACTCGTTCAAAGACGCCGCAGATTGCGCAAAGGCGCTGGGTTGCCGTTACGACATCGTCCCGATTGCCGAGCCCGTGGATGGCTTTTTGTCGTCACTGGCTGAAATGTTCGAAGGCACGGAAGAAGGCATCACCGAAGAGAACCTTCAAAGCCGTGCCCGTGGCACCATTCTCATGGCCATCTCCAACAAATTTGGCTCGATGGTGGTGACGACGGGCAACAAGTCGGAAATGTCTGTCGGCTACGCCACGCTCTATGGCGACATGAACGGCGGCTTCAATCCCATCAAGGACCTCTACAAAATGCAGGTCTACGCCATTTCAAAATGGCGCAACGGTCATGTGCCGCCAACGGCGCTTGGACCATCGGGCGAAGTCATACCCGCCAACATCATCTCCAAAGCGCCGTCCGCAGAACTGCGCCCCAACCAGACCGACCAGGATTCGCTGCCCCCGTACCCCAATCTGGACGATATTCTGGAATGCCTGGTGGAGCTGGAAATGTCGGTGGAAGAGATTGTCGCACGTGGCCACGATATCGCTACCGTGCACCGCATTGAGCATCTTCTCTATCTCGCCGAATACAAGCGCCGCCAATCCGCGCCGGGTGTGAAGATCACCAAGAAGAATTTCGGTCGTGACCGCCGTTATCCGATCACGAACCGCTTCAGGGATCGGTAGGTAGAAAAGCGGCGCGGAACAGACCGCGCCGCCTGCTTGCCTAGATGACCTGGCCTACATCGATCCGGTTTCCGTCCGGGTCTTCGAAAACGAATGCGCGCAGGCCGTAGTCCTTGTTTTCCAGCCTTTTGATGATCCGTAATCCGTAGTCAATGCAAAGGCGGTGGAGTTCATCCACGTTGCTTACCAGCATGTGTGCGACATTGAACGGCGGGGATTTGTAAGTCGGCTGCAATGTCAGATGCAATTCGGCATCATCCCGCTTCAAGATCATGAAACCCACTGGATTTCCGTTCTCGAACGTCTTTTTAAAGCCAAGCACCTTGGCATAAAAATCCTGGGCTTTTTGGATGTCCTTGACGGGAAGCATCGGCGCCACTCGGCCAAACAGAATGGCTTGATCAGCGATGGTCGTCATCGCGAGACCTCAATATTGGGAAAAGCCAGTTCAGAGAATACGGGCGGTGCCGCAACGCTGCTGTCTTCCGTTTTTAAATTTGCAGGACGGTGCCTACGACAATAGGATCATAGCCACGGTCTTGGCTGATGCAAATGAAATATGGTTCTCAGCCTGTCAGGATTTGAAATGCAGTGGGAGGTACGATGCGCAGTTCCGTTGAAATCTTCAACATCCGTACCCGGGAGAACCGGGTGGTCTGGCAGACGCCTGAACTGTTCGAAGCACCCAATTGGTCGCCGGATGGGTCGTATCTTTTGCTGAACAGCGAAGGCCTATTGTACCGTCTGTCACTGGATGGTGATGCAGCAATCGAGAAGGTCGATACCGGCTTTGCCAGTGAGTGCAACAACGACCATGGCATTTCGCCCGATGGTTCGCTTTACGCGATTTCCGACAAGGTGGAGTTCGGCAAAAGCACGATTTATCTTCTGCCGTCTGCCGGTGGTTCGCCTAGGCTGATGACGCATAATCTGCCTTCGTACTGGCACGGCTGGTCTCCCGATGGCAAAAGCTTCGCCTATTGCGGTATTCGCGATCAGGTCTTTGATATTTATTCGATGGACGTGGAGACGGCGACAGAAACGCGGCTGACCCATGGCGAGGGGCGCAATGACGGGCCGGATTACTCGGCGGATGGGCAGTGGATTTACTTCAACTCCAGCCGCACTGGGCAAATGCAGATCTGGCGGGTGCGGGTGGATGGCTCGGCTGTCGAGCGCGTGACGGATAGCCAGTATGGCGACTGGTTTCCGCATCCGTCACCAAGGGGTGACAAGGTGGTCTTCGTTTCCTATGACGCCGATGTCTTCGATCATCCGCGCGATCTGAATGTGCGCATGCGCATGATGGACACGGATGGCGGCAATGTGGAAACGCTGTTCGATCTGTTCGGCGGGCAGGGGACGATGAACTCACCCAACTGGTCACCGGATGGGGATGAGTTTGCCTATGTCAGATATTTTCCGGCTTGATCCACATACAAAAAGCCCGACCTCGATTTGAAACCGGGTCGGGCTTTTTGATATCAATGTCGGATTAATTAAAAGACTGCGAGATACTTCAGCAGCGAAATAATACCGATGATGATGACGATGACCTGAGCAATCTGCTTTGCGCTGCCAGCGACGGGCAAGCGGTTGATCAGCCAAAGAATGAGTACGATGACCAGAAATGTGATCAGAATACTAACGAGTGCGCCTGTAGCCATATGTCCCAGCTCCTATTTTATAAATCTGTAACGGTCGATCACCGTTCCGTGAGTAAAAGCGCAAGCTTGTCTTTTGGTTCCATTGTGCAAAATGTAATTTTTGAGAATTCGAAATTAAGGACATTGGTATGAGCGAAATCAGGGTGAAAAAGCGCGAGACTGGTGCCACGGCAACACTGGGGCGCAACGGCCATCCGCAGATCGAAACGCCGACAGGCGGTGCGCTCGCGGTTGTCACAGCGGCGTCCGAGCCTGGCTTCAACCCACTCGACCTGCTTTACTCCTCGCTCGCCGCTTGCTTGGTGCTCAGCGCTCGCATCGCTGCCAGCCGCATGGGCGTGTTGGATCGTTTCGAAAGCGTGGAAGCACGCGTGACCGGCGAGAAGTCCGAGGGTGAGCCAGCGCGGATCACGCATTTCCATATGTGCCTGAAGATCACCGGCGATTTCGATGCGGAAACGAGAGAGGCCATCGCGCATCAGGCCGAAGAGATATGCACCGTCAGCAACACGCTACGCGGCGATGCGGCCTTCAATCTATCGGTCGACTGATCAGCGCTGCGCCTTTTCCCATTTTTTCATCAGCCGGTCACGCTTCAGCTTAGATAGGCGCTTCAGCCAGAACATGCCGTTCAACTGGTCGATTTCATGCTGGATGCAGATGGCGTGAAAGCCTTCCGTCTGTTCCTCGTGCCACTGGCCGGTGATATCCTGAAAGCGCAGCGTCACTTTGGACGGGCGCTCCACTTCTTCGGTAAAGCCCGGCATGGACACACTGCCTTCGACGTGGCGCAAGGTCTCAGTGGACGTTTCCAAAATCTCGGGATTGACGTAGGTTCTGACGTTACCCGGTTTTAGCTCCAGCACGAAGACGCGTTGCAGCACACCGATATGGGCCGCCGTGATGCCGACACCGGGGGCGGCGCGCATCGTATCCAGCAGATCCTGTGCTAGCTGCGCCAGTTCAGGGCCGAACTCGGTCACAGGCTCGCAATGCGAGGCAAGTGCCGGATGCGGATAGGGCACGATAGGCCGAATTGGCATAGAGGCGTTCCATTTATTCTACGTGGCTGAGAGCGGGTTTTTCAGCAGGATTTCTGACGCGGATTGCGCAAGAGACACCGCCTCATCCGTCAGTTCCACCCATGTCCGCTGCGTGCGTGCATCGCGCTTGACGATGGTCAGCATGCGGTCGGAAAGCGCGTTGATTTCCCGCAGCACTAGAGCGTGGGCAATGCCCAGCCTGTTTGAAAGACTTCGGCTGTCGCTTCCAATACCGAGATGAACTGCTGCAATGAGCGCGGCCCCGGTGGCGTCGAGCGCGACCGGGGCCGTTTGGCTGATCTGTTCCACCACGGCCAGAAAGCGCGCGGCGGATTGATCGTCATTCATCAGGCGGCCTCTGCCTCTGTGCGCAGGCGAACCGAGACCAGAACGGATTTCGATGTCGGCGTGAAGCTGCCCTCGCCATAGCTGTGCAGCGGCACGAGAACGTTCAGTTCAGGATAATAACCGCCGACACTGCCCTCTGGGATATTGTAAGGCACGAGGCGGAAGTTTTCCGCAATACGCTCGATGCCGTCGCCATATTCACCGATGACATCGACGCGCTGCTTGGCATGTGCGCCCAGCTTTTCCATGTCCTTCGGGTTCATGAAAATCACCTGCCGCTCGCCATAAACGCCGCGATAGCGGTCATCCATGCCGTAGATGGTGGTGTTGTACTGGTCGTGGCTGCGGAATGTCTGCAGAACGAAGATCCCCTCTTTGGACAGCGCTTCCTGATGGTCCGTCTTTTCCGGCAGCGGGCCGGTGAAGAAGGTGGCCTTCTTGGCAGGCGTATTCCATTCGCGTTCTGCTGCCGCATTGCGCAGGTGGAAACCGCGCGGTACGCGTACACGCTCGTTGAATTCATGGAAGCCCGGCAGAACGCGGGAGATCATGTCGCGGATCAGATCGTAATCATCGGCGAGCTTTGCCCACTGAACGCGCTCATTGCCCAGCGTCGCGGCTGCGATACCGGCGATGATGGCGACTTCGGAGCGCAGTTCCGGCGAGGCGGGCTCGTTGATACCGCCTGAGCCATGCACCATGCTCATGGAATCTTCCACGGTCACGATCTGCGATTTGCCCTGCGAGTTGCGGTCGATTTCGGTACGGCCAAGGCAGGGCAGGATGAAGGATGTTTCCCCCGGCACCAGATGCGAATGGTTGAGCTTGGTGGCGATGTTGACCGTCAGCTTCTGCTTTTCGAACGCCTTGATGATGAGCGGGCTATCCGGCGTGGCGCGCAGGAAGTTGCCGCCCAGCGCGATGAAGGCCTGCGCCTTGCCATCCAGCATGGCGCTGATGGCTTCAACCGTGTTGTGGCCACGGTTACGCGGCATCGGCACGCCGAGTTCCTTCTCCAGTGCGTCGAGCAGGGCAGGCGGGGCTTTCTCGTCGATACCGACCGTGCGGTCGCCCTGCACGTTGGAGTGACCACGCACCGGGCAGAGGCCCGCGCCGGGACGACCGATATTACCGCGCAGCAGCATGAAGTTGGTGATTTCACGGATGGTGATGACGGAATGCTTATGCTGCGTAACACCCATCGCCCATGTGGTGATGACGGCATTCGACGTCATGTAGATGGACGCGGCTTCCTCGATCTGCTCACGCGTCAGGCCGGACTGGTCGAGAATGGTTTCCCAGCTGGTCGCCTCGACGGCGGCGCGATAGGCGTCGAACTCGACAGCGTGTTCTGCGAGGAAGTCGTAATCGATGATGGCAGGCTTGCCAGCGGCGCGGGCGGCTTCGTCAGCCGCAAAAACGGCTTTGCTCATGCCGCGCACGGCAGCCATGTCGCCGCCCTGTCGTGGCTGGTAATAATTGGTGGCAATCTTGGTGTTGCCGCCGGTGATCATTTCCAGCTTGTCCTGCGGGTCGGTGAAGCGCTCCAGACCCTTTTCGCGGATAGGGTTGAACACGGCAATACGCGCGCCACGAATGGCCGCACGACGCAGGTCACCCAGCATGCGCGGATGGTTGGTGCCGGGGTTCTGGCCAATAACGAAAATGGCGTCCGCCTTTTCGAAATCTTCCAAGAGAACCGTGCCCTTGCCGACGCCGACGGAGGCCTTCAGGCCAACGCCGCTGGCTTCATGGCACATGTTGGAACAGTCGGGGAAATTGTTGGTGCCGTAGAGGCGAACCATCAGCTGGTAGAGGAAGGCTGCTTCGTTGGAAGCGCGGCCCGAGGTGTAGAATTCGGCACGGTCAGGACTGTCGAGGCTCTTCAGAACGCCGCCGATTTCAGCAAAGGCATCGTCCCATGAGACGGGCAGATACTTGTCGGTGGCGCGGTCGTAACGCAGCGGATCGGTGAGGCGGCCTTGCTTTTCCAGATCGTAATCCGACCATGTGCGAAGCTCTGCCACTTTATGATTGGCGAAGAAGTCCGGCGGCACGCGCGCTTCGGTCGCTTCCCACGCAACGGCCTTCACGCCGTTTTCGCAGAACTCGAAAGAAGAGCCGTGTTCGGGATCACCCCAGGCGCAGCCGGGGCAATCGAAACCATCAGGCTGATTGGCTTTCAACAGGGTTCTTGCGCCGGAAATCGGTGCGCCCGATTCCAGAAGACGCTTGCCGACGCTTTTGAGTGCACCCCAACCGCCCGCAGCGGAGGAGGCCTTACCGATGAAATCCATCTTGCCCATTTGATAGGTCTCTTTCTGATCTGTTTTTCTTTTTGCGCCGCTCGTTTCCGGTGCCAACCGGATCGATTGTTATTGCGGCGCTTTGCCTCAGATTCCCGCATAACTACCATATGTCAACTCGTAACTTTACGGTGGCTTCAACGGGGCGTTCAAATCCGCGAGACTGTTTCACGACTGGTTAATAGAAAACCTCGTCGCAGAGCACGGTTCGGATAGAAAATTGCAACTTCTTTTGTCCTATCCTGTTGTTGACATTGTGCTTTTAAAAGCCATTCTCCTGCGCTTTCGCGAAGCAGGCCAATCAGCCGGAAAAAGGGGCGCACGTTGACACAGACCGACGACCATCATTCCGTGCCGGAAGACGCCAAAAGGCCGGAAATCATGGCGGATATCTATGCCGAAGACGGATCGATACGGTCTGATTTTCTGGCCATGGTCGGCGCTGCGATTGCGGATCGCGACGTGCTGTTCCTGCGGCAGAATGTTGCCCGGCTGCACGAATCGGAACTGGGTGACCTGCTCGAATCCATTCTGCCGGAACAGCGCCACGCCATGGTGCGGTTGCTGGGCTCCGACTTCGACATGACAGCGCTGACCGAGGTGGATGAAGCAATCCGCCTCGACATCGTGGAGCAGATGCCGAACGACCAGATCGCCGCCGGTATCGGCGAGATGGATTCGGACGACGCCGTCTACATTCTCGAAGACCTCGACCGTGAAGATCGCGAAGACATTCTCGCACAGATGCCGTTTACCGAGCGTGTCAGGTTGCTGCGCGCGCTGGATTATCCGGAAAGCTCCGCCGGTCGTCGTATGCAGACGGAATTCGTGGCCGTACCACCGTTCTGGACCGTCGGGCAGACCATCGACTATATGCGCGAAGAAGAAGAACTGCCGGAATCCTTCTCGCAAATCTTCGTTGTCGACCCGACCTTCAAACTGGTCGGCGCGCTCGATCTCGATCGTCTGCTGCGCTCCAAGCGGCAGGTCAAGGTCGAATCGATCATGCACGAAACCAACCATCCCATTGCAGCGGAGATGGATCAGGAAGAGGCCGCGCAGCTTTTCGAGCAGTACGACCTTTTGTCGGCTGCGGTGGTGGATGACAATGGTCGTCTGGTCGGTGTGCTGACCATCGATGACGTGGTGGACGTCATTCAGGAAGAAGCGGAAGAAGACTTGCTGCGCCTCGGTGGTGTGGGTGACGAAGAGCTTTCCGACTCCATTGCCGTGACCTCACGCTCACGCGTGCCGTGGCTGGCGGTCAATCTCATCACGGCCTTCATGGCAGCGTCCGTCATCGGTCTCTTCGATGCGACAATCGAGCAGATCGTGGCTCTGGCCGTGCTGATGCCAATTGTTGCCGGAATGGGCGGCAATGCGGGCTCCCAGACCATGACCGTTTCCGTGCGCGCGCTGGCGACCAGAAACCTCGATATCCACAACGCCGCCCGCATCATCCGACGCGAAGCGGGGGTGGGGCTGCTAAACGGTGCGCTGTTCGGCTGTGCCATCGGCGTGATCGCAGGTCTGTGGTTCCATGATGTCAATCTCGGCGGCATTATCGCGACCGCGATGCTGATCAACATGTTTGCAGCGGCCATTGCCGGCATTATCATTCCACTGCTGCTGGATAAATTCGGTGCGGACCCCGCCGTGTCATCGGCTGTCTTCGTCACTGCCGTTACCGACATTGTCGGTTTCTTCTCATTTCTTGGTCTTGCGACGTGGTGGTTCGGTGTTCCGATCTGAACGCTTGAAAATTGACTTTTACGTGAAGGTCAATCATAGTGTTTCTAATAAAGGAGAGTTGTGAGGCGTTTCACGCTTCGTCATTCTATCTTGTTGTTTGAGCAACGGATATTCCGAAAATTGCCCGTCATTTTCGGTCCGATGCTCCAGAATCGGATGAAGCTTTGAACAAGTATTATAGCATAACGGAACTGACGCGTGAATTCGGGGTCTCCACCCGCACCCTTCGCTTTTACGAGGATGAGGGTCTGATCCACCCTGAACGTCGGGGCCGCACGCGGCTTTTCCGCATGGCTGACCGCAGGCTCATTCAGGAAATCCTTCGCGGTCGCCGTATCGGCTTCACCATCGCTGAAATCCGCGAAATCATTCAGGTCTACAAGGAGCCACCGGGCGAATCCGGGCAACTCGAACTTCTGATGAAGAAGGTTGACGAGAAGCGCGCCGACCTGCGCCAGAAGCGCAAGGACATCGAGGAAACACTGGCCGAGCTCGATAATGTCGAAGAGGCCTGTCTCACGCGCCTCGCCGAAATCGGCGTCGGCACCTGATCCTTATTGAATCTGGTTCGAACACTGCGCGGCAATCTCGCCGATCTTTGACTGCTGCTCAGGCTGAAGGCTGTTGGACATCATGGAGTCGAACAGGTTTTCAGCCTGAAGTTTTTCCAGCGTGCATCCGCAAAAACTCTGGCACAGTTCCAGACCATTCTGCTGCTGCATGCAGCTTGCTTCACAGCTTTTCTTATAGGCTTCGACCTGATCTACCGGCGGTGGCGGGGCGATAAGCGACGCCAGATAGACGATGCCGATCAGGATCGGCTGGTGAACAATGTAAAACAGCAGGCTGTGACGACCGAAAAGGGCCAGCAGATTGCGCTTGCCGCTGGGCTTTCTGAAGCGATCCAGCCAGCCGCGTGGCGTGACGAATTGCGAGACCGCCAGCCCCAGAAGAAACGGCGCCAGAAACGGCAGCACGGGCACGTAATCGTTGGAACGCGGCGGCACAGTGGAAAGGCCGATCCATGACAGCCAAATGGGATTGAAACTATCCGAACTCAGATATTGCGGCGCCAGCAATGCGAGCGCGGCAGCCATCATAGTTAGAAGGAAGGGCAGGCGCAGGAAAAGCAGGCCAATGAGGCTGGCGGCGGCGATATTGTGTAGAATACCGAAGAATATCCAGCCATCCGGCACCGCAAAATAGGTGGCGACCGAAATCAGCAGGGCAGCGCCCGCGACCATCGCAAAGCGCTTGCCGAAAGACGGCCAGTTTATGCCGCGCCGATGGGCGAGATACAGGCTGAAACCGGCCAGAAACAAAAACGAGCTTGCGATTGCGCGGGCGTAGATTCGCCACCAGCCCTGCGTTGCCGTGCCGGGATCGAGATATGCGAACATCTCAAGATCCCAGGTGAAATGGTAGCTTGCCATGGCGATGAGCGCGATGCCACGCAGCGTATCAAGCGCGCCGATACGGCCTTTGCCCTGTGTTGCCGTCGCATCTGCCGGAGCGTTACTCATTCATCCGTCCTTTGCAACGGTTACAGTCTGGTGCCAGCGCTTCGCCTGCGAAGTGCGGCAATTTCATGGCAGTCAGAAATCATCCATGATGGCGCGGCGCGCTTCGGAGAAAAACTGCCGTCGCAGCAGCGCCACCGTGATGATGAGGGTGGATGCCATGAAGACATAAGGGCTGATGAACCAGCCGAGATAACCGATGGACAGGAAGATGGTTCGAAGCCCGTCATTGAAATTCTTGGCGGCGATGATGTTCATGCGGATGACGTTTTCCGCTGCGCGTTCCGCCGCTTCGCGGTTGGCATTCGCCTCGTGCAGCATCGGCATTCCGCCGAAGAGAATGGTGCAATAGTTGAACAGGCGATAGGACCAGCCGAATTTGAAGAAAGCATAGCCGAATAGGCATGTCAGGCCTATGACCTTGATTTCGAATGCTGTGCGACCGCCATATTGCACGAAGGGCATGTCGCGAAACACCGATTCCACCCGGTCGGTCGCGCCTAGAAGTGCGAAGCAGCCGCCTATGGCGAAGATGGAGGTGGAGGCGAAGAAGGCCGTACCGTTTTGCAGTCCAGCCATGATCTGGGTATCGATCATCTTCAGATCGCGGGTCAGCGAATTGTAAATCCACTTGCGGCGACGCTCGCCCATGGCCTGATTGAGACTGGTGCGCGAGAACGGCGTCTTCGCTGTCGTGACATAGGTATAGGACCACCAAAGTGCGACGAAAACGACGAGGGCTACGTAATCGATGATCGTCATGGGGGCTGTCTAACCTCTGTCCTGTCCGTTCCGAATCTCCTCGCCCAATATTGATGCGATTTGGGTACATGGCAATCTGGGTGAAAAAATCGATAGGTGAAAGCTTTTCATGTTCGCGCTAACCATCCGGTAAGAATGTGCCGCTATGACTGTGGGTGCACGCCGGATTTGGTTTTGCGTACCGGTGTTGCTTTTGCCTCTTTACGTTTCAGGGGCACCCAAGACCGCGTTTGCGTCTCGATGCAGCGCGGTTTTTGCTTGTCGGAAATTGACAAGAGATCCTGCCATCCCTACCTTGTTTAAGACGATCCGGCGCTTTTCTTCGATTGCGTTTATCGACATGTCCGCATGGTGCGGGCGGGTAGGCAAAGATCGATAGATCACCGCGACAGCATGGCATGATTGACCGGGAGAACGCCTCCATATCTACGAATCGTTCTCTTTTCATGCCGGCGGCTTCAAGGCTTGCGATGACCTTCGCAATGGCAGCCGGATCGTCTCTCTCAATATCTCGTGGCAATTCTCATGACTGACGCATCACGCGCTGTGCTTGTGCTTGGCGGCGCGCGCTCCGGCAAGTCGGCCTTTGCCGAAAATCTGGTTCTCTCAGGTGAGGGCGCCGCGCATTACATCGCGACGGGCCGCGCCTGGGACGACGAGATGCAGGACCGCATTTCCCACCACCGCGAGCGCCGCGGCGACGTGTGGACGACGCATGAAGAGCCGCTTGCTCTGACGGATGTGTTGCAGCGGCTGGACCAGCCGGACAACGTCATTCTCGTCGATTGCCTGACGCTTTGGGTGACGAACCTGATGATGGAGGAGGGGTGTGATGTTGATTCTGCCTTTGCTTCGTTGGTTGCGCATGTTGGGATGGCGCGGGCGAAGATTGTTTTCGTGTCCAACGAGGTTGGGTTGGGGATCGTGCCGGAGAACCGGATGGCGCGGGAGTTTCGCGACCACGCCGGGCGGTTGCACCAGCAGATCGCGGCGGTAGCGCGGGAGGTTTATTTTGTGGCGGCTGGGTTGCCGTTGCGGATGAAGGGGTAGGGGCTGTTTCGCCCATGCGATCGGCAGAGTGCGTGGCTTACCCCCCTCTGTCCTGCCGGACATCTCCCCCTCAGGTGGGGAGATTGGCTGGGCGCTAGCTCGTTGCCCAATCAAAGCCTTTGCGAAAGCCTCTTAGCGAGAAACATTGCCGCCTCAGCGACATTAAAGATGGCCGAGGGCTATCCGCGATTCGATCTCCCCACCTGAGGGGGAGATGCCCGGCAGGGCAGAGGGGGGTGAGCCACACCCGCAACCTATAAAGTGCCCCCACAACCCCTCCAACCCCAACTTGATCCAAATCAAGGCCACTTGCCCAACACAGTGGCAAAGCAGCAGACGACGCGAAAGCACGTTTGCTGCCTTATCAGTGGTTCGTCCCGCCGCGTCGTATCTGCGATGACGTTGGGGGAAACCAACAATGAACTCTATGCTTGGAACTGCGATGGTGGCCGTGGGGGCCTTCCTCGCCTTGCTCGGGGCGGCTTTCGCTCACGACAATCTTTTTGCCGCCCATATGTGGGTGCTGTTTTTCGTGCTGCTGGTCGGCACCGCGCTGATGTTGCGCCGCGTATCTTTTGCGCCCGTCAAGTCGGTGTCGAAAGAGCAGCGCGAATCCGAATATTTCGATGAGGTCATTCGCTATGGCGTGATTGCCACGGTGTTCTGGGGCGTCGTCGGCTTTCTGGTCGGCGTCGTCGTTGCGCTGCAACTGGCCTTTCCCGATCTCAACATCGAGCCATGGTTCAATTTCGGTCGCGTTCGCCCGCTGCACACATCGGCGGTGATTTTTGCGTTTGGTGGGAATGCGCTGATTGCGACGTCTTTCTACGTCGTGCAGCGCACATCGCGCGCGCGGCTGTTCGGTGGCGATCTCGGCTGGTTCGTGTTCTGGGGCTACAACCTCTTCATCATCATGGCGGCCACCGGCTATCTGCTCGGCATCACTCAGGGCAAGGAATATGCGGAGCCGGAATGGTATGTCGATATCTGGCTCACCATTGTCTGGGTCGCCTATCTCGTCACCTTCCTAGGCACGATCTTCAAGCGGAAAGAGCCGCATATCTATGTGGCGAACTGGTTCTACCTCGGCTTCATCGTCACCATCGCCATGCTGCACATCGTCAACAATCTGGCGGTTCCGGTCTCCTTCCTCGGCGTTAAGAGCTACTCGGCTTTCTCCGGCGTGCAGGATGCGCTGACGCAGTGGTGGTATGGCCATAACGCCGTCGGCTTCTTCTTGACGGCTGGCTTCCTGGGCATGATGTATTACTTCATTCCGAAGCAGGTGAACCGCCCGGTCTATTCCTACCGCCTGTCGATCATCCACTTCTGGGCGCTGATCTTCATGTATATCTGGGCCGGTCCGCACCATCTTCACTACACGGCACTGCCCGACTGGGCGCAGACGCTGGGCATGGTGTTCTCCATCATGCTGTGGATGCCCTCTTGGGGTGGCATGATCAACGGTTTGATGACGCTGTCTGGCGCATGGGACAAGATCCGTACCGACCCGATCGTGCGCATGATGATCATGGCCGTTGCCTTCTACGGCATGGCGACCTTCGAAGGTCCCATGATGTCGATCAAGGCCGTAAACTCGCTCAGCCACTATACGGACTGGACCATCGGCCATGTGCACTCGGGCGCTCTCGGCTGGAACGGTATGATCACATTCGGTGCGATCTATTACCTGACGCCGAAGCTCTGGGGTCGTGAGCGGCTCTACAGCGTGCGCATGGTCAACTGGCACTTCTGGCTCGCCACCCTCGGTATCGTCGTCTACGCCGCCGTCATGTGGGTAGCCGGTATTCAACAGGGTCTGATGTGGCGCGAATATGATGCGCAGGGCTTCCTGGTCTACTCGTTTGCCGAAACGGTCGCCGCACTCTTCCCATACTACGTGCTGCGTGCACTGGGCGGGGCGCTGTTCCTCGGGGGCGCGCTGATCATGGCCTACAACGTCACCATGACAATTCTGGGCTACCAGCGCGACGAGGCGGGCTTCAAGACCGCAGCGCCCAAGCTGCAGCCTGCGGAATAAGGAGTTTCAACGATGTCTATTCTCGACAAACACGGCGTCATCGAACGAAACGCGACCTTGCTGCTGGTCGGCTCTCTGGCCGTGGTCTCGATCGGTGGGATCGTGGAAATCGCGCCGCTCTTCTATCTCGAAAACACCATCGAGAAAGTGGAAGGCATGCGGCCCTATTCGCCGCTGGAGCTGGCAGGCCGCAACATCTACATCCGTGAGGGCTGTTATGTCTGCCACAGCCAGATGATCCGCCCGTTCCGCGACGAGGTGGAGCGCTACGGCCATTACAGTCTTGCCGCGGAAAGCATGTACGACCATCCGTTCCAGTGGGGCTCCAAGCGCACGGGGCCGGACCTTGCGCGCGTTGGCGGCCGCTATTCCAACGAATGGCATGTCCAGCATCTGGTCGAGCCTCGGGCCGTGGTGCCCGAGTCGGTCATGCCGAGCTATTCCTTCCTGAAATCGACACCGTTGCAAATCCCTGATGCCACCATGGAGCTGAAGGCCAATCGAGCCGTCGGCGTTCCCTATAGCGACGAGATGA
Organism: Agrobacterium vacciniicorymbosi; assembly: GCF_040427045.1. Taxonomy (NCBI): domain Bacteria; kingdom Pseudomonadati; phylum Pseudomonadota; class Alphaproteobacteria; order Hyphomicrobiales; family Rhizobiaceae; genus Agrobacterium; species Agrobacterium vacciniicorymbosi. Next base: position 272,311 of record NZ_JBETMF010000001.1, read on the forward strand.
TCGAAAACGCCGCAGCCGACCTGAAGGCGCAGGCAGATCCCAATGCCGATACGACGGCGCTGGAGGCACGCTACCCGAAGGCCAAGATTGGTGACTTCGATGGTGACCCGACTAAGGTCACCGAAATGGACGCGCTGGTCGCTTACCTGCAAATGCTCGGCACGCTGGTCGATTTCTCGACCTACGACGATGCCGCCGGTTATCGCTGAGGAGAGACACCATGGAAACCTACACGGCCATGCGCCACTTCGCCGATAGCTGGGGCCTGCTTGTCATGACCCTGTTCTTTGCGGGCACCATCATTTTCACATTGCGCCCCGGCTCCAAGAAATCCGCTGACGATGCCGCCAGCATTCCGCTTAGGGAGGACTGATCATGTCCGATAAACACATTGACGATATCAGCGGCGTCGAAACCACCGGTCACGAGTGGGATGGCATCCGCGAATTGAACAACCCCATGCCGCGCTGGTGGGTGTGGACCTTCTACGTCACCATCCTCTGGGCCATTGGCTACACGATTGCCTTTCCTGCATGGCCGTTGATTTCAGGAAGTACGCAAGGACTTCTGGGCTGGCACAGCCGCGCGGATTTCGTGGCCGAGGTGACAGATGCCAAGGCGGCGCAGAACGTCTACCTTGAGAAGATCGCCTCGTCTTCGCTGGAAGATATTCAGAAGGATGGTGAGCTGATGCAGTTTGCCGTCGCTGGCGGTGCCGCTGCCTTCAAGATCAACTGCATCCAGTGCCACGGTTCCGGCGCTGAGGGCGGCAATGGCTATCCCAACCTCAACGATGACGACTGGCTGTGGGGCGGGACCGTCAACGACATCCACACCACGATTACGCATGGCATTCGTTTTGCCGAGGATGCCGACACGCGCATCTCGGAAATGCCAGCTTTCGCGGAAATGCTCAAAGCCGACGAAATCCGCGAGGTCGCAGCCTATGTCGTCAGCCTGACGGGTACGCCGCGCGATGTGTCCATGGTTCAGCCCGGCGCACAGATTTTCGCCGATAATTGCGCGTCCTGCCACGGTGAAGACGCCAAGGGCAACCGCGACATGGGCGCACCCAATCTCGCCGATGCTATCTGGCTGAAGGCACATGGCGAAGATGGCATCATCGCGCAGATACGCGCACCCAAGCACGGCGTAATGCCCGCATGGGGAGAGCGCCTTGGCGATACGACGGTCAAGCAACTGACGCTGTTTGTGCATTCGCTGGGTGGTGGGGAATAGGGGGCGGTTACCTCGAGTGGAGGTTGGCCAAACCACCTCTACGTCATGCTCGGGCTTGTCCCGAGCATCTGCACCGTTGCAATTTAGGAGACGTGAGTAGATCCTCGGGACAAGCCCGAGGGTGACGTAGAGGGTTATCAGCCAGCCTCCAAAATCGCCTTCAACGCTTTTAAATCCGCAAGCACCGCTGCCGCATCGCGCTCAAACTCGGCATCTGCCATGCCGGGGAGCTTCAGCACGGTAAACGCCACCTCCGCCCCATCTCCATTGGGCGTGACGCGAAGCGCGTTATAAACCTCCAGCCCATCCGGCAAAGTCACGACGTGATCGATGACGCCGTAATCGTTCGGCTGAGCGAACTTCACGTGCACATCGCCCAGCGGGCCGGACGCAATCCATTCATCGCCATCCTGCGTCAAACCACTGGCAAGCCCGGCAGCCCATTGCGGCATTCGGGTAGGATCGGCTGCATAGGCGTAAACCTCTTTCCAGGGACGTTCGATGGAAAGGTGTACGATGCGGGTTGTGACAGTGGCCATCATCTCCTCCGTGACTTTGCGGTAGGCAGCTTATCTAACCAAGCAATGGCGGCCAATGTTGAGCGCCGTGCAAAATTCGGACAATGACTATATCAACTGTCATTCTGTAGATCACGACAAAGGGTGTTCTCGCGACGACCATTTCTCGGGTGCCTTCGACACGACCAATGCGACCCGATAATGGAAAATCAATAAGCCTCTGGATTTGATTTTCGACTTCATCGCGCATGGTGATTGCAGCCATAATGTTGTCCTGCGCGATGTAATCCGTCAGAATATCAAGATCTTCTTCAGCATCCTGTGACCATACCAATCTCGACATATGGCTTGTCATCTGTTTCCGGTGGCGCGTGCAAGCAGTTCGGCGCGTTTATGCTGCCATTTGCGCATATGGTCTTCGTTTGAAACCAATTCGGCAGCACCGGAATCGATCTTATCGAGCGTTTTCTCGACCTCTTCTCTGAACCAGGTGTCGTGTTCAGCCGCGCTGTGCATTCTACGCTGCCGTTCAGCCGTGTCGGGCCGCTTACGTGTCACCGTATCAGGCTCATGATCCGCTATGTCGATCTCGAAACGCGGTATGCCGAGTTCATCTCTTACAAACGCGGCGGCGGTATTGAGATTGCGCCAAATGCGCATGCGCCCGGATCGTTGCGCCGAAATTGCCCGCTCGTTACCGCCATATTTCACAAGAATGGCGAAGCCACCAGGGCGACCAAGAACCACGGCACCGGCAAGGGCGTGAGCCTTGACGAGGTTTTTGACCGACTTGCTGTCTATAATTTCAGGCATCTTTGTCGAAGGTAGCACAGCAATCTCCTGCATCAGATATATGCACTGCGTTTATTAGATAAATACATGATGGTGATGGGCAAGGCAATCGGCCGCTAGCGAAATTGGGCCTGCGCCACTTTGTCCTGACTTGACCTAAGTCAAGGATGGTTGCCCGGCGAAGTGCCAAAACAAGGGTGAGAAACCGGACACTTAGCCCCATGAACATTTACAGCGCCGGAAACAATGGCAACGGCTCAGATACGGTTGAGAGACTGAATGCAGAGCCGGTGAATTCTGCTCTAAGCAGACAGCCTCTCTATGCAGCGCGCAAGAAGATATTTCCGAAGCGCGCGGAGGGCCGTTTCCGGCGTTTCAAGTGGATCGTGATGCTGATCACGCTTGGCATCTATTACCTGACACCGTGGATTCGCTGGGACCGTGGGCCATACGCGCCGGATCAGGCTGTGTTGATCGATATTGCCAACCGTCGCTTCTATTTCTTCTTCATCGAAATCTGGCCGCAGGAGTTTTTCTATGTTGCCGGGTTGCTGGTCATGGCTGGGTTCGGGCTGTTTCTGCTGACGTCTGCCGTGGGTCGTGCCTGGTGCGGCTATACCTGTCCGCAGACGGTGTGGGTCGATCTGTTTCTCGTGGTCGAACGCTTCATCGAAGGTGACAGAAATGCGCGGATGAAGCTGGATGCGGGGTCGTGGACGTTTGAGAAAGTCCGCAAACGGGTGGCGAAGCACGCGATATGGATCATCATCGGCGTTCTGACCGGCGGTGCGTGGATATTCTATTTCGCCGATGCGCCGACGCTGGCCATGCAGTTTCTGACCGGCACTGCCCCAATGATAGCCTATTATACCGTCGCCACGCTGACGGCGACGACCTATGTTCTAGGTGGGCTGATGCGCGAGCAGGTCTGCACTTACATGTGCCCATGGCCGCGTATTCAGGGCGCGATGCTGGATGAGCATTCGCTGGTCGTGACCTATAATGACTGGCGTGGCGAACGTCGTTCGCGCCATGCCAAGAAGGCCATTGCTGCCGGAGAGCCGGTGGGTGACTGTGTGGATTGCAATGCCTGCGTTGCGGTCTGTCCTATGGGCATCGATATCAGGGACGGGCAGCAGATGGAGTGCATTACCTGCGCGCTGTGCATCGATGCCTGCGACAGCGTCATGGACAAGCTTTCCAAGCCGCGCGGCCTGATCGCTTATGCGACGCTCAGCGAATATGAAGACAACATGGCGCTTGCCACCGGTGGCGGAGCGCATGACATCCGCCCCGCCAATGTTCGAAACCCGGATGGGACTTTTGTCGATGCCGTCAGGCACTTCAACTGGCGCATCATCTTCCGCCCACGCACCGTGTTCTACATGACGATCTGGTGCCTTGTCGGCATCGTCATGCTGGTGACGCTGGCGACCAGAGAGCGGCTGTCCGTCAATGTGCTGCATGACCGCAATCCGCAATATGTGATGGAGTCGGATGGCTCGATTCGCAACGGTTACACGGTGCGGCTGCTGAATATGATCGCTCAGCCGCGCACCATTACACTGTCGCTCGATGGCCTGCCGGATGCGGTGATGAAGATCAACGGCATGGCAGCGGAGCCTGCGCGTTCCTTCAGCATCGATGTGAAGCCGGATGAGGTGACCAATCTGCGGGTCTTCGTGACCACGCCGAGCGGGGCAGCCGTCCGTGCTGCTGATGATTTCAACTTCATCGCGGTCGATGACGAATATTCCGAAACTGCACATTACAAGGCCGTCTTCAACGGGCCGGGAGCAAAGAAATGAGTGCTGAACAGGGCGAAAAGCCGGGCTTCACCTTCACCGGCTGGCACATGCTGGCCATCATGCTGCTGTTCTTCGGCACGATCATTTCCGTGAATGTGACCATGGCCTGGAACGCCGTTACCAGCTGGAGCGGGCTGGTGGTGCCGAATACCTATGTCGCCAGCCAGCAGTTCAATGGCAAGGCGGAGGCGGCAAAGGCCCGCGCCGCCAGCGGCGTCGTCGGCAAGCTTCGTATCGATGGAAGTAACGTTGAATATGAGGTGTCTCACCCTCAGCGCGGCGTCGTCGATACCGATACGGTAACGCTGAACTTCCGTCGTCCGGTGGGGGAGCATCAGGATTTTTCGCTGCCTCTGGAAAAGCACGGCCCCAACACATTCTCCGCCCTGCATGAACTGGCTGCAGGCGACTGGATCGTCGAGGCGATTGCGGTGAAGGACGGGGCTGTGATCGTCCATGAGGGCACACGCATCGATATTGCCGGAGGTGTGAGATGAGCTGCTGCGCGCCCGGAACGGAAATTGCTCTTGAACAGGCTGGGTTGAAGAGAGCGCTGCCTTCGTCAGAAGAGCTGATGCTGGCCAGCCGCGATCTGGGGCAGGGGCTGCGGCAGACGGACCTTTCCGTGCCCGGCGTTTATTGCGGTGCCTGCATCACCACCATCGAAAGCGCGCTGAACCGGATGCCGCAGGTGGAACGCGCCCGCGTCAACCTCTCCTCCAAGCGAGTCTCCATCATCTGGAAGGAGGAGGTGACGGGTGAACGAAAGGACCCTGCCGATCTCGCAAGGGCCGTGGCCTCGACAGGCTATGAGGCGCATCTCTTCGGCTCTGGGCAAGAGATATCGGACGACATGCGCAACAAGCTCATCCGCGCCGTTGGGCTTACTGGTTTTGCAGCCGTCAATATCATGCTGCTATCGATTTCGGTCTGGTCCGGGGCGGATGCGGCGACGCGCGATATGTTCCACTGGATTTCAGCGCTGATCGCGACACCGGCACTGATCTATGGCGGGCGCTTTTTCTATCAATCCGCCTACAGCGCCCTGAAACATGGCCGCACCAATATGGATGTGCCCATCGCGCTGGCGATCACGCTATCCTACAGCGTGTCCATCTGGGAGACGATGCATAGCGGTGCGCATGCATGGTTTGATGCCACGGTTTCGCTGCTGTTTTTCCTGCTGATTGGCCGCACGCTGGATCACGTGATGCGCGACAGGGCGCGCTCGGCCATCGCAGGCTTGGCACGGCTTTCGCCACGCGGCGCGACTGTTCTGCTTGAGGATGGCAACCGTGAATATCGTCCCGTCGGTGAAATCATACCCGGCGACCGGGTGGCGATTGCAGCGGGTGAGCGGGTGCCGGTGGATGGCAGGATCGTCAGCGGCGATAGCGATCTGGATGTGTCCATCGCCAATGGCGAAAGCGCGCCGCGCGTGGTGCGCGTGGGCGATCTCATTCAGGCTGGAACGCTCAATTTGACAGGCCCGCTGGTGATGCAATCGACGGCGCTGGCGCGGGATTCCTTTCTCTCGGAAATCATCGGCCTTATGGAAGCTGCCGAAGGGGGCAGGGCGCGTTACCGCCGCCTGGCAGACCGTGCCGCGCAATATTATTCGCCGGTCGTGCACCTGCTGGCGCTGACCTCCTTCGTCGCCTGGGGCATTTTCGGTGGTGACTGGAAGCAGGCGATGCTGATTGCGATTGCGGTGCTGATCATCACGTGCCCCTGTGCGCTCGGCATTGCCGTGCCGGTTGTTCAGGTCGTTGCTGCCGGGCGGCTGTTCAAAAACGGCATCATGGTGAAAGACGGTTCTGCCATGGAGCGGTTGGCGGAGGCTGATACCGTTCTGTTCGACAAGACCGGCACATTGACGCTGGGCCAGCCAAGGCTGGTGAATGGTGGAGCCATATCAGCAGAAACGATGCGGCTTGCCGCTGGCATCGCCGCGAACTCCCGTCATCCTCTTTCGCAAAGCCTTTGCCGGGAGATGAAGGGTCCCCTGCCTGCCTTTGAGAATGTCGCCGAAATTCCGGGTTCGGGCGTCGAGGTGAAAACATCTGATGGCATCTACCGGCTTGGCAACCGGCGCTTTGCCTGCGCCGATGAGGCTGCGCAAAGCGATGATGTGACGTCGGAGGTCGTTCTGTCACTCGATGGGCGCGAGGTCGCGCAGTTTCAGTTCGAAGACAGCGTTCGCCCCGGTGCCGCTGCAGCCATTGCGCAGCTTCACGAGAGCGGCTTTTCGACACAGATCGTTTCAGGCGACCGGCCAGCCGCCGTGTCGGCACTTGCCAGACGGGTGGGCATCGATGCCGGGCAGGCTGGGCTATCGCCTGCCGAAAAGGCCAATCGCTGTACCGAACTGACCCGCGAAGGCCGCAAGGTTCTGATGGTGGGCGATGGGATCAATGATGCACCGGCGCTGGCTGCCGCCCATGTATCGATGGCACCGGCGACGGCTGCGGATATCGGTCGGCAGGCGGCGGATTTTGTCTTCATGCGGGACGATCTGCGTGCCGTTTCCTTTGCCATCGATACGTCCAGAAAGGCGGGGCGTCTGATACGGCAGAACTTCGCGCTCGCGATCGGCTATAACATCATCGCCGTGCCGATTGCGCTTGCCGGTTATGCTACGCCGATGATTGCCGCCATCGCCATGTCCACGTCGTCCATCATCGTGGTCGTCAATGCGTTGCGGCTGAATGGCTCTGCCAAACCCATGATCGCGGCGGACAGAAGCGAGGGCAAAAGCCCGGAGGTGCGCTTCGCATGAATATGTTGATGTTCCTCATTCCGGTGGCGCTGTTTCTGGGTGGGCTTGGTCTTTTCGCCTTCATGTGGTCGCTGAAAAGCGGCCAGTATGACGATATGGACGGTTCCGCATGGCGGGCACTGGATGACGGCGACGACCGGCCGGGGCGATAATCATGGCTTCCATGCGCGTGTCGCAAAGCTGACTTGCGTCATCAAAATATAATCGTTTAAGTTCGCGCTAGCCTTGCCGTTTTCATATTAGAGTGCCACAACATCGCCGTTAAAAGCAATTTGGAGATACATCCGTGGAACAGGCAGAAATCGGTTTGATCGGTCTTGGCGTAATGGGGTCCAACCTCGCGCTCAACATCGCAGAAAAAGGCAACAAGATTGCTGTTTTCAACCGAACCCCGGAAGTCACGAAAAAATTCTACGCCGATGCTGGCGAGTTGCAGGGCCAGATCATTCCTTGCGAAACCATCGAGGAATTCATCGCCGCCATCCGCCCGCCGCGCCCGATCATCATCATGATCAAGGCTGGTGACCCGGTCGATCAGCAGATGGAAATTCTCAAGCCGCATCTCGAAAACGGCGACATCATGATCGATGCGGGCAATGCGAATTTCCGCGATACGATCCGCCGTTTCGATACGCTTAAGGATACCGACCTGACCTTTATCGGCATGGGTGTTTCCGGTGGTGAAGAAGGCGCGCGTCACGGCCCGTCCATCATGGTTGGTGGTACGGAAGAAAGCTGGAAGCGCGTCGAGAAGGTTCTGACCTCCATCTCTGCCAAGTACGACAATGATCCATGCGTGGCGTGGCTGGGCAATGATGGCGCAGGCCACTTCGTCAAGACCATTCACAACGGCATCGAATATGCCGACATGCAGATGATAGCGGAAATTTACGGTATTCTGCGCGATGGCCTGAAGCTGAGCGCTGCCGAAATCGCCGATGTGTTCGGTGAGTGGAACAAGGGTCGCCTGAACTCCTATCTCATCGAAATCACCGAAAAGGTTCTGCGCGCCGCAGACCCGATCACCGGCAAGCAGATGGTCGATCTCATTCTGGACAAGGCCGGCCAGAAGGGCACCGGCAAGTGGTCTGTCATCGAAGCGCAGAACATGGGCGTTGCCGCCACTGCTATCGAAGCTGCCGTCGCAGCGCGTATCCTGTCGTCGCAGAAGACCGAGCGTGAAGCTGCCGAGACCATTCTCGGTCTGCCAAAGGCTTTGCCTGCGCCTGCCGACAGACAAGCCTTCATTGCCGATCTGGAAAATGCGCTTCTGGCCGCCAAGATTGGCGCCTATGCGCAGGGCTTTGCGGTGATGGCTGCTGCTTCCAAGGAATTTGGCTGGGATCTGCCAATGCCGACCATCGCCCGTATCTGGCGCGCTGGCTGCATCATCCGTTCGCAGTTCCTGGATGAAATCACATCGGCCTTTACCAAGGACCCGCATGTGGCCAACCTCATCGTCACGCCTGCCTTTGCGCAGATGGTGAAGGATACGGATGCACCGCTTCGTCGCGTGGTTTCCCATGCCGTTCTCTCAGGCCTGCCGGTTCCAGCACTCGCTTCCGCACTCGGTTACTTCGATGCCTATCGTCGTGCGCGTGGCAGTGCCAACCTCATTCAGGCGCAGCGCGACTTCTTCGGTGCACATGGTTTCGAGCGCACCGACGGTGTCGACAAGCCGCACGGCCCTTGGGGCAGCGGTCTGGATATTTTCTAAGAACCACACTGAAAGGCCCGCTTCGAGCGGGCCTTTTTCTTACGCGCCGAATTTCGGGGCGCGGCTGGACCAGACTGGCTGACTAAGTGTCTGCAAACCTTCCACCGGCTTCCCATCGATGCGCGCCAGCAAGGCTTTTGCCAGTTCTCGGCCCGCCAGCTTGATATCCTCATTCATCGTGTGAATTTCCGGTCGCAGCCAGTTCAGGAAGTCTGCCGACTGCTTGGACACGACATCGATATCCGTGCCGACCTTTTTGCCGGTTTCTTCAACACCCGCGACGAAGGCGATGGTGGAGCTGCCGCTGATCGACACCAGCCCGTCTGGACAATCCGTACCGCTCATCAGCGTCCGGCTGACCTCCTTGATCTGGTCCAGAGGCGTGTCGTTGCTGATGATGCCGTGCAGCGGAAATTCGCTGAGGCCGAAATCGCGCAGGCCACGCTCGAAGCCGCGGCGGGCGAAGTCGTGATAGGAAAATTGCTTGGGCGGCAGAAGAACGGCAATCCGCTTTCGCCCGCATTGCGACAGCCGTCTCACCGCCTCATAGACGTAAGCCTCGTTGTCGAAATCATGATAGGGATGCTCGATGCCCATATCGGTGCGCCCATGTGCGGCGAAGGGCATGTTGCGTTCCGTCATGAAGCGCACGCGCGGATCATCCGGCTGCATCTTGGAAATGATGACACCATCGGCAGAGCCCGTATCCAGAATATAGCGGATCGGAATCATCGGATCTTTGGCATGCGTATGTGGCGTGACGACGAGGTGATACTGGGTGCTGGACAGCACCTCGGTAATGCCGAACACCATCTGGGTGGTGAAGCCCATCAGCTCCTCATCGACACTCAGCACCAGTGCAATGACATTGGTCTTGCCGGTGCGTAGACGAACGCCAGCGCGGTTAGGCTGGTAGCCGATCTGCTGCGCGACCTGACGCACGCGCTCCTTGGTGTCGGCGCCGATGTCAGGCGCATCCTTCAAGGCACGGGAAACCGTGGTGATGCCGAGGCCTGTCATATAGGCGATTGTCTTGAGTGTGGGGCGTTCGTAACCTGCCAGTGCCTGGCCGCTCGTATCGGATTTCATGCCATCATTCATGTCGCCACTCACCATAACCTGTACGTCATATGGTAGATTGCTTTTTTCACATTGCAAAGCGCGGAGCCATTTTCTCAGGTCGCCGCCGCACGATAAACTGTAACGATACAGCTCTTCTGTCGAGTTTTTATTGAGGATAGGCTAAAATGCTTTTCGCCTTCGCTGGATGGCGTGAGGGTTAAAGCGATGTTCCAAGTAGCGTGTTAATCACTTTAAAAAAATAAAATATCATTATGATTTAAAATAACTTTACTTCGTTTAACGCGGGACATAGTAGCTGTGGTTCGTCACATCAGGTCTACGCTTTCGTCATTCCCGCTAATCCCCCGTGACCGCCGGAAAATTTTCCGGTAACGTTGCCGCCGGGAGGAGAATTTCATGTTTCGTGGACATTTGCGGACGGATTGCGTGCACTGCTTCGAGGCCAGTGTACGACATTTCCCGCAGTTGCGTGCTTGAAAATTCTTCCAATGCGGCATGGCGAAATGACAGGGCAGGACATGACATCATCTTACGCAATCGACGTTGCAATCGACCTATCCGGTGAATGGAAACTCTCATCTTCAGACGGTGAGCATGACGCCCGGATTGAAATTCCCGGCGATGTGCACAGCGCCTTGCGCGAGGCGAAGATCATTCCCGACCCCTATTTCGGACGCAATGAGAATGACGTGCAATGGGTGGCAGAGCGGGACTGGATTATAGAGCGCCGCTTCAACATCGATGATGCCGATGCAGACTGGTATCTGGATGTCGATTATCTCGATACGGTCGCCGTCGTTTTTCTGAATGACGTGCCGGTTCTGTCTGCCGACAATTGCTTTCGCCGTTACAGACCGGATGTAACCAGTGCCATCGTTCCGGGTGAAAATGTCATCCGCATTCATTTCCACTCCAGCATCAAGGCCGGAGAAGAGCGGCAGGCGGCACAGCCGTTTTATGTTCCTTACCATCCCGGCAACTCCCCCATCCCGCATGGCAACATGCTGCGCAAGCCGCAGTGCCATTTTGGCTGGGACTGGAACATCGCGTTGGCGCCGCTCGGTATCTATGGCGACATCGCATTGCGGCGGCTCGATACGGCGCGGATCGAACATATCAGCACCTCGCAGCACCACGTGGATGGCGGTGTGGAACTGCATGTGGAGGTCGCGTTGTATGCCGCGCAGGCGGCGAGCGTGCCGATCCACCTTTCGCTTGGCGATGAAAGGCTGCGGCTGGATTGCGGCGTCAATGCTGGCGAGACCGTGCTGCGGCATGTCTTCTTCGTCGAAAAGCCAAAGCTCTGGTGGCCGGCGGGCAGCGGGGAGCAGGCGCTCTATACGCTGACTGTGGAACTGCCGGATGAAACGGCGACGCGGCAGATCGGCTTTCGCACCATCGAACTGCTGACGGACAAGGATGAGGCGGGCAGCCGCTTTGCCTTCCGCATCAACGGTCGGGAGATTTTCTGCCGGGGTGCGAACTGGATTCCGGCCGATGCGCTTCACTCGCTCAGCAGCCGTGAAAAGACCGAGGATTTGCTGTCCTCGGCTGTCGAAGCCAATATGAACATGATCCGTGTCTGGGGCGGCGGCTTTTACGAGCAGGACTGGTTCTACGATCTCTGTGACCGGATGGGCCTGATGGTTTGGCAGGACTTCATGTTCGCGTGCAACCTTTACCCCTGCACCGACGATTTTCTGGATAATGTCGAACACGAGGTCACCTATCAGGTAAAGCGCCTGTCATCGCATCCGTCCATCGCGCTGTGGTGTGGTGACAATGAGCTTGTCGGCGCGCTGACATGGTTCGATCAATCACGTGATAATCGCGACCGCTATCTGGTGGCCTATGACCGGCTGAACCGGACAATCGAGAAAGCACTGAAGAAGGCGGCACCATCCGCGCTATGGTGGCCCTCCAGCCCGGCATCCGGCTATATGGATTACGGCGATGCCTGGCACTCGGATGGTTCCGGCGACATGCACTACTGGTCCGTCTGGCACGAGAACAAATCCTTCGACAATTACCGTGCCGTGAAACCGCGCTTCTGCTCGGAATTCGGTTTCCAGTCCTACACATCCATGCCTGTCATCAAGACCTATGCGGATGAGAAGGACATGAATATCTCTTCGCCGGTCATCGAGCTTCACCAGAAGAATGCTGGTGGCAATGAGCGGATCGCCGGCACCATGTTCCGCTATTTCCGTTTTCCGAAGGATTTCGAGAATTTCGTCTATATCAGTCAGGTGCAGCAGGCTCTCGCCATCAAGACCGCGGTCGAATATTGGCGTTCGCTGAAACCCCACTGCATGGGCACGCTCTATTGGCAGCTGAACGATACTTGGCCGGTGGCTTCGTGGTCGAGCCTCGATTATGGCGGCAGCTGGAAGGCCTTGCATTATGCCGCGCGGCGCTTTTTCCAGCCCGTGACTGTCTCGGCCATCCCATCCGAAGATGGCAGCACCATTCGCTTTTCCACCGTCAACGACACGGCGGAGGAGGTGGAGATCGACATGAACATCTTCGCACTTGCGACCGATGGCACACGCACGCCGCTGAAATCCGCCAGCGGAACCTGTGGGCCGGACGCAGCCGTGACCATGACGGAAATCGACATGAAGCAGCTGGCCGCTGGAGCGTTGCTTTCCTGGAACTTCATTGCCTCCAACGGCATGACCGGCGAGGGTCACCATGTGCCTGAGACCTATAAGGCGCTGGACCTCCAGTTCTCCGGCCTCACGCACCACGTCAAGTCGTTGGATGACGGGCAGTTTGAGGTAGAAGTCTCTTCCACTGGGCTTGCACTCTTCGTGATGATCGAAGCGGATGTAACCGGGCGTTATTCCGACAATCTTTTCGATCTGGCTGCAGGCGAGACCAGACGGATCGTGTTTTCGCCGCAGGACGGGGAACAAACATCCCGCCCAACCTTCAAGATTTTCGATCTCTATTCGTCGCAATCTCAAGGTTGAAACGATAGCGGCATCTCTTTACGCTCCACTTCATCACACCCAAACCTGCGGCAATTGTCGCAGGTCAGATATCCATACAGGGAGGACTATCCATGGCCTGGCAACCGGCTGAAAATCGTTACGCGTCCATGAAATATAATCATTGCGGCAAATCAGGCCTGAAGCTTCCGGCGATCTCGCTGGGCCTCTGGCACAATTTCGGCAATGATTTTTCACACAAAACCAAGCAGGATATTTGCCGCAAGGCCTTTGATCTGGGCATCACCCATTTCGACCTCGCCAACAATTACGGCCCACCGCCCGGTAGTGCGGAGACGGCCTTCGGCGAAATCCTGCGCACGGATTTTGCAGGCTATCGCGACGAGTTGGTGATCTCTTCCAAGGCCGGTTACAACATGTGGCCAGGCCCATACGGCGAGTGGGGCAGCCGCAAGTATCTCATCTCCTCCTGTGATCAGAGCCTGAAGCGCATGGGGCTGGATTATGTGGATATCTTCTATTCCCACCGCTTCGATCCCGATACGCCGCTGGAAGAAACCTGCGGTGCGCTGGACCATATCGTCCGGTCGGGCAGGGCGCTTTATGTCGGCATCTCGTCCTATAATTCTCAGCGCACTCGCGAGGCCGCCGCGATCCTGAAGGAACTCGGAACGCCCTGCATCATTCACCAGCCCAGCTATTCGATGATCAATCGCTGGATTGAAGAGGATGGTCTGGTCGATACACTGGAAGAACTTGGCATCGGCTCCATCGTTTTCTCGCCGCTGGCGCAGGGGATGCTCACCACGAAATATCTCGGTGGCGTGCCGGAAGCCAGCCGCGCCAGCCAGGGCAAGTCGCTGAACCCTGCCTTCCTCAACGAGCGCAACATCGAAAACATTCGCGGGCTGAACGCGATTGCCGAACGTCGCGGCCAGACGCTGGCGCAGATGGCCATTGCCTGGGTGCTGCGTGGCGGTCACATCACCACGGCACTGATTGGTGCCAGCCGTCCCGAGCAAGTCGAAGACTGCGTCAAAGCGCTCGACAAGCCGGATTTCACAACAGAAGAACTGGCGGAAATCGATCGTTTCGCCAAGGATGCGGACATTAATCTCTGGGCAAAATCCGCCGAACTGAAGAAGTGAGACAGCAGGCCGCCCCGGATGTTTCGGGGCGGCTTTTCCGCGCGAAATATTCGACATAAACTTTAAGTGATCGCGCTAAGCATTAACAACCATTACGGAATTGTAATTTCCCGGTTCAGTTTCCATTCATTGTTGTGACGATAGGGTCAAGCCATCACTTCACGAAAGGAAACACCGATGAAAAAGTTTTTCTCCGTTCTTTTGGCCGCTACCGTTCTTACAGCTCCCCTGGCAGCTCAGGCCCAAAGCCGTCACGATGATCGCGGCCGCCATGTGACTGTGGAGCGGACGATCACAAAGAAGAAGGTCATCGTCAAGAAGCATCGTTGGGACCGCGGCCAGCGCCTAGCGGCGAGAGACCGTCATCACTTTGTGGATCGCCGCGACTACCGCCGCCACAATCTGAGAGAACCGCGTCGTGGTGAACGTTGGGTTCGCGTCGATAACCAATATCTGCTGATCAACGCCGTCAGCGGTCTCATCATCGGTCTTGCCGCTGCGCGTTAAGCCGACCTGCCTTTCCTGCTGTGGCCGTGGAGTTCCTCCATGGCCGCAGTCGTTTTCAAGGGCGATGTCATCCGTCACGGCTTCGCAGCGGAAATTCGATACGCGTTCCGGTTTTCTCATGCTGCCTGTCGGCTCCAGTCCGGGAATGGATCTTTCAGATGCCGCCACGCCGTGGGTGTAAACACCTTGGCATCGATCAGGCAGGCATCCAGCTCCTTGCGAAGGGCGGCCTCGCTCATCGGGTCTGCACCGATGAAGACGATTTCCTGTCTGCGATCTCCCCAGACATTGTCCATATAGGGCGCTAGCATCCGCTCGAAGCCTGGGTCTTCCGGCCAATGGGTTTTCGGTACCGATGACCACCACAGGCCCATCTTGCCCGTTTTCACCAATGCGCCCGCCTGGCTGATTTCGCCGACATGATCAGGCCGCGTGGCCAGCCAGAAGAAGCCCTTGGCGCGGATGACGCCCGGCCAATCCCGGTTGATGAAAGCATGGAAGCGGGCCGGATCGAACGGGCGTTTGGCGCGGTAAACGAAAGAGCGGATGCCATATTCTTCCGTTTCCGGCACATGGCCCTTGAAGCCGTGCAATTCCTTGAACCACAGCGGATGCGTTTCTGCCTCGGCAAAATCGAACAGGCCTGTGCCCAGAACGGATTTGAGCTCCACCTTGCCGAAATCCGCCTCGATCAGCTTCGCATCGGGATTGAGGCCGACGATGATTTTGCGCGCTGCGTCTCGCTGCGCATCGGTTGCTGTAGAGACTTTGTTGAGAATGACGACATTGGCGAATTCGATCTGTTCGACCAGCAAATCGACCAGCGTCCGGTTGTCACCATCACCCGCCGTTTCTCCACGATCCGCCAGAAAATCCGCTGAGCCGTAATCCTTCAACAGATTGGCGCAATCGACGACCGTCACCATCGTGTCCAGCACTGCGACATCGGACAGGCTCTGGCCATTCTCATCGCGAAAATCGAAGGTCGCGGCCACGGGCAGGGGCTCCGCGATGCCGGTGGATTCGATCAGCAAATAGTCGAACCTGTCCTGCTCGGCCAGCTGCCGAACCTCGTTCAACAGGTCGTCGCGCAGCGTGCAACAGATGCAGCCATTTGTCATTTCCACCAGCTGCTCCTGCGTGCGCGAAAGATTGGCGCCGCCATCGCGGACCAGCGCCGCATCGATGTTCACTTCGCTCATGTCATTGACGATAACGGCGACTCGCAGGCCTTCGCGATTGCCCAGGATGTGATTGAGGAGCGTGGTTTTTCCCGCACCGAGAAAACCGGACAGGACGGTTACAGGCAGCTTCCGTATCATGATGTATTCCTGTTTTGTTATACCATTACATGTGCGATGAAAATGAAAGGCGGCCAAAGCCACCTTCCATCGATTGCGCTTCGATTTAAGAGAGGCAGTCTTTCAGCGATATCGCGATGCCGCGCATCAGCTTGAAGTAAAGGTCTGGGCCAGCCTCCAGCGTGCCAGCTTCAGGATCGAGCGTCGCGGACTTGGCATTGGTGCCTTCGATGACGACGTTGACCAGCTTCGGCTCGAACTGCGGTTCGGCGAAGACGCAGGTTGCGTTCAGTTCTTTCACCTTGGCGTGGATTTGCTTGATGCGATCCGCGCCGGGAATGTTTTCCGGGCTGACGGTGATGGAGCCCGCAGTCTTCACGCCGTAGCGATGTTCAAAATACTGATAGGCATCATGGAAGACAATGAATGGCTTATCCTTGATGGGCGCCACGGTTGCCGTGATTTCCTTGTCCAGCGCATCGAGATTATCCACCAGCTTCTTGGTGTTATCCTGATAGGCCTGCGCATTGCCCGGATCGGCCGTCATCAATGTCTTTTCGATCTCGACAGCCATGGCTTTGGCATTGGTGGGGTCGAGCCAGAGATGCATGTCGAACTCGCCGTGGTCATGGTCATGGCCATCTGCGTGTTCATGCTTGTGCTCGCCCTCATGGTTATGATCGTGGCCAGCTTCTTCCGCGTGGTCGTGACCTTCATGATCGCCATGGTCATGCGCTTCGAAAGGGCCACCCTCGCGGAAGGGCAGTTTCTCGATACCCTGCGCATCATCCAGTTCCACCACGGTTGCCTTGCCTGCCAGCGATTGCAGCGGCTTTTCCAGGAATTTCTCAAGGCCATCACCGACCCAAAACACCACGTCGGCACTTTCAATCGCCCGCGCATTGGAAGGCTTGAGGCTGTATGTGTGCGGAGATGCGCCGCCATCGACAATCAGCTTCGGCTCTGCCACGCCCTGCATGATGGCGGCGACAAGCGAATGGATCGGCTTGATCGACACCACCACATTGGGCGCTGCCATGGCGTTGGAAGACGCAATCATGGCTGCGGAGGCCAGAAGAAGCGTGGCGAGTGATTTCATGCGGTATGCTCCACTTGTATGGATTTGTTATGTTATTACATATGTTGCGTAACGCTATAACGTATGCAATAGCCATAGGCAACACCGACAATCGGAAAAACACATGCTTCATTCGCCAGTCAAAAGTGACGAACATCTCGTCTCCCTTTCCAATGCGGGCGTGAGACGAAACGGTCGCTGGCTGGTGCGTGGCGTAGAGTTTTCCGTCACCCGCGGCGAGATCGTGACGCTGATCGGCCCCAACGGTTCCGGAAAATCCACCAGCGCCAAAATGGCGACGGGCGTGTTGAAACCGGATGAGGGGCATGTCTCGCGCATTGGCGGATTGAAGGTCGGCTACGTGCCGCAAAAACTGTCCGTCGACTGGACCATGCCGCTGACCGTGCGCCGCTTGATGACGCTGACCGGACAATTGCCCGCGCGGGAAATCGATGCTGCCCTCAACGCCACCGGCATTACCCATCTGGCCAAGGCCGAAGTCCAGCATCTGTCAGGCGGGGAGTTTCAGCGCGCGCTGCTGGCCCGCGCCATTGCCCGTAAGCCGGATCTGCTCGTTCTGGACGAGCCCGTGCAAGGGGTGGATTTCTCCGGCGAAATCGCGCTTTACGATCTTATAAAGAACATCCGCAATTCCACCGGCTGCGGCATTCTGCTGATTTCGCACGATCTGCATGTGGTGATGGCCGAGACCGATACGGTGATCTGCCTCAACGGCCATGTCTGCTGCCGCGGCACACCGCAGATGGTAAGCCAGAGCCCTGAATATATGAAGTTGTTTGGCGGAATGGCAGGGCGCGGCCTTGCGGTCTACAGCCACCATCATGACCACACCCATCTGCCGGACGGACGTGTGCAGCATGCCGATGGTTCTGTGACGGACCATTGTCACCCGGAAGACGGTCATCATCACGCCGCGCATTCGCATGGCGACGACGATGCGTGTGGCTGCGGGCATGACCATCATGATCACGATCACGTTGGCCACGATCATTCCCATGACCACCATGCCCATGGAGAAAAGCATGTTTGACGATTTCTTCGTGCGGGCCATGGTTGCCGGTGTTGGCGTCGCCCTCATGGCGGGACCGTTGGGCTGTTTTGTCGTGTGGCGGCGCATGGCCTATTTCGGGGATACGATGGCGCATTCCGCCCTTCTGGGTGTGGCGCTGTCTTTGCTGTTTCAGCTGAACCTCATCGTCAGCGTCTTCCTCGTCGCGTCGCTGGTGTCGCTGCTGCTGCTATTCCTGCAACGCCGTCAGGCTTTGTCGGCGGATGCGCTGCTGGGCATTCTTTCGCATTCGGCGCTCGCCTTCGGCCTCGTCATCGTCGCCTTCATGACGTGGGTCCGCATCGACCTCGTCGCTTTCCTGTTCGGCGATATTCTGGCGGTTTCCGTCTCGGATATCTATCTCATCTGGGGTGGTGGCGTGGTGGTGCTGTTTGCCATCGCTTATCTCTGGAAGCCGCTTCTGGCCTCGACCGTCAATGCCGAACTGGCGGAGGCGGAGGGCATGCGGCCGGAGCGTTCCAAGCTGCTGTTCATGCTGCTGATGGCGCTCGTCATCGCCATTGCCATGAAGATTGTTGGCATTATGCTGATCACCTCGCTGCTGATCATTCCCGCAGCCACCGCGCGCCGTTTTTCTTCCACGCCGGAAATCATGGCCGTGCTGGCATCTGTCATCGGCGCAGTAGCCGTGGTTGGCGGGTTGATGGGGTCGCTGCATTACGACACGCCATCCGGCCCATCCATCGTCGTTGCCGCCGTTATGCTTTTCATCTTGAGTCTTCTGCCCGCGCCGAAACTGGCGCAAAAGGCAGAGCAAGGAGGCCGTCCATGACCACTCAGAACCTTACGCGCAACCAGTCTCTGGTTTACGACGCGCTGACCCGTTCGCAAGCGCCGCTCAGCGCCTATGTCATTCTCGACAAGCTGCGTGACGCGGGTTTCCGCGCACCGCTACAGGTCTATCGCGCGCTGGAGAAGCTTATCGAATTCGGCCTCGTGCACCGGCTGGAAAGCCTCAATGCTTTCGTTGCCTGCTCGCATACCAAGTCGGATTGCTGCACGCATCACCACGGCACCGTGGCCTTTGCAATCTGCAATGCCTGCGGACAGGTGACAGAGTTCCACGATCACGAGATCGACCACCGTCTGGGCGATTGGGTGAAAAGCAAAAAGTTCAAGGCGGAAAAGACGACGATAGAAATTCGCGGCCTCTGCGAAGCCTGCGCCGCCTGACGTCAGAGCGGCTGCAAATCCCTGGCGAAGCGCTGCCAGTTGCGGACATAGTTCTTCGCAGACTTCTTCAAGCCCTCGACTGCCTTGTCATCCAAAGTGCGGATGGCGCGGGCAGGCGAGCCGACGATCAGTGAATTGTCGGGAAATTCCTTACCCTCAGTTACCAGCGCATTGGCGCCAACCAAGCAGTTCCTGCCGATCTTCGCGCCGTTCAGCACGGTAGCGCCCATGCCGACCAGCGAGTTATCGCCAATCGTGCAGCCGTGGATGATGGCATGGTGGCCGATAGTGCAGCCCTCACCAATGATGGCCGGAAAGCCTGGATCGGCATGGACCATCACGCCTTCCTGAATATTGCTGCCGCGACCGACGGTGATCGGCTCATTATCACCGCGCAGCGTCGCGCCGAACCATATGCCGACATCCTCCCCAAGCGTGACGGACCCGATGACATCGGCATCGGGCGCCACCCAGTAGCGATCCGGGGCAGGAGTTTGCGGTACACGTTCGCCAAGCCGGTAAAGAGGCATATCTTATCCTCGCTTAAGCGATTTTCACGGATAGCGTTCCAACACCATCCACACCGCAATCGATCCGGTCGCCGGACACGATAGCGCCGACACCCGCCGGTGTACCCGTCATGATGACATCGCCTGCCGCCAGCGTGAAGAGCTTGGAAAGCTCAGCAATGATTTCCGCCGTCTTCCAGATCATCTGGTCGAGATCACCCGACTGCTTGCGCTCGCCATTGACCTCAAGCCATACGGCACCCTTTGCCGGATGGCCGATTTTGGAAGCCGGGACAAGCGGGGAGACGGGCGCGGAAAATTCGAATGCCTTTGCGCTTTCCCAGGAACGGCCCATCTTCTTCAGCGCATCCTGCATGTCGCGGCGCGTCATATCGATGCCGACGCCATAACCCCAGACATGCTCCAGCGCGTCATCCACCGATATATCCGAGCCGCCGCTTTTCAGGGCAACCACGCATTCCACTTCATAATGCACATTCGATGAGAGCGCCGGATAAGGAAAATCATTGCCCGCAGGCAGCAGATTGTCCGCATTCTTCTGGAAGAAGAACGGCGGTTCGCGCGATGGATCGTGCCCCATTTCGATGGCGTGGTCGGCATAATTGCGCCCGACGCAATAGACCCGGCGCACGGGAAAGGTTTCGTCGGTGCCTTCAACCGGCAGCAAAACAGTTGGGGGAACGGGAATGACGGTCGCGGACATGGGCTTGGCTCCTGATTTCAGGTGACGTTTGTCCCGCGATTCTGCCGGGATTTCCAGTTTAAAATCGGCTCCGGCAGAAAACTGGCATTATTGCCTACATTGCGGTAGAAGCCCCGCAGAAAGAGGTTTCGCAATCCATGTATAAGCACGCACTCGCAACCGGCGCCAAGATTTTCGCCGTGGCACCTATGATCGACTGGACGGATACAAGGTGTCGTTTTCTGCACCGGCAGCTCTCCAGCCATGCGCTGCTTTACACGGAAATGATCGTGGCCGATGCGATCATTCATGGTCAGCGGGACAAGCTGCTGGGCTATCACGAACAGGAACATCCCGTAGCGCTCCAGCTCGGTGGTTCTGATCCGGCGAAGCTTGCCGAAGCGGTGAAGATTGCCGGCGATTATGGCTATGACGAAATCAACCTCAATGTCGGCTGTCCGTCCGACCGGGTGCAGTCAGGCACCTTCGGCGCTTGTTTGATGCGGGAGCCGGAAACGGTTGCCCGGTGCGTGGAGGCGATGAGAGCCGTTGCGACCGTTCCTTTGACGGTCAAATGCCGGATCGGCGTGGATGATCAGGAGCCGGAGACGGTGCTGCCTGACTTTATTGCGCGCGTTGTCGCTGCAGGCGCAGACGCTGTTTGGATCCACGCGCGCAAGGCCTGGCTACAGGGCCTGTCGCCAAAAGAAAACCGCGATGTGCCACCACTCGATTACGAGCTTGTCTATCGCATAAAGCAGGCAAATCCTGAGGTCTTCATCGGCATCAATGGCGGCATCACCGATCTCGCTCAGGCCGAAGAACATTTAAAACATATGGATGGCGTGATGCTGGGCCGCGCGGCCTATCACAACACATCCATTCTGGCCGATGTCGATCATCGTATCTACGGAGAAGCGGCAACCGCACCGGACTGGATGAGATTGCGCGACACCATGATGGATTATGCGCAGGATTACATCGACAAGGGCGGGCGGCTGAACCATGTCACCCGCCACATGGTCGGGCTGTTTCAGGGGCTGCCGGGCGCACGCCGCTTCCGCCAGATTCTGTCCAGCGATGCGACACGCCCGGGTGCCGGGCCAGAGGTGATTGCTGCTGCATTCGCCGCCATCAACTTTGATACAAGCCCGGAAAGCATTGCTGTCTAAGGCAAATCGCAGCTTTGCTGCCTAGACCAGCGTCTGCAACAACTGTGCGCCATTGGGCGCATTGACCTTGCCACCGGTGATGAAGAAGGCAAAGACATCGCGCGGCGTCTTTTCGGCTTTGCGATCCGGTGCGATCAATGGCAGATCATCCGGCACGCCACCGTCCGCATAGGTCTGAAGACGTTTGCCCCAGCCCTTCACGTCCTTTTCGGCATAGCAAGTCTCGATATCGTCCTCGCCCTTTTGCAGGCGGCAATAGACGAAATCCGCGGTCACATCCGGCAACATCGGGTAGTCGTGATGATCTGCGCAGACCACGGCGACCTTATGCTTGGCCAGTAGCTCGATAAACTCGGGCACCTGGAAACTCGGATTGCGAACTTCGACGACATGTTGAAGCGTTAGCCCATCCTGCTTCTCCGGCAGAAGCGCCAGGAAGGCGGCGAAGTCATCCGGCTCGAATTTCTTCGTCGGCGCAAACTGCCAGAGGATCGGGCCGAGATGGTCGCCAAGCTCCGTCAGTCCCTGCGTCAGGAACTTGGTCATCGATTCACCGGCCTCGGCCAGCACCTTGCGATTGGTCACAAAGCGGCTGGCCTTCAGCGAAAAGACAAAACCCTCAGGCACCTCCGATGCCCATTTGGCAAAGGTCTCGGGCTTCTGGCTTCCATAATAGGTGCCGTTGACTTCGATTGCTTTGAGCAGGCTGCTGGCATGTTCCAGCTGGCGTCGCTTCGGCAGCTTGTCAGGATAAAATGTGCCTTCCCATGGCTCGAAAGTCCAGCCGCCAATGCCGGTGCGGATCGTGCCTGTCTTGCTCATTCTAGCCTCCCGTCAACGTCGCTATTATATGCCAGTCTGGTCGATTATTCTGCCGCCTGAGCCTTCTTGTCCGTGCGGCGCTCAAGCAGTTCCTTCAGGAAGTGACCCGTATAGGAGCGCTTTTCCTTGACGATCTGCTCCGGCGTGCCGGTCGCGACGACTTCGCCGCCGCCCGTGCCCCCTTCGGGACCGATATCGATCACCCAGTCCGCAGTCTTGATGACTTCGAGATTATGCTCGATGACAACGACGGAATTGCCTTGGTTGACGAGTTCATGCAGCATTTCCAAGAGCTTGTTGACGTCATGGAAATGCAGGCCGGTGGTCGGCTCATCGAGAATATAGAGCGTGCGACCGGTCGAGCGTTTCGACAGCTCCTTGGCAAGCTTCACGCGCTGCGCTTCACCGCCTGACAGAGTGTTCGCCTGCTGCCCGACCTTGATATAGCCGAGGCCGACATCGAAGAGTGATTGCAGCTTATCCCGCACCGCTGGAACGGCGGAGAAGAATTCGACGCCTTCCTCGACCGTCATGTCCAGCACATCGGCAATCGACTTGCTTTTGAAAGTCACATCCAGCGTTTCGCGATTGTAGCGTTTGCCGTGGCAGACATCGCAGGTGACATAGACATCAGGCAGGAAGTGCATTTCGATCTTGATGACACCATCGCCCTGGCAGGCTTCGCATCGACCGCCCTTGACGTTGAAGGAGAAGCGGCCAGGCGCATAACCGCGCGCCTTGGCCTCCGGTAGGCCGGCAAACCAGTCACGGATCGGTGTGAATGCGCCCGTGTAGGTGGCAGGGTTGGAACGTGGTGTGCGGCCAATCGGCGACTGGTCGATATCGATGACCTTGTCGATGAATTCGAAGCCATCGATTCGATCATGATCCGCCGGAATTTCACGCGCGCCCATGACGCGACGGGCAGCGGACTTATAGAGCGTCTCTATCAGGAAGGTCGACTTGCCGCCGCCGGACACGCCTGTCACCGCCGTGAAAACGCCGAGTGGGACAGATGCGGTGACATTTTTGAGGTTGTTGCCGCGCGCGCCGACGACCTTGATTTCCTTGCCCTTCTTCGGCTTGCGGCGTTCTGCAGGAACGGCCACGCCCAGTTCGCCGGACAGATATTTGCCGGTCAGCGACTTCGGGTTGGCCATGACCTCTTGCGGCGTGCCCTCGGCAATGACTTCGCCGCCATGGATACCGGCGGCAGGGCCGATATCGACCACGTAATCCGCCGTCAGAATGGCGTCTTCGTCATGCTCGACCACAATCACGGTATTACCGATATCGCGCAGATGCTTGAGCGTATCCAGGAGGCGAGCATTGTCGCGCTGGTGCAGGCCGATGGAGGGTTCGTCCAAGACGTAGAGAACGCCTGTCAGACCTGAGCCGATCTGCGACGCCAAGCGAATACGCTGGCTCTCGCCACCGGACAGGGTGCCTGAATTGCGCGACAGGCTGAGATAATCCAGCCCGACATCATTCAGGAACCGCAGGCGCTCGCGGATTTCCTTCAAGATACGGACGGCGATTTCATTCTGCTTGGCGTTCAGTGATTCCGGCAGGACTTCGAACCAGTCGCGCGCGACCTTGATCGACATCTCGGTGACCTGGCCGATATGCTTCTTGTTGATCTTCACCGCCAGCGCTTCCGGCTTCAAGCGATAACCGGCGCAGGCCGGGCAGGGGGCTGCCGACATGTAGCGCTCGATTTCCTCGCGCGCCCAGGCACTGTCGGTTTCCTTCCAGCGGCGCTCGAGGTTCGGAACGATGCCTTCGAAATTCTTGACCGTTTTGTAGGAGCGAGCGCCATCCTGATACTGGAACTCGATCTTCTCATCGGTTCCGTTCAGGATCGCCTTCTTGGCCGCATCCGTCAGTTCCTTCCAGCGGCTGGAAAGCTTGAAGCCGAAGGCTTTACCGAGCGCTTCCAGCGTCTGGTTATAATAAGGCGAAGAGGACTTGGCCCAGGGTGCTACCGCGCCATCTTTCAATGTGCGCGCAGGCTCCGGCACGATGAGCGCGACGTCCACCTTCTGCTGAGAGCCGAGGCCATCGCAGGTCGGGCAGGCACCGAAAGGATTGTTGAAGGAAAACAGGCGCGGCTCGATCTCGGAGATCGTGAAACCCGATACGGGGCAGGCGAATTTTTCCGAGAACAGCACCCGCTCATGGGTTTCGTTGAGCGACTTGTTGGCAGATCCGCCAGCTGACGTTTCTTCCGGCGGCAGGGGCTTGTCGGCAAATTCCGCGACTGCCAGACCGTCTGCAAGTTTCAAACAGGTCTCGAGGCTGTCTGCCAGACGTGCGGCCATATCCGGGCGCACCACGGCGCGGTCCACGACCACGTCGATGTCGTGCTTGTATTTCTTATCCAGCGCCGGGACGTCGGCAATCTCGTAGAACTGCCCGTCCACCTTCACGCGCTGGAAGCCCTTCTTCATCAGTTCGGCCAGCTCTTTTTTATACTCGCCCTTACGACCTCTGATCATCGGCGCAAGGATGTAAAGCCGTGTTCCTTCCTCGAAGGCGAGGATACGGTCGACCATCTGGCTGATCGTCTGGCTTTCGATCGGCAGGCCGGTTGCCGGCGAATAGGGAACACCGACGCGCGCAAACAGCAGGCGCATATAGTCGTAGATTTCCGTGACAGTGCCGACCGTCGAGCGCGGATTGCGCGAGGTCGTCTTCTGTTCGATGGAAATGGCAGGCGACAGCCCTTCGATCTGGTCCACATCCGGCTTCTGCATCATCTCCAGAAACTGGCGCGCATAGGCAGACAGGCTCTCGACATAGCGTCGTTGCCCTTCCGCATAGATCGTATCGAAGGCGAGCGAAGATTTGCCCGAGCCCGACAGCCCAGTCATGACGATCAGCTTGTTGCGTGGCAAATCCAGATCGATGCCCTTGAGATTATGCTCGCGGGCACCACGGATCGAAATCGTCTTTAATTCACTCATGAGATGGCTCGGAAATACTCGTTGGGAGGCGTTGGCTCTTATGTAATGACGCAGAACGGTGTGTCGAGGTATATTAGGTAATTCGTGTCGGCTTTTCGCAGCGCTTGACTCGTTGGTGTAGCTTTAATAGAACAAAAGATGAACGATTGGCAAGTGGACGCGTGATGAAAGAACATTCCTTGTGGATTGTCGTTCCATCTGCTGCCCATGGTGTCGAACGATGGTCTATGGTGGCCTAAGATTTTGAACAGGATATATGCTGGCCATGAAGGCCGGTGGACAGGATGAAAAGATGGCTGGCAGCGTAAACAAGGTAATTTTGCTCGGAAACGTCGGTGCAGATCCGGAAATTCGCCGCACGCAGGATGGTCGACCGATTGCCAACCTGCGTATCGCCACTTCCGAAAGCTGGCGCGACCGCAATTCCGGTGAGCGAAAAGAAAAGACCGAATGGCACTCTGTCGTTGTCTTCAACGAAGGTCTTTGCAAGGTCATCGAGCAATACGTCAAAAAGGGCGCAAAGCTCTACATCGAGGGCGCGCTTCAGACCCGCAAATGGCAGGACCAGACCGGCGCCGACCGTTATTCCACGGAGATCGTACTGCAGGGCTTCAACTCCACGCTGACCATGCTCGATGGCCGCGGTGAAGGCGGTGGTGGCGGAGCAAGCCGTGGCGGAGACGATTTTGGCGGCTCTTCCTATGGCGGCGGCGGTGGAAATTATGGTGGCGGCAACGACCAGCCATCGTCTTCTCGCGGTGGCGCTTCCCGTGGCGGCCAGCCTGCGGGCAACTTCTCCAATGATATGGATGACGACATTCCGTTCTGATTTTTAAATTTCAATTTAGGGGGCAAGCATGACAGAGACAGCAACACCAAGCAGTCAACCCGCCACATGGCGCATCGTACTTGCCTTCATATTGGATTTCTTTACGGCTTTCTGGGTCTTTGGTTTTCTGGTCGCGACCGTCTTTGGAGGACGGACAGAGGACGGTTTCCAGCTTAATGGTATGCCAGCCCTTCTGTCCTTTGCCTTGATGGTCGCCTATTTCGTGGTCTTCAACAAGTTTCTCGGTGGCACCATCTGGAAGCGGATTTTGAAGGCGAAGCGGTAGGGCTGGCCTCATCGAGACGAGCTGCGGCGGGTGATGCTCGTCGCTGCCTCCTTGCGAGTGCTCATATGTTCCGATGTTGCCGAAGGAAGACCGGTGGTCAGTCATTGTTCTGGCGTGAGGATTATCTCAAGCGCGATCTTTCCTCATTGGTTGTTTTCCACCTTATCAGCCAACATGCCCACCATCACATCCGATTGTGAAATGATGCCAGCGAGCTTGTTGTTGTCATCAACGACCGGGAGATAATGCAGGCCCTGTTCTGCCAGAATGATGATTGCATCTTCTATCGGCGTCTTGGGTGATACGGTCTTGACCGGCGATGTCATGATATCCTTGACAGTACCGTTCGGCGCGCTGCGTCCCGAAAATATCAGTCTTATGCGCTGAAGGAGGCCGATGGTGGGGCGACCGTTGGTCCAGCTTGCCTTGTCGAGAAAATCCGTCTGAGTGACGATGCCGACGACTTCGGCACTGTCGTTTGTCACTGGCAATGCCTTGAAATGGTGGTTGCGCATCAACGCGTGTGCGGTTTTCAGGGCATCGTCGGGGGCGACGCCCACCACGTCGCGGGACATGATGCTGGCGCAATCGAGATGCGTGGCGCGGCGGCGGTAGGAGCGCAGTTCCGTGCGGCGTAGAATGGTTTCGAGGTCGTCTCGGTCGATATCCAGAACCTGATCGAAGTCTTTCAGGACATCATCGAGATCGGTGGATGAAAAGCCGATGCGCTGGATGGGGTCAGGGTCTTTCGTGCCGTGACTGGCGGGCTGCGGACGCATGGCGTGCGGATAGCGGCGGCCCGAGAGATTGTTGAAGATGATCGCCACAGCCAGAAGCGCGATGGAGTTGCCAGCTACCGGCCAAAGCACAAAGCCGTAACCGAGATCATGGATGGCCGATCCGCCCAGAACCGCCGTCAATGCCACCGCACCGCTTGGCGGATGCAGGCAGCGCAGCGCCATCATAGCGGCTATGGCGATGCTGATGGCGAGCGCCGCAGCGATGAAGGGATTGGCAACCAGAAGCGCCACTGTTACGCCTACGATAGCGGAAACGATGTTGCCGCAGAGAATGGGCCAGGGCTGCGCAAGCGGGCTTGAGGGGACGGCAAAGAGTAGTACAGCGGAGGCACCCATGGGTGCGATCAGCGCTGGCAGGGCGGCACTGTTGCCGATTGCCAGATGACCGATGAAGCCCGTGATGAGAATTCCGATTAGAGCGCCGGTTGCGGAGCGAAAGCGCTCCTTATAACTGACCGGCATCGCTTCGGGCACGATAAGGCGCAACAGATTTCGCATTCTGCAAACTCTCGATTCTCGTCGGGAGTTGGCGTTTTAGCAGAAAAGCCCGCGCTGTCTGTATCTCGTCAGGTGGCCATAACCGATTTCACGCCATCGACCACGAACTGCACGGAAAGCGCCGCCAGCAGCACGCCCAGAAGGCGGGTGAGGATCGCGCGGCCCGTATTGCCAAGGAAGCGATCCAGACGATCTGCGGCCAGCAGCGCGGCAAAAACCAGCAGCATGCTGAAAGCCAGTAGCAGAATGAAGATGGCCTTTTCGAAGCTGTTTTCCATGGAGCCGGAAATCAGCACGGTCGCGGAGATCGCACCCGGCCCGGCGATAAGCGGAAGGGCGAGGGGGAAGACGGCGATATTCTGGATATGGTCGAGCGTAATCGCCATCTCCGAGGTCTTTTCCTTACGCTCCTGCCGCTTTTCGAAGATCATTTCGAAGGAAATCCAAAACAGCAGCAGGCCACCGGAAATGCGGAAGGCACCCAGCGAGATGCCCAGCACCTCAAGAATGGACGCTCCGAACAGCGCAAACATGGCCAGAATGCCAAAGCCTATGATGGAGCCTCTGAGAGCGACCTGACCACGCTGCGCACGCGTCATGCCTGCCGTCAGCGCCAGAAACACAGGCGCGAGGCCGGGCGGGTCCAGCGTTACCAGCATTGTGGTCAGAGCGTTGACCAGAAGTTCAGTGCTTGCCATGTTTTCCCCGCTTATGGGCCGCAAATCAAAGGCTGCGCCGTTGCGTTACGTGCTTGTTTTTTGGCAATGGTAGGTAAGTCGGCGCGTGTTTGAAACCCCGATCTGCCGGTTTTTGCCGTGGCTGCGGAGAAAACTGTGTATCGTCTTGCAAATGACGCAAAAGACTGTTCATAACGGCGCTGGAAATTGGCGCTTTAGCCCTGTTTCCGCTATAAAAATCCATCCGATTCTTAACATAGAATGTGATCCGATTTGACTGACCAGAGCCCCCCAGGCGGCGGAAAGCTTCCGCCAGGCATAGAGCCGATTTCCATCATGGAGGAAATGCAGCGGTCGTATCTCGATTACGCCATGAGCGTTATCGTCAGCCGTGCGCTTCCAGACGTTCGTGACGGACTGAAACCAGTTCATCGCCGTATTCTTTACGGCATGTCCGAGCTTGGCATCGACTGGAACAAGAAGTACGTAAAATGCGCCCGCGTAACCGGGGACGTGATGGGTAAATACCACCCGCACGGCAACTCCGCCATTTACGATGCGCTGGCGCGTATGGCGCAGGATTGGTCCTTGCGCCTGCCGCTGATCGACGGTCAGGGCAACTTCGGCTCCATCGATGGCGATCCGCCAGCAGCCGAACGTTACACCGAGTGCCGTTTGGAAAAGGCCGCGCATTCGTTGCTGGACGATCTGGACAAGGAAACCGTCGATTTCCGCGATAACTATGACGGCACGCTCTCCGAGCCCGTCGTGGTGCCTGCGAAGTTCCCGAACTTGCTGGTCAACGGCGCGGGCGGTATTGCCGTCGGCATGGCCACAAACATTCCGCCGCACAATCTTTCCGAAGTCATCGAGGGCTGTATCGCTCTGATCGACAATCCGGAAATCGAGCTGCCGGATATCATGCAGATCATTCCGGGCCCGGACTTCCCGACCGGCGCGTTCATTCTTGGCCGCTCTGGCATCCGCTCGGCTTACGAGACGGGCCGTGGTTCCGTCATCATGCGCGGTCGCGCCACCATCGAGCCGATGCGTGGTGACCGTGAGCAGATTATCATCACCGAAGTTCCCTTCCAGGTGAACAAGTCGTCGATGATCGAGAAAATGGCCGAACTGGTCAAGGACAAGCGCATCGAAGGCATTTCCGACCTTCGCGACGAGTCCGACCGTCAGGGCTACCGCGTTGTGGTGGAACTGAAGCGCGACGCCAATGCCGAAGTCATTCTGAACCAGCTGTACCGTTACACGCCTTTGCAGACCTCTTTCGGCTGCAACATGGTGGCGCTGAATGGCGGCAAGCCGGAGCAGATGACGCTTCTGGACATGCTGCGCGCCTTCGTCTCCTTCCGCGAAGAAGTCGTCAGCCGCCGCACCAAATACCTTCTGCGCAAGGCGCGTGACCGCGCGCATGTGTTGGTGGGTTTGGCGATTGCGGTTGCCAATATCGATGAAGTCATTCGCGTTATCCGCCAGGCACCAGACCCGGCGACGGCACGCGAACAGCTGATGACGCGCCGCTGGCCAGCATCTGACGTGGAAAGCCTGATCCTGCTGATCGACGACCCGCGCCACCGCATCAACGAAGACGGCACCTACAACCTCTCGGAAGAGCAGGCGCGCGCCATCCTCGAATTGCGTCTTGCCCGCCTGACGGCTCTCGGTCGCGATGAAATCAGCGACGAGTTGAACAAGATCGGCGCTGAGATCAGCGAATATCTCGATATTCTGTCGTCGCGCATCCGCATCCAGCAGATCGTCAAGGATGAACTGGCCGCCGTGCGCGATGAATTCGGCACACCGCGCCGTAGTATCATCGTCGAAGGCGGTCCTGACATGGACGATGAAGACCTCATCGCCCGCGAAGACATGGTCGTAACCGTATCGCATCTGGGTTACATCAAGCGCGTGCCGCTGACGACCTACAAGGCGCAGCGTCGCGGCGGCAAGGGCCGCTCCGGCATGGCAACGCGCGACGAGGATTTCGTCAACCGTCTGTTCGTGGCCAACACGCATACGCCGGTTCTGTTCTTCTCCTCGCGCGGTATCGTCTACAAGGAAAAGGTCTGGCGCCTGCCCATCGGCACGCCTCAGTCCAAGGGCAAGGCGCTGATCAACATGCTGCCTCTCGAGGCAGGTGAACGTATCACCACCATCATGCCACTGCCGGAAGACGAGACGACGTGGGAAACGCTCGACGTGATGTTCTCGACAACTCGCGGAACGGTTCGCCGTAACAAGCTGTCGGACTTCGTTCAGGTCAACCGCAACGGCAAGATCGCCATGAAGCTGGACGAAGAGGGCGACGAAATCCTCTCCGTTGAAACCTGTACAGATCGCGACGACGTCTTGCTGACGACGGCGCTGGGTCAGTGCATTCGCTTCTCCGTCGATGATGTTCGCGTGTTTGCGGGCCGTAATTCGGTCGGTGTACGCGGTATCAATATGGGCGAGGGTGATCGCATCATCTCCATGACCATCGTTGGCAGCAGCGATGCCCAGCCATGGGAGCGTGCGGCTTACCTCAAGCGTTCGGCTGCAGAGCGCCGTGCAGCAGGTGTGGATGAAGAAGACATCACGCTGGTTGGCGAAGAGGTCTCTGAAGAAGGTGATCTTCCTGAAGACCGTTATCAGGAACTAAAATTGCGCGAACAGTTCGTGCTGACTGTATCCCAAAAGGGCTTCGGCAAGCGTTCGTCGTCTTACGACTTCCGCACCTCCGGTCGTGGCGGCAAGGGCATTCGTGCCACCGACACATCCAAGACTGCGGAAATCGGTGAGCTGATCGCTGCCTTCCCGGTTGAGGACAAGGACCAGATCATGCTGGTTTCCGATGGTGGTCAGCTGATCCGCGTGCCGGTCAACGGCATCCGCATCGCCAGCCGCGCCACCAAGGGCGTGACGATCTTCTTGACCGCCAAGGACGAAAAGGTCGTGTCTGTCGAACGTATCAATGAGCCGGAAGGCGAAGACGAGGTCGAAGCGCTCGGTGAAGCCGAGGCAGATGGTCTGGTTGCCGACAGCAATGCGCCCGCGACCGATCCGACGCCGGAAAGTGATAGCTGAGATTGATAGTGGGGGCGGCGGGTGAAAATCCGCCGCTTTTGCGTTTCTCATAAGCCGAACTTTTCAGACGAACCAAATACCAGACAAGAAAAAGCCCTGCGGAACCGATGTTTCGCAGGGCTTTTTTGTGGATCGTCGCTGGTCAGCGCAGGCGCATATGGATTGCGCTGCGGCCGGAGCGGCACGAAATATGAAGATGAATCTTCGCTTCCGGCTGGTTGCTGCGCCAGGCGCGTGCGCCGTGGCAAAGCAGAAGGTTGACCAGATCGCGCGTCTTGTGGCGCGATTTGTTCAAGCCTAAATCGGCAATTCTCATTGCTGCTTCATGGATCGGGTGAAGCACGGAAAGACTCTGTTGTCTGCCTTTACCTGCTGCAATGTCCGAATAGTTTTCGTTGATCGCCATCTGGAAAGCCTCGTTACACAATACAATTCGAGGAGAGGAACCGGTAATCTGAATTTTCATAACCATCACCGGTGCCCAAAACGTCTTCCGCTTACTGGAGCGATGCCCAGCAGCTGATGCCCTTCTTTTTCAAAGCGTTGCATGCATTGACCGCCTGGTTCTGGTCACCGAAGCCACCGAAACGAGCGCGATACATCTGGGCGCCGTCCTTGCTGAAGGCGACCGTGAAGGGCTTGGCTGTGCGAAGCAGGCTGCCACCCTTGTCCTGTGCGGACTGGAGCAGATTGCGTGCAGAGCCTTCGTCCGGCGATGCGCCGATCTGAATAACCCAACCCGCATTGGCGGAAGTCGATGGGGCAGGGGCGGTTGATGCCGTCACGATGTTGTCAACCTTGGTGGAGTTCGTCACGAGCGAACGATCCGGCTTCATGTTGACAGGTGCGGGTGGAACAGGCCGTGCGGCAGCCTTTGGACGCGTTGCCACATCCATAGCAGCAACCGCGGCATTGGCAGGGGCCGGAGCGAAAGCGGAAACCGGTGTTTCATCTGCATAACGGGCCTGCGGAACAGGGCCGGCATTTGGAAGACCAGCAGAGGAGGTTGGTGCAGTGGCCACGACAGCAACAGGCTCTTCGATAGGTACAGATGGTGTCGCAGCAATAAGATTGCCGCTACCGCTGCGAGATGCCTGCGGAAGATATTCGGCAACCAGCTTGCGCATGGTCGCATCACGCGCCGCGCTGGAGCGACCACCGAGAACAACGGCCACGATAGAGCGGCCATCGAGCTGTGCGGATGTTGCAAGGTTGCTGCCTGCTGCGCGGGTGTAACCGGTTTTGATGCCGTCGACGCCGCGAACGGTGCCTACGAGGCGGTTGTGGCTGCCGATGACGCGTTTTCCGAAATTGAAGGAGCGCGTGCTGAAGTAGCCGTAATATTGCGGGAAATGCTGACGCAATGCCATACTCAAACGGGCCTGGTCGCGAGCCGTGGTCATTTGGGCAGTATTCGGCAATCCATTGGCGTTGCGATAGGTTGTGCGCGTCATGCCAAGGGCGCGAGCCTTAGCCGTCATCATCCGTGTGAAACGCTCTTCAGAGCCACCAATATACTCACCGAGTGCGGTCGAGATGTCGTTGGCAGACAAAGTAACAAGCGAGAGAATGGCCTGCTCGACCGTTACAGAACCGCCAGCGCGCACACCAAGCTTGGTTGGAGGCTCCTTGGCAGCATTTGCTGAAACGGGGACAGTCGAATTCAAGGATATGCGGCCGGCGCTTAAAGCCTCGAAGGTCAAATAGAGCGTCATCATTTTGGTCAACGACGCTGGATAGCGCAAACCATCTGGATCTTCGCTGTACAAAACCTTGCCTGTTTTGGCATCGATAACGATACCAGCATATTTGGGATCAGCATTCGCCACCTGCACGGAAGAAACGGATGCTACCGTTACCGCCGTCGCAAATAGCATTGCCTTTGCAAAAGACGTCACGCCTATAGCGCGCCGTAGTCCCTCAGATATTTTTTTCAACACGGTTGAACTCTTTAATCGCATGCCACTGTTCCGTCCGACACGCCCCGCCAGACTTTTCACCCACCAACTTTAGAGCGATGGCGTTACCAAGTGGTTTATGAATAGTATCTGAAGCCGATAAAATGCCGGGCTTGATTGAAAACAATACAGAGCTTCGTGGGTAAGGAGGTGTGTAGCTCGGCAATATGTATTGAACTGGCGCGTGCCGATTGCTACCTGTCCCGAAACAAAGGATGCACCATGGCCTCACGCGATCGATATTCCCGCAAACTCGAATGTTCCAAATGCGGCCATAGCGGCTTTGCGGAAGCGTCGGAGATCGATGAGAAGGTCAATCCCGACGTCGATTTTCGGGTAGACGAAATGCCTGCCGGTTTCAGGACGGAGCGGCCTTCGGGAAATCCCGCCGAGTACATGATACGCTGTGCCCAATGCGGCAATATCTTCCGTTTCCTGCAGAAGGCAGCCTATGCGCCGGGCGGCGAGCCGCGTTACGGAAGACGATAAAGCCAGAAGCTAAGGGTCTTTACGATGACGATCGAAGAGAATGTAAAAGACAGGCCGCCACGCAGAAAGCCCATCTGGCCGTGGTTGCTGCTGCTCATTCTGACGCTGATGGCGATCTATTCATGGAATCGCGCCAGCGAGATATTTGATGACTTTTCCAGAAACATGCCTCCGGCCATCATCGACCTGTTCCGTGACCTGCTGAATGACCACAACGATCATGGTCGGGTTGGGCCGAGAGTGGACGTTGCGGTACCCGTGCAGCCATTGCTGCGCTGACACTCTTTTCCAATGCCGAAACAAAAAAGCCCCGCGACATGGGCGGGGCAGGTTGTTCGCTCGGGGAAAAGTTGGGCAAAGCCCTTGAGCGATGTCAATTTCATAAATCAGAATAGCAGCGGCGAGATAGTGCATATTGCACATAATCGGTACGCTCTGCGAAATAATTAGGTCAGCCATCGCGACATAATTTAGTGCGCAAAAAGAAACCCGCACAGGGCGGGTTATCAGTCGAGAGGGGAATCGAGACGTGAAGTCTCGGCTGCATAACGGCGGGGCTATAAAAAAGGTTGCGTGCAATAGAAAAAAATATTTGAGGGCGGTGCGGAGCAGCGCGTACAATAAAAAAGGCCCCACCAAAAGGCGGGGCTAAGCTATTGCCTGATTGGCTTTCAGGACTTGGGAGCTCCTCCCGTGGAGGAAGCAAATCAGCCATAGCCTCCATTACCTATGCGCGAAAGGCCAGTGTGCTGGCTATCGGTACGCCTCGCCAGAAAACCCCGGAAAGAAAATCTGGTGCATTTCAACTTTCGACGTTCAGGACTTGTTCATCAATATCGTGCCATTTTGCGAGCATATTGAGGCGCTACCGCAGGACGGTTCGGCTCACATGGAGAAGCCCGCAATGAAAAAAATTCTTCTCACAACGCTTGCCGCGGTCATCGCCAGCGGCGCAGTTCTGGCCAGCGTGCAAAGCGCTTCGGCCCAATATTATGATGGTCCGTATCGCTACGACCGTCGCGGCCCACCGCCACCTCCCTATCGTGACCCGCCGCGCAAGCACCGCAATCACGATGGTAGAGTGATCGCTGGTGGTATTGCAGCCGGTGTTCTCGGCGGAATTATCGGCGGCGCTTTGGTGAACGGCAGTGGCCCACGCTACGTAGAACCGCCACCGCCACCTCCGCCACGTTGCTGGTTCGAAGATCGTCAGGTCCGCAACGCCTATGATGGCGGCTGGCACATGGAAAGCTTCCGCGTCTGCCAGTAAGGCATATGCCATCTCTCAATCGAAAGCCGGCCTTTGGGTCGGCTTTTTTGTTTTCAGCGCGGACAATTCAAATTCATATCAATGCCTTATTGTTTCGAAACGCTGGCGCATCAGCAATTTTCACGACGAGGATCATTCCATGCGCAGCGCATCCCACGATATTTTCGGTGAACCGGAAGACGTGCTTCAATTGAAGGACGCACCCGTTCCACAGCCGGGCAAGGGGCAGGTTCGCATCCGCACAATCCTCTCGCCCATCCACAACCACGATATCTGGACTGTGCGGGGAAGCTACGGATACAAGCCACCACTGCCCGGCGCCATCGGTGGCAGCGAGGCCGTTGGCATCGTCGACGCGTTGGGTGAGGGGGCCGATTCCAGCTTGCTGGGGAAACGCGTGACCGCCGCTGGCGTCCATGGTTCATGGGCCGAATATTTTCTGGCGGCTGCGGACGGCGTGGTGCCTGTTCCGGCTGCGATTTCGGATGAGGCTGCGGCTCAACTCATCGCCATGCCCTTCAGCGCCATTACATTGCTGGAATTTCTCGGCGTCAAAGAAAATGACTGGATGGTCCAGAACACGGCCAATGGCGCTGTTGGCAAGGCAGTTGCCATGCTGGCGCAGGCGCGCGGCATCAATGTCATCAATCTTGTTCGACGCGATGCAGGTGTCGCTGAGCTGGCCGAGCTTGGCATCGTCAACGGTATTTCGACAGCTGCGAAGGACTGGAAAGACAAGGTTCGTGGGCTCACGGGCGATAACCCAATCCGCGCTGGTGTCGATTCCATTGGCGGCAATGCCAGCAAGGATATTGTCGAGCTTCTGGGTGAAAACGGCCTCCTCGTTTCCTTCGGCAGCATGACCGGGGAGGCGATGCAGATTCCTTCCGGTCCGGTGATTTTCAAGCAGCTGACGATCAAGGGGTTCTGGGGCAGCACGGTCATCGGCTCCATGCCAGCGGATGAGCGCCGCCGCCTGATCGGCGAGCTGATCCAGCATGTGGCCAATGAGACGATTCGCCTGCCCGTCGATGGCATTTATGATTTGGCCGACATTTCCCAGGCGATCAAAGCATCGCTAGCTTCAGGTAAGGTGGGCAAGGTACTGCTGAAGCCCTGATTCTTGGGGTGATGCGCGCGTTTGAAACGCCGCATCATCTCATCACTTTGTCTGGGAGGGCGCAGCATGATTGCCAACACACTGATTTTATTGATTGCCCTTTTGCATCTTTACATTCTCGTTCTGCAAACAGCGCTGTGGACCAAACCTGCGGGTCGCAAAGCCTTCAAGCTCTCGCCGGAGTTTGCGGAAGCCAGCAAGGTTCTGGCCGCAAATCAGGGTCTCTATAACGGCTTTCTCGCAGCCGGCCTGATCTTCGGCGTGATGCACGACCGGACCTTTGCCATCTTCTTCCTCACCTGCGTTTTCGTCGCAGGCGTTTTTGGTGGCATCACCGCAAACAAGAGGATTCTGTTCATTCAGTCCGTGCCTGCGGCGCTGGCGCTCGCAGCGGTCTTCGCCGGTATATGACTTACTTCACAGCGGCGGCGTGCAGGCGCGCGACGAGATAATCGTAGCTCTCCATGACCTGTACGCGCTCATTTCCTGCGCGCAGGATAAGGGCGCCCTGAACAAGCGGCGATATTTGGGTCACATGGTCAAAGTTGATGGCGAATTTCTGGTTGTTACTTGCCGCTGTCACTTCAATCCACATTATCAAAAGCCCTTAGAGAATCGTCAGTTGCGGTCGTTATAAATGCATGCGCAAAAGTCTCAAACCATTTTGGCGTCTGATGTGAGCCTTATCGACCGGGTTTGGCCAGATGATCCAGCAGGCTTCTTGCCGGTGCGGTCAGTTCAGCCTCCTTACGGACGCAGACAGACAATTTTCGGGTTGCCCAATCGTCCTGAAGCCGCATCATGGCCACTCGCGTAGACCGCTTGAAGCGACGCGCAGCTGTTTCCGGCACGATGCCGACACCGATTCCCGCGCCTGCCATGCGGCAGATGCCATCGAAATTGCGAAGTGCCACTCGGACCTTGAGCTTCGCGCCGAGGCGGGCAGCCTGCATATCGAGATGCTGCTGCAAAGCACCATCCGTCAGCGCGACGAAATGCTCGCCCAACAGATCGGCAAAGCGAAGGGATGGTTTCTGCGTAAAGACATGGTCCTGAGTGAAGACGGCAACCAGCCTGTCGACGGCGAATGGCTTCAATGTAAGACCGTCCGTTTCCGCCGCACTGGAGAGTATGCCGATCTCCGCTGAGCCCGTGGAGACACTGCGGGCGATATCGGTACTCTGTCGCTCCTGAAGGTCTATGTCGATTTGCGGGTTGGCAGCCATCCAGGGAGCAAGGCGTTGTGGCAAAAACTCGGTCATGGCAGCTGTGTTGGCGAGAATGCGCACCGTCGCACGCATGCCCTTGGCATAACGCCCGAGTTCGCCGCGCATCTGTGCTATTTGGTGCAGGATAGTGCGCGCATGGTGGGCCAGTGCTTCGCCAGCTTCGGTGGGAATCACACCTCGTCGCCCGCGATGGAGCAGTAGGACTTCGCCTGCGGCCTCCATATCCTGTAGCCTTTCGCTGGCAGCGGGCAGGGACAGGCCAGCATCGCTCGCGCCATGGGTGATGCTGCCAGCATCAACTACGGCAACAAAAAGGCGAAGATCGGTCAAGTCGAAGCGCATTTCATCGAACCTTTCACATCCAGCCTTCGGCATAGCCGAAGTTCCCGCTCGGCACATCCGCATTGTTTGCCGTCTGAAAGGCGATATTCAAAAGGGCATGTCAGATTTTTCAGCTCCTCTGCTCACCGCAATATTTGCAACATTTTTCGTCGCTGGTCTCGTTAAAGGCGTCAGCGGCATGGGCCTGCCAACGGTGGCAATGGGTATTTTGGGAGCGCTCATTTCACCGCTAGCTGCCGCAAGTCTGCTGCTCGTTCCATCCTTCGTGACCAATGTCTGGCAGTTGCTGTCAGGGCCGAATTTCGACAAGCTCTTGCGTCGATTTTGGCCGATGATGCTGGCGATCGTGGCGGGAACGGTGCTGGGCTCGGCAGGGATCGCGCGTGGCGATACGGGCATCACGACTGCGCTGCTCGGCGTGGCACTCGTCGTCTATGCTGCCTATACTTTACTCGCCCGACAGCTCATCATCGCGGACAATCTGGAGCCCTGGCTCTCGCCGCTCATCGGGGCGATTACCGGCATCGTCACTGGCGCAACGGGCGTATTCGTCATTCCTGCCGTGCCATATCTTCAGGCGCTAGGCCTCAAAAAAGAAGAGCTGGTTCAAGCGCTTGGCCTTTCCTTCACCGTCTCGACAATCGCGCTAGCCGTTGGACTTGGAAGTCACGGCGCGTTTCAGTCCGGCAATCTCGCCATCTCGACTGTAGCCATTCTTCCAGCACTTGCGGGCATGTGGGTAGGCCAATGCGTACGCCACCGCATCAGCCCAACAACCTTCCGCCGTTGGTTCCTCGTCAGCCTTCTCGTGTTGGGATGCGAAATGGCGATCAGGCCGTTTTTGTAACGGGTTTCCCAATACCGATCGCAATGGCGAACATGGGGCAGAGGACGTGGTAAGTTAGGGGATTAGGAGAGCGAACGGCGGTGTTCGACGCTCTCAAGACGCTGGCAGATGGGGTGGGATTCGAACCCACGGTACGCTCTCACGCACGCCGGTTTTCAAGACCGGTTCCTTAAACCACTCGGACACCCATCCGTCTTAAGCGTGGCTTTATAACTGTTTGGCCTATCCCGTCAATCCGTCTGTGCGGGCATTTCGGCATGGTTTGGGCGCGTTGCGCATTAACCAATGGCTAACCACGTTCATTACAATTTTATCGAATTCGTATGTGCCGTTCGCATTTTTGCCATGTTACGGGCAAGATTAAGGGCCTGTTAGGTGCTTCGGTGTCAGGGGCATGACAATCGAGGCGAGAGAGGGGTTGTCGCAAAGGCGACCCAGCAGCAGCACGGGGCATAGGATTTGAACTCTACGGTTAAGAAAGTCGGTGTGAGCGCGAAGTGGCTCGGCATTGCCGTTCTGTGCGCAGCGACCGCATCCTGTTCGACCACGTCGAAAACCGAAACAAAACCGAAGCGCAGCAAGGAATATTTTTCCGAGTCGGAATATGGCGTGAAGGCAAGCCCGCGTGTTGCCGATGGCGCAAACATTCCCAAGGGCGGCGGGCGTTTTCTTGTTGGTAATGCTTACACCGTCAAGGGTCGTCGCTATTTCCCCAAGGAAGAACAGAATTACGACAAGTCCGGCCTTGCATCCTGGTACGGCTCCGCGTTCCACGGTCGTCTGACCGCCAATGGCGAGGCCTACGACAAGGAACATCTTTCTGCCGCGCACCCCACCTTTCCGCTGCCCAGCTATGCCCGCGTTACCAATCTCAACAACGGTTCTTCCGTCATCGTCCGCGTCAATGACCGCGGACCTTTCCACGAAGGCCGCCTGATCGACGTGTCAAGCAAGACGGCTGATCTGCTGGATATGAAGGCAACAGGCACCGCCAATGTGCGGGTGCAATATGTTGGCCGCGCACCGCTTGACGGCCACGACATGCCCTATTTGATGGCGTCCTATTCACCCAAGGGTTCCCGCAACCCGGGTATCAATCCTGAAGGTCAGATCGCAACGGGCGTGATGGTCGCATCCGCTTCGGCGACGAATATTCCGATCCCGCAGAGCCCGGCCTATGGCGGTTCCGCCCAGATGGCCATGGCTGGGACCAAGAAAAACGCTGCATTGCAGGCCATGCCGCTGGTCAATGGTCCGGCACCCGTTATGGGGCAGGGCGCTGAGCAGTTCGTGATCCTGCCGGAAATCGGTCCTTTCATCGTTGAGCGCCCGGAAGGCAATTTCCTGCGCGCGCCGACACCATCGGCCCGCTTTGCCTCTGCCTATTCGGAAGAGGCGCCCGTCTCCAAGGCCGCAAGCGCTTTCGATACGGTTCTCGTCAAGCGCGGTCAGTTGACCGAGCAGTCCATCCTCAATTTCGTGAAAAACAAGCAGGGCAAGGGTCGCTGATCTTTGCCCTTTGCTGCAGTCTTGCGCATACTCTCCGTAACTGCGTAGCGATTCTCGATGTGCATGCCCTCATCGGCGTAGCATCGCTGACGTCGTGAGGCGCGGGCTTAACACCACAGGACGGCGGGCTGGCGTTTTCATGCGCGATACAATCAACCGACATCTTCGCATTGCGCTTCTTGCTGCGGCCTGTATCGGCGCTGGCATTTCTGTTGCGCAGGCGCAATCCGGCCCTCTGGCGACCAAAGCCCAGCAGGCCTATATGATCGATGCCGAAACCGGCACAGTTCTGCTGGCCGTCAATGAAAACACGCAGTTTCCGCCTGCGTCCCTCGCCAAGCTTATGACGGTGGAGGTGATTTCGGATGCGCTTTCCAAAGGGCAGGTGAGCGCAGAAACTGCTTATCCGGTTTCCGAATATGCCTGGCGCACCGGTGGAGCGCCGTCCCGCACATCCACCATGTTTGCGGCGCTCAAATCCTCGGTCAGCATCAATGATCTGCTGACGGGTATCATCGTTCAGAACGCCAATGACGGCTGCCTTATCATTGCAGAGGGCATGGCTGGCTCCGACCCAGCCTTCGCCAAGCGCATGACGGCGAGGGCGGCGGAACTGGGCATGAGCGACAGCTCCTTTGCCAATTCCACCGGACTGCCGGATCAGGTCAGCAACACGACGGCCAAAGAAATGGTCGTGCTGGCCAAGCATATTCATGAGACATTCGGAGAACGCTACAGCCTGTTCAGCAAGCCGGATTTCGAGTGGAACCGTATTTTTCAGCGCAACAAGAACTCGCTTCTCGGCAATGGCATCGATGGCTTGGGGCTAGGCTTTGCAGAAGGCCACGGCTTTTCTGCCGTCGTCTCTGCCGAACGCGACGGCCGCCGCATTTATCTGGCGCTTGCCGGTCTGCCTGACGACAAGACCCGGCAGGAAGAAGCACGTCGGGTGGTGGAATGGGGCCTGACGGCGTTTGAGAAACGCAATCTGTTCCAGAAGAACGAGACGGTCGGAAATATTGGCATCTATGGCGGTGCGACATCTGCCGTGGATTTGACCGTGCATGAAGCCGTGAGTGTACTGGTCCCGATCAACAA
The DNA here is from genome assembly GCF_040427045.1 of Agrobacterium vacciniicorymbosi. Lineage (NCBI taxonomy): Bacteria > Pseudomonadati > Pseudomonadota > Alphaproteobacteria > Hyphomicrobiales > Rhizobiaceae > Agrobacterium > Agrobacterium vacciniicorymbosi. The sequence continues at coordinate 313,703 of NZ_JBETMF010000001.1, forward strand.
CCCAGATCGCCTGTCCGGTCGCATCGTCTATAACTGGCCGCTGAATGCGCCGCTGGCGGCCGATTACAACGCCGCGACGCTGAAGATTTATTCCGGCGAAAAACTGCTGCGCGAAGTGCCGCTTTACACCACGGCGGCGGTGGAAAAAGGTACGCTGACGCAAAATGCGGCGGGCGCACTGAAAGAACTATTGTTCTTTTGGTTGTAGCGCCTGAGGTTTCGCAACGCGCTGATATGCGTTAAACACGGACTGGCGTAAACCTGAAGTCAGGAAGAGATTTTGCCCGAAAACAACGGATTGTTCATCAGCTTTGAAGGCGGCGAGGGCGCTGGCAAATCCACCCAGATTCGCCTGTTGGCGGAAACCTTGCGCGCGCGCGGGCTGGATGTCGTGGTAACACGGGAGCCGGGCGGGTCGCCGGGTGCGGAGGCCGTCCGGCATGTGCTTTTGTCCGGCGCGGCAGAACCCTTCGGCGTGCGTATGGAAGCGATGCTTTTTGCCGCTGCGCGCAATGATCATGTCGAGGAAGTCATTCGCCCGGCTCTGGAAAAAGGTGCCGTGGTTCTGTGCGACCGTTTTCTCGATTCGTCCCGCGTCTATCAGGGCACAACGGGCAATCTGGAACCGGAATTCATCGAAACCCTTCAGCGCATCGCCATCGATGGCACTATGCCGGATATGACGCTGATCTTTGATATCCCAGCCGCCGCGGGCCTTGCCCGTGCGCGCAAGAGAGCGGACGAGGGTGCCACACCTGACCGCTTCGAAAAAGAAGAGCTTGAGACACACGAGAAGCGCCGCGAGGCCTATCTCGACATTGCTCTCAACGAGCCGCGTCGTTGCCGCATCGTCAACGCGGATCAGCCTCAGACCCAGGTAACGGAAGACGTTCTCTCCTTCGTGGAGCCTCTGCTTGCCAAGATGGCCAGCCTTTCGGAAGTCGCGGAATGAGCGACGTACAGGGCGTTCTGGACGGTGCGATTCCGCCGCAGGAAAACACCAAGCTGTTTGGCCATGACGAGGCGGAGCAGTTTCTGGCGCAATCCTACCGCTCCGGAAAGGGCCATCACGCCATTCTCATCGAAGGAGCGGAAGGTATCGGCAAGGCGACACTGGCCTTCCGCTTTGCCAACCATGTTCTGTCTAACCCGGAGCCTTCGCAGGCACCGGAAACAATGGCCGATCCCGATCAGGATTCCATGGTCAGCCGCCAGATTTCCTCCGGCGCATCGCATAATCTGCTGCATCTGACACGCCCGGTCGATGAAAAGACCGGCAAGGTCAAATCCGCGATCACGGTGGATGAGGTGCGCAGAGCAGGGCATTTCTTCTCGCAGACCTCCGGCACCGGCAACTGGCGCATCGTCATCATCGATCCCGCCGATGACCTGAACCGCAACGCCGCCAACGCGATTTTGAAGATACTGGAAGAACCGCCAAAACGGGCGATGTTTTTGGTGTTATCACACGCGCCGGGCAAGCTTTTGCCCACAATCCGCTCCCGCTGCATGCCGCTTCGTCTGCTGCCCTTGCAGAACCAAGATATGGAGCTTGCGCTGCAGAACCTTGGGCTGAGCATGTCTGCCGAAAAGCGCGATACGCTTCTGGAAGCCTCGAAGGGCAGCGTTTCGCAGGCGCTGAAGCTGTTGAATTACGGCGGCGCTGACATTGTGGATGTCTTCGGTGAAGTCATGGCCGCGACCGGACCCTCCGCCCGCAAGCAGATGCACAAGCTGGCCGATGTTCTGGCCCAGAAGGATGGCGATATCGTTCTAGGCTTCTTCATGGAACATGCCACCGAAGCCCTGATGGACCGGGCGAGGGCGGCGGCTATGGCGGGGGATATCAACGCAGCCGAGCGTCATGCGCGCCTGTCGTCTTCGCTGTCAGAGCGCATCACCATCGCGCAGGCCTATAATCTGGACAAGAAGCAGATGGTACTTTCCATTCTGGAAGACATGCGCTCGGTTTGACGTAAGGTTTCCTACAAACCTCGGAAGAACAAATATGGAGAAAGTTTGCCCCGTTGTTTTTAGAAAATCGGAGGATGGATTGGAAGTGCTCACTTTTACTCATCCTTCAGCCGGAAGACAGTTTGTAAAAGGAACGATTGAAAAAGGTGAGAAATCTCAGGAAGCAGCAGAACGAGAACTTTTCGAGGAAAGTGGCTTACGCGTTCGATCATCAATGATTTTCATTGGTACCCAAGAGATTGGAATTGAGCGTGTTCCATGGCATTTTTTCGCATACCGTAACTCCTCGTTGCCGGATACTTGGACCCATGTGACAGAAGATGACGATGGCCATTCATTCTCGTTTTTCTGGCATTCAGTTCAGCGACCCCTTGATCAACAATGGCATCCAATTTTCCACGAAGCGTTCACTTTTTTTGTTCCGAGAGTTCTTTTGCTTGTGTGACCGTGCAAATCTGGGTGCTGCGCCGAAATTATGATCGAGCACGCTTTTGCTTTCGCTTGTGCGAACAATAGGCTAAGAGCGGTCTATCTCAAAAACAGACCGTAAAGCCGATCGAGCGTCATGACAGACAAGACACCTTTCTACATCACCACAGCGATTTCCTATCCCAACGGCAAGCCGCATATCGGCCATGCCTATGAACTGATCGCAACGGATGCCATGGCGCGTTTTCAGCGTCTGGATGGCAAGGACGTCTTCTTCCTGACAGGCACGGACGAACACGGCCAGAAAATGCAGCAGACGGCGCGCGCCGAAGGCATTGCGCCGGAAGAGCTGGCGCAGCGTAATTCCGACCAGTTCCGCGAAATGGGCAAGCTGCTCAACGCCTCCAATGACGATTTCATCCGCACCACGGAAGAGCGTCACCACGAGACGTCGCGTAACATCTGGAACCTGATGGCCGATAGCGGCGACATCTATAAGGACAGCTATGCCGGCTGGTACTCCGTGCGTGACGAGGCCTATTATGCCGAGGACGAAACGGAAGTGCGTGCCGATGGCGTTCGCTACGGGCCGCAGGGCACGCCGGTCGAATGGGTCGAGGAAGAAAGCTATTTCTTCAAGCTGTCCGAATATCAGGACAAGCTGCTGAAGCTTTACGAAGAAAACCCTGACTTCATTGGTCCGGCCGAGCGCCGCAATGAGATCATGTCCTTCGTCAAGTCTGGCCTTAAGGATCTCTCGGTTTCGCGCACCACCTTTGATTGGGGCATCAAGGTTCCCAATGATCCCAAGCACGTGATGTATGTGTGGGTCGATGCGCTGACCAACTACATCACCGCGACGGGCTATATCGAAGACAAGAACGGCCCGCGCGCGAAATACTGGCCCGCTGATGTTCATATCATCGGCAAGGACATCATCCGCTTCCACGCGGTCTACTGGCCTGCCTTCCTGATGAGCGCCGGCCTGCCGCTGCCCAAGCGGGTTTATGCGCATGGCTTCCTGCTCAACAAGGGCGAGAAGATGTCGAAGTCGCTGGGCAACGTGGTCGATCCCGTCAATCTGGTGAACCATTTCGGGCTGGATCAGGTGCGCTACTTCTTCCTGCGCGAAGTGTCCTTTGGACAGGACGGCAGCTATAGTGAAGACGGCATCGGCATCCGCATCAATGCCGATCTGGCAAACGGTATCGGCAACCTTGCCAGCCGCTCGCTATCCATGATCGTCAAAAACTGCGATGGGCAGGTTCCAACACCCGGCGCCTATACGGAAGAAGACAAGGCCATGCTGGCTGCGGCCGATGCATTGCTGGCAACATGCCGCGACGAGATGGGCAAGCAGATGATCCACAAGGCGCTGGCCGCCATCATCGCCGTCGTTTCGGAAACCGACCGCTACTTCGCAGGCCAAGAACCGTGGGCGCTGAAGAAAACCGATCCGGAGCGGATGGGCACAGTTCTCTACGTGACTGCGGAAGTGGTGCGCCAGATCGGCATTCTGCTTCAGCCTTTCATGCCGGGTTCTTGCGAAAAGCTGCTCGATCTGGTGGCCGCGCCTGCGGACAAGCGCGATTTCACGGCGTTGGGTGAGGCTGGTCGTCTGGTGCCGGGAACGCCGCTCGAGGCACCGAAGCCGGTCTTCCCACGTTACGTGGCGCCAGAGGCTTAAAGACAGATGCTGATCGATACCCATTGCCATCTGGATTTCGCCGATTTCGATGCGGAGCGCGAAGATATCATCGGGCGCGCTCACGCATCTGGCGTTGCGCAGATGGTGACGATCTCCACCCGCGTTGCCCGCTTGGGCGAACTGCTGAAGATCGCGGAAAAATATCCCTCGGTCTTCTGCTCGGTCGGCACGCATCCGAACAATGCAGATGAAGAACTCGATATCATGGCTGACGATCTGGTGCGGCTGGCCAACAGCCATGACAAGATCGTGGCAATCGGCGAGGCGGGTCTGGATTACTTCTACGATACGCAAAAGCCGGAAGACCAGAAAACTGGCCTGCGACGTCATATCGAGGCTGCTCGTATCACGAAGCTGCCGCTCGTTATTCACAGCCGCAGTGCTGATGACGACATGATTGCGATTCTGCGCGAGGAAAGCGGGAAGGGAGCCTTCCCCTTCATTCTGCATTGCTTTTCGGCTGGGCCTGAACTGGCAGAAGTTGGCGTGGAGCTTGGCGGTTACGTCTCTTTTTCAGGCATTCTGACCTTCCCGAAATCGCAGGATATCCGCGATATCGCGGCAACCGTTCCGTTGGATCGGCTGCTGGTGGAAACCGATGCACCTTATCTGGCGCCGAAGCGCTGGCGCGGAAAACGCAACGAGCCTTCTTACGTCGTCAACACGGCAGAAGTTCTGGCCGAGGTTCACGGCATTGCCTATGATCGGATGGCAGAGATCACCACCGAAAACGCGTTTCGCTGCTTTTCGAAAATGACGAAGGTGTAGGCAGTGGCAGGCTTTCGGCGTCGGTTCACGATACTCGGTTGCGGCTCATCGCCCGGCGTGCCGCGTATCAACGGCGACTGGGGTGCCTGTAATCCTGATAACCCGAAGAACCAACGCACCCGTGCCGCCTTCATGGTCGAGCAATTCGCCCCGGATGGCGGTGTAACGACCGTCGTCATCGATACCGGGCCGGATTTGCGTGCGCAGCTGATTGCCGCAAAAGTCGCGCATATCGATGCGGTTCTTTATACCCACGCCCATGCCGACCATCTGCATGGTATCGATGATCTGCGCGGATATTTCATTTCCAGCCGAGTTCGCATTCCTGTTTATGCCGACCCGGTGACGATGCAGCGCATTCGCGATGGCTTTCCCTATTGCCTTGAGACGCCGCCGGGCAGCAATTATCCGCCCATCGTCGAGCCGCATCTCATAGACGATATGGAAGCCGAGATCGCAATCAGTGGGGCAGGCGGAACCATCTCATTCAAGCCGCATCTGCAACAGCATGGCGACACCCATTCGCTGGGATTTCGCATCGGCGATGTGGCCTACTGCACCGATGTCAGCGATTTTCCGGCACAGGCCATCGCCAGTTTGAGTGGGCTCGATATGCTCATTATCGATACGCTGCAATATCGTTTCCACCCCAGCCATCTTTCCATGGAACAGTCTATGGGCTGGATCGAGAGGTTGGCACCCAAACGGGCGATCCTCACACACATGCACACGCCTCTGGATTATGACATAGTCATGGGTGAGACGCCCGATCACGTCGAGCCGGGTTACGACCAGATGCGGTTTGAAATCGATATGTCGGCTGAGGCGTTCTGACCTGAAAGCTTAAGCGGACTGCCGGAGGAGAAATCATGTCGACCAAGCCGTTCCGTGCGCCCAGTATGGCAAGCTTCTTCGACAATCTGCGCTCGAGCCGCCTGCGCGCAATTTTCCGACGTGGTGAAATCGCACTTGTCATTCTGGCGTTCTTCGTCGGAATTGCCTCGGGCCTTTTTGTGGTCCTGATCGGCGCCATAACCACCGCGCTACATGTTCTCATCTTTGACGTTGAACGCTTGAGCAGCAGCGATCTCTCGGGCTGGATCGTTTTGCTGGGGCCACTGGCGGGTGGCGTCGTTCTCGGCATCATCATTTTCGTCATCTCCAAAACGCGAAAAAAGCCGATGATCGACCCCATCGAGGCAAATGCCCTGCATGGCGGGCGTCTGTCCTTGACCGATAGTGTCATCGTCTGCCTGCAAAACATCGTATCCAACGGTTTCGGCGCGTCTGTCGGGCTCGAAGCTGGCTATACGCAGGTGGCCAGTGGCGTCGCATCCAAGCTGGGCGTGAAGCTGAAACTGCGGCGAGGGGACATGCGTATCCTCGTTGGCTGCGGCGCCGCAGGCGCAATTGCCGCTGCCTTCAACGCTCCGTTGACAGGCGCATTCTACGCCATCGAACTCATCATCGGCACCTATACCATTGTCACGCTCGCACCTCTGATCGTCTCCGCACTTGTCGCAACCATCGTCACGGGACTGTTGTCCCAGCATGGTCTCAGCATCGATATATTCGGCTCCAGCGAAGTCACGCCACCGGATTATGTGCCAGCGATCTTTCTCGGTGCCGTCTGCGCTGGCGTTGGCATTGTCCTCATGCAGGCGGTGTCTTTCATTGAGGAAACCGCGCGGAAAAGCAAAATCCCGATTTGGTTGAGGCCTGCCATCGGCGGCATTGCAGTCGGCGTTTTGGCACTGATTTCACCGCAGGTTCTATCCAGTGGCCACGGCGCATTGCATCTCAATCTCGATGCAAACATGACGATTGCCGGATTGGCGGGCATCTTCATTCTTAAAGCCGCAGCCAGCGCGATCTCTATCGGCTCCAGCTTTCGTGGCGGCCTGTTCTTCGCGTCCTTGTTCATGGGATCGCTGCTTGGCAAGATCTTCGCGATCTGCGCGCCCTATATCGGCTACGGCGATACCCAGCCCATCGTCTATGCCGTGATCGGCATGAGCGCCTTCGCAGCGGCCATTATCGGCGGGCCTTTGACCATGACTTTCCTGGCGCTGGAGCTCACAGGCGACTTCCAGATCACCGTGCTGGTTCTCGCAGCCGTAATGACGACGTCGCTGGTGGTCCGAACGACCTTCGGCTATTCCTTCGCGACATGGCGCTTCCATTTGCGCGGCGAAAGCATCCGCAGCGCCCATGACATCGGCTGGATCCGCGACCTGACCGTGGGAAAAATGATGCGCGCCGACATCCGCAAGGAACCGGTCAGCATCGGCCTTGCAGCCTTCAAGGAAAAATTCCCACTCGGCTCAACCCAACGCGTCATCATGACCCACGACGACGGCCGTTATGCCGGCATCATTCTGGTGCCAGAAATCTACGCCGATCCCATGGAACGCGATTCCAAAACGATCAGCCTCGAAACCTATCTGCGCTACAAGACCGACGTGCTTCTTCCAACCATGAACGCCCGCCAGGCCGCAGCATCCTTCGACGCCACGGAAAGCGAAGCTCTGGCGGTGGTAAACGACAAAATTGAAAACCGTCCCGTAGGTTTGCTGACAGAAAGCCATACGCTAAGACGCTACAGCGAAGAGTTGGAAATCCGACGTAGAGAGGCATCGGGAGAGATATAGGTTGGTTGAGGAGTTGAACGGATGATTTTGATTTCGTTTGATTAAAGGCCGCCATCTCCACTAGGATTCCGTCACATCATCATCTATAAAAGTTCCATAATCTATCTTATGCGATCTTTGTGTGTAGCGCCCATTTAGTAATGCGACAGTTGGGCCGGATAGAAATGCGACACCCTTCTCCCATGACTGCTGCGTTGATGCCAACGGACGTTGGACGCCTACAGTCCGCTGGTCTCATTACTTCTTCTTCTTCCCTTGATCGTAGTGCCACTTGATGGAGAAGAACATGCCCGTGCCCAGTACGAGTATCTTCAACGGAAAGAAGACAATCGGAAACCAATCTACCCAGTCTGACATTTTTGAATATTTCCAGCCATGACGTTACGCTACTGCTGAGATCACTACATCGTAATTGCCGCATGTAACATCAGCCATGTTGACGCAGATGGCGTCAGAAATGGACCAAGGGCCACCGTAATGAGCCGCCGCCGACTTATTCAACTGATGCTTCTACTTGTCTTGGGATCGGCGTCGCCCACCTTCGCTCAGACAGAAAATGCCGGGATCCGTCATATTCAGGCAGCAATCATCCTTGATGGCGCCGCTGCCCCCTTTTTAGGAACGGCCATGCGCCGGGTGAATGAAGAGTGTGATGTGATTTCCAACGCTGAGCCTCGTATCAAACTTTCCATCACACTCAAGCGACAGCAAGATGGTGAGCTTGGCACGATGGTCGTTCAGTGTCCTGAGGACTGCTCGTGTGTATCTGGTCGATCGCGGATGGGTCTGCAGAACCAAAGGTCGTTTGAAGTCTTCCATGGTGATAACGGCGTGGAAATCGAAGCGGTTCTGAAGCCTCGGCGCAAAGTCGGCGATATTTTTCTGATCGTTCGGTGATCTGCTCGGCAGCTTGAATACAATAAAGCTGAGTATTCAGAAGTTTCAATGATATCAAACCATTGTGGCCTTACGCATTTCATATAGGTTGTTCTGATCCTTTTCTACAATGGCTCGTTTCATCTCCATGCAATTTCGCGAACGCCTCGTCCTCTACGCACTCCTCACGTCCTTGACCTCGCTTAGCATCGACGCCCTGTTGCCCGGCTTACGCGCAATTGGAGCAGAACTCGGCACGCCACCGCCGCTCTCCACCCAGCACGTCATTTCGCTGTTCATCTTTGGCATGGCATTTGGCGAGTTGTTGCTGGGGCCGATATCCGATGCGATTGGACGGAAGCGTGCGCTTCTGTTCGGGCTCGGCATCTACCTCTGTGGCACCGTCATCGCGATGCTGGCGAATTCTCTGGAGATGGTCATTGTCGGGCGCTTTCTACAGGGCATCGGTGTGTCCGGCCCGAAGATCGCGACGCGCGCCATGATCCGTGATCAGTTTGAAGGCAATGCTATGGCGCGGGTCATGTCCTTCATGTTCACCCTCTTCATTCTGGTGCCGATGATTGCGCCAGCGCTGGCGCAAGGGCTGATTTCCATTGCGGGATGGCGCAGTGTTTTCGCCGCCTATCTGGTGATCGCTCTTGCTCTCGGCCTTTGGCTGGCCGTTCGGCATCCGGAAACGTTGCCTGCTGCGCGGCGCATTCCATTTCGCCCGCGTCTGCTTGTGGCCAATGGCCTTCGCATCCTTTCCAACCGCCGCGTGACGTTGCTGTTTGTGGCGAGTGGCCTCGTCTTCGGCGCGCAACTGCTCTATCTCAGCACGGCTGCCGACATCTTTTATGATGCCTATGGCGTTGCAGAGACCCTGCCCTTCTATTTTGCCGGGCTCGCCATTTCCATGGCGCTGGCCTTCTTCATGAATGCGAGGCTCGTTCAGCGCTTTGGCATGGAGGCGATGGCGCGCGGTGCCTTCGTCGGTCTGGCAAGTGTTACCTTCGTGATGATGATCGCCTCCATCGCTTATGGAAACCACCTGCCCTTTCCCGTCTTTCTCGCGATGCTCTTCATCACCTTTTTCACAATGGGTCTGCTGTTCGGCAATCTGAATGCCTTGGCCATGCAATCACTCGGGCAGATCGCCGGCTTCGGCGCGTCCATCATCGCCTCGGGATCGAGCCTCGTTTCGACGCTCTTCGCCCTTGTTTTCGGCCAGCTTTATGATGGGACGGTCGTATATCTATCAGTGGGCTTTTTCGCTGCGGGCATCACCGCGCTTGTGGTGGCGGAAGTGGCTTTGCGCAGCGACGCCGCGGCAGTGCAAGCGGCTACGTAGTCGTTCACGCAAATTGCTCTTGGGAAATTGAGGCTGCGCTTCTAAAAGACTGTGTGAGTTTGTTTGAGAAGAAGTGTTGATGCCGCAGATTTATGTTGATGCCGATGCGTGCCCGGTAAAGCCGGAGATTTTGAAGGTAGCTGAGCGCCATGGGCTGGAGGTGACATTCGTTGCCAATTCCGGGCTACGGCCTTCGCGCGATCCGATGGTGAAGAACGTCATCGTTTCTGCGTCGTTCGATGCTGCCGATGACTGGATTGCGGAACATGCAGGTGAAGACGATATCGTCATCACCGCCGACGTTCCTCTGGCGGGGCGATGCGTTGCCAATGGCGCGCAGGTAACGGGACCGACCGGGCGCATCTTCGATAAAAGCAATATCGGCATGGCAACGGCCATGCGTGATCTCGGTGCGCATCTGCGGGAAACCGGTGAAAGCAAGGGCTATAACGCTGCTTTCTCACCGCGTGACCGCTCGCAATTTCTGGAAACGCTTGACCGCATGTGCCGTCGGGTCAAAAAATAGGCCGGGTTGGAGACATATTCATGAAAACACCGCAGCAGAAGGTCAGCAATTACTCCAGGCATCGGCCGTTTCTGATCGCTGTTGCGCTCAGTGCACTGGTGCTGGTGGGGCTACTCGTCATTATACCGTCTCTGGCGGTGGAAGGCGCAGCCATCGCGTTCTTCCTGACCTATCTCGCGATCATCTGTTTCCACCTCCCTCGCCTCACCGCCGCACATATGAAGGCGCATGCCGACAGCGACGATCTGCCGGCAATCGCCATCATCGCCATCACCTTTCTGGCGGTCAGCGTGTCGGTCGCATCCCTGTTCATTGCGCTCAATCACTCCGCGGGTGAAACCGTGTGGTCGCTCGCTCTTGCGTTTTTATCGGTCTTTTTCGGCTGGCTGACCATTCATACGATGACGGCGATCCATTACGCCCATCTGTTCTGGAGGCCTTCCAAAGCGCATGAGAAGAAGCAGCCGCGTGGCGGAATGGATTTTCCGAATACGGATGATCCGGGAATTTATGAGTTCCTCTACTTCTCCGTCGTCATCGGCATGACTGCACAGACGTCTGATGTCGCCGTTACCACGACCTCTATGCGCAAGGTGGTGCTGCTGCACTCCATCGTCTCGTTCTTTTTCAACACCGTTCTCGTCGCAGCGGCTGTCAACGCCGCCGTGTCACTGGCGGGCTGAATGCAGTCTTCATACAAGGAATAGCTTCATGAAAATCATCTCTCAAAACTCCGCCTTTGGCGGCATGCAGGGCGTTTTTGCGCATGATTCAGACGTCACGAATTGCGAGATGACCTTTGCCGTCTATGTGCCACCGAAAGCAATCAAGGAGCCCTGCCCGGTTTTGTGGTATCTCTCCGGTCTGACCTGCACCCATGCCAATGTCATGGATAAAGGCGAATATCGCCGCATGGCGTCGGAGCTTGGTTTGATCGTAGTCTGCCCCGATACCAGTCCGCGCGGCAATGATGTGGCTGATGAGTTGACCAACTGGCAGATGGGAAAGGGCGCTGGCTTCTATCTCAACGCCACGCAGGAGCCCTGGGCTGAGCACTATCAGATGTATAGCTACATCACGGAGGAATTACCGGCGCTGATCGCGGAGCAGTTCCGGGCGGATCTGAACCGCCAGGGTATTTTCGGCCATTCGATGGGTGGCCACGGAGCCATGACGATTGCGCTGAAGAACCCGGATCGCTTCAAGAGCTGCTCAGCCTTCGCCCCAATCGTCGCGCCCTCCTCCGCTGACTGGTCCGAACCTGCCTTCGAGAAATATCTGGGCGAAGACAAGGCCGCGTGGCGTCAATACGACGCCTGCTCGCTGGTGGAAGATGGCGCGCGCTTCCCGGAATTCCTGATCGATCAGGGCAAGGCGGACAACTTCCTCGAAAAGGGCTTACGCCCATGGCTGTTCGAAGAAGCGATCAAGGAAACGGACATCGCGCTGACACTTCGCATGCACGAGCGTTATGACCACTCCTATTATTTCATCTCGACCTTCATGGACGACCACCTGAAATGGCATGCGGAGCGTCTTGGGTGATACGCGGCATCAGTCTGGCTTGCGGTGTTCCAGCCGCAAGCCCTTGGCGGTGCGGTTGGCAAAGCCTTTCCAATAGCTATGCTCCGATTTCAGGCTGCCATCCTTGTTGGCGGCCCACACGCCCTTGTCCGAATCCTCGACCAGATCGAGATACGCTGCTTTGCTCTGATCGTTCTTCAGTTTGAGATCGAACCAGGCCGTTGAGAAATGTTGGGCGATGTTGTTCATGCGCACCGTGTCCCAGACCGGATCGGCGTAATGTTCGAACGGCGCGAAGCCCAGGTCGTTGTTGAAGGCCCAGCTTTCCACCGGCGCTGGCATGGTGGCTGCCGTATTGTGGTTGGCATCGGCGAAGGTCAGCAGGTAACGGTCAACCGGCATCCTGCCTTCGAAAATCCGGCGTATGCCTTTCTGGTAATCCGAAACATCGTCGGCACTACCGGCCATGAAGAGGACCGGAACCTTGACTTCCGAAAGCCCCTGCGCATCCCACATCTCGCGCTGCATGCCCCATGGGGCGATGGCGATGATGGCCTTGAAGCGTGGGTCGAAAAGGTCAGCATGCTCTTTCGATCCAGCCTGATGGATCGCGAACGCGCCTCCCTTTGCGCTCCAGTCCGCTGTAACTGCTTTTGCAGAGACGCCAGCACCAGCGGTGACGACCGCGCCATATCCACCCATGGAATAGCCAATCAGGCCGGTTTCCGAGACATCGACGAGGCCGGACAGGAAGCCATCCTTCGCATCGCTTAGCCGTGCCATCTCCTGCAAGGCAAAGCGCTGATCAAGCGGGCGGTTGACCAATGTGCTGCCGAAGGCGCGCTGGTCGTTATAGGTGCTGTCGGTATGGTCGATGGAGGCGACGACATAACCCTTGCTCGCCAGATTTTCTGCAAGCGGGCTCATCAGATAGCGGTTGCCGGGATAGCCGTGTGAGATGATGATCAGCGGAAATGTTTTGCCATCTTCCTTGCGCGGTTCGGCATCTCTCTGCGCCTGCCCTGCAATGGAAACCTCGGTCTTCCCGTCGCGCAGGAAGACTCTGTAGTCTCCACCCTGCCCTGCATTTTTGGCCGGATACCAGACCTCCAGAACCAGCTTGCGGTCGTAACGGGGAAGCGGCTTTCCGGGCTGGATATTGACGACATCTATCTGGTCCGGATTGAGCGCCGTAATCGTTCGCACGCCAACCGGATAGCTGCCATAGGGCGCCAGTTTAGGGGCATCGGGTCGGATGCGATCTATACGGTTTTCAGTGGCTGAAGCATGAAGGGGCATAAGAACCAGAATTGCTAAACCAACGACGCCAATCAATTTCATCATATGCTCCTGCGGCCACGACGCACTCCCCCTAACCCAAGGATATGACGGTGAATTAAAACCGGCCCGGAAACAAGGCCGTTGCCAGCGACGCAGGGCGGTTGAGGCGGAACTCGGCGATGACGCGCTCGGCAATGCCGTAGGCGAGTTCCTGCTCTATGGCGGATTTGTCGATGCCGAGAATGTTGGCGGTAAAGGCCGACTCTGCGACCACCTCGCCCGTCTGCACGGCGGCAGCGCGTACCACCACGCGGGCCGAGGCGCGTTCACCGAAGATGAAGGAGCCCTTGGTGACGGAGATGAGGCGGATGGTCAGCACCACGCGCGGGCGCGTTCTGTCCCGCGTGGTGGACTTGATCGCATTCGACATCTGGTACTGGATGGATTGCATCAGTTCAGCGGAGATATCCGGCCGCGCTGCGACGAAGGCGCCGCGCACGTCGTAAAGCAGCCTTTCGCCATCGCTCGTTTCAGGCTCCAGCCTGAAAGACATGAGCGCGAGAGACGCCAGCAAAATAATGCCAAGGCGCTTCAGCGAGTGGTGCATGATAGACGCTTCCCCTTACGTCAGGTTCCGCATCCATCATCAACATTTACGGTTAGAAAAGCGTTAAAGCCTTACGCTCTTCCATCTCTTGCAGCGGTGATAACATGGACGGCGGCGCGCATTTCCAGGAGCCGCTTGGCACGTCTTTCCTGCGCTTCCTCATCCTCGCCCCATTGCTCGGCGGTCCAGTCTTCGTCCAGATGCGCCAGCGCCCAGACTTCTTCCAGACTGCGCTCACCCTCTGCCAGAGCAAGCGCCAGAATGGCGGAGCCGGTCAGCGTTGTCATGGTGTGCAGGGCGGCGAGTTCGATGGGTGTGTCGTATTTGCGAAGCGTCACGGCGAAGGCGGCAATCGCTTCGCGCGGCTGCTCCTGATGCATGACACCTTCGATGAGAATGAACCGCGCGCCCAGCGTATGGGATGCCCAGTCGATGATCGGATCCCATTGCTCGGACTGACGCACAACCAGCGCCTCCGGCTCGCCTGCCCGGTAGCAAAGAAGATCGCTGGATGAGAAGCGCAGAATATCCTCGAACACCGCCTGTGTATCGCTTGCAATGCCATCGATGGCGGTATTGATGTGGCGGGAAACCGGCATGACCGTCGGATCGATGACCTCGACCTGTGCATCCCACTCGTCGCGCAGCAACTGGGCAAGCGCGCGGGTGGGCACGGCCAGAGGGCTCTTGGCGGGAGTGCGCATGGTTTTACCGTCCAGAAGAACGCTGAAAGCGCCCTCCTGCGTTTCACCAACAGTGACATCCTTATAGAAACGCTTCGGCAGTGGCTTCTGCATCTGGATTTGGGAACGGCGAATGGGGTCCGGGTGGCTCAAGCCTTCCGTCAGATCATTCAACAGGTCACGCATGATACGTCCTCATCAGCCCGGAATATGGCCGGGAATTTCGCTTGGATGGTTGACGATGGCGTCGGCTCCGGCCTTCCACAGATCGTCAACGGAGGCATAGCCCCAGGCAACGCCAATCGCCTTGGCACCCGCCGCCTTTGCCATTTGCATATCGTAAATGGCATCGCCGATAACAATAGTATCGGCGGGAACCATGCCGGTTTCGTGGCAGCATTCCGTCACCATGGCCGGATGCGGTTTGGAGGGGCAATCGTCCGCCGTGCGTGATACGATGAAATGCTGGCGGAAACCGTGCGTGTCCAAAATATGCGTAAGGCCGCGACGCCCCTTACCGGTTACAGCTCCAATTAATAAATCTTCCCTTTTTATCAGATCACTGATCAATGGATTTATTCCATCAAACAGGGGAACAATCATGTCGGGCCGCTCGCGCAGAGGGTGGTAGATTTTCCGATAATGCTCCGTCATCGCTCGCGCTTCGTCGTCCACGTGCTCCTTTCCGAGCATGCGGGCAATAGCGATATCCAGAGTGAGACCTATGATCGATTTGGTCGCAGAAAGATGCGGTCTCGGCTTTCCAAAATCTGAAAACGTATCAGACATCACTGCATGGATCAGTGCAGCACTATCGACCAGCGTGCCATCGCAATCGAACAGAACCAGTTTCATTCGTCGTCCCTGTCGCCATCGGCAACATCGAGGCCCAGCAGGTTCCATGTCTGCACCATGTGTGGTGGCAAAGGTGCCGTCACGCGCAGGCGTCCGCCGGATGGGTGCGGAATGTCGATCTTTCGCGCATGCAGATGCAGGCGTTTCTGAACACCACCCGGGAAATCCCAGTTGACGTCTTCGATGTAATATTTCGGGTCACCGATGATCGGATGGCCCATGTGCAGAGCGTGAACACGCAGCTGATGGGTACGGCCCGTATACGGTTCCATTTCCAGCCATGCCAGGTTCTGCGCGGCGGTATCGATGACACGGTAATAGGAAACGGCGTGGTCGGCCCCCTCCTCACCATGCTTGGCGATGCGCATACGGTCGCCATCCGGCGTCTGTTCCTTGACCAGCCAGGTCGAAATCTTGTCCTGATGCTTGCGCGGCACGCCCTTGACCAGAGACCAGTAGGTCTTCTTGGTATCACGCTCACGAAACGCCGCCGTCAGTTTCTGCGCGGCACCTCTGGTGCGGGCGACGACGAGAACGCCAGATGTGTCGCGATCGATACGGTGAACGAGGCGCGGCTTTTCGCCCTTGGAACTCGTCCATGCTTCCAGCAGACCATCGATATGACGGTTGATGCCGGAGCCGCCCTGCACGGCAATGCCGGCGGGCTTGTTGAAAACGAAAACCTTCTCGTCTTCATGCAGCAGCATTCGCTTCAAAAGATCGACATCGTCGGAGTTTTTCAGGTCGGTGGAGCTGATCGGCCCGCCCTTGACCTTGGAATCGACATCCAACGGCGGCACGCGAACGGTCTGCCCGGCTTCCACGCGCGCATCGGTTTTTACCCGTCCGCCATCCACACGCACCTGCCCGGAGCGCAGCAGCTTTTGCAGCGGTCCGAAGCCGAGGCCGGGATAGTGGATCTTGAACCAGCGATCGAGGCGCATTCCGCCCTCTTCGGGCTCAACCTTGATGTGCTCGATACCTGCCATGGCTAATCCGTTCTTTCTTTTCTCGCGTCCGCATCGTCAGCGTGCGGTATTTTCCGTTGCCTTTAGAACAAAGCGCGGCCCAAGGCCAGCCCGGCGAAGATTGCAGCGAAAGAAACGACAAGACTTGCACCAAGATAAAGCGCTGCAAGCCCCATATCGCCACGTTCAAACAGCACCACGGCATCCAGTGTGAAGGAAGACCATGTGGTAAAACCACCGAGAATGCCGGTGACGATAAAGACTCGCATCTCGGCGGACGCATCGAAACGGCGGGCCACCATCTCCACCATCAGCCCGATCAGAAACGCCCCGACGACATTGACGGTGATTGTCCCCCAAGGAAAATTCGCGCCTGCCAGCCGCACGCCCCAGAGTCCCACCAGATAACGGGCAACGGAACCGATTGCACCGCCAAGGGCAACAAGCGCGATGTTGAGCATAGAATTCTCCGGGATGTGAAAGCGAATGAGCCCTGTCTACGACAAACAAGGCCAAAGAGAAATTCCCGAAGCATCGCATAGGGTAAAAAATGCATTCCGCGCTTTGTTAAAACTTTACTTAAATGCAACCCTTGGATTTAATCGGGAGTCAATTCACCTCTGATAAGTTGGATCATCCAAGATAGGGAGGGTGATCGCATGGTACAGGTTCTGACAGTTTCAGCGACCACCGCCGCATTTGTTGCCGATAGCATCAAGTCCGTGCAGCGCGCGCCGCGAAAGATGGAAATCGAGCAGGCTGCGCGCGAACTGGCACGCAAGACCGGAAAAAGTGATGAGAGCCAGCTCAACCAGATGGTCGCCGTGGTAAGCCAGCCTGCACTATCGCTTCATTTTCTGACGGCCGGAAAGCATCAGAACCCGCAGGCGACTCTCGAAGAAGTCATTGAAGCATATGAGGAAAACAAAGCCGCATCTGACTAATCGTCTTATGTGCGTTTTATCTTCAGCGTTCAGCCTGTTGTCAGCCAGCTGGCAAAAGCTCCCAGACGATGCAAATTGGGAGCAACTTAATGAAAACCTCGTCGACATATATCCTGGCAACAACAGCCGCCCTGTTCATCGCGGCACCCGCCTTCGCTGCGACAACCATCAAAGTAACTGAGAACGGTGAGGCCGGGCAACCGATGTCGCTCGTTATTGATAAACCAACCGTCAAGGCTGGAGGCGCTACATTCGTGGTTCACAACGACGCCATGTCCGAAGAGCATGAAATGGTTCTTGTGAAGCTGAAATCTGCGGATGAGACAATTCCAGTCGATACAGCAAAGAACCGGATCGACGAGAAAAAGCTCAAGAGCGTCGGCGAAGTGTCGGATTTGAAACCCGGGAAGAACGGCACGCTGAAAGCGAATCTCACTCCCGGAACCTATCTTCTTTTCTGCAACATCAAAGGCCACTATGCGGCCGGAATGCAGGCCAGACTGACGGTCACAAAATAAAAACAAGCGTCAGTACGGAAGGGCTGCCGGATTACAGCGATACCCGGCAGCCTCTCTTTTAGTTATGCTGATGCGCTTCGTGGCCACCCTTGCCAGAGCCCACATCCATTATCACATCGACCTTTCCGGCCTTTTCAAACGTCAGAGTTACCGGCACCTTGTCGCCTTCGGCGAAGGGCTTGCTGACATTGTAGAACATGAAATGCAGGTCGCCGGATGTCATATCCACTGTCTTGCCTGCGGGAATGACGACACCGGCAGCCATTTTGCGCATCTTCATCACGTCATTGACCATTGCCATTTCGTGTATCTCGACGCGCCCGGCGAGCGGTGACGCCACCGATACCAGCCGGTCGTCAGAAGCGCCGTCGTTCTTCATTGTCACGGTCCCGCCACCGACCGGCTGGCCGGGCAGCATGGCCTTGGCAACAGCGCCTGAAAGCTCGATATCACCGGATTTCATAGCATCCGCGGCATGTTCGCCAGCACCGTGATCGTGGGCGGCGTGATCATGGTCGTGACCCTCGGTCACCGCCTGCTTTGCAACGATTTTGATCGTCGGTGCCGGATTGTTCAGGGAATGCGGGTCCTGACCCTTTTCGGCCACTTCGTCCCAATTGGCCGTACCCCTGTCTCCGCAAATCTGCGTAACCTTGAATGGCAGGCTGGTGCCTGCATCCACGCCGGAGATTTTGCCCTGCACGTTGAATGTATCGTAATAGGCATCCGGAAGATCGCCGCCGGTCCAGCGAATTTCGATAGGACCGCTTTTCACTTCGGTGCCGTGGTTTATGTAACTCTTCTTGTAATCATCCTTGATGATCTCGATATCCCAGCCCGCTTTTGGCTGCGGCTTGGCAGAGATGAAACCTTCCGGCAATTGGATGCGCACCTCCGTCGTGGGCAGGCCGCCATCGCAGCCATGCGGCACCTGAAGCGCGGCGACGATGGTGCTTTCCTGCTCCGCCGTTGGGTTGACGAAGCTGGTATGGGCATAGGCCGGGACGGTAGAGACGGATGCCAGCAGAGCGGCGCAAAGCGTAACGTTGTGAATTTTCATCTTGTGATCCTCTCGACTGCGGCTGTTGAAGCATCGCAGGTCGTCTTTATAGGGGTCGTATAGGGTGATGTTCAGGGATCAAAAATAGGCAGGCGGGGCGCGTGCCTTGGGGCTTTGGCCATCGACATTATGCACGATGGCGACGCGTAGCGTCGGGCGATTATCCAGCCAGGCGAAATGCGTCCTCACCCAGGAATTCGTATCCGGTGTTGGCAAAAGAATCGAGGAGGCCAGAAGGCAGGCTTCGCAGAACAGGGATATACCGGAGTGATCCGTCCTGCCCTTCTCATGCGCGGTCTGGACGCCCGCATGGCCCTCGCAGATTTCGGCAAAACTTCCGTCAGGAAGGCGATAGGCCTCATCGAAAGCAACCGTCGTGGCGGCAATCGCCACCACTGGCTTGTGAGCGAAACCCAGCGACAGCATCAGCGTGGCGCAGAAGATGCCCAGAAGTCTCGTCGCCAATGTCGGTTGCTTGCTCATGGAAGCTCTCATGACACGAAGCGATATCGCGGTTTTTGCTGTAAATCAAAGTGCAATTGCACGCAGGCGGAACCGCTGCGTTTGAAGCCACGTTCTCTGCGCAGTCAAAGACAGCGAGGAGACCGTTCCCATGCCCGCAAAATCCAAGGCCCAGCAGAAAGCAGCCGGCGCAGCACTGGCCGCAAAACGCGGCGATATGCCCAAATCCCGTTTACAAGGGGCTTCAAAAACCATGGCTAAGTCCATGACAGAAAAGGAACTTGAAGATTTGGCATCCACCAAGCACAAGAAGCTGCCGGAAAAGAAAGAAGAGTAGAGTCACGCTGACTTGGCTTGGTTAGACGTCCCGCCGTTCCCATTATCCGATGGCGCAGGCTGAACAAAAAACTGTTTGACTGCGTCATTTGGTCCTTGCCAAGAAACTGGCTAAGCAGATAATGAACTTCCATCCCGCTGGGAGACACCGCCTTACGGCGGGGCCGAAGGAGCAACCGCCCCGGAAACTCTCAGGCAAAAGGACCAGCGGACGAGGACGGAACTCTGGAGAGAAGCCACCCTGCATAAGGACGGCTCGCCGAAGGGATAACAATCTCAGGCGACAAGGACAGAGGGGGCTCTTGAACCCGGCGCTTTAAACAGCGTCATGACATGAGCCCGCGCGACATCGCGTAACCCTGGAGGCGTCCTTGGCCGATACAGCCGAGTTACAAGTCACCCCGCTTCATTCCCTTCATGTGTCTCTTGGCGCCCGCATGGTTCCCTTTGCGGGATACGACATGCCAGTGCAGTACCCTGCTGGCGTGATGAAAGAGCATCTGCATACGCGCACCTCCGCTGGCCTATTCGACGTTTCCCATATGGGTCAGGTCATCGTGAAGGCGAAGTCCGGCAAGGTGGAAGACGCAGCCCTCGCTCTCGAAAAGCTGGTTCCCGTCGATATCCTCGGTCTCAAGGAAGGCCGTCAGCGCTATGGCTTCTTTACCGACGAGAATGGCGGCATTCTGGATGACCTGATGATCACCAACCGTGGCGATCACCTCTTCGTCGTCGTCAATGCCGCCTGCAAGGATGCTGATCTGGCACACATGAAGGCGCATCTTTCCGATAGCTGCGATGTGACGCTGCTGGAAGATCGCGCGCTCATCGCGCTTCAGGGACCACGCGCAGAAGCCGTTCTGGCGGAACTCTGGGCTGGCGTTTCGGGCATGAAGTTCATGGATGTGCGGGAAGTTCCGCTGCATGACGTGCCTTGCATCGTGTCCCGTTCCGGCTATTCCGGCGAAGACGGTTTTGAAATTTCCGTTCCGTCCGACAAGGCCGAATTCATTGCCAAGGCACTGCTGGAGCATCCCGATTGCGAAGCGATTGGCCTTGGCGCCCGCGACAGCCTCCGTCTCGAGGCCGGGCTTTGCCTCTATGGCAACGACATAGACACGACGACCTCGCCCATCGAAGCCTCGCTTGAGTGGGCAATCCAGAAAGCACGCCGCACCGGTGGTGATCGCGCAGGTGGTTTCCCGGGTGCCGAGCGTATTCTGGGTGAGTTTGCCGAAGGAACCGCACGCCGCCGCGTCGGCCTGAAGCCGGAAGGCAAGGCGCCTGTGCGTGGCCATGCCAAGCTTTTTGCCGATGCCGAAGGCAGCAAGGAGATTGGTGAAGTCACCTCCGGCGGTTTCGGCCCCTCGGTCGAAGGTCCGGTTGCCATGGGTTATGTGCCCAAAGAATTCGCAATGCCTGATACCGCCATTTTCGCAGAAGTCCGCGGCAAGTATCTGCCTGTCGCCGTTGCCGCCCTGCCCTTTATTACTCCCACTTACAAACGCTAATTTCCGGAGAGACCAATGCTGAAATTTACTCAAGAACACGAGTGGCTGAAGATCGAAGGCGATGTTGCCACCGTTGGCATCACGACGCATGCTGCCGAGCAGCTGGGTGATCTCGTTTTCGTGGAGCTACCGGAAGTTGGCGCGACCTTCTCCAAGGATGGCGATGCAGCAACCGTTGAAAGCGTAAAGGCTGCTTCCGACGTTTATTGTCCGCTGGATGGCGAGATCACCGAAATCAATCAGGCCATCGTGGACGACCCATCGCTGGTCAACTCCGATCCACAGGGTGCCGGCTGGTTCTTCAAGCTCAAGCTTTCCAACGCGTCTGACGCCGATGCGCTGCTGGACGAAGCGGCCTATAAGGAGCTTATTGCGTAATGACGACTCCCACAGAGTTCCATTTCACCGACTATCAGCCCTATGACTTTGCCAACCGGCGTCATATCGGGCCGTCGCCGTCGGAAATGACGGATATGTTGAAGGTCATCGGTTACAACAGCCTCGATGCCCTCATCGACGCGACCGTGCCGTCCTCCATCCGCCAGAAGACGCCGCTCACCTGGGGCGCAGCGTTGACGGAACGCGAAGCGCTGGACCGCCTTCGCGAAACCGCCAACAAGAACAAGGTTCTGACCTCGCTGATCGGTCAGGGCTATTACGGCACCATCACGCCGCCAGTCATCCAGCGCAACATTCTGGAAAACCCGGCATGGTACACGGCCTACACGCCATACCAGCCCGAGATTTCTCAGGGCCGTCTTGAAGCTCTGCTGAACTTCCAGACCATGATTTCCGACCTGACCGGTCTGGATGTCGCCAACGCATCGCTGCTGGATGAAGCAACCGCTGCTGCCGAAGCCATGGCCATGTGCCAGCGTGTGGCGAAGTCCAAGGCAACCGCTTTCTTCGTGGATGCCAACTGCCATCCGCAGACCATCGCGCTGATCGAAACCCGCGCAGCGCCGCTCGGCTGGAATGTCATCGTCGGTAATCCCTTCACCGATCTCGATCCCGTCGATGTGTTCGGTGCTCTGTTCCAGTATCCCGGCACACATGGTCAGCTGAATGATTTCACCGGCCTGATTTCCCGTTTGCACCAGACCGGTGCGATTGCGGCTGTTGCAACAGACCTGCTGGCGCTGACGCTTCTGAAATCCCCCGGCGAAATGAGCGCGGATATCGCGATCGGCTCGTCGCAGCGTTTCGGTGTTCCCGTCGGTTATGGCGGCCCACACGCTGCCTTCATGGCCGTTAAGGACGCCATCAAGCGCTCCATGCCCGGCCGTCTCGTCGGCGTGTCGGTCGATGCACGCGGCAACCGTGCCTATCGCCTGTCGCTCCAGACGCGAGAGCAGCATATCCGTCGCGAAAAGGCCACGTCCAACATCTGCACCGCACAGGTGCTGCTGGCCGTCATGGCCTCCATGTATGGCGTGTTCCACGGCCCGCAGGGCATCAAGGCCATTGCCCAGCAGACCCACCAGAAGGCTGTGCTGATGGCCAAGGGTCTGGAGAAGCTTGGCTTCGTCATCGAGCCCGAAACCTTCTTCGACACGATCACCGTCGATGTCGGCCATATGCAGGCACTGATCCTGCGGGCAGCCGTCGCCGAAGGCGTCAATCTGCGCAAGGTCGGCTCCACCAAGATTGGCATGAGCCTTGACGAGCGCACGCGCCCGGCAACGCTGGAAGCCGTGTGGCGTGCTTTCGGCGGCAACTTCTCCATCTCGGATTTCGAGCCGGATTATCGCCTGCCAAAGGATCTGCTGCGCACCAGCCAGTACATGACGCATCCGATCTTCCACATGAACCGCGCCGAGAGCGAGATGACCCGTTACATCCGTCGTCTTTCGGACCGCGATCTGGCGCTCGACCGCTCCATGATCCCGCTCGGTTCCTGCACCATGAAGCTGAACGCGACAGCCGAAATGCTGCCGATCACATGGCCGGAATTCTCCGACATTCATCCCTTCGTGCCAGCCGATCAGGCGCTGGGCTACAAGGAAATGATCGACGATCTCTCCGCAAAGCTGTGCCAGGTCACCGGCTACGACGCTTTCTCCATGCAGCCGAATTCCGGTGCGCAGGGCGAATATGCGGGTCTCTTGACCATCCGCAACTATCACCTTGCACGCGGCGATGCCCATCGCGACGTCTGCCTCATTCCAACCTCTGCGCATGGCACCAACCCTGCCTCGGCACAGATGGTCGGCATGCGCGTGATACCGGTGAAGGTGAGAGAAAACGGCGATATCGATATCGAAGATTTCCGTGAAAAAGCAAAGCAATACGCGGAAAACCTCTCGTGCTGCATGATCACCTATCCGTCGACCCACGGCGTGTTTGAGGAGACCGTTCGCGAAATTTGCGACATCACTCATGAGCATGGTGGTCAGGTCTATCTCGACGGTGCCAACATGAACGCCATGGTCGGTCTTTCCCGTCCGGGCGATATCGGCTCCGACGTGTCGCACCTCAACCTGCACAAGACCTTCTGCATTCCGCATGGCGGCGGCGGTCCCGGCATGGGCCCGATTGGGGTCAAGGCGCATCTTGCTCCCTACCTACCCGGTCACCCGGCCAGCGATGGACGCACCGGTGCGGTTTCGGCAGCACCTTTCGGCTCGCCATCGATCCTGCCGATCTCCTGGAGCTACTGCCTGATGATGGGCGGCGAAGGGCTGACGCAGGCAACCAAGGTCGCGATCCTCAACGCCAACTACATCGCGGCGCGGCTGAAGGGCGCTTACGACGTGCTCTACAAGTCCGAAGCCGGACGCGTGGCGCATGAGTGCATCATCGACACCCGCCCGCTCAACGAGAGCTGCGGCGTGACGGTGGACGATGTGGCAAAGCGTCTGATCGACTGCGGCTTCCACGCTCCGACCATGAGCTGGCCAGTTGCCGGTACGCTGATGATCGAGCCGACGGAATCCGAGCCCAAGGCCGAACTCGACCGCTTCTGCGATGCCATGCTGGCCATCCGTCAGGAAGCCCGCGATATCGAGGAAGGTCGTTCCGACAAGACCAACAACCCGCTGAAGAACGCGCCCCACACGGTGGAAGACCTCGTTGGAAACTGGGATCGTCCCTATTCCCGCGAACAGGCCTGCTATCCGCCGGGTGCATTCCGCGTGGACAAATACTGGTCCCCGGTCAACCGCGTCGACAATGTCTATGGCGACCGCAACCTTATCTGCACCTGCCCGCCGATGAGCGAATATGCAGAAGCGGCAGAATAAGCCAAACCATAAAGAAAGAGGCCCGGAGCGATCCGGGCCTTTTGATTCAGGGCATCTCAGTTCGAGTTCTGCAAAATGGTGAATGCGGCAGGTCGCCGTGAAACGTCTGTCGCCCGCTTACAGCGAGCGCAACGTCCAGGCCACGATCTCACGCGAGGATGAGGCGAATGCGTTGTCCAGTGCCTTTACGAGATTGGCATTTCCCGAACCGCTGACGCGGGCGCTGGAGCGGAACACTTCCTGCGATTTGACCGTGCCGTTCTTGTCGTTCAGCAGCTTCACGGAAATCTCGATATAGGCAATGTTCTTGGCCGTATCGACCTCAAAGGCGCGGATATCGGTCACGACCTGATAGTCGATGGCCAGACCCTGCCCCGGACGACCGACGCCGCCGAGCTTGCCAGTGTCTTCAAAGGCTTCCACCAGCTTGGACTGCACCATGCGCGGCAGGCGATCGCTCCACTGCGAGTTGGCGAGATACTGCACTTCGGAGCCAGACAGGCGGACCACGATGTTTTCACTGTCCAGGGCCTTGAGTGCGGTCGGATCGGCAATCAGAAGCTGGCGTGAGCGCAGCGACGGTGCCTGGCTGACGGGCGCGGACGATACGGAAAGGTCGAACGTATCGTTCTTGGCACTGCTTCCACAACCGGCCAGAAGCCCGGCGAGAAGCGGCATTACGACGAGAACCTTGGTTCGGGCCGGGACAGATCCCTGCCAGCGCATCAACGAAACTTTCAAATCCTCAACCCCCGTCAACGCCTTGTCCGGCCATCATACTGTTTCACGTTCTCGCCGCCAAAGATCAAGCGCTGCGGATCGCGATCGAAATTCGTGATCGTGTTGTTCAGATTGTCCACAGTCTGGCGAGTGCTGCCAATCAGCGCCTGGAAATCTTTCAGACCTGAGCTGGAGAACCGCGCCAGATTATCGGCAATCGGACCAATGCGTGTGTTGAGATTATCCGCAACCGCCTTGAAGGAAGCAAGCGTCTCACGCGCCTTGGCAAAAAGCGAATTGGCGTCATCGGTTCCAAGCAGACCGTCAACTTTCGCCAGAATTCCATCCACGCGGCTGGAAGCCGAGTTCAGCTTGCGCGACATATCGGTGAAGTCGGCAATCGCCTGATCGATATCCGGGCGGCGCGTGCCGACATCGTCAGCAATCTGGCGGAAGGTGGAAATTGCCTGACGGGCATCGGCAGTTGCTGCGGAAACATCTTCCACCGCATTGCTGACCTTTGCCGCATCAACCGATGCCAGCAATTCATCCGCACGCTTCACAACTGTCTGAACCTCGGCGCTCGCCTGCTCAAAGTTGCGCGAGGTGCGCTGCACGGTTTCCATCACAGTCTGAATGCCACCGGAAGACGCCGCTACATCGGCTGTGACCTTATCGACATTGGTCAGAATGGAATCGATCTTCTGCGAGTCCACCGCCTTTACCAAATCTTCAACCGCCGTCAGCGTGCTATCCAGACGCACGGACACGGACTGAACGGTGGTGGAGAGCGAGCTCAGGCTTTCCAGAAAATTCTCGATGCCATCGGAATTCGAGGCCAGCGCATTGGAGAATTTCTCCGCATTGCGCACGGTCTGCGTCAAAGGTCCACGGGCGTCCTGTACGAAGCCCTGCAGCTCACCAATCGCGCCATCGGCACGGCGTAGAATCTTGTCGGCCGTCGCGAGAAGGTTGGTCACGCTGGAGAGATCGGCGGTCAACTCTGCCGGCACGCCGGTGTCGAATGACTTTTGCAGAATGCGCTCTTCATTGTTACGACCGCCGGAAAGTTCGATATAGGCGGCACCCGTCAGGCCCTGAATTTCAAGCACGGCGCGGGTGGATGGAAACACCGGCGCATCGGCCTGCACTTCCGTAAATGCAATCGAATAGGCCGGGTCGTCACGGTCGATGGAGAGGCCGCGCACGGTGCCCACGGGAATACCGTTGAAGCGCACAGGCGAGCCGACCGACAGACCATTGGCGGAGCCGGGAATACGGATCGTCAGCTGGGCTGTTGGGCCACCGCGTCCGAATTCTGCCATCCAGTAAACGAAGCCGAAGGCGGCTGCGATCACGATCAGCGTGAAAATCCCGACGATGGTGTAATTTGCCTTGGTTTCCATGGCTATCCGTCACTCCCCGGAATGTGTTGCGTGCCATCCGGTAGGACGACGGCGCGTGCCCGCTTTCCGCGGAAATATGATTGAACCCAAGGATCGTCGCTATCGAACATTTCCTCAAGTGTGCCTTCCACGGCGACTTTCTTGTCACCCAGAACGGCTATGCGGTCGCAGACCGAAAACAGACTGTCGAGGTCATGCGTCACCATATAGACCGTCAGTCCCAGCGAATCGCGCAGCCGCGCAATCAGCATATCAAATTCTGCCGCACCGATGGGATCGAGGCCAGATGTCGGCTCATCGAGAAAGACGAGGTCGGGATCGAGCGCCAGCGCGCGCGCCAAAGCCGCGCGCTTGATCATGCCGCCGGACAGCTCGGACGGATACTTGTCCGCCGCATCGGCAGCCAGACCCACCATCTCGATTTTCAACGATGCCAGTTCGTCCATCAACTGCTGCGGCAAATCCAGATATTCGCGCATGGGCAGCTGGATGTTTTCCTTCACGGTCAGGCCGGAAAAGAGCGCGCCCTGCTGGAACAGCACGCCAAGGCGGGTGTCGAGCGCCATACGCTCTTCTTCTGTCGCCTTGTCATAATCCGTACCCAGAATCTTTATCGTGCCGCTCTGACGGTTTAGCAGGCGCAAAACCGCGCGCATCAAAACGGATTTGCCAGCGCCTGATGGCCCAATAAAACCAAGAATTTCGCCGCGATAAACATCAAGATCAAGGTTATCGAGAACGACCTTGTCACCAAATGCAACCGTCACGCCTTCCACCGAGAGAATGACTTCCCGATCCTTCTTGTTCTCTTTGTTATCTGTCTTCCGTTCCTGATCCTGCACAGCCGCTCCTTAAAAATCGATGGCTGCATAGAAGATGGCAAAGACGCCATCGACCAGAATCACGACGAAAATGGACTTCACCACGGATGATGTCACATGCTGACCAAGCGACTCAGCACTGCCGCCCACTTTCATGCCTTCAACTGCCGCGACGATGCCGATGATCAACGCCATGAAGGGGGCCTTGATCATGCCCGATGCGATGGTCGAGATTTCCACCGCAGAATGAAGGCGCGACAGAAAGACCTCGAAGGTGATGCCGGAGTAAAGCAGCGAGACGACAGCCGCGCCCAACAGAGCCGCGAAGTTGGCGATGATCGTCAAAAGCGGCAGCGCGATTGTCAGCGCAACCAGCCGCGGAAACACGAGAACGCCGACCGGGTTCAAGCCGATGACCTTCAGCGCATCGATTTCCTCGCGCATTTTCATCGAGCCGATTTCGGCGGTGATCGCGCTGCCGGAGCGGCCCGCAATCATGATGGCGGTCAACAACACGCCGATTTCACGCAGCTGGAGAATTCCGACGAGGTCGACCACAAAGACTTCAGCGCCGAAATACCGCAGCTGAAACGCGCCTTGCTGCGCGATGATCGCGCCGATGAGGAACGACATCAGTAGAATGATGGGAACGGCGCGCACGCCCATATGGTCGATCTGGTTGACAATGGCAGCAGGCGAAACGCCGCGCCCTCGCCCCAGCTTCATCTGCGCGCCACGCACGGCGGAGCCGAGAATATACATGCCCGCCAGAAAATCTGCGCCCGCCTGCACGACATTCTTGCCGATGGGATCAAAAACGCGCTCGACAAGACCTTTTTTACTGGTTTCCTTGGGCGGAAGAGGCGCTTCCTCCGGCAGAGCCGAAATGATTTCCTCAATCTTCTCATTGCCCTCGAAGGCAACCTGCGTGCCGGACTGCTCCATGCGGTGTCGCATGCGCCGCAAAATCCAGGCACCCGTAGTATCGATGTTGTCGACATCCGAGAGATCAATGGTAATCGAGCCGGAAGGCTTGGATTTCTCGAGCTTTTCGATATCAGGCAGAACCGAAGAGATGTTGGCGTTGCGCCACGATCCGCTCAAGGCAAAGCGCGAGGCGCCATTCTGGGCGTCATCATTCGCCGAGATTGCTGCCGGTTGCGCCTGTTGCCGTGTTTCAAGTTCTTGCATCTTGCTCCAAGCGAATGCAGCCTATTAAAGATTCTTAACGATTCATATCGAGTGACGGATCACCAAGCCACAGCACTGCGGACGAATTCCGGAGTTTTTTCGTCTGTTTACCGGTTTATCCCCCAACGCGAAGGCAATTTTGATGCATCGTTACATTCAAGCCACAGCTGAAACATTCCCGGTTGCGGGTAGCTTCACCATTTCCCGCGGAAGCCGCACAGAAGTGGAGGTCGTGATCTGCACGATCGAGCAAAATGGCGTCAAAGGCGTAGGCGAATGCGTTCCTTATAAGCGTTATGGCGAATCGATTGACGGCGTGCTTGCCGATATCCGCGCCATGGAACAGGCGATGTCGCAGGGCATGGACCGCCACGCGCTGCAAGACGCGATGAAGCCGGGTGCGGCCCGCAATGCGGTGGATTGCGCTTTGTGGGATCTGGAAGCCAAGCTCTCGGGCAAAACCGTTGCCTCCTCGCTTCTGCCAGTCGCCCCCGGCCCTATCGTCACCGCCTATACGATTTCGCTGGGCGATGCGGACACAATGGCTGACAAAGCCGCCGAGAATGCCACGCGACCGCTGTTGAAGATCAAGAACGGAACGGAAGACGACGAGGCACGGCTACGCGCCGTTCGAGCGGCAGCGCCCAAGGCTCGCATTATTATCGATGCCAATGAGGGTTGGACGGACGAGAATATCGAGCATCACCTCAAGGTCGCGGCGGAGCTAAACATTGCACTGATCGAACAGCCCCTACCCGCTGGCAAGGACAGTATTCTGTCGCGCATAAACCGCGCGGTACCGATCTGCGCCGATGAGAGCGTTCATCTGACCGCCGATCTCGCCTCGCTGCGCGACCGCTACGACGCCATCAACATCAAGCTCGACAAGACCGGCGGATTAACCGAGGCGCTCATCATGAAGAAAGAAGCGCAGCGTCTGGGCTATACGATCATGGTCGGCTGCATGCTGGGAACGTCGCTTGGCATGGCACCGGCGCTGATGCTGGCGCAGGATACGGAATACGCGGATCTCGATGGCCCGCTGCTTCTGGCACGGGATCGTGTCCCGGGCCTCATCTATGAAGGATCGCTCGTTTATCCGCCAAAGCCGGAGCTGTGGGGATGAACGGCAAAGTCCGTTATGCTGCGTAGGTGCCGATGAGCTTCGGGAAAGCGACTGGCTCCAGTTCGCCCACCGTGTGGTCTTCGGTCTTGTCACCGGCCTGCATCCAGGTGATCAGCTCGAAGGTGCCATCGGCGTTTTCGGCAACCGCCGTGCAGCTTTCCACCCAGTCACCGGTGTTGATGTAGCGGATACCTTCAATATCCTCCATCACCGCGTGGTGAATATGGCCACAGATGACACCATCCACCTTGTTGCGGCGGGCTTCTTCCGCCACCACACGCTGGAATTCGCCGATGAAGTTGACGGCGTGCTTGACCTGAAGCTTTGCCCAGGCCGAAAACGACCAGTACGGAAGCCCGATCCTGCGGCGGATAGCCGCCAGCAAAACGTTGATGGCAATCGCCGCGTCATAGGCCCAGTCACCCAGATAGGCCAGCAGGCGGGCGTTGCGAACCACAACGTCAAACTCATCGCCATGGATGATGAGATACTTCTTGCCGTCTGCGGCTTCGTGGATCATACGTTCGGCAACTTCGATGCCGCCGAAATGCGTGCCCGGAAATTCGCGTAGGAACTCGTCGTGGTTTCCGGGAATATAGATGATGCGGGTGCCCTTGCGCGCCTTGCGAAGAAGCTTCTGCACCACGTCGTTACAGCCTTGCGGCCAGTACCAGTTGCGGCGCAGGCGCCAGCCGTCAATGATATCGCCGACGAGGATGATGGTCTCAGCCTCGTGGTGACGCAGGAAATCCAGAAGGAAATCCGTTTTGGCCGCTTTAGAGCCAAGATGCACATCGGAAATGAAAAGCGTTCTGAACTGTCTGGCTTCGGTTTGCGCGGCCATGGAAATCTTCCCCCTGTCTCGGCAACTTTCATCCCCTGCAAAACCAGACTCGTGTTTCAGCAAGATGACAAAACAATATTTACACGCAGCGGGCCGCATTTTTACGCGATCTCTAAACTACCGATTTTGCCGACCTCGGATAAAATAAACGGCTGTACGCACTGGCCGATTGTTGTATGCAAAGGCCTCCAAGAAACTTGAAATAAGCGGTGATAGAATGAGTTCTCAGGACACGGGCAACACGCAAAACAAAAACGCCAATGCGGATCTGGAAGAACAGGCGCTTTTCTACCACCGCTATCCGCGTCCCGGAAAACTGGAAATTCAGGCCTCCAAGCCGCTGGGCAACCAGCGCGATCTGGCGCTTGCCTATTCCCCGGGCGTTGCCGCCCCCTGCCTTGCCATTCACGAAAACCCGGAAACGGCTGCGCAATATACGGCGCGCGCCAATCTGGTCGCTGTGATTTCCAACGGCACGGCGGTTCTCGGCCTCGGCAATATCGGCCCGCTGGCGTCCAAGCCAGTTATGGAAGGCAAGGCCGTTCTGTTCAAGAAATTTGCGGGCATCGACGTGTTCGACATCGAAATCGATGCGCCCGGCATCAATGACATGGTCTCCACCATCTCGGCGCTGGAGCCCACCTTCGGCGGCATCAACCTCGAAGACATCAAGGCACCGGAATGTTTCGAGGTGGAGCGTCAGCTTCGTGAGAAGATGAACATTCCCGTCTTCCACGATGATCAGCACGGCACCGCCATCATCGTCGCCGCTGCGGTAACCAACGCGCTGGAGCTTGCCGGCAAGACCATCGGCAACGTCAAGATCGTCGCATCGGGCGCGGGCGCTGCAGCACTGGCCTGCCTCAACCTGCTGGTCGAACTGGGCGCAAAGCGCGAAAACATCTGGGTCCACGACATTGAAGGCCTCGTTTATGACGGCCGCAACACGCTGATGGACGAGTGGAAAGAGGTTTACGCCCAGAAGACCGACAAGCGTGCGCTCCACGAAACAATCGATGATGCCGACGTTTTCCTGGGCCTTTCCGCGGCTGGCGTTCTGAAGCCGGAACTTCTGGCGCGCATGGCCGAAAAGCCGCTCATTCTCGCGCTGGCCAACCCGAACCCTGAAATCATGCCGGAACTGGCCCGTCAGGCCCGCCCTGATGCGATGATCTGCACGGGTCGTTCCGACTTCCCGAACCAGGTCAACAACGTGCTGTGCTTCCCCTATATTTTCCGGGGTGCACTGGATTGCGGCGCGACCACCATTAACGAAGAAATGAAGATGGCCGCCGTTCACGCCATCGCAGAACTGGCACGTGAAGAAGTTTCGGAAGTCGCGGCGAAGGCCTATAGCGATGAAACGCCGATCTTCGGACCGAACTACCTCATCCCCTCGCCCTTCGATCCGCGCCTCATCCTGCGCATCGCGCCAGCCGTTGCACGCGCTGCGGCAGCGAGCGGCGTCGCAGCGCGTCCGATTACCGATTTCGACGCCTATCTCGATCAGCTGAACCGCTTCGTCTGGCGTTCCGGCTTCATCATGAAGCCCATCTTCAATCTGGCGAAAACGGCAGAGAAGAAGCGCATCATCTTTGCAGAAGGAGAAGACGAACGCGTGCTGCGCGCCGCACAGGTGCTGCTGGAAGAAGGCACCGGCGTTCCGATCCTCATCGGTCGTCCACAGATCATCGAGACGCGCCTGAAGCGCTTCGGCCTTCGCATTCGCCCTAATGCAGACTTTGCCGTGGTCAACCCGGAAGACGATCCACGTTACCGCGAATATGTCGATGACTATTTCGCTTTGGTCGGTCGCGCCGGTATCAACCCGGAAGCGGCGCGTACCATCGTTCGTACCAACAGCACGGTCATCGGCGCGCTCTCCGTCAAGCGCGGTGAAGCGGATGCGCTTATCTGCGGTCTGGAAGGTCGTTTCGACCGACATCTGCGCGATGTGAACCAGATCATCGGCAAGCAGCAGAATGCGCATACATTCGGCGGCCTCAGCCTGCTGATCACCCAGCAGGGCGCGCTGTTCCTGACTGACACCTTCGTCAATTACGAGCCGACGGCAGAAGACATCGCGGAACTTGCGATCCTCGCATCCAAGGAAATCAAGCGTTTCGGCATCACGCCGAAGATCGCTCTCGCCAGCCATTCGAATTTCGGCTCGCGGGATTCCGAAAGCGCCCGCAAGATGCGCCGTGCGCTTCAGCTGGTGCGCAATGCCGCGCCGGAACTGGAAATCGATGGCGAAATGCAGGGTGGGTCTGCGCTGTCGGAAACACTTCGCAAGCGTGCCATGCCCAATAGCTCGCTTTCCGGCGAAGCCAACCTTCTGGTTTTCCCGAACCTCGATTCGGCTAACATTACGCTCGGCGTCGTGCGCACCATGACGGAAGGCCTGCATGTCGGCCCCATCCTTCTCGGCTCTGCCCTACCCGTCCACATCCTGTCACCGACAGTCACATCGCGTGGCGTGGTCAACATGGCGGCACTTGCCGTGGTGCAGGCGTCCAACCCATCCGAGTAAGCGCGGGTTAACATAATTTTGAACCGACTGTTGCCGCTTTGCGGCGCAGCACTATGTTATCCTGAGCTAAAGAATATTCGCCCACCCATCGCGGGCGATGATCAACAGGATATGACCAGCATGATGGCGGGTCAGGAAACGGACGGACCATTGATCCCGCGCCGCAGCCGATTGTTCGGCACGCTTGTTACGCTGCTATTTGCCTCGCCCCTTTCGGCGCAGGCAAGCGCGGTTTGCGATTCCCTGCGCGCACAGCTGGATCAACCGACACAGATCATCGGCAACACCGCGGAAGTGCGCAGATACGCCAATGCGCTCGCCCAGCAGAATATCGTCATCCGCCGCATCAAGAACGACATGCGCAGCTACGGCTGCTCCTCAGGCAGCATCATTGTCTACGGCAATCCCAACGCCCAGCTTTGCGGGGAAATTGGTGACGCGCTTGTACAGGCGCAGGCCGAGCGGGACATGATCGCGGAAGATCGTGACCGGATGCTGGCCGCACAACGGGCAGACAATGCTCAGGACGGTCGCCAACGCATCATGGCTGCGCTGGATGCGCAGGGCTGCTTCGATGAGCAGTCGCCGTCCTTCACCTCAACAGATCCATCGCAAACCCCGGATATGCGTGGCCCCGGCGATCCATTCGACCAACCGGACAATCTGGATTATGCACCCAACCCGGATATGCCCATGCAGGGCGGGCTGAGAACGCTGTGCGTGCGCACCTGCGACGGCGCCTTCTTTCCTATTTCCTCAGATGCAACGCCGCTCGATTTCCGCGCACAGGCCGCACAATGCGAGCGCATGTGCCCCGGCACGCAGACCGAGCTTTTCTACCACTCGCTTGAGGGTCAGGAGAGTTCCGACATGGTCTCCGCCAAGACCGGCCAGCCATATACCTCGATGCCCACAGCCTTCGCCTACCGCAACAATCCCAGCGCCTCCCGCTCACCCTCATGCAGCTGCAACATGGCGGCGTACCATGACGAGATGAAAAAGCAGGAGCAGGCACCCCAATCCACCGCTCTTCAGAACGGCTCCAGCATCACCACCATCACATCGCCCAAGGTTGACGCGGCACCAAAGCCAGCCGAAACGAAGCCGGTGGAGAAAGCCGAGCCCATTCCCGAGCGGGACTACGACCCAAAAAATAACAAGGTCCGCATCGTCGGCCCGCAGTTCTTACCCGAGGAAACCAGCCGCATCGACCTCAAGAACCCGGCGGTGAAGGGCGCGCAGCCACAGCAGCAGTAGGTGTGATTTTCGGAGAGAAACGTATTCGCAATACGATCACCGCACATGGCAAGGCATCGATCGCAAAGCCGATCGTCCGTTTTTCATCTCGCTGCTTGCTGCAAAGATGAAGCCGCAACGGCAATATCCAAGTAAAACCAACCGAAAAAGCCAGAACATTAAGGACAACCCGTGCTTTACGCGCTTCGGGGCTTTTCCTTCGCGGTCGCGCGGTCTATAGGTGGCCCTGATTTTTTGACGGAACCGCAAATGAGCAACACGATCTTCGTCCTCAACGGACCCAACCTCAACATGTTGGGAAAACGGGAGCCGGGCATTTATGGCGGCAAGACCCTGAAAGATATTGAGAGCGACTGCATCAAGGCCGGTGAAGAGCTTGGCTTTGTGGTCGAGTGTCACCAGTCCAACCATGAGGGTGCTCTGGTAGACCTGTTGCACGAAGCTGGCGAACGCGCCGCCGGTGTCGTCATCAATCCCGGCGCTTATGCACATACATCCATTGCGTTGCATGATGCTATCAGAGCCATTTCCGTTCCAGTGCTGGAAGTTCATATTTCCAACATCCACGCACGCGAGGAATTCCGCCATAAATCGATGATAGCGCCCGCCGCAAAGGGAATGATCTGTGGCTTCGGGCCATATGGCTACATCATGGCGCTTAACGCCTTGAAAAATATCACGGCATAAAAAGAAACAATCAGAATAGGGTTTGTCATGTCTGAAAAGAAAAACGGTATCGATAAAGAGCTGATCCGCGATCTCGCGAATATTCTCAACGACACCGACCTTTCCGAGATCGAGGTCGAGCAGGACGATCTGCGCATTCGCGTTTCGCGTTCCATCCCGCCAGCAACTGTCTATGCAGCAGCCCCGCCATCCTACGCACAGGCACCTGCCGCACCTGCGCCAGCGGCTGCACCGGCAGCAGCAGCGGCTCCCGCCGCCCCTGCCCGCAACCCGGCCAACACCGTAACATCGCCAATGGTCGGCACGGCGTATCTCTCGCCTGCTCCGGGCGCACGCGCATTCATCGAAGTCGGCGCCACCGTCAAGGAAGGCCAGACGCTTCTCATCGTTGAAGCCATGAAGACCATGAACCAGATCCCGGCACCAAAGTCCGGCAAGGTCACGGAAATCA
Organism: Agrobacterium vacciniicorymbosi; assembly: GCF_040427045.1. Classification (NCBI taxonomy): domain Bacteria; kingdom Pseudomonadati; phylum Pseudomonadota; class Alphaproteobacteria; order Hyphomicrobiales; family Rhizobiaceae; genus Agrobacterium; species Agrobacterium vacciniicorymbosi. The sequence continues at coordinate 349,013 of NZ_JBETMF010000001.1, forward strand.
TCGTCAACGACTCGCAGCCAGTCGAGTATGGTGAAGCCCTCGTGGTCATCGAATAAGGGCTGATTTCATGGTATCCAAAATCCTCATCGCCAATCGCGGCGAAATTGCCCTTCGCGTGTTGCGCGCCGCCAAGGAACTCGGCATTCCGACGGTTGCCGTCCACTCCACGGCTGACGCGGATGCCATGCATGTGCGCCTTGCCGACGAAAGCGTGTGCATCGGCCCGCCGCCTTCGCGTGACAGCTACCTCAACATCCACCAGATCGTTGCGGCCTGCGAAATCACCGGTGCGGACGCCGTTCACCCCGGATACGGCTTCCTGTCGGAAAATGCCAAATTCGCGGATATTCTCGACGCGCATGGCATCACCTTCATCGGGCCGACCGCCGACCACATCCGCATCATGGGTGACAAGATCACCGCCAAGCAGACCGCGCAGGAACTCGGCATTCCCGTCGTTCCCGGTTCCGATGGCGAAGTGAAGCCCGAAAACGCTCTGGATATCGCCCGCAAGATCGGCTTCCCGGTTCTGATCAAGGCGACGGCTGGCGGCGGTGGACGCGGCATGAAGGTCGCCAATACCGAATCGGAAGTCGAAGAAGCCGTTTCCACGGCGCGTTCCGAAGCGCTGGCCGCTTTCGGCAACGACGCTGTCTACATGGAAAAGTACCTCGGCAAGCCGCGTCACATCGAAGTGCAGGTATTCGGCGATGGTGAAGGCAATGCCATCCATCTGGGTGAACGCGATTGCTCGTTGCAGCGCCGCCACCAGAAGGTTTTGGAAGAAGCCAACTCTCCGGCACTGACCGTCGAGCAGCGTATGAAGATCGGCGAGATTTGCGCCGATGCCATGCGCAAGCTGAAATATCGTGGCGCCGGCACCATCGAGTTCCTGTACGAAAACGGCGAGTTTTATTTCATCGAAATGAACACCCGTCTTCAGGTGGAGCATCCGGTCACGGAAGCCATCACCGGCATGGACCTAGTGCAGGAGCAGATTCGCGTTGCATCCGGCCAGGGCCTTTCGGTTACTCAGGATGAAGTAAAATTCAACGGCCACGCCATTGAATGCCGCATCAACGCCGAAGATCCGCGCACCTTCGTTCCGTCTCCCGGTACGCTCACCTATTTCCACACGCCCGGCGGTCTCGGCGTGCGCGTGGATTCCGGTGCCTATCAGGGCTACAAGATCCCGCCGTACTACGACAGCATGATCGGCAAGCTGATCGTGCACGGCCGCAATCGCGACGAATGCATTCGTCGTCTGATCCGCGCGCTGGACGAATTCGTGGTCGACGGCATCAAGACGACGCTGCCGCTGTTTCAAGACCTTCTTCAGAACGAAGACATCCTGAAGGGTGATTACGACATTCACTGGCTGGAAAAATATCTGGCCGGCGACAAAAGCTGATCGATGGCAAGGCGCAGCAGAAATAACGATATAACCGTCGATATTCTGCTGCGCGCCTATTCCATCGGCCTCTTCCCCATGGCCGATGCGGCAGATGACCCGGAGCTTTTCTGGGTCGAGCCGGAACTGCGCGGCATCATCCCGCTCAACGATTTCCACGTCTCTAAAAGCCTCGCCAAAGTCATTCGCAAAAAGCCGTTCGACATCCGCTTCGATACGGATTTCGAAGGCGTCATGGCAGGCTGCGCTGCGGAAGCCGACAATCGCCCCAGCACCTGGATCAACACCACCATCCGCCGCCTCTACACCGAACTCCACGAGATCGGTCACGCCCACAGCGTTGAAGCCTGGGAAGGTGACGAACTGGTGGGTGGGCTCTACGGCGTCTCGCTCGGCTCCGCCTTCTTCGGCGAAAGCATGTTCTCCAGACGCACCAACGCCTCGAAGATCTGCCTCGTCTATCTTGTGGAACGGCTGCGCGAAAAGGGCTTCACGCTGCTCGACACCCAATTCACGACAGAGCATCTCAAGACATTTGGTGCAATCGATGTGCCGAAGGCTGAGTACGCGAAGATATTGGATGCGGCAATGCGCTCGGAACATCTGGATTTCGGCGGGGACAAAATCGATGACGGGCAATAGTTCGCAACTTGCTTGACGCAAAGTGCTGACCTAACCCTTTCAGGACGAATATCTAAACAGGGGTGTCATGCGGTTATTTGCGCTCATTTCAATAATTGCGTTCATGACCGTTGCCGCAAGTGCTGCACCGTCGTCCCAAGAGAAAGATGTCATTTCTTGGAAAAGGCAGCTCGCCATTGAGCTCGTGCCAATCGTAAACAAACCAGACCTGAGAAAGTTGGCAACCGGCGAATTGCAGACGCTCTATATTCGGTTTCGGATCGACGGCAATGGCAAAGCAGTGGATCTCATTCACTGAAAGTACCAAAGCAAGACCAGAATCAAAGATTGCTATTCAGCGCCTGATCGAAGAGCGAAAATTTCCTGTGCCACCGAAAGCCGTTATTGGTGAGTGGCTTATACTACCACTTACCATCCAGCCGAAAGTCGTCGGTAAAAACAGAAGCGACTAAAATATCGAATTATGAGGATCAGTTCGTCTTCGCCGCCGAAGACGGAGCCGGGACGTCCGATTCCTGCTTGCAACCGGTCAGCCACACGTCATAAATCGGATGCTCGACGGCATTCAGGCCCGGGCTGTCGGCAAACATCCAGCCGGTGAAGATGCGTTTGATCTTCCGGTCGAGGGTGATTTCGTCGACTTCGATGAAGGCATCGATCTTCTGCGCCTCGGTGTCGTCACGCGAATAGCAGACCTTCGGCGTCACCTGAAGGGCGCCGAACTGGACTGTTTCGTTGAGATAGACATCGAAGGACGTGATGCGGCCGGTGATCTTGTCAATGCCGGAGAAGACGGCGACGCGGTTTTCGATGCGGGCGGCAGACGCAGGAGAGACGGTGCCTGTCACAGGCAAAAGCGCAATCAGCGACACAGCCAGCGCACGCAAAGAACCATCTCGCGTGAATTTTCCCATATCGAACCGTCTCCAGAAAGATTTCCCGCACCGGTCAGTGCGGGGTCAACGCCTACAGGCGGAATGTGGCGAAAACGGGTGATGGCCTGTGTCGATCGCGTCAACAAACCGAGCGCTTATATAGCGGCCAGCCACCCTCGCCGTCACCTTAGTTGCCAGGTGTCCAGGCGTCGTAATCGCCGGTGACCTGTGGTCGCTCACCTGCAACGGCCAACGAACCCGGTGGGCGGTAAGCCTGCGACGTGCCGGTGAGGTTCGGCTGGTGTGGCTTCTGCCAGTCACGGGCCGTATAGCTCTCCTGGCTTGGTGGGGTGTCGGTGCGGTAATGCATCCAGCCGTGCCAGCCCGGAGGAATGGCAGAGGCTTCGGCGTAACCGTTATAGATCACCCAGCGGCGCGGCATGCCCCAGGACGTGGTGCCGCCTTCGTAATAGGTGTTGCCCAACTCGTCCTGCCCAACCTTCTTGCCGAAACGCCAGGTATGAAAGCGCGTTCCGATTGTCTGGCCGTTCCACCAGGTGAAGATTTGCGTCAGGAGAGTCTTCATTGTCAGTTCCTCGGGCTTGAGTGCACTGCGGTGATTTGAGGTGCGCAGCACAACAGAAGCTTATGCCGCCCCATGGGCCGATTGTCCAGTATTTCCCGCGATATCGACACTATTTCAGTTTCATGCTGAAGCCGAAATGCCGCTTGTCGAAGCCCAGCCTCTCGTAGAAGCGATGCGCATCCAGCCGCGCCATATTGGATATGAGCTGGATGTTTTTGACATCACGCTGTTTGGCATCGTCAATGCAGTAACGGATCATCATCGCACCAATGCCACGACCGCGCATATCGGAGCGAGTCTGCACCGCCTCGATCTTCATCGATACGGCACCACGGCCAACCAGCTTGGTGAGAAACACCGTCTGAAACGTCCCGACGACTTCGCCATCCAGTTCCGCGACATAGAGCGTTTCGTTGGATGAGTTTTCGATAGCGTGAAAGGCAGCGAGATAATCCGGCAACGCTGATTCGTCCGCCGTATCTCCATGACCGCCAATCCCATCAGCGGCAAAAATGGCGGCTAGCGCCGGGACATCGCTTTCACGCGCAAAACGAATGACGAGATTTTCGATTGGGGTGCTCATCGGGCGAGGATCTTTTCCATGACAATGCCGGGCAAACCTTCAACGCCCGCCATGCGTTCCACGCGGTCCACCTCGGCAAAGCCGACACCTTCATAGAAGGCAATCGCGACCGTGTTTTTCGGCTCGACCTCAAGGCGCATGATTTCCGCATCGGGGAAACAGGTTTCCAACTCGGCGAAAATATCGCGGCCCACGCCCTGTCTTTGGAACTGCGGATCGACATAAAGCTGGTGCAGCAGAGCGGTCTTGGCCATTTTGGTGGACATGGCTGCAAAGCCCATGCCGGCAATGCGCCTGCCATCATCCGCCACCAGAAACTCGCCACCCTTTTTCTCGACACGCTCTTTCATCGCCTTGGGCGCGTGCCAGTCCGAAATCAGCTGCGCCACACGGTCTGCACCATAGATGGCGTCATAGGTCGCATGCCAGGTGCGTGCCAAAAGCGCCCTCACCGGCTCGATATCGCGCTCACTGGCCGTGCGAATGAAGAACACCATGTCAACTCCGTCTGAGAATGAAAAAGCCGGGAGCAATCCCGTCGGTGTCGATATTTAACGCCTCATCATACTCGACGTCATCCTCGGGCTTGTCCCGAGGATCTAACCACGTTTGATGTTGAGGTTCGTTAGATCCTCGGGACAAGCCCGAGGATGACGGATGAAAGGGTTTCGGGGGCGCTCCACCGCTCAGCAAAGCTGACGGAACGCCAACAGTCCCTTACTCTTCAATCCCCAGCTTCGCCTTGACCAGATCCTGCACGGCCTGTGGGTTGGCCTTGCCGCCGGTGGCCTTCATGACCTGGCCGACAAACCAGCCGGCGAGCGTCGGCTTTGCCTTGACCTTCTCCACCTGATCCGGGTTGGCGGCGATGATCTCATCCACGGCCTTTTCGATGGCACCAGTGTCCGTTACCTGCTTCATGCCGCGGCTCTCGACGATCTCAGCCGGATTGCCACCTTCGTTCCAGACGATTTCGAACAGGTCCTTGGCGATCTTGCCGGAGATGGTGTTAGCCTTGATGAGATCGATGATGCCGCCCAGCTGATCTGCGGAAACCGGTGTTTCTTCGATACCCTTGCTGGATTTGTTGAGTGCGCCCAGCAGATCGTTGATAACCCAGTTGGCGGCGATCTTGCCATCGCGGCCTTCAGCGACAAGCTCGTAGTAATCCGCGATTGCCTTTTCAGACACGAGGATCGAGGCGTCATAGACCGAGAGGCCAAGCTCGTTGACGAAACGGGCCTTCTTGTCGTCAGGCAGTTCCGGCAAATCCTTGCTCAGCGCTTCGACATAGGCGTCATCGAATTCCAGCGGCAGCAGATCGGGATCGGGGAAGTAGCGATAGTCATGCGCATCTTCCTTGGAGCGCATGGAGCGCGTTTCGCCCTTGCCCGGATCGAAGAGGCGGGTTTCCTGATCGATGGAGCCGCCGTCTTCCAGAATGGCGATCTGGCGACGGGCTTCGTATTCGATGGCCTGACCGATGAAGCGGATGGAGTTGACGTTCTTGATTTCGCAACGTGTGCCGAAAGCTTCACCCGGCTTGCGAACCGACACGTTGACGTCCGCACGCATGGAGCCTTCATCCATGTTGCCGTCGCAGGTGCCGAGGTAGCGCACGATGGAACGCAGCTTGGTCATGTAGGCCTTGGCTTCGTCGGACGAACGCATGTCCGGCTTGGATACGATTTCCATCAGCGCCACGCCAGAACGGTTCAGGTCCACGAAGGACATGGTCGGATGCTGGTCGTGCATGGACTTGCCGGCATCCTGCTCCAGATGCAGACGTTCGATGCCGATTTCGATGTCTTCAAAATTGCCCTGACGATCCGGGCCCAGCGAGATGACGATCTTGCCTTCACCGACAATCGGGTCTTTGAACTGGGAAATCTGGTAGCCCTGCGGCAAATCCGGATAGAAATAGTTCTTGCGGTCGAAGATGGAGCGCTTGTTGATCTGCGCCTTCAGGCCAAGGCCTGTGCGCACGGCCTGCGCCACGCATTCCTCGTTGATGACAGGCAACATGCCCGGCATCGCGGCATCCACCAGCGAGACGTTAGAGTTCGGCGCATTGCCGAATGTGGTTGAGGCACCAGAGAACAGCTTGGAATTGGAGAGAACCTGAGCGTGAACCTCCATGCCGATTACGATTTCCCAATCGCCGGTCGCGCCGGGAATGAAGCGTTTCGGGTCTGGCGTGCGCACGTCTACAAGGGTCATATCAAGCTCTTAATATACGGAATTTCTGTCAGTCGTGAGGTAGAACAATTGACACCGTGGCGCAAGGCTTGTCACGCGTTACCCGCCAAAGCTCTGACTTTTTGGCCAAGTTGAAGATCGAATATTTACAATTTTGAATTCCGATAGGCTGGATGATGCTGACCCTCGCCCTTGCACTCGCGGCCTATCTCACCTTCAATCTGCTGGTCTTCCTCATCTACGGGTGGGACAAGAAAGCAGCGAAGAAAGGCGAATGGCGCGTGCGTGAAAGCACACTGCTCTCGCTCGCTTTCTTCGGCGGCAGTCTCGGGGCCATTCTCGCCCAGCGCGTGCTGCGTCACAAAACCCGCAAGGAACCGTTCCGCAGCATTCTGCTGGCCATCATCATCTTCCAGATCGCACTTGCCACGTCACTGCTCATCATGCCTGACTGGCCGATCCAGCTACTGACGATGGCTCAAAATCCAAAGCCGTAAGATTCGCTTTCCATCTCCACAAGCTGCTTTTGCAAACCGATGGATTGCACCTCTCGATCCAGCTTCTGGGAATATTTCAGCGATAGCCAGCTGACGCTATATCCATGCTTGCGGAAAAACGAGATTGCCGGATCGTTATGGGCGTGGCTTTCCAGCTTTCCGGCGAAGAAGCCGCGCTGCACGATCTGCCGTTCGATGACCGACAAAAGACGGCTGCCCACGCCGAGCCGTTGATAGCCGGGATCGACCCAGAAATCGCTGATCGCGTCATCGAAATTTTCACGCGCAGCCCAGCCCGCAACCGCGCCATCCAGCTCTGCGACGGTGATGGCATTCCAGGATGAGCGAACGAAATTGCCGAAAGCGAAGCGGGCATTTTCCCGCAACTCTTCCGTCACACCAATGACGGTCGTCGCATCCGCCCACGCCCGCAGACCGATGGCCGCGAGCATGGCAGCGTCACCTTCTCTGGCTGGGCGAATGGTAATCAAGCAAGCTCTCCGTAATTGCGACGAATAAAGCACCGGGAGCGCGATTCGGCTAGCATACCCACTCTGACCACTTAGCTTTTACGACGCAGTGGAGTGAGCATTCGCAGTGTTTCCGACCGCAGATAGAGCCCGCCCCATGCCAGCAGCCCCAGATAAACGCCGAAAAGCAGATGCGAAAACACCGGGCTTCCGACCCGCAGATGGGTAGTGATTGCACCACCCAGCAGTCCCGTCAGTAAAATTGCGCCGAGTACGGACGTGCGGGGGATGGCATAGAGAAGCACGATGATCAGCGTCATGATGCCAAGCCCGCGCGCAAGTGATGGATCGCCTGAATATCCAAGCGCGACCAGCGTTTCTGTCACGGGCGCAATGGGTGCGAGCTTGATGGCGCCATCGAAAATCAGAAACGCGATAACGAGCCCGCTCATCACCGACCCGGCGAGCCTCTGCCAGCGCGGCAGAGGCGTAGAAAAAGTAGCGTAAGACATGAGCTTTCCTCCCCGCGCCTTAGAGTGTCGCGACCAGCGCAGCCAGCTGATCAGCTGCCATTCCCCAGCCTTCATGGAAGCCCATCGCTTCATGGGCCTTCTTGTCGTCTTCGGTCCAGTGCCGGGCGATTGCAGTGTATTTCGTGCGGCCATCGCCCAAATCTTCGAAAAGAACGATGCCCGTCATGAATGGCTTTTCCGCAGGCACCCAAGCGCTGGTGTAGGCGTCGGTAAAAACCAGCTTTTCATTGGGGATGACTTCCAGATAGACGCCGCGATTTTCAACCACTTCGCCATCAGGGCCATTCATGATGATAAAGCTGGAGCCACCCGCGCGAAGGTCCAGTTCCGCATGCGAAACGCCCCATGGCTTGGGGCAGAACCATTGCTTCAGCAAATCAGGGTCGCTCCATGCGCGATAAAGCTTTTCACGCGGAGCATCGAATTCGCGCATCAGAACCAGATCGTGGGCACCGTGATGAGTTGTCATGGTCATTTTCCTTTCGCGTGGTTGGTTCATCCTCTTGATGATGCTGCAAGGACGTCTGAGCAGACAGCCATCCGACACGCGCTCAGAAATTATTTCGTATTTTCCAGCGCAAGCTTGTCCAACTGCTGGCGGATGTGCGCGGCTTCGGCTGGCGTGTTGGCAAGAGCAATGGCGCGATCAAAGGCTTCACGCGCTTCCGCTGCCCTGCCCGCCTGCATCAAAAGCCCGCCACGAACGCCGTGGTAATAGAAATAGGCGTCCAGCTTTCCATCCAGGGTCTGAAGCACGGCAAGTGCTGCCTCCGGCCCATCCATTTTTGAAACGGCCACGGCCCGGTTGAGCGTGACGACGGGCGACGGCTGGAGATGCTCTAGCGCCTGATAAAGAAGGTCGATGCCGAACCAGTCCGTATCCTTCGCCGTCGCGGCGCGCGCATGCAGAGCCGCGATTGCTGCCTGAAGCTGGTAGGGACCGGGTTTGCGGTGGCGCATCGCCTTGTCGAGCAAGGCCAGCGCCTCATCGATGATCTGTCGGTCCCAGTTGTCGCGATCCTGATCTTCCATCAGAATGATGTCACCGTCAGGTGAAAAGCGCGCATCGCGGCGGGAGTGCTGCAAGAGCATCAGCGTCAAAAGCCCCATGATCTCCGTTTCGGACGGGAAAATGCGCAGCAGAATGCGGGCCAGACGAATTGCCTCTTCGCACATCGCCATGCTGTCAGGATTGGAGATAGCCGACGAATAGCCCTCATTGAAAACGAGATAGAGCATGGCGCAGACCTTGTCCAAACGCTCCTGCCGCTCCCAGGCGGTCGGGTTTTCAAAGGGTACACCGGCTTTGGCAACGCGGCTCTTGGCGCGGGTAATCCGCTGCTCCATCGCCGCATCCGTTACCAGAAATGCCCGCGCAATCTGCGTGACGCTGAGACCGGAGACGATGCGCAGCGCAAGCGCGATCTGCTGCGTTGCTGGCAGGTCTGGATGGCAGCAGACGAACATCAGGCGCAAAATGTCGTCGCGGTAATGGGAGTTGTCCAGACGCTCCGCCATGTCGGCTTCCGCATCGGAAAGATCGGACAGCACATCCTCTTCCGGCAGAGGCACGGATTTCGAATGTTTGCGAATGGCATCCACGCCACTGTTGCGCCCGACAAAGATCAACCATGCTGCCGGATCGCGCGGCGGACCTTTCTCGGCCCAAGTCCGCACCGCACGCAGGCAGGCTTCCTGAAAAGCCTCTTCCGCCATATCCAGATCGCGGAAATAGCGCAGCAATGCGCCCAGCGCCTGCGGACGCGCCGCCGTCAAGGCAAGGTCGATCCATGCAATATCTGTCATTTGGGTGCACCTGTGGGGTGGAAGACGTAGAAGGGCCGGATTTCATAAGAAGTCGAGCCCGGATTGGCGGCGGAAAGCTGCTTGGCAAAACTCACCGCTTCTTCCAGATTTTCGACATCTATCGTGTAAAAGCCGAGCAGCACTTCCTTGGTCTCGGCAAAAGGGCCATCCAGAACCAGAGGTTCTTGCTTGCCCTTGCGAACGGTGGTGGCTGCCGTCGTCGGCATCAGCCGTCCGGTGGGGCCGAGCTTGCCAGCCTTGGCCAGCGGCTCCTGCACTGCATAAAGCCTGCCCATGACCGCCTCCTCTTCTTCCTTGGACCAGGCAAAGACGGCTTCTTCATCGGCGTAACACAGAATGGCGTAATGCATCTCACTCTCCTTCTCCCATGGAAGACGAAGAAGTAACGCGCCCGCCGACAAGGCGCAGCAGTTTTTTTGAAGTTTAGAGAATGGAAAGCTTCACGGGTGGCGCAGAACCCCTCACCTAGAAAATCTACGACTTAGCTTTCGCTAAGATCGTGATTTTCTATCCTCTCCCACAAGGGTAGAGGGAACCAGCGGCAGGCGCGGCATTCTTATCTCTCCCCGTGTGGGAGAGAAAGCGATTTCTAACATCTTAGCCAAAGGCTAAGTGTTAGAAATCGCAAGTGAGGGGTCTGCCGCGGGCGCCTTGTTGCTATAAATGCCCAGATCAGGTCCGCTCGATGCGGATAACCTGTGGTTCGCTGACGAGGTATTTCTCGCTCTTGATGGCCTTTACCGCCTTGCGAATAGCATCTTCCATCGTTGCGTGGGTGACGAGGATGATGTTCTGGGCACCGCCTTCGGCTGGAACGCGCGAATGCTGCACGATGGATTCCAGCGAGATGTTGTTGTCTGCCATGGCTGTCGCGATGGAGGCGAAAACACCGGCCTTGTCCTTCACCGTCAGACGAATGAAGTATCCGCCTTCGTGGCTCTTCATCTTGGCGCGGCGATAATCCGTCAGCGACTTGGCCGGACGACCGAGTACGGGCACCTGCTGAACGCCGGGGCGGCTCTTGGCGATGTCGGCGATATCGCCCAGAACAGCGGATGCCGTGGCGTTGCCGCCAGCGCCGGGACCAACCATCAGCAATTCGCCAAGAATATCCGACTCGACAGCCACAGCATTGGTAACGCCATCGACCTGCGCGATGACCGAATCCAGCGGCACCATGGTCGGGTGAACGCGCTGTTCGATGCCGGATTCGGTGATCTGTGCGACGCCGAGAAGCTTGATGCGGTAACCGAGATCGGAGGCGGCCTGAATATCTTCGATGGAGATATTGGTGATGCCTTCGAGATAGATATCGTCGGCGGAAATCTTGCTGCCGAAGGCAAGCGTGGTGAGAATGGCGAGCTTATGCGCCGTATCGTTGCCCTCGATATCGAAAGCCGGATCCGCTTCGGCATAGCCCAGACGCTGCGCTTCCTTCAGGCAGGCTTCGAATGACAGGCCTTCCTTCTCCATCTTGGTAAGGATGTAATTGCAGGTACCGTTCATGATGCCGTAGATGCGCGACACATGGTTGCCCGTGAGCGATTCACGCAGCGCCTTGATGATGGGAATACCACCCGCGACAGCCGCTTCGAAGTTGAGCAGCGCGCCCTTTTCTTCCGCCAGAATGGCAAGCTCGACACCGTGCTTGGCAAGAAGCGCCTTGTTTGCCGTCACCACATGGAGACCACGCGATAATGCCGCACGAACGGCTTTTTCGGCCTGGCCTGACGCACCGCCAACCAGTTCCACGAGGACATCGATATCGGCTTTTTCTGCCAGTTCCTCAGGTGTGTCGAACCAGGTGATACCCTTGAGATCAATGCCGCGATCACGCGAACGGTCGCGTGCGCTGACGGCGATAATCTCAATTGCGCGTCCGCAGGTAATCGCAAGTTCTTTGCTTCTCTGCTGGAGGATGCGCACAAGCGAAGAGCCGACAGTGCCGAGTCCCGCTACGCCGATTCTCAATGAATCTGCCATTGGTATATTCCTGATTTGCTGAGTTGAGAGGTGGCCGGAACCGGCCACCCTGGTGGAATGCCCTTATCTATGGGCGTTGAGCGAGACGACGTTGTGCAACGTATCGTCTGCCGTCGACAGGAAGCGCTTGAGATTGCGCGCGGCCTGACGAATTCGATGCTCGTTTTCAACGAGCGCAAGGCGAACATAATCATCGCCCATTTCGCCGAAGCCTACACCCGGAGCAACCGCGATGTCGGCTTTCTCGATCAGCAGCTTGGAAAACTCAAGCGAGCCGAGATGGCGGAATTTCTCTGGAATTTTCGCCCATGCGAACATGGTCGCTGCTGGCGGTGGCACTTCGAAACCGGCTTTGCCAAATGTATCGACCATCACATCGCGGCGGCGACGATAGACATTGCGGACTTCCGCGATATCGGAGCCATCGCCATTGAGCGCGTGAGTGGCCGCCACCTGGATCGGCGTGAAAGCGCCGTAATCGAGGTAGGACTTCACACGCGTCAAAGCAGCAATCAGCCGCTCGTTGCCGACAGCAAAGCCCATGCGCCAGCCGGGCATGGAGAAGGTTTTGGACATGGAGGTGAACTCCACGGCAACATCCATGGCGCCCGGCACTTCCAGAACGGACGGAGGCGGGTTCTTGTCGTCGAAATAGATTTCCGAATAGGCAAGGTCGGACAGCACGATCAGATCATGCTTCTTCGCGAATGCGATGACGTCCTTGTAGAAATCCAGCGATGCGACATGGGCCGTCGGGTTGGACGGATAGTTGATGATGAGCGCGAGCGGCTTGGGGATGGAGTGGCGCACGGCGCGCTCCAGCGGTCCAAAGAAGCTCTCATCCGGCTCCACATTCATGGAGCGGATAACGCCACCTGCCATCAGAAAGCCGAAGGCGTGGATCGGGTATGTCGGATTTGGACACAGAATGACGTCACCCGGCGCCGTGATGGCCTGCGCCATGTTGGCAAAGCCTTCCTTGGAACCGAGTGTGGCAACGACCTGTGTATCAGGGTTCAGCTTCACGCCGAAGCGGCGGGCGTAATAGGCTGCCTGCGCGCGGCGAAGGCCGGGAATGCCTTTGGAGGACGAGTAACGGTGCGTGCGTGGGTCCTGAACGACTTCGCACAGCTTATCGACAATCGCCTTTGGGGTTGGAAGGTCTGGATTGCCCATGCCAAGGTCTATGATGTCGGCTCCACCCGCTCGCGCGCTCGCTTTCAAACGGTTGACCTGTTCGAACACGTATTGCGGCAGACGCTTGACCTTGTGAAACTCTTCCATCTCTTTCCTCATGGAAATGAGCCAGACAACCCGGCTCACATAACGTTCGTTTTTTGGTTTGAAACACAGCCGACACGAACACATCGGGCCTGTATCATTTATTGTACCGCATGCGCCGGAAAACACGAATTGCTTTTCGGCAGGACACTACCGTGCTGCCTTCGTGAGGGAAAGCACCGGGCAGTAGAGGCGGCGCAGATTCGCCGCATATCCATGCAGGTCAATGGACTTGCATAACGCGAGTTTTTTCAAAAATGCAAGGCAAGCCGCCGCGTTTGGCGACGCCATGGCTCAATCAGCCGCGTTCGCCCTGCACAATTGCGCTGCGAATGACCGAAAGCACACGTTCCGGCTTGATATCCGTGCAGACGAGCTGGCTCGGATGACCATCCCATTTGCCTGGCGGAAAGCCCACGCCATCCGGCTTCTGAATCGTCTGACCATCGGCCAAACCACCACAGACCACACGAATCGCGCCGCTACGGGTCTCGAAAAGCTCAGGGTTGGTCAGATAGACGCAAGCGCAGCTATCATGCACCACCATGCCGTCGCCGGTGCGCTGATTGTAGAACTCGATGTAGAACTGTGACAGATCCGACAGAAGCTGGACAGGTGCCCCGCCCTCCTTCGCCATCTCGGCCATGAAAGCAGATGTCATGACGGTGCGCGTCGTGACATCGAGGCCGACGACGGTAACGCGCCATGGTGCCGTGAACACCACGTCTGCGGCCTCCGGGTCACCGTGAATATTGGCTTCCGCCGCCGGGCTGACATTGCCGTTGATATCGAACGCGCCGCCCATGACGATAACATCCTTGACCAAGGCAGCAAAATCGGGGTCTTCCCGAAGCGCCAGCGCAAGGTTCGTCATGCGGCCAACGGCAATCAGCGTCACCTCGCCCGGGTTCGCCTTGACCGTATCGATGATAAAGTTGTGGGCCGGACGCGGATCGAGCGGCAGATCGATTGTCTCGGGCACACCGATATTGCCGAGTCCATCTTCCCCATGAATGAATGTCGGCCAGTGGCCTTCCGGGCGGGATGGATCGAAGGTCACGTCCGCGCCTTTGGCCACGGGTGCCGTCATCGCCCACTGCTGCTTGAGGAACAGCGCATTGCGGGTGGTGATCTCAATCGGTGCATTGCCGAACACGGTGGTCACGCCAATCAGATCGATGTCCGGGTGGCGGTGCAGAAACAGCAGCGCCATTGCGTCATCAATGCCGGGGTCCGTGTCGAAAATTACCTTATGCATGCCGTGTCCTCGAATTCATATGCGGGCGGAATCGCCCAATCGATGGCGAAGCAGCGAGCGCACCATAAACGGACGCGCAATCGACGCAATGGCTTCCTCGCAACAGATGAAAAACGTTGCACCTTGCACAATTCGGTGACAGAAGCAGCCATCAATATACCCTCCCGGAATACTCCCGTGCAAGACGTTGCCCTTCAGCTGTTTCTCATCCTGTTTCTTGTCGCCGTTTTTGCGGGCTTCGTCGATTCGATTGCCGGCGGTGGAGGGTTGATCGTCATCCCGGCTATGCTGATCCTCGGCGTTCCGCCGCTGGAGGCGCTGGGAACGAACAAGCTGCAAGCGCAGTTCGGCAGCGCTTCCGCGACGATTGCTTATGCAAGACGTGGTCATGTCGATCTGAAAAAGCAGTTCCCCATGGCGTTCATGGCCTTTGTCGGCGGCATTTTGGGCGCAATCATCGCGGCCTATGTGCCGCCGGATATCCTGCGCGCCATCATGCCGTTTCTGCTGATCGCAATCGCCCTATACTTTGCTTTCAAACCCAATCTCAGCGACATCGACAGCCACCAGCGCATCACACCCTTCGTCTTCGGATTGACGGTCGTTCCCCTGGTTGGATTTTACGACGGCATTTTCGGCCCGGGCGCGGGCTCGTTCTATATGCTGGCCTTTGTAGGGCTGGCGGGCTTCGGCATGTTGAAGGCTACAGCCCATACCAAGCTTCTCAACTTCGGGTCGAATTTTGGCAGCTTCCTTGTATTTACGCTGAACGGCGCGATTTTGTGGAAGCTGGGATTGGTGATGGGGCTGGGTCAGTTTCTGGGTGCGCAGATCGGCTCTCGCCTAGCCATGAGCAACGGCGCGAAGATCATCCGCCCGCTGCTCGTCATCTCCTGCATCGCCATGGCGACGAAACTGCTGATGGATTCCGGCACGTTTTCTTCGTTTGGCGCATTCGTCTCGCGCCTGATTGGCAGCTGAGCAAGCTCAGCTACACGCCAGCGTGGCGGATTGGTCGGCGTGTTGCAATACGATGACCGCGCCGATGATCTCGTTCTGAACACCACGCAGCGGCGTCATCCTGCAACGCGTGGCGAAATTCTCACGATTGCGACGCCCCTTGTGGATGTAGTCGATCTTTTCGCCCTTGAAGCACTTGTCGAAAGCCGGCTTCGCCAACTTGCTGAAGCTCTCTTCACCCACGAACTCCGAGACGTGGCAGCCGATCATGGACAAGGCGGTGCGACCCAGGAACTTTGCGTTTTCCTGATTGGAATAGAGATAGCGATAATCCCTAGTAATCACGCCGACGCGATCTGGTAGACTGTCCAGAATGGCTTCGTTGAGCAGAGGCTGCTCGGCGAGCTCGAATGCGGCAGGCTTTTCCAGCGGGCGGGAAAGCGGCTGCTGCAAACTCTCTTTGCCATCGCCGCCAGTGCGGAAATACCGATCGATCAGCATTGCCATGGCAGCGCTGCGACGTGTCACGCTTGATTTGTCGTCTGCCTCGTCACGGATCAGGCCGTTGAGGAACTGCAATTGCATATGAGCTTCTTCGCGGTTCTCCGCCCTAAAGGACAGAATATCCGCGATCATCGGCTCAAGCTCCTTGTCCAGCAGACGAACGAGATCGTCATGCCCGCAAGCAACAGCCTGTTTCAATTGTATGCATTTCAGCGAAAAAGCGTCGAAGAGTCCTAACAATGGAGCCTCCATTCCATCACCCAAGTTCCTGATGTCCGACGCCACTCTCAGGCTTGGCCGAACACGGTCAGAAGAACTTCCTTCTTTCTAAAGCACGCCGGGCCGATCAAGACCCAATCCACCGTCTCACGAGACGACGCTTCCTCCCTAAAGAAGCGGAGACGTTCACGGATGAAACGGCGTGCTCGAACGTCCAGCCTTCTGACACCATGAACACCACAGAGGCTCAACCCGTCAATACACTAGTTTTCACCTATGGAGCGCCG
This sequence comes from Agrobacterium vacciniicorymbosi, assembly GCF_040427045.1. Classification (NCBI taxonomy): domain Bacteria; kingdom Pseudomonadati; phylum Pseudomonadota; class Alphaproteobacteria; order Hyphomicrobiales; family Rhizobiaceae; genus Agrobacterium; species Agrobacterium vacciniicorymbosi. The sequence goes on from NZ_JBETMF010000001.1 coordinate 365,128, forward strand.
TCGAGGCGATTAATATTTATTATAGGATGAGAATTTTCCGATACGCAACAAAAACGAACGTAAGACTTCGAATGCCGGGGCAGAAATACTGTAGTCAATGCGCCAATATATTCATAAAATTGGTCGTAACATCACTTTTATTCATTGAATGGGCGGTTTTTGACGAAAGTCAATTTTGCCGAGAGCTATAAATCTGTCCAACAAATCAGAAGCGCGTATTCAATATACGCCCCCAGCAAGACGAATCTCAATTCAATGGAAGTTGAGTGAAGCAGAGGGACGCTAACAGGCATGTCAAATGACATGCGCCTGAGCAAAAGCTCACGGCAGCGTGGGGCGAACTAAGCTTGTTTACGCTACCGCGCGGTTCCTACGATCAGCCAATTCCTTCACGATAATGATCGCGCCCACCAGCTTGTAGGATGGAGAATAGCACGGCGACATCTCATAAGAGCGCACCACGGTGCGTCCGTCGATGTCCTCTGCATAGGTATATTTCGCCGCCTCGCCCTTGAAGCACGCGTCCAGCTTTTCACGCAGAGCCTGCTGGAAGTGGTGGATGCCAATGAATTCGGCAATATGCCGACCAACGAGGTCGTTGGTCTTGGCTTCGTAGCAGAGCGCATTGAGGGCGTTGGTGTAATTGATGCGGTAGCCAGGCGATACGACGAAGACCCGCTCGTCCAGATCATCCAGCCGGTCTTCATCAAGAATGACGTAGGGGCTCCAGGAGGCCGATTCGCCGTCCGGCGTTGCGCCATCATAGGGAAGACCCGCTCCGATATAGCGATCCACGAGTTTGCGAAGGAGTTCGGAGTTGCGCTGCACGCAGCCTGTATCCTCGGCCTCCTCGTTGAGGAGATCGATAGCAAAGCGGAACTGCTCAAGAACCTCTGAGGAATTCTTGGTCTTTCTGCTGGTTATGCTCTCGAGCAGCGGATCAAGCTCACGATCAAGCATCGTGATTTTCTGGGCGTCGTTGCGATCAACGGCACCTTTCAGCTCCGAATATCGTTGCCAGAACAAGTCAATCAAAGCTTTCAACTCGACTCTCCCCCGGAAGATCGTGCGCCTGCCGCACTTTCAAATCGTTTCCGGTTCCGTGGCGCGAGACTCGTTATAAGGTATCACCGTAAAAAATGACGTAACGAGAAACAGCACCGCCATTACAAACACAAGATAAATTAACACACGCAGAACGTCTTTAACAAATCCCAGAAATTGTGAAGAAAAATATACATACACAATCCTGGGATGTTAGCGCTTAACAAGAACCAAATCTGGTCTATTCTAGTCCTTGATACTGCCCTTGATGTGCCAGCGGTCGTGATACCAAAGCCATTGACCAGGGTGTTCCCGCACCCAGCTCTCCACCTTGTCGTTGAGAAGCTGCGCGGTTTTCTGAACGTCGACCGCTCCCTTTTCGTTCAAGGGTATCTCGACCTTCGGCTCGATTTCCAACCTGTAGCGATTGTCCGGCAAGCGAATGCAACGCGCTGGAAAAACATCGCAGCCAAACTGGCGCACCAGCTTTGCCAGCAGTGGGTTGGTCAGCACGTCATTGCCGAAGAATTGTGTCGGCAGGCCTTTTCTGAACTTCTGGTCCACCAGAACACCGATACCGCCGCCCTTTTCCAACTGACGCGCAAGCGCAAAAGAAGAGCCCGCATGCGACGGCACGAGATGGCCCATACGCTCCTTGCGGAAATCGAAAATGCGCTTTGCCACATAGGGATTGTTTGGCGGACGAAACAGCACCGTCACATCGAGGCCGAAGGCCGAACCTGCGACGGGCAACAGCTCGAAATTGCCGGAATGGGCGGTAAACACGATGAACGGACGCGGATTGTCGCGAAGCTCGAGAAATGTCTCGGTGCCGATGACTTCTACCCTGCCCGGTTCTGTCTTTGTCGGATCGAAATCGAACAGGCGGTCCAGAAAGACATATTCGGCAGCCAGGCGACCCATATTGCCCCAGCTATCCAGCGCGATTTCCAGACGCTCCTCTTCCGATTTCTCGGGATAGGCACGACCCAGATTGAACAGCATCAGCTTGTGACGCGGCGTCTTCGGGCCGATCTTACGGGCAATCCTGTCTGCGAAATTGATGGCGGGATCGGCAGGCAAAAGTTTCAGCAGGTTCAGAAAGCCGAATGCGAGCGTCGCATTCAGCCACTGCCGGAAGTTTTCGAGCGCCAGAACGACGCGCGTGATGAACATTTTCAATGGCGTCAGTCCATCCGCAGAACGATTTTGCCGAAGACCTGACGGGTCTCCATACGCTCCAGCGCCGTTTCGATGGTATCGAAGGTGACTTCGGTGTCGATAACAGGGTGAACGAGACCGCGCGCCATTTTCTGCATGGCATCGGCCATGTTTTCCATACGGCAACCGAAGGAGCCGAGCAGCTTCAATTGCTGCTGGAACAGCATCATCAGGTTGATTTCCGAGGAAACGCCCGACGTCGAGCCGCAGGTGACGAGACGACCGCCCCGCTTGAGGCAGAACATGGAGCCAGCCCAGGTGTCCTTGCCGACATGTTCGAAGACGACATCGACGCCCTTCTTCTTGGTCAGCTTGCGCACGACGCCTTCGAAGCGGTCGACGCGGTAATTGATGACATGATCGGCACCCAGCGCCTTGGCGCGTTCGATCTTGTCGTCGGACCCAACGGTCGTGATGACGGTGCAGCCCATTTTCTTGGCGAGCTGAATGGCAGCGGAGCCGATGCCGGAGCCGCCAGCGTGAATGAGGATGGTTTCGCCCGGCTGGAGCTTGGCGTTATCGAACAGCATGTGTTCGACCGTGCCGAAGGTGACAGGTGCAAGGGCCGCAGCGACCGCATCGACGCCGGGCGGTGCCAGAACGAGCTGACGGGCGGGAATGTTGATCTTTTCCTGCGCAAAGCCATCCAGATGGAAGCCGTGGACGCCGCCGACGTTTTCACACAGATTATCGCGACCGGCCACGCAGTGGTGGCAGCGACCGCAGGTGCGTGCACCGTAGATGGAGACGAGCTGGCCCGGCAGAACATTGGACACGCCGGGGCCGATGGCTTCCACCACGCCGGATGCTTCCGCACCGATGGTCAAAGGCATCTTGCGCTTGGCGAAGGCCATGCCGCGCCAGCCCCAGACATCGATATGGTTCAGCGCCACGGCCTTGACCCGAAGCGTGACTTCGCCGGGTGCCGGTGCTTCCGGCTCGGGCAGGTCCACTCTTTCAAGTTTACGATCATCAACGAGTTGCAAGGCGCGCATAATGAAGTCCTTCGCCCGGAGGCGTTATTTTTGTTTTCGAGTTGGGGAACCGCTTAAGCCGGTTCCCGCGTCATGACAAGGCTTGCGTTCTGTCCGCCGAAGCCGAAGGAGTTGGACAGCACGGCGGTAACGTCCGCATCGCGCTTCACATTCGGCACCACGTCGAGCGCAATCGTCGGGTCTGGATTGGTGTAGTTGATGGTGGGCGGAACCGTTCCCGTCAACATGGTTTGCAGCGAAAATACCGCTTCAACCGCACCGGCTGCCGTCAACGTATGACCAATCATCGACTTATTGGACGAGACAGGAATGGATTTCAGCCCCTCACCAAACACGGCGAGCATGGCACCATATTCCATCTTGTCGTTTTCCGGCGTCGAGGTGCCGTGGGCGTTGATGTAATTGATATCGCCTTCGGCCACGCCCGCATCCGCAAGGGCCGCGCGGATGGTCGCAATCGCAGGACCGCCATCCGGTGACGAGCGGGTGCGGTGGAAACTATCGGCCTTTTCACCGGCACCCTTGATGATGCCAAGAATTTTCGCGCCACGGGCAACGGCTGCTTCCAGCGATTCCAGAACCAGCGTTGCTGCACCTTCGGCAATCACGAAGCCATCACGGTCCTTGCTGAAAGGCTTGGAGGCCTTTTCTGGCGGATCGTTCTGGGTCGACAGTGCCGACAGCAGCGAGAAGCGGATCAGCGCTTCGGCGCTAACCGAACCGTCGGTCGCGACCGTCAGCGCACGGTCCGTGCGTCCCTGACGAATGGCTTCGACGCCGAGCTGAATGGCCGTCGCACCCGATGCACAGGCCGTGGAGAGTGTGACAGGCAGTCCGCGTGTGCCGAACCGGTCTGCGAGACGCTCGGAAATCGCGCCAAACAAGGCGGCTTCCTGAAACTCGGGATCCGGCCGCTCTCGCAGGGCTGCCATGAAGCGATCATAGGCATCGCCAGGCTTTGCAGCGGGTGGAGAGCGGTCGCCCAGTTCAAAACGGGCGCTCCATTCCGGCTCGATGGGCGGTGCTGCCAGAAACAGCGGGCCGTTGAAATCACCGGAAAGACCGGCTTGCGCCAGCGCTTCAATGGTTGTTTCGCGGGCAAAGGCGAAGGAACGCTCGACCGAGTTTGGCTTGGGGATATCGATAAAATCGACCGTGCCGCAAATGCGGGTGGACAGGTTGTCGGTCGGGAAACGGGTGATCTTGTGGATGCCCGATTTGCCTGATGTCAACGCCGCCCAGTTATCCGTCAGCCCCTGACCGAGCGAGGTGATGATGCCCATGCCGGTAACGGCGACGATGGGACGACCGAGGTGATCCTTGAAATTGCTGGACGCCATGGTGTCTACTCCTCAAGAATCTTTGGAAAGCACGGCAACGCCTTCGCCGCGAACATGGCCAACGGTGGTAACGACGGCCTGAGCGGCGATTGCCGCCATTGGCTTTTCGGCCTTATCATCGAAGGATGGGACCTTCGCATCGCTGCTCAAAGCAAGGGCTGCGAGCGCGAGACCCAGCGGAAATTGCGCTTCCAGCCCATGACCGGTAACACCGCTGAAACCCCGGACTGCTGCCTTCGGCAAAGCCTTGTCCAACACCGCCTTTTCGAGTGCGGTGACAGCATCATGGCCGCTGGCGCCGGAAAACACGATTGTGGTTGCATCATCATGGGCAGGTGAAAGAAGACGCTCGAAGCGCTGCTCGAACTTGTTGTCGTCCCGCGCACCGCGGTCACCTTCGATGGCATCGACGCGGGCGTAAATCTTCGCGCCGCGCGCTTCTGCGCGCTTGCGTGATTCCAATACGAGGAATGCACCGACGGAGCCGGTGATCATGCCACCGCCCTCACCGTCTGCGCGCGACCACAAGGGTTGCCACTCACCCTGCGCATGAGCACCGATGGCTTCGAACAACAGCGTCATGTCAGGACGTTCGGCAGCGAAAGCACCGCCGACCAGCGCGTGGCTCGATTCGCCGGAGCGGATGCGGTAAAATGCCGTCTCTACGGCGGAGATACCAGCCGCCTCTTCGCCCATGAAGGTGCGCGACGAGCCGGTCACCTTGTGGACGATGGAGATGTTGCCAGCCATGAGGTTGGACAGTTGGGCCAGAAACAGCGTCGGGCGCAGTTCCGTCGTCAGCTTTTCGTTGAGCATGACCTCGCGGTCGTTGCGCTTGAGGCCCTCGTCCACGATCAGCGTGTCGACATTGATGTCGCGCTCACCACCACCGGCGGCGACGATCATATCCATGGTGCCGCAGGCCTCTGCATCCGTCTTCAGGCCAGCATCATCCAGCGCCAGACCGGCGGCGAACACGCCAAGGCGCTGCCAGTTTTCCATCTGACGCTGATCCTTGCGACCGATCTGGCTCGACCAGTCGATTTCCGGCAGCGGATGGATGGGATAGGGAGCGAACTTCTCGGTTTCAACGATTGCCTCGGGTGCAGCGCCAGCAGAGAGCAGCGCAATATGGGCGTCGATACCGACACCATGACAGGTCACGATACCGACCCCGGTAATCACCACATCATTGTCAGACTTCATTATCTGTCATCCTTCGTCGCTTGCCCGTAAAGAAGCAGGCCAGCTTTTGAAAGCGGTCTTGGAGACCGCACATGCCATGCGAAATAAAGGGCGAGATGCAGCTTTGCAATGGCGAAGGCCCAAAGACGCGTCGCAATGCATGGATTTTCAGAGGTCGATGGTGAAAAAACTCAGCTTTTGGCATGGGATACGGCAGCGGGTGTGGCTTACCCCCCTCTGCCCTGCCGGGCATCTCCCCCTCAGATGGGGAGATCGGCTGGGCGCGAGCTCGCCGGTTCGACCGAAACGGAAGTGCGAATTTTTTCGGCAGCGGTCAAGATAGGCGGGAGGTTGCCGCGAGTCGATCTCCCCCTTGAGGGGGAGATGTCCGGCAGGACAGAGGGGGGGTAAACCACACCCACCATCGCGCCCTATGACTCTCTGGACGTTTTAAACCGACTTATCAGCCGCAATCGCTGCCATCAGCCCCACCTCTTCGGCGCGCTTCTTGACGATAGGTCCCAGGGGAATCTCGGAAAACGGCATGGTCCGCAGCTTCAACTGCGCATCACACACCTTCTTGCCCTCAGACGTGATCTTGGCTTTCGTCACCGCAAAGCCGGAACCGTCATGTTCCAGATAGGCTTCGATATCGAGGACGGCGTTTGGCTCCACGAAGGTGCGCATCTTGGCGCCATCAACGGTCATTAGGAATGGCATGGCGGCGAAATCGGTCATGGCGAGAACGAGCATGCCGGATGTCTGAGCCATGGTTTCGATCAACAGGACGCCGGGAACCAGCGGCATGCCGGGAAAATGCCCCTCGAAGACCGGGCTGTTCTGTGGCACGACGGAACGCGCCTTGAGAATGCGGGCGGAGCGGTCGATTGACTCGATGCGGTCCACCATCTGGAAATATTCTAGAAGCATGTTCCGTCCATGAAATGCGTGGGGGTTGTTTTGAGGCAGAGCCAAAAACAGAAACCCGCCTGATCGGCGGGCGTATGGTGATGAGAACGCCGCATCGCCCCCTGCGTCATCCTCGGGCTTGTCCCAAGGATCCAATCACGTCGCAACAATCGGTCCGTTGCAGATGCTCGGGACAAGCCCGAGCATGACGGAGGTTTTGGCAGTTCTCATCGACATCGGCCCGCCTTTGGGCGAACCCGTCAAAATCAGCCTTTGGCGGCCTTCAGTTCGTCGATCTTGGCGCAGAGGTTCTTCAGTACGAAGTATTCCTCGGTCGAAACCTTGCCTTCGTTGACTTCCTGCGTCCACTGCTCGAGCGGGATCTTGATGCCGAATTCCTTGTCGATCGCGAAAACGATGTCGAGGAAGTCGAGGCTGTCGATGCCCAGATCGTCGATCGTGTGGCTTTCCGGCGTAATGGTTTCGCGGTCGATCTCGCTGGTGTCAGCAATAATGTCTGCAACCTTGTCGAATGTAGCTGTCACGCCCATAATCCTTCGTGTGTCTTTATTTATAAGCTCTGTTCAGACGCACCACATAGGCAACTTGGGCAAAAAAGCCAATGGGTTCGTGAAGTATCCTTGAATTTTCAGCGCAAAGTGTTGCTCAAACAGCAACCGAATGCCGCCCTCGCCCGGTAGAAAGATATGTATCGAAGGTCGCGGCGATACTTCTGGCGAAAGGTCGGCCCGCCTCGGTCAGCCGGAAAACATCTCCCTCTAGCTGCACCAGCCCATCCCGCTCGCTCTCAGCAAAGTATTTTGCCTCGGCAATGGCAACCGCCGCGACGGGGCCGTAGAGTTGGCCGAGCGCTGCAAGATCAAGAGCGAAATCACACATGATCCGCTCTATGACGAAGGCCCGAACACGGTCGTCCTCAGACAGTTCGATGCCACGCACGACGCAGAGATCGTCACCATCCGCCATGCGCTCATATTCACCGGTGGCAGGCATGTTCTGCACATAACCCTGCGGCAATTTGCCAATGGCGGACGCACCGAGCCCGATCAGGGCATCGGCACAGTCATCGGTATAGCCCTGAAAATTGCGCTTCAACGCGCCGTCGTTCAGAGCAAGGGCCAGTGTGTCGTTTGGTTTGGCGAAGTGGTCGATGCCGATGGCGACATATCCGGCAGCAACCAGCATATCCGCCGCCATGGTCATTTGCCGGTAACGCTCCATCACATCCGGCAGCGCCTTTTCGGGAATCATCGTCTGATGTTTCTTCATCCAGGGCACATGGGCGTAACCGAACAGCGCGATACGGTCAGGGTCGAGCGAGATGATCTGCTCAACCGTCTCTTTCAGCGTTTCCAGCGTCTGAAACGGCAGGCCGTAGAGAATGTCGCAATTGACGGAGTGAACACCCCTCGCCCTGACGGCATCGACAACGGATTTCGTCTGCTCGAAGGTCTGTATGCGATTGATCGTCTTTTGCACTTTTGGATCGAAATCCTGCACGCCGAGGCTGGCCCGCGTCATACCGATGGCGGCGAGTGCGTCGTAGCGCCCCTCATCCAGATCGTTCGGGTCCATTTCGACGCTGATCTCGGTATCCGACGCAAAGGAAAAGGCACTGCGCAGACAGTCCATCAGCGCAATCATATCATCAGGCTTGACCATGGTCGGCGAACCACCGCCGAAATGCACCGCCGTCACCCTGGCATCACCAGACACAAGTCGGCCAACTTTCTCGATCTCGTGGTGCAGGGATTTGAGGTAAGTCGCGATGGGCTCGTATTTCAGCGTATGCTTGGTGTGACAGGCGCAGAACCAGCAGAGCCGGTCGCAATAGGGAATATGCAGATAGAGCGAAATACTGTTATCCACACCAAGCTCTTTTAGCCAGGAAACATAAACACCCGAATCGATTCCCTCATGAAAATGCGGCGCAGTTGGATAACTGGTGTAACGCGGCACGGCGGCGGCATATTTACGGATGAGATGCTCGGTCACGGCAGATTTCCCCCTTAGCATGTATCAATTCTGCGACTATGGGATACAGCCTGCGACAGTTTGCAACTTTGACTTCGATCAAGTCAGGTCGTAAACATCGCCTATCAAAAGCCGTGGGGGATTACGGCTTATCGGGGCGGGGCGACAAGCATATCAAGCAATTGGTTGCCACCCTTTGCCTTGTCTTTGCGATCGGGACATTCACTATGGATACGTTGCAGCGAAACATCCACAATTCGGATATTCCTGTGGTTTGCCGTTCTTGCGAAGCAAGGCACGGCGGACTCTGTGGTGTGCTGCAACCCAACCAGCTTGTCGAGCTGAGCCGCCATTCCAGCCGCAAAAAGATTGAGCTGGGACATGAGCTGCTCGGTCAGGGTGAGCAGGTTCCCTATTACGCCAACATCCTGAAGGGTGTGGTGAAGTTATCCAAGATGATGTCGGATGGTCGCCAGCAGATCGTTGGACTGCAATTCGCACCTGATTTTCTGGGCCGCCCTTTTGTGGCAGAAAGCAACATGACTGCAGAAGCCGCCACAGATGTCGAAATCTGCCTCTTCCCGCGCCGTGTGGTGGATCGCATGGCAGATGATGTGTCAGGCATGCAGCGAAAACTTCACAGCCAGTCTTTGAAAGAGTTGGACGAAGCGCGCGACTGGATGCTGACGCTTGGGCGCAAATCCGCTCAGGAAAAAGTGGCGAGCTTCCTTTATCTCATCGCCACGCATATCGATCCTGAGAATGAAGATAAATCCTGCTTCGATCTGCCGCTGTCACGCGCCGATATTGCGGATTTTCTGGGCCTTACCATCGAGACCGTCAGCCGTCAGATGACCAAGCTGCGCAAGGAAGGCATCATCCAGATCGAGAACAACCGTCACATCACCGTGCCTGACATGGATGAGCTGAATCTCGCTGCAGGTAACGACTGACCCTGCGGACATTGGCTCACCTTGCGTGGCCGGTATGGCTGGTGATCATGTAAGGCGCCTTCGCCTGCGCCGGATTGAACACGGCGGCTGCAACGATCAGACAAACAAAAAAGCACTTCATTTTAACGCTCCCCAGCGCCAGTGAAACTGTGGTGTTTCATGGGGAGAGTTATATCGCGTAAGTTGCCTATACGGGCTTAAGGAACGCGGTAAGCTGGTGCTTGCCGGATTGCGTAAAAATGCCAGATGCCTGTTTACGCTGTGTTAATCAGCAGATTACTGCGCGGCTGCTGGTGTCGCGACAGGCTTTTGCTGTTCCTGCAACGCGCGAAGTTCTGCAACGCGACGCTTGTATTCCGCTTCGGAAATCTGGCCCTTGCGACGGGCGCTGCCGAGGCGCGTCATGGTCGTTTCCATGGAATCGGCCTCTTCATTGTCCATTTGCGGCAGAGCGGCGGTCATCGGGGCGGCGAAAGTCGGGTAGGTTCCGGTGTCGCGCTTTTGAGCAACGGGCGAGGCATCGACCTTCTGCGGGCCAACGACTTGTGCAGCGGGGCGCTTCATATTGGCAGGCGCGACGACGGGGTCGAGCGTCTTGCAGGCACCCAGCAATGGCAAAAGGATGCCGCAAACCGACAGCACCGTTGCCGCTCTAACGCATTCCATATGCTTGCCCATTTCACTGTCCCGCCTGTAACGTAGTATTCGAATGCCGAACGCCGGGTTTCTTGGGCGTCGCTGTTGCTGGAACTTGTATTCGTTTTCATGCAGAATGTGCAAACACAAAAATGCGCCGGAGGACAATGTATGGCAGGCACTGAAGGCGGGGTGAACGACGAGGAGGAAAAGCCCAAGGGCTTCGACCCCAAATCCGCCGACGCCTATATCGTGCGTGACCCGCAGGCCTTTGCCATGAACGTGGCGAAAGCCCTGGAAAATCTGGGCAAGGCAGCTTCCGAATGGCTGGCACCCAGAGAGCGTGGAGACATTCCGCAAACCAGTGCCAGTCCCATGAGCGATCTGGTTCAGACACTTTCCGACGTCGCCGAATACTGGATGGCGGAGCCGAAACGTTCGGTGGAAGCGCAAACGCATCTCCTCTCCAGCTATTTTGATATCTGGCAGAAATCCGTCTCGCAAATGTCTGGCGAACCCAAATCCGCGCCGGAACAGCCGGGTAACCACCGCAAAGACAAACGCTTTGCCGACGAAGACTGGCAGGCCAATCCGTTCTTCGATTTTTTGCAGAAGGTCTATTTCGCCACCGCCAGCTGGGCTGAGAAGATGGTGGCAGAGGCAGACGGGCTGGATGAGCACACCCGCCAAAAGGCCCGATTCTACATGCGGCAGGTGACGGAAGCCATTTCGCCCGCCAACTTCGCCTTTACCAACCCGCAGGTGTTTCGCGAAACCGTGGCCACCAGTGGCGCCAATTTGGTCAAGGGTATGGCCCAACTTGCCGAAGACATGGCAGCAGGCAATGGCAACATCAAACTGCGCCAGACCGATTACAGCAAATTCGTCATCGGCCAGAACATCGCCGTTACCCCCGGCAAGGTCATTGCCCGCAGCGATCTTTGCGAAGTCATTCAGTATGCGCCATCCACCGAAAAGGTGCTGAAGCGCCCGCTCCTGATCATCCCGCCATGGATCAACAAATTCTATATTCTCGATCTCAATGCCCGCAAATCCTTCGTCAAATGGTGCGTGGATCAGGGCCACAGCGTATTCATGATCTCATGGGTCAACCCGGATGCGCGCCACGCGGAAAAGGGTTGGGACAACTACACGAGCGAGGGAATCGATTTCGCGCTGGATGCCATCGAACAGGCGACCGGCGAAAAGCAGATCAACGCGGTAGGTTACTGCATCGGCGGCACGCTGCTGGCCTCCACGCTGGCGCTGCATGCGCAAGAAAAGAACAAGCGCATCCGCTCAGCAACATTTCTGGCAGCCCAGACGGATTTTACCCATGCAGGCGACCTGAAGGTCTTCATAGACGAGCAGCAACTGGCTGCACTTGACGCGCACATGAAGGCGGTGGGGTATCTGGATGGAGCGATCATGGCCAGCGTCTTTAACATGCTGCGCGCTTCCGACCTCATTTGGCCCTATGTGGTTGATAATTATCTGCGCGGCGCGCAACCGCCGCCCTTCGACCTGCTCTATTGGAACTCCGATTCCACCCGCGTCGCTGCCGCCAACCACTCCTTCTATCTGCGCAATTGTTATCTGGAGAACAATCTGGCGCAAGGCCGGATGAAGGTGGCGGGCAAGGTGGTCGATCTCAAGGACATCGAGATTCCGGTCTATGATCTCGCCACGCGCGAAGACCATATCGCGCCCGCAAAATCCGTTTTTACGGGAGCCGCATGCTTCGGTGGACCGGTGGAATTCGTGCTGAGCGCTTCTGGCCACATCGCCGGTGTCGTCAATCCGCCTGAGATGGAGAAATATCAATATTGGACAGGCGCGTCACCGGTCGGTGACTTTGATAACTGGCAGGCGCAGGCGAGTGCTCACAAGGGCTCATGGTGGCCGCATTGGCAAAAATGGATCAAGGCGCAGGACAAGCGCAAAGTCGCGGCTCGCATTCCAGGTGATGCCGCCCTGCCCGCGCTTTGCGATGCGCCGGGCACCTATGTGCTTGAATAAGCGCGCAGCGGACACGACACTGTACCATGCTTTTTGATTCTCCCCTCACTTCCGCCACGCTCGTCTCCCGCTACAAGCGTTTCCTCTTCGATGCCGTGCTGGAAGACGGTACGGAGATTACCGGCTCTTGTCCCAATACCGGCTCGATGCGCGGGCTGACGACTCCGGGGTCACGGATCTGGTTATCCGAACATGACAGCCCCACCCGCAAATATCGCCACATGCTGGAAATGGTGGAGGCGGATGGCACGGTGGTTGGCATCAATACCGGCATGCCCAACAAGCTTGCGCAGGAAGCCATTGAGGCCGGCAAAATACCATCCCTTGCCGGTTACTCCACGCTGAAGCGCGAACAGAAATACGGCATCAATTCCCGCATCGATTTTCTACTGTCTGCTCCCGGCAGGCCGGATGCTTATGTGGAGGTGAAGAACGTGCATTTCGTGCGTGAAAAAGGCCTCGCCGAATTTCCCGATACGGCCACCAAGCGCGGCGCAAAACATCTGGAAGAGCTGGGCGACGCGGCGCAGGCAGGATATCGGGCCGTCATGCTCTACCTCATTCAGCGCAACGATTGCGACCGCCTGCGCATCTGCAGCGATCTCGATCCGGTCTATTCCGCCGCCTTTCAGCGGGCCATGACGCGTGGTGTGGAGGCTTGCGCCATAAAATGCAGCGTCTCTTCGTTGGAAATCGTCGCAAACGAGATGGTTGCAATAGACGACTGGTACCCTGCTGCTTTATGAAACGAAGCATTGAAGACAAGAAAGCGGTATAATGGTTACTTACATCGACGCGGCACAGGCACCCATGAAGAATACGGGCGTCATCCGCCTGTATAATGCGGAAGACTTCGCGGGCATGCGCAAGGCAAGCCAGCTGACCGCGCGCTGCCTCGATGAACTGGCCAGCATCGTCAAGCCGGGCGTCACCACCAATACGATCGACCGCTTCGTGTTTGAATTCGGCATGGACAACAACGCCCTGCCCGCCACGCTGAATTATCGCGGCTACACCAAGTCCGTCTGCACCTCCATCAACCACGTCGTCTGTCACGGCATTCCCGATGACAAGCCACTTCGTGAGGGCGATATCGTCAATATCGACGTTACCTATATCTTGGATGGTTGGTACGGAGATTCCAGCCGCATGTATCCGGTGGGGCAGATCAAGCGCGCGTCCGAGCGTCTTCTGGAAGTGACCTATGAGTGCCTGCTGCGCGGCATCGCCGCCGTTCGGCCCGGTGCACGTACTGGTGCAATCGGTGCCGCCATTCAGGCCTATGCGGAAGGTGAGCGTTGCTCGGTGGTCACAGATTTCTGTGGTCATGGCGTTGGACGTCTTTTCCACGATACGCCGAATATTCTCCACTACGGTAAGGAGAGCGATGGCCCGGAAATTCGTGAAGGCATGATCTTTACCATCGAGCCGATGATCAATCTCGGAAAGCCGCATGTGAAGGTGTTGTCGGATGGCTGGACTGCCGTCACGCGTGATCGCTCCCTCTCAGCGCAATACGAACATGCTGTGGGCGTGACGGCGACAGGCTGCGAAATCTTCACGCTTTCGCCCGGCGGTCTGCACCGCCCTGGCCTGCCACCGCTCTGATTTAGAGAACAATGCCGATGGCCAAACATCCCGCCGATCAAACGACAACGTTCAACTCCGAAGACGGCGCGGACAAGGTGATCGGCGGCCTTGCCGAAGATATGGACGAACGCGGCTTCTTTGCCGAACCTCGGCAAGTCTCCAAAAAGATGAAAATGAAGGCCACGCCGACGCCATCTCCAGACGGCGACATGGCGCATTACCACGGCCACCGCGAGCGTCTGCGCGCCAAATATCGCGACAATGGCGATGCGGCGCTGGCCGATTACGAGCTGCTGGAGCTTCTGCTATTCCGGCTTATTCCACGAAGAGACACCAAGCCGATCGCAAAGGCGCTGATCGCACGCTTCGGCACCTTCGGCGGTGTCATGGGTGCGCCGATTGCTCTGCTTCAGGAAGTGAAAGGCGTTGGCGAAGCGGTGGCGCTCGATCTCAAGCTTATCGCGTCTGTGTCCCAGCGCATGCTGAAAAGCGAAATCCGCAACAAGCAGGTTCTGGGCTCCTGGTCATCCGTCATCGATTATTGCCACGCCGCCATGGCGCATGAAGCCCGCGAACAGTTTCGCATCCTCTTCCTAGACAAGCGCAATGTGCTGATTGCTGATGAAGTGCAGGGCCACGGCACGGTTGATCATACGCCGGTCTATCCGCGTGAGGTGGTGCGCCGAGCGCTGGAGCTGTCCTCCACCGCCATCATCCTCGTCCACAACCATCCCAGCGGCGATCCGACCCCGTCCCGCGCTGACATCGATATGACCAAAACCATCATCGATACGGCCAAGCCGCTTGGCATTGCCGTGCATGACCACATCATCATCGGCAAGGATGGGCATGTCAGCTTCAAGGGTCTGCGGTTGATTTAGAGCGCTTCCGCCTTAACTAGCGCCCCATTTATCCCGAAACACCAGCTCCTCCAGCGGCAGCCGCTGCCGCCAGCCTTTGACGGCCAGTTCCGGCTCGCCGTAAAGCGTATCGACCCGCCCGACACAGAGCCATGCGACGATTTCGATGTGCGGTGGAATAGCGAGGATGTCGCGAATATCGGCATCGTGAAAAATGCTGACCCAACCGACGCCTATGCCTTCGGCGCGTGCTGCAAGCCACAGGTTCTGCACCGCGCAGACGGTGGAGTAGACATCCATGCGTGGATTGTGGGTGCGGCCGAGAACGACATGGCCGCCGCGCGTCGGATCGCAGGTCACGCAGATGGACAGTGGAGCCTTGCGAATGCCTTCTAGCTTCAGACTGCGGTAAAGCGCTTGTTGCTCCTGCCCGAACATCTCGGCGGCTTCGGCATTGGCGCGGGAGAAGGCCTGCCATACGCGCTCTTTGACATCAGCATCGGTGACGAGCGTGAAATTCCATGGCTGCATGAAGCCGACCGAGGGGGCGGAATGTGCGGCCTTGAGCAGGCGTTCCACCAGTTCTTCCGGCAACGGATCGGGCAGAAACTGGTCGCGCACATCGCGGCGCGTTTCTATGGCGCGGTAGACCGCCTGCTTGTCGCTGTCTGAAAACTCGCACGATTTTACCAGCGCGTTCTGAAACTCATCGGGCCGCATCGTCAATCCCCAACAATGCACAGGTCGGACGCCGAAAGCATCCCACCCATCAACAACCTGCCGCCGTCCATGCGGTTCGGTCTATGGCATCAGGCCGGTCTTCTGACTTGGCTTCGTCCGCGCATTGCCGCCTTCCCGATTTCTCAGTGGTCTATGGCAATCCGCGTCCACCTTACAGCGTTGGGCACGTCGCGGGCTTTCACCGCGTTCCCGATTCTCCCGCTTGAAAGCAGGCACCTGACTGGCTGCTTTATGACCGCCAGAGCATCGCGACGCAAGAGCCCCGCTTCATTTCCATGAGGACCGGAACCGCTGCCCGCCCCGCGCATTCTCTTCGCAAATGGAGAACCAATATGGACCACTATAGCGAACTTCGCCAACAGATCGGCCAGGATCTCGATACGCTCACCCACAAGGAAAGCCCGAAATCCATTTTTGAACTTGCAGAAGATTATCTGTTGGGTGACCCCGCCTTGAAACGGCAGATGGTGGAAGACATCATCAAGGAAGAAGCCGACAAGCGGAATATTGAAATCCATTGATACGACAGGCAATATCCGGGACAGGGAACCGACGCGAGTGAAACCATAATTGTGACTGCCATTGTAGCCTTCGCCATCTCAATCGTGGTCGTCCTTGTCGCGGGTATCGCCCTCGCTTCTCGCCATCGTGACAAAATCATCATCAAAATCGCCTCCGCAGCTTTGCGGAAGGAGCCGGACGCAACACCGCTCGACCGTCACTGGACCGATCTCCAGAACGCCCATGCAGAACGTAATGCACTGTCTCTTATCCAGTCCAATCTCGGTGCGTTTGCAGCGCGGGTAGAAGCCGCCCGCGCCGCCGGGCGCAGCCTTGATCTCATGTATTACATGTGGAATGCCGATCTGACCGGGCAATTGATGATGCGCGAAGTCATCGCCGCGGCAGACCGTGGCGTGCGCGTCCGTCTTCTGCTGGACGATCTCGGCGTGTCCATTTCGGATCGCGCCTTCCACGCCATCGACAGCCACCCCAACATCGAATTGCGACTGTTCAACCCCACCAAGGCTCGGGAGAACGTCTTCCGGCGCGGGCTGGAACTGCTGTTGCGGTTTCGCAGCGTCAATCGTCGTATGCACAACAAGGCCTGGATTGCTGACGGCCGGGTGTTGATCGTTGGCGGGCGCAATATTGGTGACGCCTATTTCGATGCAGCGGAACAGGCGAATTTCCGCGATTTCGATGTGATCGCTCATGGCGATTGCATCGCGCAAGCAGAAGAAATCTTCGACGATTACTGGAACAGTGCGGTCGCCGTTCCTGTGCGCTCGCTTTTGGCGCGGCGCCCCAGCAAGCTCGCCAAGCTGCGTCGCCGCATGGATGTTCTGGCCTCCGGCAATGCCGCGCGGCCTTATCTGGCGCAAGTGGAAAGCCAGCACCATTCCGGCAATTTCCTGATGTCCGACAATCTGCACTGGGTGGAAAGTGCGCAGGTGGTTGCCGACCCGCCGGAGAAAGCTGCCGGAAAACGCCGCAGCGGCCACAACTTCCTGATGGAAACGCTGCTGCCGGTGATGGAAGAGACCGAGAAAAAGCTGAGCATCACCTCGCCCTATTTCATTCCCGGCCTGAAAGGCGTGGAAACATTGTCACGCCTCTCCGCCGAAGGTGTCAAAGTCAGCGTTCTTACCAACTCACTGGCCGCGACCGATGTCGCCGCCGTGCATGCGGGATATTCGCGATATCGCCGGCCACTTCTGATCAACGGCATCAAAATCCACGAACTGCGCTCGCTGGCCGATCATCACAAATCCTTCTCCTTGCGCGGTTCAGGCCAGGCCAGCCTTCACACTAAGGCGTTTACGCGCGATGGAGAGATCGGTTTTATCGGCTCGCTCAATTTCGATCCACGGTCCATGTCGCTCAACACCGAGATGGGCGTGCTGTTTTCATCCGCTGGACTGGTGGATGAGATGGATGAAATTTTCAAGGATGAGACGAGCCGCGAGATGAGCTTCGAACTGACGCTCAATGAACGCAGAAATCTGACGTGGACTGGGCTGGTTCGCGGTGAGCCTCGTAACTACCGGCACGAGCCCTATGCCAGTTTCAGCCGCCGCGCTTTGGTCAGCCTTATGGGGCTGCTGCCGCTGGAATCGCAGCTTTAGGAAAAAAGCGCATCTCTGAACTGATCGAATTTCTCGCTCACGCATTTTAGAAACAGTGAAATGCAGGAGACGTATCATGTTCATCGACCCGCCAGAGCCGAAAACCAGCCGTAAAACCGCAGAAATGTATCGCAATGCGGAGGATACTTACGGATACCTGCCGAACATGTACCGCGCTTTCGGCCACCGGCCTGAGGTGATGGAAAGCTGGAGTGCATTGCTGGTCAGCCTGCGCGGCAATATCGAGCCACGCCGCTATGAGTTGGTAACGCTGGCGGCAGCGCGGGAATTGCGATCATCTTATTGCATGCTGGCCCACAGTGCCGTGCTGGCCCGTGAAGGTGTTTCCGGTGAGGAACTGACCGCCATCGTCTCCAACGCAGAAGACGCCCCGCTGGATGAACAGGAGCGCGCCATCATGATCTTTGCTTCCAAGGTCGTGCAGGATGCAACATCGGTTACGCAGGCAGATATAGACGCCTTGAAGACGCATGCTCTGACCGATGCGGAAATATTCGATATCGTCGCTGCCGCCGCTGCCCGCTGTTTCTTTTCCAAAACGCTGGATGCGCTTGGCACATCTCCAGACCAAGCCTACGTCAAAAAGCTTGGTCCGGAACTTGCCAAAAAACTGGCTCTTGGTCGCCCGATCGAGCAGGAGGCGGAAGCCGCCCTGCCCTGATACTTCAGGCGGCCTTCTTGCCGAGAGACTTTGCTGCCTGAATTTGGACCAGCGTGTCCAGATTCTGGTTTACGCGGCAGTAAAACTCTTCTTCGATGAAGGGGCGCAGCATGAAGTCGTTGCCGCCAGCCTTCAGGAAGCGCGCGGACAGCAGCCGGTTGGTGGAGGACGACACGCCGATGATGCGAAGTTCGTGCGAGCCGCGCATCGTGCGAATGCGGCGCGTCAGTTCGAAACCATCGATATCAGGCATGTTATAGTCTGTGACGA
Organism: Agrobacterium vacciniicorymbosi; assembly: GCF_040427045.1. Taxonomy (NCBI): domain Bacteria; kingdom Pseudomonadati; phylum Pseudomonadota; class Alphaproteobacteria; order Hyphomicrobiales; family Rhizobiaceae; genus Agrobacterium; species Agrobacterium vacciniicorymbosi. The sequence continues at coordinate 383,697 of NZ_JBETMF010000001.1, forward strand.
CAAGGCCGATATCCTTATTGTTCTTCAACAGCTCCAGCGCCTTGGCACCGCTTTCCGCCAGGCTGACGCGGAAATTGTAACGCTTCAGGCGGCTAGACAGAAGAGCGCGCGCCGTTGGGCTATCATCGACGATCAGCACATGGTGGCGATGGTTGGTGAGGAAGCGGCAGACCGATTCCGTCAGCATATCCACGGCAAAGACATTGTCCTTCAGAATATAATCGACAACTTCCTTGGTGATCAGCTTTTCACGCGTGTCTTCATGGAAGGTACTGGTGAAGACGATGGTCGGGATGGAAAGATCGATGAGATATTCCAGCGCCTCGCCATTTTCTGCGCCCGGCAGATTGATATTGGAAATTGCGAGCGTTACCTGCTCAGTAGAATGCTCGTAGCATTCCTGCAATTCCTCGAAGTTACGGCAGACTTCTACAGTCAGACCCAACAACTCCTTGAGACGTGCGCCAATCATCTGGGTGAAGACATTGGAGTCCTCGGCCAGCAATATTCTTGTGTCATGAAATGGCACGCCAGAATACTGCATGCCCGTAATACCCAGAAAATTCATAGTGCCCCCAAAACACATAACGCTTTGGGAATCACTATAAGTCAGGCTGTTTTCAGAATAATTAATTACAAAAACCGCATTTAAACTGTGGTTACTTATTCACAAACGTTCATTAGCGATAAATAACGGAAATAGCGGTCACGCCGTCATGCGTCTTAGCGTATCGACAACCTTCTGAAAATCATACGGCTTGGAAAAGAACACGCTGCGGACGGGCAAGTCTTCATCTTCCGGTCTGTGGTGACCTGACGTCAGAACGATACCAAGCGGTATGTCCGTTGCGCGCGCCCAGTTGGCCAGCGCAACGCCGTTCATGCTGCCAGGCATATCGACATCGGTAAACAGAACTTCGACATCGGAACGGCTCTCGAGAATTTCCACGGCTTCATCGGCACCCGATGCTTCTATCGCATCGAAACCCGCATCCTCCACCATGTCTACCGCCATCATACGCAGAAGCGGGTCGTCTTCGACAACCAACACCACCTGTCTGGCGAATGGATTTCTCTGTCCCATTGTTCCGTTACCTGCTTCTACATCCGAGCGTCGAGTTCATGTGAACTCTTTACCCTTGGATTGAACAACGTCCCTATGGGGTGCTTGTTCCTTGAAGACCTGTGGAAACAGGCCTTCTCTAGGTGTTTATGCAGGGTGGCTGGAGCAACCGGAGCGATAGATTAGGGGTAATAGCGTTTACACAGAACGAGTTAGCCCGCCATCAACACGCAGGTTCTGGCCGGTAATATAACCTGCCCCTTCGGACGCCAGAAAGGCAACGGTCGCGGCAATCTCTTCGCTTTTGCCGTAACGCTGCATCGGCACCATCTCGCGCCGCTGTTCCGTCGCGGGCAAGCTATCGATCCATCCGGGCAGAACATTGTTCATGCGCACATTATCAGGCGCGTATGTGTCAGAGAAGATTTTGGTGTAGGCAGCAAGACCGGACCGGAACACGGCGGATGTGGGAAACATGTCGCTCGGTTCAAAAGCCCATGCCGTGGAAATATTGATGATGGCACCGGACTTCTGCGACACCATGGTCGGCGCGATAATACGCGTCGGGCGAATGACGTTGAGCAGATAGACATCGAGCCCGGTGTGCCACTGCTCATCCGTAATATCGAGAATCGGTGCGCGTGGCCCGTGACCGGCGCTGTTGACCAGCACATCGATGCGGCCGAATTTCTGCAGCGTCAGATCGGCAAGCCTTTGAAGATCGTCGTTGGACTGGTTGGATCCCGTCACGCCAATGCCGCCAAGCTCCTGCGCCAAAGCCTCACCCTTGCCGGATGAAGAGAGGATCGCGACCTTATATCCATCGGCAGCCAACCGCTTTGCGACCGCAGCGCCCATGCCGCTGCCGCCCGCTGTGACCACCGCTACTTTTTCTGCCGACATTTTTGTTCTCCCTTGAAATTTGCTGCGAGCTTATCCGGCTTCACCGGCAAACTCGAACCAAAATCATTGATAGAGAGTGCAGAAATCCTGCAAGGCTGCGCCCTTACTTTAGCCAACCCTCGATACGCCCTACGGCTTCGGCAATATCCGAGACCGATCCCGCATAGGAGAACCGCAAGGCGCGATGCCCTTCCAGCGGATCGAAGTCCATACCCGGTGTCGCCGCGACATCGATTTCCGCCAGCATGCGCTTGGCAAAATCCATACTGTCATTGGAATAACGGCTGGTATCGACATAGGCGTAGAACGCGCCATCCATAGGCGACGCCAGCGGCAGGCCCAGTTCCGGCAGACGTGTGGTCAGGAAATCGCGGTTGGTGCGGTAGCTCTCCTTGTAAACGTCGAGCTCTTCTTCCGCGGAAAAGGCCGCCGTTGCGGCAAGCTGGGAAAGCTCCGGTGCGGAAATATACATGCTCTGCGCAAGACATTCGATGGGACGGATCAGCTTTTCCGGCAGCACCATCCAGCCGATGCGCCAGCCGGTCATGCAATAATACTTAGAGAAGGAATTGATGACGATGGCGTTTTCGCTGATCTCGACAGCGCTCGTCTCATCTCCCACGAAGGTCAGGCCATGGTAAATCTCATCGGAGATGAAAGCGATGTCGCGGCTGTCGCAATAGCTCACTAGACGCTTCAGGGCTTCACGCCCCGTGACTGTCCCAGTCGGGTTGGCAGGGCTTGCCAGGAGCACGCCCTTCAGCTTGCAGCCGGCCTTGGTTTCCGCCCGCTCCAGACTTGCCGGCGTCAGCGTGTAACCGGTTTCGGCGGTGACGGGCACTTCCACGACATTGAGACCGAGTGCTTTCAAGATATTGCGGTAGGCCGGATATCCGGGACGAGCAATGGCAACCGCGTCACCCACATCGAAGAGCGCGAGGAAGGCCAGGTTGAACGCAGCAGAAGAACCCGTCGTCACGGCAATTCGGGCCGGATCGACAATCGTACCATGGCGCAACCGATAGCTTGTGGCGATGGCCTCACGCAGTTCCCGAAGCCCAAGCGCGTCCGTATAACCAATGCGGCCATGTTTCAGCGCAAGTTCGGCAGCCTCCAGCGATGCCTTTGGCGCAGCATGCGAAGGCTGGCCCACCGCCATGGAGATAACGGGACGCCCCGCCTGTCTGCGGCGGTTCGCTTCTGCCAGAATATCCATGGCATGAAATGGCTCAACCGCGCTTCGCTTGGACAAGGTTATCAAAAGCATGTTCTTTCTTGGAAAACTGTCGGAGATTTGCCGTATTATTGCTGTCTTCACAATGACGAGATCGCAACGGACAGATTACTTTGCGATATGGCAATTAAATTAAATTACGGTAATTGCGTGAGATAACAGAATCATCACGCACAACGAATCTATGAGGACCGACATGGCACTTTCGATCAAATCCACGGCTCTTGCCAGCCTGACGGCCCTTTCGACGCTTTTCGTGTCGCTGCCCGCTCACGCGCTGGATGACCAGCAGAAAAAAGAGTTCGGCGCTTTCATCAAGGAATACCTGATCGAGAACCCGGAAATCATGCTGGAGGTTCAGGAAGCGCTTGAACGCAAGCAGTATGAAACACGAAATGCCAAGGCAGCGGAAGCCGTAGCGGACAATCAGAAGACGATTTTCCAGTCCAAATATGACCTGTCGCTCGGCAATCCCGATGGCGACGTGACGCTGGTGGAGTTCTTCGATTACAATTGCGGTTACTGCAAGCGCGCCATGAGCGATGTCGACACCATTCTAAAGACCGACAAGAAGGTTCGTTTCGTCCTCAAGGAATTCCCGATCCTCGGACCGGAATCCATGGAAGCTCACAAGGTTTCCAATGCCGTAAAACTCATCGCGCCTGAGAAATACCCGGAATTCCAGCGCACCCTTCTGGGCAGCAACGGACGCGCCAATGAGGCCAGCGCCATCGAAGTCGCAGAATCACTCGGCATCAAGGAAGCCGACATCCGCAAATCCATGGCAGCAAACCCCAACGACGCCCAGGTGAAGGAAGCCTACACCCTCGCCACCAACCTCGGTATCACAGGTACGCCCTCCTACGTCATCGGCAACGAAGCCATATTCGGTGCGGTCGGCGCAGTTCCGTTGAAGGAAAAGATTGCCAACATGCGCACATGCGGCAAGGCGACCTGCTCATAGAGCCACCCTCGCCTTCCCTCATTCCTGCGCTTTGGTCATGACTGAGGGAAGGCCCAAATCCTTACCGTCTCGCCTCCTACGGCTGTAGTCCGCGCCCTTAATAAACCGCCGACAATCAGTGCCCAAAAACGGCACAACCGCGAATTTTCCCCCTTAATCAAAAATCAATTTATCTAAATTAGATTATTCGAAAATAATAATTCGGATCAGGGGGCGCCATGAAACATGTGGCAGAAATCATCCGCAATCGTTCCGGTTCAGCGGCGGTCGAGTTCGCAATCGTCGCTCCGGTTTTCATCCTCGTTCTTTTGACCATGATCGCCTACGGCATCTATCTGACGGCAGCTTACGCCGTGCAGCAGGTGGCTGCCGATGCGGCCCGCACCGCCGTTGCCGGCATCAACACGACAGAACGTCAGAGTCTGGCGAAAGACTTCATCGACAAGAGCGCGCTGAACTACATTTTCCTCGACAAGAAATATGTGAATGTCAGCGTCGGCAGCGACCCGGCCAATGTCAACCAGTTCACGGTCACCGTGGAATATGACGCGACGGAACTGCCCATCTGGAGCCTCTACACCTATGCGCTTCCGGACAAGACCATCAGGCGCTTTTCAACGATACGGATCGGGGGGATTTGAGATGCGGGCATCTGTTTCATTGATAAGGCGCCTGTCGCGTGACCGATCCGGCAACATCGCCATCATGGCGGCCATTACCGCACCGATGATCATGGGTGTGCTGGCATTGGGCGTAGATTATGGCTCGCTGACGCTGCAAAAGCGGCAGTTGCAGCAGACGGCTGATCTCGCTGCCGTCTCCGCCGCATCTGCTACCAATGCGGAGCAGGCTGTGTTTCAGTATTTCCAGCTCAACAACAAGAACATTGGCGTCAAGACGGCTACGGGTATCCTGACGGACACCGGCACGATCCCTTTCGATGCCACGACCGTTTTTTCCAATCGCGATGGTTACGCCGAAGTCATCAAGGGCCGCTATGTGCCTGACGCCAGCGTCGCAGTCGGCCAGCGTTTCGTGGAAAATGCTACGCCGACCAACGCGGTGAAGGTCAATATTCTCGAAAAAGGCCGCATCTATTTCGCCGGAACGTTCACCACAGCGCCCACGCTGGGTGCTGTCGGAACGGCAGCCGCGCAACGGGTTGCTGCCTTCTCTGTCGGGTCCCGCGTCGCCAGCCTCAACAGCGGCCTATTGAACAGCCTGTTGAGCGGATTGTTGGGAACCACCATCAACCTGAACCTCATGGACTATCAGGCGCTCGTCGCCGCCGACGTGAATGCGCTGACCATCATCGATGCGCTGGCCACCGATCTCAACATCACCGCCGGTACCTATCGCGATGTTCTGCACACTGAAATCACCTATGGCAAATTCATTTCCGCACTGACCAAAGCCACCGGCACCAAACCCGTGGTGACGGCGGCGCTGAAGACGCTGGAAAAGACACTCAACAAGACCACCGTCAAATTGCGGCTGGAACAGGTGCTGGCGCTGGAGCCCATTCTCGACAAGCAGATTGGCAACTCGGAAAACCTCAATGTTCAAGCGGGCATCTTCGATCTCATCACTGCAGCGGCGACGGCGGCAAATGGCGGCAAACAGGTTGCGGTGGATGCCGGTGTCACCGTACCGGGACTTGCCTCCACCAAGATCACGCTGGCCATTGGCGAGCCGCCGGTCGGGACACCATCACTCGCCGTCGGATCGCCCGGCACCATCGTCAGAACCTCACAGACACGTCTATCCATCGAAACGAAAGTCGATGGGCTGAAAGCATTGCTTGGCCTATCGGTCAACCTGCCGCTCTATATCGAGGTGGCGAATGCGGAAGCGAAATTGACAGATATTCGCTGCAACGCCAATGGCACCGGTGCGGTGGATGTGGATGTCGTTCCCGGCATCGCTGAAATCTCGCTCGGAAATGTCGATACGACCGCATTCAACAATTTCGGAAGAGACCCGCGTGTCACCAAGGCCGCCATCGTGGATTCGCTGGTCCTGAAAATCAACGGCATGGCCCATGTCGATGCGGCCAACATGACCAAAACGAAACTGACTTTCCAGCAGGCCGACATCACCCAGGCCACGGTCAAGACCGCCTCCACCAAGGATATCTCGACCTCGCTTATCAAGTCGCTGCTGAAGAATCTGGACGTCGATATCAACGTCCTCTTCCTCACCATCGGCACACCGACACTCGTGCAGGCGGCGTTGGCAGAAACACTCTCTGTGGCAACGGTACCAATCGACGGCCTGCTCTACAACACGCTTACCTTGCTCGGTGTGAAGGTTGGCGAGGCCGATGTGCGGGTCACGGATTTACGCTGCATGCACCCGGCACTGGTGCAGTAAAAACCAAAAAACACAAAAGCCGCCGGATCGCTCCGGCGGCTTTTGCTTGTCGTTCAAACCCAATCAGCCGTTTACGACAGCCAGACGCTTCTCGTCGCGACCGCTCTTCATGCGCTCGGACAGGAGGAAAGCCAGTTCCAGTGCCTGATCGGCGTTGAGGCGTGGGTCGCAGTGCGTGTGGTAGCGGTCGGACAGCGAATCCGCCGTGACCGTGCGTGCACCGCCGGTGCATTCGGTCACGTCCTTGCCGGTCATTTCGATGTGAATGCCGCCCGGATGCGTGCCTTCGGCGCGGTGAATCTGGAAGAAGCTTTCGACTTCCGACAGAATACGCTCGAACGGACGCGTCTTGTAGTGGTTGAGCGTGATCGTGTTGCCGTGCATCGGATCGCAGGACCAGACGACCTTGCGGCCTTCCTTCTCAACAGCGCGGATCAGCTTCGGCAGGCTCTCGGCAACCTTGTCGTGGCCGAAGCGGCAGATCAGCGTCAGGCGACCAGCTTCGTTGGAAGGGTTAAGCGCATCGATCAGCTCAATCAGATTGTCCGGCTGCAAGGATGGGCCGCACTTCAAACCAATCGGATTCTTGATGCCGCGGAAATATTCCACATGGGCATGGTCCAGCTGGCGCGTACGGTCGCCGATCCACAGCATATGGCCTGACGTTGCGTACCAGTCACCGGAGGTGGAATCGACGCGGGTCAGCGCTTCTTCGTAGCCCAAAAGCAACGCTTCATGGCTGGTGAAGAAATCGGTCTCGCGAAGGCTCGGCTGGTTTTCAGCCGTGATACCGATGGCCTTCATGAAGTCCATGGTCTCGGAAATGCGGTTGGCCAGCTTGCGGTAACGGTCTGCCTGCGGGCTGTCCTTCACGAAGCCGAGCATCCACTGGTGCACGTTTTCGAGATTGGCATAACCACCCATGGCAAAGGCGCGCAGCAGGTTCAGCGTGGCAGCCGACTGGCGGTATGCATCCAACTGGCGCTCAGGGTTCGGAATGCGCGAGGCTTCGTTGAACTCGATACCGTTGATGATGTCACCACGATATGACGGCAGGCTGATGCCATCAGCCGTTTCGATGTTGGACGAGCGTGGCTTAGCGAACTGGCCAGCAATACGGCCAACCTTGACGACAGGAAGCTGCGCGCCATAGGTCAGAACGACCGCCATCTGCAGGAAAGCACGGAAGAAGTCGCGAATATTGTCGGCGCCATGCTCGAGAAAGCTCTCAGCGCAATCGCCGCCCTGAAGCAGAAAAGCTTCGCCTTCGGCAACGCTGGCAAGCTGCTTCTTCAAACGGCGCGCCTCACCAGCAAACACCAGCGGCGGATAGGTCGCAAGCGTCGCTTCCGTTGCCGCAACTGCCGCCGCGCTAGGATATTCGGGAACCTGCTGGATAGGTTTGTGTCTCCAGCTACCGGGTGTCCAATTCTGTGCCATGTTCTTCACCTGGTTTCCACGCCAACTCTGTCCTGAGCAGCGATCTCGAAAGTTGCGCGGCTTATAGCTTCAAGTGCAGGCTTTGCAAAGCCAATCCTTATGAAGCCTATGCGTTTCAGCCGTTTTTGTGCCGATAAAGCGAAGAAAACAGAATCTAAACGATTTAATTTCTTCTCTTGTCGCAGCGCAACTACACGCGCTGCCCGTTCCTGATGCGGTAGCTTGGCAAATACATCGTCACCAGTTCTTCCGCTGCAGTTGGGTGCACAGCCATGGTGGCGTCGAAATCGTCCTTGGTGCAACCGGCTTTCAGCGTAATACCCAGAAGCTGTGCCATCTCCCCTGCCTCATGGCCGAGAATATGCGCGCCAACGACCTTTCGGTCTGCGGCGTTGACGATGAGCTTCATAATGGTCTTTTCCGTGCGCCCGGACAGCGTTGCCTTCATGGGGCGGAACTGGGCGCGGTAGACTTCGATCTCCTCGAATTTGGCCGCAGCCTCTTCCTCGGAAATACCGACGGTGCCGATTTCCGGTTGGGAAAACACTGCCGTTGCGATCAGGTGATGATCCGGCTTGGTCGGGTTGTTCTTGAACTCGGTTTCGATGAAGCACATGGCCTCATGGATAGCGACAGGCGTCAGTTGTACCCGGTCGGTGACGTCGCCCAGCGCAAAGATGCCAGGCACGTTGGTGCGCGAATACTCATCCACGATGATCGCGCCCTTTTCGTTGACCGCGACACCCGCATTTTCCAGACCCAGCCCCTGCGTATTCGGATCACGGCCCAGTGCCAGCATGACCTGCCCGACGTTGAGCGAATGGCCCTGTTTGGTGCGCGCGATGAGACCGCCTGCGCCGTCCTTGCTGACTTCCTGGATGACATCTTCGAGGATGATGCGAATGCCCTTTTCAGTCATCGCAGCATGCAGGCCCTCACGCATATCGTTATCGAAGCCATTCAGAATCTGCTTGCCGCGATAGATCAGCGTTGTTTCGACACCCAAACCATGGAAGATGTTGGCGAATTCCACAGCGATGTAACCGCCGCCAGCGATCAGGATGGCTTTCGGCAGTTCCTCCAGATGGAAAGCTTCGTTGGAGGAAATCGTCAGCTCGTGGCCTGGCAGCGAAACATGCGGGTTAGGCGTGCCGCCGACTGCAATCACGATGCGTTCTGCCGTGACCGTCTTGCCGGTCTTCGTCAGCTTCACCGTGTGGGCATCGACCAGTTCGGCGCGGCTGTCAAAAATATCTGCCTTCGCGTTTTCCAGTCCCTTGCGATAAAGGCCTTCGAGACGTTCGATTTCCTTGTCCTTGGCGGCAATCAGTTTTTTCCAGTCGAACGTGCTTTCGCCAACCGTCCAGCCATAACCGGCAGCATCTTCAAAATGCTCCTGATATTGCGAGGCATAGACGAACAGCTTCTTCGGCACGCAGCCTCTTATGACGCAGGTCCCGCCGTAACGGTATTCTTCCGCAATGCCGACGCGCTTGCCGAGAGATGATGCCACACGGGCGCTACGCACGCCGCCGGAACCGCCCCCGATAACGAAAAGATCATAATCATAAGATGTCATGGAAGAGCCTCTGATAGGAAAGACGGCCGCAAGCCATCCCGTTTGGCATTCATATAGGTGGTGCAGCGCACAAATGAAAAGCCCGGACTGTTATCCGGGCTTTGAAAAATTCTGACACTGACAAAAAGGATCAGGGCTTTGGCTTGGCAGCAGGTGCCGCTGGAGCAGGCGCTGTTGCGCCCGGTGCACCGCCGGTGTTGGCGCTGTTTGCAGGCAGCGGCTGGAGATCAGCGCCGGCTACCTTTTGCAGTTCCGTCATGCTCGACGTGTTGAGATCGCGGTTGATGCCAGCGGCCCAGATGTCGGCAGCCTTCATCAGTTCGCGCGTGGCAATCGGGCCATCCTTCAACAGCTTCTTGCCAGCTTCGCTGCTATAGAAGGTCGAGATTGCCTTGAGCTCATCCAGCGAAAAAGCGCGTGCGTAAGTCAGCGCAGCTTCGCGCTCCAGATCGGCACGGCGTGGTGCAAGTTGCAGTGCCTTGGCATCCACGGTTTCAGTGATCGCGTCCTGAACATTCGGCGAAGCCTGAATAAGCTCGGCCTTCAGGCGCTCTGCAAGACCCGGCAGAATGTCGTCGAAACGGTCGGTCACGCCCAGAGCGGCGATTGCCTGCTTTGCAGCGGCAACATGCTCCGGCGAAATTTCCTGCGCGCGCACGGCAGTACCGAATACGACGCCGGAAATGAGGATCGAAGCAGCGGCAGCTTTGCCCAGTCCCGCAAGTTTGATCATGAAATCTCTCGCTCCTGTTATAGTTTCGCCTGCATTACGCGGGCGCCATCCGGCCCGGCGATAATGGCAAGCGATGCCAGATTAATGAAAAGTCCGTGCTCGACAACACCGGGTATGGTGTTCAGCTCGCGTGCCAGTGCTTCTGCATCAGGAATACGGCCAAAAGATGCGTCGAGAATGAGGTGTCCACCGTCCGTTTTGAAGGGGCCATCCTCCAAAGAACGCAGCTTCAATTCGCCTGAAAGGCCAAGCTTTGAAGCCAGTTTTTCGATAGCGATGCGGGTTGCGACCTGACCGAAAATATTGATTTCGATGGGCAGTGGAAACGCACCTAGCGTGTCCACCACCTTGGTCTGGTCGGCAATCACAATGACGCGAGACGAGGCTGCGGCCACGATTTTTTCGCGTAGCAACGCGCCGCCGCCGCCCTTGACCAGCCGCAAGGCGTGGTCGACTTCATCCGCACCATCGATGGTCAGATCCAGTTCCGGCAGTTCATCCAGAGACTTAAGCGGAACGCCCAGTTCCACACACAGACGTGCCGTGCGCTCGGATGTCGGAACACCCTGAACCTTCAGGCCGGACGAGACCTTTTCCGCCAGAAGCCGGACAAATTCTTCGGCCGTGGACCCGGTACCAATTCCAAGACGCATTCCGTCTTCGACATGGGACAACGCCGCTTCTGCGGCCTTGATCTTCATTTGGCGGGCATCCATGCGGCTGCAAACTCCGGGTCTAATCCACTCGATCCGCGCTTCGGACCTGCTTTTGCGGCCTGACGCTGGCGTGCTGTTTACACGGGTCGAATAGCAAACGAAAGCCCTTTTCGGAATGCAGCAGGCGACGATTCAAAGGTTTCGTTGCAAATGCCTGCGCCTTTGCTTAGCCTTGCCGAAGATAGACAGTTCATCATGAGGCATTCCTTGACTTCTCCCCTCGTCATATTCGATCTCGACGGCACCTTGGTCGATACCGCACCCGACCTGATCGATAGCCTGAATTACGCCATTGCAGCCGATGGCCTTGCGCCCACAACTTTCGCGGATCTCACCCACCTGGTCGGTCAGGGCGCACGCGTCATGATCAAGCGGGCATTTGCACTGCGCAACAAGCCGCTTGCCGACGACGAACTGGAGCCGCTTTATGAACGCTTCATTGCGCACTACATCGAGAAAATGCCGGGTGAAAGCTTGCCTTACCCGGGCCTAACCCAAGCGCTGGACAGATTGTCGAGCGCGGGCTTCACGCTGGCCGTCTGCACCAACAAGACGACCATTCTGGGACTTCTGCTTCTGGAAAAGCTTGGCCTCAGCAACCGTTTCAGCACCATCACCTGCGGAGATACGTTCGAGTGGCGCAAGCCGGACGGACGCCACATTCTTGGCACCATTGAAAAGGCTGGCGGCGACCCGGCCAAAAGCGTGATGGTGGGCGATAGCGGCAACGACATTCTTGCCGCCAAGAACGCCAACGTGCCCTCCATAGGCGTGACATTCGGTTACACGGACGTACCGATGTCCGATCTTGGACCGGACGTGACAATCGATAATTTCGATGATTTGGATGCGATGCTGATCGAACGGCTCATATCGAAGCGCGTAGCCGCAGCTTAAGGGCAAGCTCCGCTCTTCAGTCATACCGGCCTTGCCCCGGTATTCAGCAGCCACGTCTCCGCGTGGCTGTAAACATCACGAATAGAAATGCTTGATCGGGAGCTTGACTGACGTCAGCAATCAGTCGGCGTCGCCCGCTGAAATATTCTGCGCCAGCGATATGGCAACGCGCCTGTCATCTTCCGCTGCCACGGAGAAAGCCTGTTCCTGCAGGTTCTGAATCCACTTGCAATTGGCGGCGGAGCATTTGTCCAGCGCAGCGGTCATGAAAGCGAGCCCACGTACGGTCTGGCCTTCCTGAAACAGAAGATTGCCGAAAATCGACATGGCGCCGGCATGGCCATGCTTGCGGGCCTGGTTCAGCCACTTCTTGGCCTGCTGCGCATCGGCACGACCGCCCTCGCCTGCCAGAATCATCTGCGCCAGCTCAAACTGAGCTTCAGCAACGCCAAAGGTGGAGGCAACCTGGAAATAAAGCTGACGGGCCTGCGACAGATCGGTCTTCACCGGGCTGCCCGGAATACCGTGGCGATAATAGTCAGCCAGCGACAGAAGCGCGTTGACGAAGAAGCCAGTATCCTCGGAGCCGGGCTCCACGCCCTGGCTGGCAATTTCGCTGTAAATCTTGAAGGCTTCAAAGTCGTTCTTGGTCACGCCATCGCCGAAGGCATACATATTGGCAAGCGCCCAGCGCGAGCCGGTATGGCCCTTTTCAGCCGCGTAACGATAGGCCTCGACGGCGTCTTCCTTCTTGCCGCTCTTGTAGGACTTGAAGCCGAACTTGAACAGGTCGAAAGGGCCGGATTCCTTGGTCACGCCGGAATTGATATCAAAAGCCGCAGCGGGCATTGCAAGCGTCGCAAGCAATATTCCCGTACACAGCGGCTTAAAAACGTTGATGTCACATTTCAGCATTTCAACGGACTTCTCTCACTCTTCCCGGCGTATAGCGAATACTTACGCAATACTGCAAAGCCAATTCACGCCGGGCTGCGATTTTAGAACACACTGCGTCTTTCCAGCCGCACTTTTCATCGTGCTGCCAGTGATCATTTGCGGCGGTCGATCAGTATTTGCATGAATACAGATATAGGCGCCGTTTCCGGCAACATAACGGCGTTTGAACGCCTGAAGGATTCCTCCAAGCAAGACGGGCAAGGCAACTCCCGCCTTTACTTGCTTAGATACTGAATCCACACCCGTTTTCACATTAACCACTTCCGCAGAACCACTTTCGAAGCCTGCATATTCTTCCATTTCCCGCGTCTTCGAAGACAAACAAGCAACTTGTTTGTGGCGGGAAATGGACAAATAAGCCCGCATTCTTACGCTACGTGAAGGTTGCAGAAATATGTTGCCAAATCGTCACAATATTGCGGATGGGCAACAAAAAACCCGGCCACGAGAGGCCGGGTTGGATTTGGGTTTTGGGCGAACTCAGAACTTGACTTTGAGAGAGGTGGAGACGGCTGCGACAATGTCGTTACCGAAGTCGTAAGACACTCCATTTCCTAAGGTAACGCCATTCATAACAGTCTGACGTGAACTACCACTCGTCAAAACGCCAATTGCTCCCGCAAGACGCAATTCAATGTTTTCTGTCACTGCATGTTGCAAGCCAGCACCGAGTGTCCAAGTATCTGTCTGCGTACCGAAGCCTTGCGACGTCCCACGATCCCAAGTCACCGTCATGGCACCACTCCACTGGTCGTTGAATTTGTGACCAATACCGCCGGAGACGGTCCAACCATCGCGATAACCCAAATCGAGCGACGTAACCTGAGTGCCAGATGTACAAGCTGACACACTCGTCAAACAAAACGGAATAGACGAAAATTGGCTCCAGTCAGTCCATTTGATCGATCCGAGAGCCAACCAATCTGGAGCAATACCAGTCTGGAACTTAAACTCTAACGAGTCCGGCATATCCTGCGAGCCATGAACGGGGAAAACCGCGCCGTTGACTTGCGAAAGGTTTAGCGTTCCAGTGATGTCGTCCAACTTTACAGCACTGTTATAAACGAGACTTGCTCTAAGGGCATACTCTGGAATCTCGTAAGCGAGACCAGCGCGCCAACCCCATCCATCGCCTTTCAAATCCAGCCGACCTACGCCCGTTCCAACCACACCTAGCGCTCCGGCAGGCGCCACGAGACGCTCTTTGAAGCCTGACAATTCCTGATAAAATCCACCGCCGATAACACGAATTTGGCCAGGGCCAGCGTCGAATCTGTAAGAGCAGGTAAGCGCGTAATTATCGCTCTTAACTTTCGTTTCGATATTTTCGTTAGCGCCACGCCAATTTGCGCCGGGTTTAGTGTGCGCTCCCCACGGCTGAGAATAATCTACCATACAATCCGCAGCATCACCAAAGCCAGCCTTTAGCCCAACCCGCGGCACCCAATAGTTCTCGCTGTCATTCGCGGTAGTCGTGCCGCCGTTGATTCCGTTAGATCCGAGACCATTAGTCGGATCTGTATCAACAACATTTTTCAGTTTTCGCTGAGGCGCAACAAACGTTGCCGTCGATTCAGCTGCGAATCTTGAACTATCAAAAAGCAAGTCAATATTATATCCACCTCGCTCCAAACCACCCGCAAAAGCAGGTGTCATCGATGTGATACCGACAGCAAGGCCCAAAGCGCCACTAATAATACGATTTTGTGTTGCCATCTCTCTCCCCAATCAAGGCAATGTCGTGACGGTGAACGTGCAGGGCTTTGAAACAAAACACAATCTGCCGCTTAGGGTCGGGTCTTTTTTGCAGTGCGAAAAATTTTTACGTAAGATGCTGATCAACATGGTCTCATCGTTTCGATTTGGATGATTATTCTAATGATTTTGGATTAATACGTTTCAAAATAGAATGATATGTCAATTGCGCGCGCAGGTGTGACCCCATGACCACATCCACAATTTTCACACGCAAAAGCCGTGATTTTGCCCGCTTGAGGTGGACCCGCCTAAACCATCTTCGTGATTAGGGAGAAAGGACTAAGTGATTCTGTGCTCTGCCGCCCCGACATTCCATAGCAGATACAAAAAAGCCGCCCCTCGACTGAAGGGCGGCTTTTGTTGAGCTACGCTTTGATTAGCCTGCTTCGTTGACCCGCTGAAGCGCGACTTTGAGGCTCTTGATCTGGACTTCCAGCTCCGCCTTACGGTCGCGGTCGGCGGCCACGACTTCCGGGTCGGCATTGGACACGAATTTCTCGTTCGACAGCTTCTTGTCGATGCGTTCCAGTTCGCTTTCTGCTTTCCCAATCGCCTTTTCGAGACGAGCCTTTTCAGCCGCAATATCAATGAGGTTACCGAGCGGAATGCAAACGGTCGCCTCACCCAGCACCAGCTGTGCCGAACCCTTCGGTGCGACATCAGCGGCCAGAATTTCATCTGCGCGGGCCAGACGACGGATGGCTGCCGAGTGACGGTCCAGACGCATTTCAGTGGTCGGGTTTGCGGCAACGATGACCAGCGGTGCAGTGGCGCCCGGTGGAACGTTCATTTCCGAGCGGGTCGAGCGAATGCCGGAGACGAGATCGACCAGCCAGTTGATTTCGGCAGCAGCAGCATCATCGCGGAACTCAGGTGTTGGCCAATCCGTGTGGCACAGCAGGTCCTTGCGGCTTTCGCCCTCACCTGCCGAATGCTCCCACAGTTCTTCCGTCATGAATGGCATGAACGGATGCAGCAGCTTGTAGATTTCTTCCAGAACATAGGCAGCGCAAGCCTGCGCTTCCTTTTTGGCGACCTCGTCTTCGCCGCTGAAAACGGGCTTCAGCAGTTCCAGATACCAGTCGCAGACCTGATTCCAGACGAAGCGATACAGCGCGCTTGCCGCATCGTTGAAACGGTAGTTCTCGATGGCCGATGTGACGTCCTTTGCCGCATTGGCAAGTTCGGTCAAAATCCAGCGGTTGATCGTCTGTGTCGTTGCTTCCGGCAGGAAATGCGGGTCGCGCTTGACGCCGTTCATCTCGGCAAAACGCGTCGCATTCCACAGCTTGGTGCCGAAGTTGCGGTAACCGGCGATGCGGGCCGGGTCCAGTTTCACGTCACGTCCCTGCGCCGCCATGATGGCCAGCGTGAAGCGGAGCGCATCTGCACCATACTCGTCGATCAGTTCGAGCGGATCGATGACGTTGCCCTTGGACTTCGACATCTTCTGGCCGTTCTTGTCGCGGACCAGCGCATGGATATAGACCGTATGGAACGGCTCGACCGGGTTGCCGGCATCGTCCTTCATGAAATGCAGACCCATCTGCATCATGCGGACAACCCAGAACGGGATGATGTCAAAGCCGGTGACCAGCACGTTGGTCGGATAATAGCGCGCCAGTTCCGGCGTCTTTTCTGGCCAGCCGAGCGTGGAGAACGGCCACAGTGCGGACGAGAACCATGTGTCCAGAACGTCTTCATCACGGGTCAGAATTTCACCCGGCTTGAAGTTTTCCAGCTTCTCCTCAACCCAGGCCTTCCACGGACCTTCATGGGAAATATAGTGCTGGATTGCGGCCTGAAGCGCCTCTTCCTCGGTTTTTTCGACAAAGACCTGGCCATCCGGACCATACCATGCCGGGATCTGGTGACCCCACCAGAGCTGGCGCGAAATGCACCATGGCTGGATATTTTCCATCCACTGGAAGTATGTGTTTTCCCAGTTCTTCGGCACGAAATTGGTGCGGCCTTCGCGAACGGATTCGATGGCTGGCTTGGCAAGCGTCTTGTTATCCACCCACCATTGATCGGTCATGCGCGGCTCGATTGGCACGCCACCACGGTCGCCATGCGGCACCATGTGCTTGTGCGGCTCGATCTTGTCCAGCAGACCCGCTTCTTCGAATATCTCGACAATGATCTTGCGGGCCGTGAAACGATCCTGACCTTCGAGGCGATCCCATGCTCCATGCAGGGCGGCTGGATGATCCAGTCCTTCGAGGAACTCTTCGTTCTCCTTGATGGTGATGGTGGCGTCGATGTTGAGAATATTGATAGCACGAAGACCTGCACGCTTGCCGACTTCGAAGTCGTTGAAATCATGCGCAGGCGTGATCTTGACCGCGCCGGTACCCGCCGTCGGATCGGCATAATCATCGGCAACGATTGGAATCTTACGGCCTACGATCGGCAGAATAACGTGCTTGCCAACGATGGACTTGTAACGCTCATCATCCGGGTTCACCGCAATGCCGGTATCACCCAGCATGGTTTCCGGGCGCGTAGTGGCAACGACGATGTAATCGCGGGTTTCGAATTCGGTGGCCTTGCCCTCTTCATCGAATGCGATTGGGTATTCGTAGGTAACGCCCTTTTCCAAGGGATAGCGGAAGTGCCAGAGGTTGCCCTTCACTTCCAGCTGCTCGACTTCCATGTCGGAAATCGCTGTCAGCAGCTTGGGGTCCCAGTTTACAAGGCGCATGTCCTTGTAGATCAGGCCTTCCTTGTAGAGCGTGACGAAGACTTCCAGAACGGCTTGGGAAAGCCCCTCGTCCATCGTAAAGCGTTCGCGAGACCAGTCGCAGGATGCGCCAAGGCGCTTCAACTGGTTGAAGATCAACCCGCCGGACTCCTCCTTCCACTGCCAGACTTTCTCGATGAAGGCTTCACGGCCCATGTCGCGGCGGCCCGGTAGCTGATTTTCCATCAACTTGCGCTCGACCACCATCTGCGTTGCGATACCGGCATGGTCCATACCCGGCTGCCACAGCACGTCCTTGCCGCGCATACGCTCAAACCGGACCATGATGTCCTGAAGCGTGTTGTTGAGCGCGTGTCCCATGTGGAGAGAGCCGGTCACATTCGGCGGCGGTATCACGATTGTGAACGTTTCCGCGCCCGGCTTGGCGTTCGCGCCAGCGCGAAACGCGTTGGCCTCATCCCAGGCTTTGGCGATTTTTGGTTCTACGGATGCGGAATCGTAGGTCTTTTCGAGCATTTACGGACCTGAATTTTAGAGTTCTGGAGTATGTCGCGCAAATTTGCAGCGGTTTTGCGGAAACGACATACGACAATACAAGGAATCTACAGTGCACCACGAATCCTTGGGATCGCAATGCGCCATATGTTTGATTTTTTAAATAAGGATGGGCGGTGCAGAGTCAACAGAAAGTGGCGTTTTCAACGGCAAAGGCTAACAAACAAAAAAGCCGCCCCGGGTTCTGGAGCGGCTTTGCGTTGGCTTGTCTGCTGTAATCAGCGGCGCGGGCCGCGCGCAACGCGCTCGATTTCCTCGCGCACCAGCCGCTCGACCAGCGTGGGAAGGTTGTCTTCCAGCCAATCCTTCAGCATCGGGCGCAGCATATCCTGTGCCATCTGCTCGACGGAAGGACGCTCCACGCCATCGAACATTTCAGCGAGTTCGCCGAAGGACTGCGCGATCTGCGCACCTGCGGCAGCGGAAATGAGGTTAAGCGAAAGGCCAGTTTGTTCAGGCTGACGGTGCTGCGGCTCGGCTGCTACCGGCTGTTCGGTAACGGGCTGTTCTATCATGACTTCCGGCTGGACAGGTGCCGGGGCTGGCGCAGGCTGCTCAGGCTCAACGGCACCGCGAAGGGCCATGTTTTCCCAAGCCGGCAAAGGCTGTGGTTCCGGCGCGGCAACGACCGGGCGCGTGAAAACCGGCGCGGGTTCCGGCTGCTGGCGAACCGGGGCCTGCGTTGCATTCAGCAGCGGGCGCATGTCGGTCGGGCGAATGGATGCAGCGGCTGCCCGCTCTTGCTGGAACGGTGGCTGCGAAACCGGGGCTGGCTCTACCAGACGCTGGGCGGCGTAGCCCTGAGGGCCAAGCGATGCATTGCGATCCGCAGCAGCGCGTACTCGGGCCGCGACATCTGCCAGCGACATGGTCTTTTCCGCCGAATCTGCACCGGTCATATCAGGCCGTTCCGCAAAGGATGGCTCGGGCTGGCGCGCGCCGTAACCCTGGTTTGCGGCTGGCGGCACATGTGCAGGCGGGCTGGCAAGCTCTGCGGAGAAGGACGAATCCCCATCCTCTTCCTCATCATAAACCGGAGGCAACGGCGCCGAAAAAGCATCTGATGACGCAGGCTCATTGCTTTCGATGATCCTGCGAATGGATGCCAGAATTTCTTCCATGGATGGTTCGCGCGCTACACTTGGCTGAGCCATTTTTATCCCCGGTTTTCACGTTCAAGACGGAACGGAGCAAAATACGCACTCCGAATCACCTTTAGTGTAGGGCACCCATGGGTAGAAATGAATCCACCTGACGGCAGTAAGTCGCTTGTTACACAGCTTTATTTCGCGCGGCTGAAAAACAGAAATGCCGGACCCTCGCCGGCCCGGCACCTCAACATCGATTTAAAACTGTCGTCTTGATCAGAAAACGAAGTCGCGCGCCTTGGCAAAACCGGGAACCGGCTTGACCGAAGCATTGAAGAACGAGGTGGACGATGTGCCCTTGCCATCGCGGCGGTAAACGGTTGCCTTGGCAGAGTTGCCGTAACCGACGACGGCGATGAGACGGCCACCATCACCAAGCTGATCGAGAAGAGCCGCAGGCACGTCTTCCACAGAGCCGTTGATGAAGATGAGGTCGTAAGGCGCCTCTGCGGCATAACCCTTATCCAGCGCGCCAGTGACGGTCGCGACATTATCGAAACCGAGCGACGACAGCGTTGCCGTGGCCGCTGCGCTCAGCTCTTCATCCGATTCCAGCGAAACGACCGAACCGGCCAGCTGCGAAAGGACCGCCGAAACGTAACCCAGACCGCCGCCGATTTCGAGAACGACATCATCCTTGGTGATGGCTGCCAGCTGCAACAGCTTGGCCAGTGGCGATGCCTTCATTACGTAGCGAGGACCAAGTCCATCCTTGGCCGGACAGATCTGCAAATCCTCATCCGCATAAGCAATCTGCTTCACACCAGCGGGCACGAACTCTTCCCGCGGCACCGCAAGAAAGGCCTTCAGCACCGAATGCGAGGTCACATCGGTCGTGCGCAACTGGCTGTCTACCATCTTGCCGCGTGCGGTTTCGAAATCCATCATGTCGTGTTCGCCTCAAATACAAGCTCGAAAGCAGCCTGAAATTCAGACCACCGTTGGCTACCGTCTTAATTGCCTGCGCGTTGGCTTTCAAGCACAAGCGCACCGCAGAGGGTGGAAAAAGGCAGGTTGTGACTTTCATCGCAGATTTTAGCATCCAGATTGCGCAAAACACTCCAAAAGCGGGAACTTTTTATCCGCCTAATCATTGATAAAGGACTGGAAACGCTCAACAACCTTCGGAGGCCAGCATGCTCGGCACAATCCTCATCATCCTGCTCGTTCTGTTCCTGATCGGCGCTTTGCCAAACTGGGGTTACCATAATTACGGGTATGGTCTTTCAGGCGGTCTCGGCCTTGTTCTCGTTATCGTGCTGATTTTGGTCCTCCTCGGCCGTATCTAACGTCCCCGTGAAAGCCGCATCGCCCCCTCAAAAAGGACATGCGGCTTTTCCACAAAACTTCTTGGGCTTTTTCAAACCTACCCTATTGCGTGGAAAATGGATTCGTTCTAAATCCCCGCCATGGCTTGAGCGATACAAGCCCGTGAGGCCTCGTGGCGGAGTGGTGACGCAGAGGACTGCAAATCCTTGTACCCCGGTTCAATTCCGGGCGAGGCCTCCAACAAAAATCACCGAAACTTCAAAGTTTTACAGCAGTTCCTTAAAGTCATTCTATTAATGGCGTGACTGACGGAAGGGACCGCGCTTCCCAATTACATCTCCTCCTCGGAACATCAATCGGCTTTTGCAGTTTACCGCGACACAAGAGTAGTGTTGCGATATGCAACCCAACAGACTTTCCGGGAGAGCGCCATGAGATTGACCGTTGCTTTAGTGAGTGCAGGACTGGCGTTGGGGCTTGGCGGTTGTACGGCTGGCGGATTTACGGCCACGTCTATCTCGTCCTACAGCCTGGAGCCGATACCCGGCAGCATTACCTATGGCGGGCAGCCGCGAACGAAGTTGACGAAATCGCCCATCGGCAGCACGTTTACCCATAATTTCCGCCGCTTCGATGACCGCGTGGTCGAGACGTATCAGATCCAGCCGGATCGTTCGCTGAAAATCATCGACCGCCGTATCATCAGGGACTGGTCGTTCCTTGGTCGGGATGACTAGGCTGGCAACATAATGCCGGTAGCATGCAGATAGACATTGAACAGCCACCCCGAACCTTCTAAACGCCAGTCCAGTATTGGAAGCAACGGGAAAAGCCATGCAGACGCCTTGGAAAAAGCCGGTTCTCATCGCGTTGGAAGAGCCTGGCGTTTATGTGAGCATCGAATCGACGCAGGCGGCGTCCTGGGCGCTGATCGAGGATTGGCCGGAAGAGGATGGCGAGATGCTGGATCGTGCGCTTCTCGTCTTCGCGGCTGTGGATGCTGGTAAGAAAAAGCCTGAAGATGCACGCAAGGCCTTCATCGATGCAGCGATTG
Organism: Agrobacterium vacciniicorymbosi; assembly: GCF_040427045.1. NCBI lineage: Bacteria > Pseudomonadati > Pseudomonadota > Alphaproteobacteria > Hyphomicrobiales > Rhizobiaceae > Agrobacterium > Agrobacterium vacciniicorymbosi. Next base: position 405,044 of record NZ_JBETMF010000001.1, read on the forward strand.
AAGCTGGTCTAGACGTAAAGTCATAGTGACGCAGGTGATTTTGCTATCTTAAAAACCGACCGCCTTGTCGGTAAGATGTTGACGAAAATCAAAAAATACCGAGGCACTCTTCTCAATGAAAAAGTTCATTTTCATCCTTATTCTGGCCTGCCTGCTGATCAGCATTGTCGGGCATTGGATTTTTGCACTCGTCGTGACCTGAGTGCAAATGCCGGGCATGTCTGCTGCCCATAGAATTCCTAACAATTCATGTCAGCGTCACGGAACTCCGTTAAGTTTTGCACGTTCTTCTTCCACGAACATGGAGGGTAAAGCGATGCGTGACGGTCTCAACAGTCTGCTTGAAGTTTCACTACTTGGTTTTGTGGTTGTAACTTGCCTTATGATGGTTAATCCTATCATTTAATTGCTATATCTAAGCGATTATCAGACAACGTTATTTAAAATGACGATGCAAAAATGCGGCCTTTGCGCCGCATTTTGTTTTTGTGCTTCACGACCTCGTTCATCAGCGTTTTTCGATAGAGACCTTATTGCATTCGGCGTGCGGGGCGCTAACGTCTGACAATAGCCTCTTGTGAGTAACGCGCATGTCTGCACCCCAGTCTTCCTCCACAATCGTCACCGCCGCCATGCTGGCCATTGGCGATGAGCTTCTTTCCGGTCGCACCAAGGATAAGAACATCGGCCACCTCGCCGATGTCATGACTATGTCCGGCATAGATCTCAAGGAAGTGAGAATCGTCGCGGATGAGGAACCGGCGATCATCGAGGCGCTGAATGCGCTGCGTGAGCGTTATGACTATGTCTTCACGTCGGGCGGGATTGGCCCTACCCATGACGATATCACCGCCGATGCCGTGTCCGCAGCCTTCGGTCTGCCCTGCGAACATGATGACGAAGCGATGCGCCTGTTGGGCGATATGTACCGCGTGCGGGAAATGGAATTTACTGATGCCCGCAAGCGCATGGCCCGCATGCCGCGTGGGGCGCAGCACATAGCCAACCCGGTATCGGTCGCACCCGGCTTTATCGTAGAGAATGTCTACGTCATGGCGGGCGTACCGCAAGTGTTTCAGGCCATGCTCGACAATGTGATTCCCACACTCCGCACCGGATCGAAAATCCTGTCACAGGCCGTTCGCTCGCCCTATGGCGAAGGTGATATCGGCACGCTTTTGACCGGCGTTCAGAAGGCCCATCCCGAAACGAGCATCGGCTCCTACCCCAAATATGACGGCCAGCGTTTCTCAACGGAGATCGTCGTTCGCGCCCGCGATGCAGCGGCCCTCAGCGCCGCAGCGCAGGACGTGACCGCAATGATCGAGACCATCACCCGCGAGAAAGCAGCGCGCGCCGTTTGAACGCTTGCAGCCGTCGAACGTTTACATGAGGCGATAACGGCGTTGCGTTCGCGTTGATCGTGATCAAGGTCTTGCTAGGCTGAAGACAGCAGAATGCGGGCCTAAACGGAAGCGGATTGCAGATTTCCCAAGCTGCACAGCTTCACCATGATGAGGGAGCCCGACCATGGGTTACAAGACGATACTTGCCGTTATGGACACCGCGGAAAATGCCCGAAAGTTGGGCGATTTTACCGTTTCTCTGGCAAACACATTCTCCTCACACGTCATTGGACTGCACATGGAAACATTTGCAGCGGTTCCGCTCGTCGCCCCCATGGAAATGCCAGACCCGGCAACCGTACAGGCGGTTCAGGAAGTCGCGCATCAGGAAACCACGGATGTGGGGCGGATATTCGATCAGAAAATGTCTGCCGAAGGCGTTTCGCACGAATGGCGCAGCTTCGTTTCCTCCGTTGGTTATTCATCCAACACCGCCGTTCAAAGCGCGCGCTGCTCCGACATCGTGCTGGCACGGCAGACCAGTGCTTCGGCAATGTCGGATAGCCGTGCAGAACTCGACAATTTTCTCTATGAAAGCGGCCGCCCGGTGCTTCTCGTTCCACACACCTTGCAGCAGCCCAAACCCATCAAACGGGTGCTGGTGGCGTGGAACGGTTCGCGAGAGGCCACCCGCGCCGCCTTCGATGCCCTGCCCTTCATGATGGCAGCAGATAGCGTAGAGATTTTCTCTGTCGGTGCGGAAGACAGTGATGTTCAGTTCGGTGCGATTGCGGGCTCAGAACTCGCCTCCACCCTCGCCCGTCACGGCATCAATGTCAGCGTCACCTCGCAAGAAAAAGCGCATGGCTTGTCAGCCGAGAAAGCAATCGAGCAGCGCCTCTCGGATAACAGCATCGATCTGCTGGTCATGGGCGCTTACGGCCATTCCCGCTGGTGGGAAATGCTGTTCGGCGGCGTTACGCGCACAGTGCTGGACAAGACCACTGCCCTGACGCTCTTGTCGCGTTAAGCCGATAGTGAGCTGAAAACCAAAGAAGCCGCCGAGACGATCGGCGGCTTACCGCATTCAGGCCGATAAACTAAACCAGCCGCTTTTCACCCGTCGCGAACTTCGCCTTCAGCAGACATTCGTCATACTCAGCATCCGCAGTCGAATCGAACACGATGCCGCCGCCGACATTGAATCTCGCACTGCCATCCTCAAAAAGCGTGATAGTGCGAATGGCAACCGAGAATCGCATGTCACCATCAGGTGAGATCACGCCAATTGCGCCACAATAGACGTTGCGGGGTCCGATCTCCAGATCGTGCAGAATTTCCATCGCCCGCATTTTCGGTGCGCCGGTGACGGAGCCGCAGGGGAAAAGTGCCGCGAAAATATCCTCCACCGTTATGTCGGCCAAAAGCTTTGCCCGCACATGGCTGACCATCTGGTGGACGGTGGGATAGGTTTCGATTTCAAACAGCTTCGGCACATCCAACGTGCCGACTTCGGTAATGCGGGAAATATCGTTACGCAGCAGATCGACGATCATGCGGTTTTCGGCGAGCGTCTTTTCATCTTTCAGCATGCCGTCGACCAGCGCGGCATCCTGCTCTACCGAGGCGCCACGCTTGATCGTGCCCTTCATGGGGTGCGTTTCGATCCATCCATCGCTGACCGAGAAAAACAGCTCCGGCGAGCGGGACAGGATTATCGGGCCACCGAGATTGACGAGCGCGCCGTATTTCACCGGCTGCCGCTCGATCAGCGACCAGAAGGCGGTCAGCGGATCGCCTTGCCAGCGGGCATCGATCGGCATTGTGAGATTGGCCTGGTAACAATCACCCTGTCGCAGATGCTGATGCAGCTTTGAGAATTGCACTCGGTAGTCTTCCAGCGTCCAACCGGGCGCGAGGTCGCTCAGAAAATGATCGGCATTCATCAATGCGCCTGATGGCGCGGCGTTCGCCACATCACCGCATGGTGACGTGAACACGCCAAAGCACAGCAGCGGCATATCGCGCTTTGCGCCAGCAAGTGGCGCCAGCTTTTTCTCGAAGAGATATCCGGCCTCATACGACATATAACCGGCGAGATATTTTCCCGCTGCCTGCGCCGCCTGCATTCGAGCCAACGCGGGAAAGAAGTCTACCGCCTCATGCGCAACGATCATCTCTTCCGGATCGGTAAACAGCGTTACCGAACCGGTCGTATCATCGCGAAAAAGCACATAAGGCGCGGTCAGCAAATCCGTTCAATCCCTCAAAAGGTCAGATGGGATCGATATCGCCTTTCGCCCACATTTCAATGGTCTCGGCGTAGAAATCCGCAAACCGGCCTTCTTCGATGGATTTGCGGATGCCCTGCATCAGTTCCTGATAATAGGCGAGATTGTGCCAGGAGAGCAGCATGCCGCCCAGCGCCTCGTTGGAGCGGGCGAGATGGTGAAGATAGGCACGGGAGTAATCACGGCTTGCAGGGCAGTTGGACTGTTCGTCCAGCGGGCGCATGTCTTCCGCATGGCGGGCGTTGCGGATGTTGACGCGGCCACGGCGGGTGAAGGCCAGACCGTGGCGACCGGAACGGGTCGGCATGACGCAATCGAACATGTCGATACCGCGCGCCACTGATTTCAGGATATCATCCGGAGTTCCGACGCCCATCAGATAGCGCGGCTTCTCAGTCGGCAGGACCGGCAGAGTGATGTCGAGCATGCCGAGCATCACCTCTTGCGGTTCGCCCACGGCAAGACCGCCGACGGCGTAACCCTTGAGATCGAGTTGCTTCAAGCCTTCCGCCGAGCGGATGCGCAAATCCGGCTGATCGCCGCCCTGCACGATGCCGAACATGGCTTTGCCCGGCTGCTCGCCAAATTGAACGCGGCAACGCTCCGCCCAGCGCAGCGACATTTCCATGGCGCGTTCGATTTCCTTACGCTCCGCAGGCAGCGCAATGCATTCATCGAGCTGCATCTGGATATCGGAATCCAGCATGCCTTGAATTTCGATGGAGCGTTCGGGTGACATGTGGTGCAGCGAGCCATCCAAATGGCTTTTGAACGTCACGCCTTTCTCATCCAGCTTGCGCAAGCCAGACAGCGACATGACCTGAAAGCCGCCGCTATCGGTGAGGATGGGGTGCGGCCAGCGGATCAGCTCATGCAGACCGCCGAGACGCTGCACGCGCTCCGGGCCGGGTCGCAGCATGAGGTGGTAGGTGTTGCCCAGAATGACATCGGCGCCGAGGTCACGCACCTGATCCAGATACATGGCCTTGACGGTGCCGACGGTGCCGACCGGCATGAAAGCGGGTGTGCGAATGGTGCCGCGTGGCATGGCCACCTCGCCAAGACGCGCGCCGCCGCTGGTTGCTTTGAGGGTGAAGGAGAAGTTCTCGTGCATCAGGTCTTCCGAAAAAGGAGGCTGGAATCGCCATAGGAATAGAAACGGTAGCCGGTTTCGATAGCGCGCGTGTAGGCGTCGCGCATGGTTTCCAGCCCGCAGAAAGCCGAAACCAGCATGAACAGCGTGGATTTCGGCAGGTGAAAATTGGTCATCAGAATATCGACCGCCTTGAAGCGATATCCCGGCGTGATGAAGATGCCGGTTGGGCCGGACCAGGGCATGATCTGCCCATCATTGGCAGCCGCACTTTCAATCAACCGCAGCGACGTGGTGCCGACGCAGACGATGCGCCCGCCCCTCGCCTTGACCGCATTCAATTTGGCCGCTGTCTCTTCTGAGACATAGCCGATTTCGAGGTGCATCTTGTGCTCTTCGGTGTCATCAGCCTTTACAGGCAGAAACGTGCCAGCGCCGACATGCAGCGTTACAAAGTGCCGCTCGATACCGGCGGCATCCAGAGCTTCGAACAGAGCGGGCGTGAAGTGTAGGCCTGCGGTGGGCGCTGCGACGGCACCTTTTTCGCGGGCGTAGATTGTCTGGTAATCGGTCTGGTCCTGCGCGTCTTCGGGACGCTTGGCGGCGATATAGGGCGGAAGCGGGATGTGGCCAACGGACGCGATGGCCTCGTCCAGCACGGGGCCGGAGACGTCGAACAGAAGCGTGATTTCGCCCTCATCGCCCTTCTCTTCGACGGTCGCCTCAAGGAAAGCCAAGCCGCAGGCATTGTCACGCTCGTAACCGAAGCGGATGCGGTCGCCCTGCTTGATGCGCTTGCCGGGACGCGCGAATGCCTTCCAGCGGCTGGCATCTGCGCGCATATGCAGCGTGGCGGACACCGCCGTCTCTGGCGCACCTTCGCGCAGCCGCACACCTTCGAGCTGGGCGGGAATGACACGTGTGTCGTTGAACACCAGAGCGTCGCCGGGCTTCAGAAAGCTTGGGAGATCAAAAACCTGATGGTCCGTCATGCTGCCTGCATTCGGCTCGACCACGAGCAGACGCGCACTATCGCGCGGGTTCGCCGGGCGAAGCGCGATGTTATCGTCAGGAAGGTCGAAGTCGAACAGGTCTACACGCATGATGGGCTTTCGAAAAACATCAAACCCGCCCTCCATTCTCATGTGGGGCGGGTAATTTGAGTGACAAGGCCCTCTCTCTACACTCGCCGTCATCCTCGGGCTTGACCCGAGGATCTAACGATCCACAACGTCAGACGTGGTTAGATCCTCGGGTCAAGCCCGAGGATGACGGCGGATAGGCTTGATACCTATGTCACCCAATCAAAACCCGCCCCGCAGAACCTGCGAGGCGGGCCAAGTGTCTATATCCGACGATCAGGCCGCAGAAGCAAGGCGGATCGAGACGATGGAATCGGGGTCCTTCACAGGCTCGCCGCGCTTGACCTTATCGATGGCTTCCATGCCTTCGATGACCTGGCCCCAGACGGTGTACTGCTTGTTCAGCCATGGGCTGTCTGTAAAGCAGATGAAGAACTGCGAGTTGGCAGAATTCGGGCTCTGCGAACGGGCCATGGAGCAGGTGCCGCGAACGTGCGGAATAGCGGAAAACTCTGCCTGAAGGTCAGGCTTCTCGGAACCGCCCATGCCAGCGCGGCTTGGGTTGAAGCTTTCAGAACCCTTCTTGCCGAACTTCACGTCGCCGGTCTGCGCCATGAAATCGGAGATGACGCGGTGGAAAACAACGCCGTCGTAAGCCTGTTCGGAAACCAGTTCCTTGATGCGGGCAACGTGGCCCGGAGCCACTTCGGGCATAAGCTGGATGACGACCTTACCAGTCGTTGTTTCCATGATGAGGGTGTTTTCGGGATCTTTGATCTCGGCCATGGTATCTCTCCTTTTACGTGGGCATGCGCCCGGTTTTATTTCTTGCCAACGGTGACTTTGACCATGCGGTCAGGATCGGAAACTTCGCCGTTGCCGCCCTTGCCCTTCTTGATCTTGTCGACAAATTCCATGCCGGACACGACCTTGCCGACGACGGTATACTGGCCGTTCAGGAACGAGCCCTGATCGAACATGATGAAGAACTGCGAGTTGGCGGAATTCGGGTCCTGCGAACGGGCCATGCCAACAGTGCCACGCTCGAACGGTGTCTTGGAAAACTCGGCTGGCAGATCAGGCAGGTCGGAACCACCAGTGCCTGCGCGCTGAGCATTGAACGACTTGCTCATATTGCCGTACTGCACATCACCCGTCTGGGCCATGAAGCCGGGAATGACGCGGTGGAAAGCGACGTTGTCGTAGGCACCCTTTTCAGCCAGCGCCTTGATCTGCGCAACGTGCTTGGGCGCAACTTCCGGCATAAGCTGGATGACGACTGGGCCGTCTTTCAGCTGGATCGTGAGGAATTCCGCAGCCGAAGCAAAGGTGCTGGCGGCGATGGCGCTGACGAACAGGGCGCCAGCAAAGGCAAATCGAAGCAGTTTCATTGGAATAGGCTCCAGAATAATCGCCGAAACTATTGTTTCAGCTTGCTGTTGAGGGCTTGCAAAACGGCTTTCGGCACGAAAGTCTCCACATTACCGCCCATTGCGGCGATCTGACGAACCAATGTGGCGGTAATGGGCCGCGATGCCGTTCCGGCTGGTAGAAAAACGGTCTGGATGTCAGGCGCCATCTGCCTGTTCATGCCCGCCATCTGCATTTCATAATCCAGATCGGTTCCATCACGCAGGCCGCGCACCAGAAGAGTCGCGCCATGCTCGCGGGCGGCGTCTACGACAAGATTGCCGAAAGAAACGACACGAAGACGATCAACGGCATCCGGCACTGCTTCGGTCAAAGAACGGCGAATGAGTTCTGCCCTTTCCTCGAAGCTGAACATTGGCGCTTTGCCGGGATGAATGCCGATAGCGACGATGACTTCCGACGCAACGTTCAGGGACTGGATCAAAACATCCAAGTGTCCGTTGGTCATCGGATCGAAAGATCCGGGATAAAAGGCAATCGTCATACCGCTCTCGATATTTAACGTTAGTTGTGCCGCCTTTTGTCATGTAAGACAGAGGTTCGCAAGACCTCGGCGTGGCAGGCTTTTCGCCGCGCAGCCTCAAGATTACACTGAACACCACATGAACGCGCCATTCAGCGCGGCTTCAAAGCATATCTCTATAAACGTCTCATCGCATCGCAAACGGGCACTCGGCCCAGTCGGAGACGGAAATGCTGGTATTTATGATGATCCTGACAATCGCGACATCCTTCGTCGTTGAATATGTCTTCATGGATTGACGTGAACTGCCGATTTCCTGAACGCCAGATGAACGAAGCATTCAACAAAGCTTCAGAGGCGCGATGCTAATCGATTTTTAACAATAACGCGGAACTGGATCAGCTGTCACGCGTTCAGATCGCAGTAAAGGAACGGACACATGTTTATCAGAGAAAAACAGTCTACTTCGGCGAAAATCGGCGTGATCAGCACAGCCTGGACAATGTTGGTTATCGCGATGGTAGCAACAACGTTCAGCCTCTATGGTCAGAAGCCAGAACAGAACGGCCCTGAATTTCCGCAGCTTACTGCCCGCTCTCAGTATATGAATTATTATTGATCCAGCGGGAGTGAAATACTCATCACTTCTGGAGTTATGCCATGCTTACATTCTTGACACTGCTAGCAGCCTTGATCAGCGTAATGTTTGTGGCATCCGTTATCTCGGTGGTGACGGAGTCTCGTAAGGAAGATGAGGATTTCAAAGCGTTGATGGAACGCAGTAAGGCGTTCTGACCGCGAGACCCTGAAGGTTCGATACCATATTCGACGTTTGAAAGCCGCCTGCCCGTCAGGCGGCTTTTTGGTGTCTGGCGTTTCGCATCGTGCGCACAATTACTCCCACTGGCGCAATTGCTCACGCCATCGTTTGAAGAAGCACGCCTTTACGCGGAATTTAGCCTTCAATTCCAAAGAGGATTGATTTAAGGAAGCCCCATAGACCCGGCGTAACGGGCGAATATTGTGAGGTTTGCATAACGATGCTCGATTCCCTGAGAAATGCTTCTCGAACTTTGGCGGCAAAGATTCTTCTTCTTCTCCTCGTCGTGTCCTTCGGCGTGTGGGGCGTTTCCGCATCTCTGGTGTCGACAAATTCGCATGCCGTCATGACGGTGGGCGACCAGACGGTCACGCCCAATGAATTCCGTTTTGCCTATCAGCGCCAGATGGCAGATGTCGGCCGCCAGTTCGGCACGCGTCTGACCACGGAACAGGCCAAGGCATTCGGTATCGACCGTCAGGTGTTCAGCCAGCTTGCTGCAGGTGCAGCGCTAGACGAACTGGCCTCGAAGATGAACCTCGGCCTCTCCGAAGATCGTCTCGCGACCCTCATTGCCGAAGACCCGGCATTCAAATCTCCGAACGGCCAGTTCGACCGCAGTCTCTTCAGCCAGCGCCTGCGCGGCGCAGGCTTCAACGAAGATGATTACGTGAAGGAGCGCAGCAAGGTTGCCGTGCGCGGCCAGATCGTGGATGCCATTTCCGACGGCTTCAAGCCGCCGCAGGTTCTGGTCGATGCGCTGAAGCACTATCGCGATGAACAGCGCTCAATCGAATATATCCTGCTGTCCAACGCCAATATCGATCCGGTCAAGGCACCGGGTGACGATGTGCTGGCGGCATGGTTCGAAAAGAACAAGGCCAATTACCGTGCGCCAGAATATCGCAAGTTCACCTATGTGAAGCTTGAGCCTTCCGACATTGCCGATCAGGCCGCAATCACCGACCAGCAGATTGCCGACTATTACGAAGGTCACAAGGATAACTTCCGGACCGCCGGACGTCGCACAATCGAGCAGCTGACATTCTCCGACAAGGAAATGGCGCAAGCCGCTGCGACGCAGATTCGCGCGGGAACCACAACTTACGATCAGGTCGTGAAGGATCAGGGCAAGCAGCCTGCCGACGTGACGCTGGGCGAATTCACCAAGGACACGGTTCCCGACCAGTCCGTCGCCGAAGCAGCCTTCGCAATCCAGAAGGATGGCGGCGTGTCTCCTGTCGTTGACGGTGCCTTTGGCCCGGTCATTCTGCGTGTAACAGGCATCAAGAACGAAAGCATGAAGACGCTGGATGAGGCGAAGGAAGAGATTCGCATCAATCTCGCCACGGCCAATGCTGCCGAAGAGCTGAACAATGTTCACGACCGTTACGAAGATCTGCGTGGCGGCGGCTCTTCGCTCGCGGATGCAGCGACACAGCTCAAGCTCAAGCCGGTGACGGTCGAAGCAATCGACGCCAATGGCGAAGACGACAAGGGCAAGCCTGTCGAGGGTCTGCCGACCCCTGCCCTCGTGACGGAAGTCTTCAAGGCCGATCAGGGAGGCGATGCGCCTGCCGTCAATATCGGCCGTGACGGTTACGTCTGGTTCGACCTGCAGCAGATCACTGCGCCGCGTGACCGCACACTGAACGAAGTCAAGGATCAGGTCGTAGCCGACTGGACTGCCGAACAGCAGCGCACGGCGCTGGCCACTAAGGCCGACGAACTGAAGGCACGCGTTGAAAAGGGCGAAACGCTGGCCGCAATTGCTGGCGAGATGGGCCTTGCCGTGGAAACCAAGATGGGCCTCCGCCGCACCAGCGAAGACGCATTGCTGGGCCAGCAGGCAGTGGCCGCCGTCTTTGCGGGCGCAAACGGCCTTGTCGGTACAGCACCGGATACGGAAGGCTCCAGCCGCGTTCTGTTCAAGGTCACGGATGTCACCAACTCGCCATCCGACGCGCTTGATAACAACGACCAGCAGCTGACTGCCATGGCAACCGCCGCCGGCGATGACATGCTCGACCAGATGGTCAACCGTCTTCAGAATGATTATGGTGTCACCATCAATCAGGCTGTCGCAGACCAGGCCATGACAGCATTCTAAGCCGCAATTCGGGGGACGTGACGACATGGCTGACTTGAAGCCGCTGATTGCGAAGGTGGCCAATGGCGAAAGCCTGAACCGGGATGATGCCCGTCAGGCCTTCGACATTCTGATGTCTGGCGAAGCGACGCCTTCGCAGATCGGCGCGTTCCTCATGGCTTTGCGGGTGCGCGGTGAAACGGTGGACGAAATCGTCGGTGCCGTTTCTTCCATGCGCTCGCGCATGCTTCCCGTCACCGCGCCCGCTGACGCGATCGATATCGTTGGCACCGGTGGCGATGGGCTAGGTACCTACAACATCTCCACGCTCGCCTCCATCATCGTGGCGGGCGCAGGCGTACCGGTTGCCAAGCACGGCAACCGCGCCCTCAGCTCAAAATCCGGCACGGCAGATGCGCTCTCCGTTCTGGGCGTGAAATTGGATATTGAGCCGGGCCTGATCAGCCGCTGCGTGAGCGAAGCCGGTCTTGGCTTCATGTTTGCCCAGCGTCACCATTCCTCCATGCGCCACGTCAATCCCAGCCGGGTTGAGCTTGGCACGCGCACCATCTTCAATCTGCTCGGCCCTCTGTCCAACCCGGCTGGCGCCAAGAAGCAGTTGCTCGGCGTATTTGCCCCGCACTGGCTGGTGCCGCTGGCAGAAGTGCTGCGCGATCTGGGCTCGGAAAGTGTCTGGGTCGTTCACGGTGATGGGCTGGACGAAATCACCACCACAGGCACGACCCATGTGGCCGCGCTGGAAGGTGGCAAGATCAGAAGCTTCGATCTGACGCCAAAGGATTTTGGTGTCGATACCGCCAGCATCGATGATCTCAAGGGCGGCGATGGCGTTGCCAATGCGGCCGCCTTGCGCGACGTCCTGAGCGGGCGAAAGAACGCTTACCGCGACGTATCGCTTTGCAATGCTGCGGCTTCTCTCGTGGTGGCTGGCAAGGCGCAGACGCTGGCAGACGGCATGAAAATCGCAAGTGCCTCGCTGGACGAAGGCAGAGCAGCAGCAGCCCTCGACAGGCTGATTGCGGTTTCGAACGAAGAGTAAGGCAAAGCCATGAGCGACATTCTGAAAAAAATCGAAGCCTACAAGCGCGAAGAAATCGCTGCTGCCAAGGCAAAGGTTTCGCTGGATGATCTGAAAGCCATGGCTGCCGACCAGACTGCGCCGCGCGGCTTTTACAATGCGCTGAAGCGCAAACAGGCGGATGGCGCATTCGGGCTTATCGCTGAAATCAAGAAGGCCAGCCCTTCCAAGGGCCTCATCCGCCCGGATTTCGATCCGCCAGCGCTGGCAAAAGCCTATGAGGCCGGCGGTGCTGCCTGCCTTTCCGTATTGACGGATACGCCGAGCTTTCAGGGTGCGCCCGAATTCCTGACTGCGGCCCGCGAGGCCTGCGCCCTGCCAGCGCTGCGCAAGGATTTCATGTTTGAGACCTATCAGGTCCATGAAGCCCGTGCCTGGGGTGCCGATTGCATTCTTCTTATCATGGCGTCGCTTTCCGACGATGAGGCCAAGCGTCTGGAGGACGAAGCGTTTTCGCTGGGCATGGATGTTCTGGTTGAAGTGCATGACGAAGAAGAGACTGAACGCGCGCTGAAGCTCGCCTCCCCACTGCTCGGCATCAACAATCGCAACCTGCGCACCTTCGAGGTCAGCCTCGATGTCAGCGAGCGTCTGGCGGCGATGGTTCCTGCAGACAAATTGCTGGTGGGTGAAAGCGGCATCTTCACCTTTGAGGATTGCATTCGGCTTCAAAAGTCGGCCATCACCACCTTCCTTGTGGGTGAAAGCCTGATGCGCAAGGATGACGTGACATCCGCCACACGCACCTTGCTGACGGGCCGCAGTGACATTCTGGCTGCCGAATGAGCGCTGACCCGAAACTCACCCATATCGGCGCGTCCGGCGAGGCGCATATGGTCGATGTCGGTGACAAGACTGAGACGACGCGCGTTGCGGTGGCGGAAGGCTTCGTGAAAATGAAGCCGGAAACGCTGGCGCTGATCCGTGAAGGCAATGCCAAGAAGGGCGATGTCATCGGCACGGCCCGTCTGGCCGGCATCATGGCCGCCAAGCAGACCTCCAACCTCATTCCGCTCTGCCATCCGCTGATGCTGACGAAAGTCGCCGTCGATATAACCGAAGACGAAGCCTTGCCCGGTCTGCGCGTTCAGGCCACCGTCAAGCTTTTCGGCAAGACGGGCGTCGAAATGGAAGCGCTCACCGCTGTTTCCATCGCCTGCCTGACCATCTACGATATGGCGAAAGCCGCCGACAAGGGCATGGAAATCGGCTCCATCCGTCTTCTGGAAAAGACCGGCGGAAAATCCGGGCACTTCAAGGCACAAGACTAAAACATTGAATGGGTCCGGTGGGCATGCGACGCATCCCCCTTACGGCCACAGGAAGAGGAAACGCCATGAAACCCCTCCTGCCCGTTGCGGAAGCTCAGACGCGGTTGCTGGCTGCAGCCAGGCCCGTCATGTCGGTCGAAACCGTACGACTGGACCAGGCGGACCAACGTGTGCTGGCGCAGGACCTTCAGGCACGCCTCACCCAACCACCCTTCCACGCGTCGGCCATGGATGGTTACGCGCTGAGGGCCATCGACGCCCCGCAGATCGGCTCCATCCTCACCGTCATCGGCGAATCTGCTGCGGGCCATGCGTTCGAGGGTCGCGTCGGTGAAGGTCAGGCCGTGCGGATTTTCACCGGTGCGCCTTTGCCCGAGGATGCCGATACGGTTCTCATTCAGGAAGACGCGGAAAAGCTCGAAGGCGGCACAATCCGCACGACATTCGAAGTCGCCGAAGGCAGACACATACGCCCGCGCGGGCAGGATTTTCTTGAAGGCGAAACGGGGCTCAAGGCCGGAACGGAACTCACCTTCGCAGACATCACCCTTGCTGCCGCCATGAACCATGCGGAGCTTTGCGTCTATCGCAAACCGCTCATCGCCATTCTGGCGACGGGCGACGAACTGATCCCGCCCGGCGGCACCCCTAACCCCGCCCAGATCATCGCCTCCAACACCTTCGGCGTTGCGACACTTGCCCGCAAAGCCGGGGCCGATATCCTCGATCTGGGGATCGTCGCCGATAACGAGGACCTGATCCGCGCGGCTGTAGAAAAAGCCATCGCTGCGAAAGCTGACGTCCTCGTCACGCTGGGCGGCGCCTCGGTCGGTGATCATGACCTCGTGCAAGCGGCACTGAAAGCCCAAGGCATGGAGTTGGATTTCTGGCGCATCGCCATGCGCCCCGGCAAACCGCTGATGGTTGGCTCCATCGGCGAGATGCAGGTGCTGGGCCTGCCCGGCAACCCTGTTGCCAGCCTCGTCTGCAGCCTGCTGTTTCTGGAACCCCTCATCCAAAAACTCAGCCACCGTTCCATCACATCCCGAGAAATCAAAGTTAAGACTGCCACCGCACTGAAAACCAACGACCAGCGGCAGGATTATTTGCGCGCACGCATCATCGGCCATGAAGGCGGCCTGCCGGTTGTCGAAGCCTTCACAAAGCAGGATTCTTCGATGATGAAGATCATGGCCAGTTCGGATTGCCTCATCATCCGACCACCGCACGCATCCGAGATCGCTGCCGGTACGGAGTGTTTGGCCATCACGCTTCGTTAAGGTCGACACTTCAAGTCAGTTCGGGATGTTGACCCACGAGCCTGTCGCGTTTCTGCTGGAGCAAATCCATTTGCTCTTTCAACTCGCCCATCGCCTCGTCGATCTTGTCGACGCTTTCTTCGATGTGGAGATAGTGCTCGGCAAGAATTGCCTTGGCTTCTTTACGGCTGGATGCATTGGGGGTGTCACCGTAGAGAGGTCGATTGGCGGTCTCTTTCAGAAACAACGTCGTCACCAGTCCAACCAATGCGGCGATCATCAGATAATAGGCCGGCATGTAGATGTTTTCGGTCGCTTCCACCAACCACGCGGCCACCGTGGGCGTCAGGCCTGCAACGATGATCGAGATATTGAACGAAATTGCCAGAGCGCTGTAGCGAATACGTGCGGGAAACAGCGACGGCAGCGTGGCAGCCATAATGCCTACGAGGCAATTCAGGCCGATAGCGAGGATCAATAGACCGAAGAAGATGCCGATAACATTGCCGCCCGCGATGAGGTGAAAGGCTGGAAGCGACAAGGTCAGGACGATGGTGCTGCCAATGGCAAGAAACGGACGTCTGCCGATGCGGTCGCTCAGGAAACCGACGAGTGGCTGCACGAACAGCATGCCGACCATCACGGCAATGATAATCAGCGCCCCATGATCCTCGGTATATCCCAGCGTCTTGGAGAGATATGTGGGCATATAGGTCAGCAGCATGTAGTAGGTCACATTGGTGACCAGGACCATACCGATGCAGATCAACAGGGAACGTGGATGTTCCCTGAAGATCTCCGCAAAAGGAACTGTTGGCCGCTCCTTCAGCGAATCCTTGTCTTCTGCTTCCGTTTGCTTGAGACGCTCGGTAAAGGCAGGCGTTTCCTCGGCAGCATGGCGCAGATAAAGCCCGATTAGGCCAAGCGGCGCAGCAAGGAAGAACGGAATACGCCAGCCCCAGGACAGGAAGTCCGCCTCACTCATGATAGCGCTGAGCACAACGACCAGTCCGGCGCCAAGCACGAAACCAGCGATGGACCCGAAATCAAGCCAGCTTCCAAGAAAGCCACGACGGCGATCTGGAGAGTATTCGGCTACGAAGATCGCAGCCCCCGTATATTCGCCACCAACGGAAAAGCCCTGCGCGAGTTTGCACAACAGAAGCAGAATGGGTGCCCATATGCCAATCGTTGCATATCCGGGAATGATACCAATGCAGTACGTGCTAATCGCCATGATGACGATTGTCAGTGAAAGAACCTTCTGACGGCCAAATTTGTCGCCCATCGCGCCGAAAAAAAGGCCGCCCAGCGGGCGGACCAGAAACGGCACGGAAAATGTCGCGAGAGCAGCTATCGTCTGAACCGCCGGAGAAGCATCGGGAAAGAAGACTTTTCCCACAGTGGCGGCTACGAAGCCGTAAACGCCGAAGTCGAACCACTCCATCGCATTGCCCAGAGCAGCAGCAGTGATGGCCTTCTTCAATTTGGAATCTTCGATGACGGTAACATCCGTAATCGTCAGATGATTTGTATCGGCAATCTCACCCAATATAAGCCCCCATGCAATATCGATTGAATATATCGTGATGTAAAATGCGCGATTGTTGAAAGGGTTCCGTAAGGCAAAGTTTTGGGCGTCAGCGATGTTTTCAGAAAGCGGCGCTCTATGTGGGTAACAGCCGCGCAGTCGTATTAATCCAACAAAAAAGGCCGCATCGCCGCGGCGGGTGGATGTGCTGGTTACACCGGGCGGCGCATCTGTCGGCGATCGTGATCTCGTGCAAGCAGCCCTGAAAGCCCAAAGCATGATGCTGGATCTCTGACGCATCGCCATGCGCCCCAGCGATAAGTCTTCCTCAATATATGACAGTACTCGCGTCTGCATTTGGCCCTTTGCAGACAACTACTTCCATTTCATCGGCGTTGCGGGGCCTTTCGGGATAGTCGACATAGGCCAATGCCGTTAAGTATCACCAGCATTCCGGCAAAGATCATGATGAAGCCCCCAAACATACCCGCCCCGAAGCCGACAGGGCCATCATAAAGGTTGGCATCAAAGCCCGCATTAATCGGGTCGATAATCCATCTAAACCAAAGATATACCCCAATCACTTCAGTGCCGTACAAGGCGGTCGCTGCTACACTACCGATCCTGCGCTTGGTGAAAGCGATCATAGCGTGAAAGATCAATGCAAAGGGGCTCGTTGCCAAGAAAATGATAAACAGAACGATGAACGCTCCAGCCACGTAAACGAGAGTGTCTTTCAAAATCGTCCTCTTGGTTCACTCTGTACAACGCGAGATAAAGCTATTTTTTCATTGCCGCAATGTCTCCTGTTGGCGCCTCAGCGACATGGCGGCATTTGGCCCAAAGAGGTCATTGCCTAAGGCCCGCGTTTGAAGGCGAGAAGTCTGAAACGCCGGCTTGCATATCAATCCCCGAACTTGGGGGCCAGTTCGTCCATGATCCTGTCGATATTTGCCGGGGTGACACTCCAGCGTGCGGGGTTTTCGTACTCAAAATCGGCGTTTACCTTCGAATTCACTCTGTCGAACTGGAAAAGCAACTTTATGAAACCCTTATCACCCTCCTGAAGTAGCCACTCGCGATAGGCCAAGACTGGCGCTTCGACGTCGTCTATGTCTGGTGCCACTGCGTTGGGTTTGCCGGATGTACCATAGGCATAACCATACGTGCCGGTGAGATAACCATCGTCGTCTACTTCAAAGACGATTGATGCCTGCGTCCAGTCTAGCCGCTGCATTTCTTGGGAGTTGAATATAGCCTTGGCGATTGCGCCCATATATTCCATGTTCTCAGACATAATTGCTCCATATTCCGAAACTGCATTAGGGCAAATTTTGACGGTCAAAGTTCAGAACGTGATTTTTTCGTCTATTTGGTTTCATCGATTGTCGGATCACGACCGTGTCTTGGACACAGAACGCGTCTGGCCTTTAACACGCGTACGTCCTAAGGTTTGGCTGCTGGCCAAACCGATACTCATAGCTGCGGATGAAGTTCCTTGGTGATTTCGTTCAGGTTTGAAGGCGTTACGCTCCAGCGTGCGTGATTTTCATACTCGAAATCGACGTTAAACCTGTTGCTCACTCGATTGAACTGAATGAGCATCTTGATAACAGCCTTGTCATTTTCCTGCTTCAGCCACTCTCTGTATGAGCCTGCTTCCGCGTTGACCAAACGTGGCCGAACCGAAATGGCTTCCCACTCTCCCTCAACATCGTAGGAATAGCCGTAGGTTTCGCTTACCCTGTCGTCCTGGAAAGCAATCACCAGCGAAAACGTCTCCCAATTCTGCTGCTCGATTTGGTCAGAATTGATGATCGCGCCGACTAGGTCTTCAACCAGCTCGGAATTCTCGGACATAGGTTGCTCCATGATTTTGAACGGTAAGGAAGTTTCACCCTCCTCTACGTGATCGACTCACTCCGGGCCGGGATTGCGAGCATGTCACAGTGCCCACTGCCGATACTGAGCGAAAAGTTATGGTAACAGCGAAAGCACGAAGTCCGCAATTGGCGCAAAGCAGTCTTAGACAAACAAAAAAGGCCGCATCGCTGCGGCCTTTTTTTAACGTCCATCAAATTAAACCAACCGGCTTCGCTCCAGCGCGGCTTCAATGAAGCTTGCAAACAGCGGGTGCGGGTCTAGCGGGCGGCTCTTGAGTTCGGGGTGGTATTGTACGCCGATGAACCATGGGTGGTCGGGGTACTCGACTGTCTCAGGCAGAACGCCGTCAGGAGACATGCCGGAGAAGACGAGGCCGCAGCTTTCAAGGCGATCCTTGTAATCCACGTTCACCTCGTAGCGGTGGCGGTGGCGCTCCGAGATATCCGTCGAGCCGTAGATTTCGGCGATCTTGGTGTCTTTCTTGAGCGATGCCTTGTAGGCACCCAGACGCATGGTGCCGCCGAGGTCGCCTGCGGCATTGCGCTTCTCCAGATCGTTGCCCTTGACCCACTCCGTCATCAGGCCGACCACCGGCTCGGACGTGGTGCCGAATTCGGTTGAGGATGCGTTTTCGATACCGGCGAGATTGCGGGCCGCTTCCACGACCGCCATCTGCATGCCGAAGCAGATACCGAAATACGGCACCTGACGCTCGCGGGCATATTGCGCCGCGCGTATCTTGCCTTCAGAGCCGCGCTCGCCAAAGCCGCCGGGAACGAGGATGGCGTCGACCTTTTCGAGATACGGTGCCGGATCTTCCTTTTCGAAGACTTCCGACTCGATCCATTCCAGATTGACCTTGACGCGGTTGGCAAAGCCACCGTGATGCAGGGCTTCGATCAGCGACTTATACGCATCCTTCAGACCGGTATATTTGCCGACGATGGCAATGGTCACTTCGCCTTCCGGCGTGTGGATGCGGTTGCAGACTTCTTCCCAATGCTCAAGGCGTGGCTTCGGCGCAGGCTCGATACCGAAAGCGGCCAGTACTTCGTTGTCGAGGCCTTCCTTGTGGTAGGCGATCGGCACGTCATAGATATTGGCAACATCAAGCGCCTGAATGACGGCGGAAGGACGCACGTTGCAGAACAGGGAGAGCTTGCGGCGTTCGGCCTCGGGGATTTCCCGGTCGGCACGTACCAAGAGAATGTCAGGGTGAATACCCAGCGCCTGCAATTCCTTGACGGAGTGCTGTGTCGGCTTGGTCTTCAGTTCACCGGCTGCCGGAATGTAAGGCATCAGCGTCAGATGAACGAAGATGGCCGTGCCGCGTGGCAGGTCGTTCTTGGCCTGACGGATGGCTTCCATGAAGGGCATAGCTTCGATGTCGCCCACCGTGCCGCCGATTTCGCAGATGACGAAATCGTAGTCTTCATTGCCTTCGGTCACGAAATTCTTGATTTCGTTGGTGACATGCGGAATGACCTGCACCGTCGCGCCGAGATAATCGCCGCGGCGTTCCTTATCGATGATGTTCTTGTAGATACGACCCGTGGTGATGTTGTCGGTCTTGGTGGCCGAGCGCCCCGTAAAGCGTTCGTAGTGACCGAGATCGAGGTCAGTCTCCGCGCCGTCATCGGTCACGAACACTTCACCGTGCTGGGTGGGGCTCATGGTGCCGGGATCGACATTGAGATAGGGGTCAAGTTTGCGAAGTCGTACCCGATAACCACGGGATTGCAACAACGCTCCGAGTGCTGCGGCCGCAATGCCCTTACCAAGTGAGGAGACCACGCCGCCTGTGATGAATACATATCGCGCCATGGGATTCACCGCTTACCTTTAAATGAGTGATTCCGCCAGCCCAAATTTCTGAACGCCCGCATTCATCTGTTGATGGAATGCGGCAGGCCTGCCCGGAATGTAAACAAAAGAAAACCGGCAGGCTTTTGGCCTGCCGGAGTGATATGCTTGAACCGGTTTTACTGGCCGGTTGGAACTGCGTTGTTGGCCGGAGCCGGTGTCGCTGGTACCGGAGTAGCAGGCGTCGTGGCCGGTGCCGTACCTGTGGCAGGCGCAGCGCCTGTGGCCGGAGCAGCAGCGCCATTGGTCGTGGACGGAACGCCGCCCTCAGTCGGGGCCTGCGTCGCTGGCGCTGTCGAAGACGGGCCGAGCGTATCCAGAATGCCGTTACCCTGCCCCTGCGTGGCAGGAATACGGTCCAGAATATCGGTCGGACGCGATTCGTAGCGGGTCAGAAGACCAAGGCCGAGGGACGTTGCGAAGAACAGCGCCGCGAGGATGGCCGTGGTGCGCGTCAGGGCATTTGCCGTACCGCGTGCGGACATGAAGCCCGAACCACCGCCGATACCAAGGCCACCGCCTTCGGAACGCTGGATCAGAACCACGCCGACAAGCGCCAGCACGATCATGAGATGAATAACAATCAGTACGTTCTGCATGACAATCCATTCCATGCCCCATCAGGAGCACAATGAAGAAGTTTGCGGCTCTTTACATGAGGCGAAAGCGTATTCCAAGCCCCTGTAAGACGAAAGAAGCGATCAAGCAGTCAATTGCTCGTATGCCGCATAGATGGACAGGAAATCGGATGCTTTCAAGCTGGCCCCGCCGATCAGCGCGCCATCCACATTCTCAACACCCATCAGCTCCAGCGCGTTGCCGGGCTTGACCGATCCACCATAGAGAATGCGCATGCCCTTACCTTCCGCACCGAAGCGCTTGACCAGCTCATCACGCATGAAAGCGTGCGCTTCCCGCACATCCTGTGTCGTCGGCGTGAGGCCGGTACCGATGGCCCATACGGGCTCGTAGGCAATCACCGTATCCGCGGCAGTCGCCTCATCCGGCAGAGAACCCGCCAGCTGCCGCTTCAGGACGTCCAGCGTCTGGCCAGCCTTGCGCTCATCCGCCGTTTCACCGATGCAGACGATGGCGACCAGTTCAGCAGCGTGGGCAGCAGATGCCTTGGCCCGCACCAGATGGTCGGTTTCTGCATGGTCGGTGCGGCGTTCGGAGTGGCCGACGATGACGTGCGTGCCGAAGCAATCTGCAATCATTTCAGCGGAAATATCGCCGGTGTGAGCACCTGACACATTCTGATGGCAATCCTGCGCGCCGATTTTCAGCGGGCTGTCATCGCACAGCGCGGTGGCGACATAAAGCAGCGTGGAGGGCGGGCAAATCAGCGCATCCACCTTCTGCGACAACGCACCTTTGACACCTTCGGCCATCGCCTTGATCTGATCGAGAGACTCGCGCGTACCGTTCATCTTCCAGTTTCCAGCGACAAGCGGGCGAACATCAGGGGTCATAAGCGATCCATTCCTCTTAACTAAAAGGGCGCCCGAAAAGACTGGACGCCGGTAACGGCAGGTACTGGCTAAGTCTTAAAGGCTAGCGAGATCATTTGGTACAAAAAAGAAAGGTTTTGGTTCAAAACTTTGGTCAAAATCGTCGCATTTTGTCGTTTTTTGATCAGCTGGCCGCTTCTTTTATGTTCAACTTGATATCAGGTAGTTCAACACCGCCCGCCAATCCGTCATGCGTACCGGCGTACCGTGCGTTCCGCTTTTATACAGCGTGAACCGCGCGGGCTGCCCTGCTTTCAACAATGTGCGGAAAATGCCAGCCTGCTGGTCTGCGGAATAAATCCTGTCTTCGCTGCCATGGGTGAACCACACGGGCTTTTTCGCCTTCACGAAAGCGCTCTTGGGAAAATCGGGATCGACCGCGCCACCCAGAATGGCCATGCCTTTCAGGTCGGAAACGGCTTTCTGATCGCGGCTGATGCCGTAACAGATGAAGCTGCCCATGGAGGCGCAGGCAAGAATGACGGGACGCCCGCCGGATTTCACCTTCGCATCGGCAATCAGCGCAGCGATATCGGCAACGCCCTTTTCATCGAAGCTTTTAACACTCGGCGCGTAATAGGTGCCGCCATTGGCAACGGCGAGATTCTTCAGCCGGTTGAAATTGCCGCCGAAGGTGTAGTCGTTCATGCCCAGCCTCCGGTCTCCGCCTCGTCCGTGAATGAAAATCACCGTAAAGGCCTGCCCGGAGGCCGCCCCCACGCGCCCGACATCCAGCCCCCTGCTCTCAACCGAGAGTGTTTCCAGCTCCTGAAATTTCTTCGGTGCCAGATCGACATATTGCCGCTTCACCCGCCGTTCCGGCGTCTCGTCGCGGCCATTGATGTCGCGCATTTCATTGTAGTCGACGACCACGGAGGCACCGCCATCACCCGTGGAAAGCACGGGCTGATTGGAAAACAGATCGTCCTTGAAGGGCTTCAGAGGGCCGCCCGTGTCTTGCGCCTGAGCGGGCGTTATCGCAACAGACAGGCAAAAAAGAGTACAAAAGGTGAAGATAGCTGTGGACATGCCTTGAGTAACCGTTTCATTTGGGCCAGAACACTTGTCATCCGGGCGGGGGCAGCGCAATCCTTTGAGATGACGCAAACCCGATTATTCCGTGCTTGAGTAACAGCATGTCTTGCCGTCAGAGGCAAAGCAACGCTGATTCGCATGGCCAAATTCTGACTGAACTGGGTACAATGGACGATAGCAACGACCTATTTTCAAGCCAAGTCGCACCGCAACGCGAAGAGCCAGAGGCCCGTGAGGCTGCTCCTGTTGCTGCGACCAAAGCTGTTGCCGCAGCGCCAAAGCCTACGCTCGTGACCACCTCATCGGGCGATGATTACGGTGCATCCTCCATCCGTGTGCTTGAGGGGCTGGAGCCCGTGCGCATGCGCCCCGGCATGTATATTGGCGGCACGGACGAGAAGGCACTGCACCATCTCTTTGCCGAAGTCATCGATAACTCCATGGACGAGGCCGTCGCTGGCCACGCCAATTTCATTGAAGTGCATCTGGATGCGGAAGGTTTTCTGACGGTTAGCGACAATGGTCGCGGCATTCCTGTGGAAAACCACCCGCAGGTTCCCGGCAAATCCACCCTCGAAGTCATCATGACCAAGCTGCACGCAGGCGGCAAGTTCGATGGCAAGGCCTACGAAACTTCGGGCGGTCTGCATGGCGTCGGCGTGTCCGTCGTCAACGCTCTGTCCGATCTTCTCGAAGTCGAAGTCGCGCGCAATCGCAAGCTCTATCGCCAGCGCTTTTCGCGTGGCGTTCCCATGGGTGGCCTTGAAGAGCTGGGTGACGTGCACAATCGTCGCGGCACCCGTGTGCGTTTCCATCCTGATCCACAAATCTTCGGCGATCACGCAAAGTTCGAACCGGCTCGCATTTTCCGCATGGCACGCTCGAAAGCCTATCTGTTTGGCGGCGTCGAGATACGCTGGAGCTGCGATCCCGGCATGGTGCCACCCGATGGTGACATCCCGGAAAAGGCAGTGTTCCACTTCCCCGGCGGACTGAAGGATTATCTGGCGGCGACGCTCGGCAAGGACTTCACTGTCACCCGCGAAATCTTTGCAGGAAAGACGGAAAAGACCGGTGGCCACGGGGCGATGGAATGGGCGATCACCTGGTACGGTGGCGATGCCCAGCTGCATTCCTATTGCAACACCATCCCCACGCCCGAAGGCGGCACCCACGAAGCGGGTCTTCGTATTGCGCTGACCAAGGGGCTGAAGAATTACGCAGAATTGACGCAGAACAAGCGCGCCCGCGAAATCACCACAGATGACGTGATGATTTCCGCCGTCGGCATGCTCTCGGTTTTCATCCGCGAGCCGGAATTTGTCGGCCAGACGAAGGACAAGCTGGCAACGGTTGAAGCGCAGCGCATCGTGGAAAACGCTCTGCGAGACCCGTTCGACCACTATCTGGCCGGAAATCCTAACGAAGCGGCAAAGCTGCTGGACTGGGTTATCGAGCGTTGCGAAGAACGTCTTCGCCGCCGCAAGGAAAAGGAAGTCAACCGCAAGACCGCCGTGCGCAAACTGCGCTTGCCCGGCAAACTGGCCGATTGTTCACAGAACACGGCAGAGGGTGCAGAGCTCTTCATCGTGGAAGGTGATTCGGCTGGTGGTTCGGCCAAGCAGGCGCGCAACCGCGCCAATCAGGCCATCCTGCCGCTGCGAGGTAAAATCCTCAACGTCGGCAGCGCCAGCCGCGAAAAGCTGTCTGCCAATCAGCAGATCGCAGATCTCATTCAGGCGCTGGGTTGCGGCACACGCACCAAGTATCGCGACGAAGATTTGCGCTATGAGCGCATCGTCATCATGACCGATGCCGACGTAGACGGAGCACATATCGCCTCTCTGCTGATTACCTTCTTCTATCAGGAAATGCCGGAACTCATCCGCGGCAACCACCTCTATCTCGCCGTGCCGCCGCTTTACGTCATCCGCCAGGGTGCGAAAACGGTCTATGCCCGCGACGACGCACACCGCGCCGAGCTGATGGAAACCGTCTTCAAAGGCAAAAAGGTCGAAATCGGTCGCTTTAAAGGCCTTGGCGAAATGATGCCAGCGCAGCTGAAAGAGACCACCATGGACCCATCCAAGCGCACGCTGCTGCGCGTGGAAATCGATGACGTGGATTTCGAAGGCACCCGCGAAGCCGTGGACAATCTCATGGGCACCAAGCCGGATGCACGCTTCCGCTTCATTCAGGATCGCTCCGCATTTGCGGAAAATCTGGATATTTGACATAGCCGATATGCGCAACCGCCTTCGATTTTTTGCCGTTCATGGCTGGAAATCGTCCGCTACCATGTTATTTAAGAACAAACGAAGCAGCGGCCTTGAACCGCGTGTGAAAGGAAATGGCCATGAGCGGCATTCACGATATGATCGACGGCGAAGTGAAGGGTAACGATATCGTCCTCTTCCTCAAGGGCACCCCACAGTTTCCACAGTGTGGTTTTTCCGGTCAGGTCGTACAGATTCTTGACTATCTTGGCGTGCAGTACAAGGGCATCAACGTGCTTGCCGACGGCGACCTGCGTCAGGGTATCAAGGACTATTCCAACTGGCCAACCATTCCTCAGCTCTACATCAAGGGCGAGTTTCTCGGCGGCTGTGACATCGTGAGAGAGATGTTCCAGTCTGGCGAGCTTCAGGATCATCTTCAGGAACAGGGTATCAGCGTCCGCGGCGCGGCATGATTTCGGCCGGTTCCCCGGCCCACCCTACTTATTAAAACTTGTATAGGCGTTGCCCCAAGCAACGCCTTTGCCGTTCTTTTGGGACAAAGTCTGTGACAAATCCTTCACAATCGGATTCGACGCGCACCGTTGCTATGGGGCGTACAGAATTTATCGGCCTTGCGGCGGCGCTGATGGCGCTGAATGCCTTGGCCATCGACATCATGCTGCCCGGCCTGCAGGAAATCGGCGCTTCGCTGGGTGTCGATAATGAAAATCATCGCCAATACGTCATCTCCGCCTATCTCATCGGCTTCGGCATTGCGCAGCTGTTCTACGGACCGATTGCGGACCGTTTCGGCCGTCGCAAGCCCATGCTGTTTGGCCTCGGCATCTACATCCTTTCTTCCATCGCCGTGGTTTTCGTGCCGTCCTTTGCCGGTCTTCTGGCCCTGCGCTTCATTCAGGGCATCGGCTCGGCGGCAACGCGCGTCATCACCATCTCTATCGTTCGCGATATCTATGGCGGGCGGCAGATGGCGGAAGTCATGTCCTTGATCATGATGGTCTTTATGGTCGTTCCGGTCATCGCGCCGGGTACGGGGCAGATCGTGCTGTTCTTCGGCGACTGGCACCTCATCTTCGGCTTCATGGCGGCCATTGCGGCTATCGTAAGCGTATGGATGTATCTGCGCTTGCCGGAAACGCTGCATGCGCAGGATGTGCGTCCCCTTACCGTCTCGTCCGTCATCGGCGGCTTCAAGATCGTGCTGACCAACCGGGTGGCGCTTTGCTACACAATCGCGAGCACCATCATTTTCGGTGCGCTGTTCGGCTTCATCAATTCGGCTGAGCAGGTTTACAAGGGCATTTACGATCTGGGTGCATGGTTCGCGGCGGCCTTTGCTGCGGTGGCCCTGTTCATGGCAGCCTCGTCCTTCCTGAACTCCCGACTTGTCGGAAAGTTTGGCATGAGGAAGCTGTCGCATGGCTCGCTCATTCTCTTCATCCTCATCACCTTCCTCTGGCTTCTGGCGCAAATCTTCGGGCCACAACCCATGCCTTTCGTGCTGTTCATCGCCATGTTCGCCCTGTCTATGTTCCAGTTTGGCCTCATCGGCTCGAACTTCAACTCGCTGGCCATGGAGCCACTCGGCCATGTCGCGGGCACTGCGTCCTCGGTCATCGGCTTCATGAGCACGATTGGCGGTTCTTTGATTGGTGCGGCCATCGGCCAGGCCTTCAACGGCACGGCGCTGCCAATGGTGACGGGCTTCTTCGTCGTTTCGGTACTGGGCCTTGTCTTCGTGCTGATCGGTGAAAAGGGCGTTCTCTTTCATCCGCAGAACAAGCCGACACACTAAATATGCCCCATAATGCGAAAGGCGCGGATGTCACCATCCGCGCCTTTTTTTGTTTTGATCTCGAGTTGACTTAAACCGTGAAAATCTTCTCACGCAACAGCGTCCACGTGTCCTTGTCGGGCGCAAGAAGAAGCCCGCCGCTAACATGGTGCGGCAGATAGGTTGAGCCGTCCAGACGCGCGGCATAGGCACCGGCTTCCTGTGAAATCAGTGTACCGGCCAAGTGGTCCCAAGGCATCAGCTTGTTGTACATCAGGAAGTGCATGTGGCCGCCGCAGAAGACGCGGTATTCGTGGGCCGCGCAGCGATAGCTGGTGAAGAGACGAACATCGGCCAGATTGTTCAGAAGCCGACGGCGGACTTCGCCTTCGAAATAGCCTGTGTTGGCAATGCCCACCATCTGCGAAAGCTCAGGCGCTGGCACCACATTCATCTGGCTCTGCGAACCATCGGCGCTGCACATCCACGCGCCGGAGCCCTTTTCCGCAATCACCCAGTCGTTGCCCATCGGATCGAAGATGATACCGGCGACCGTCTCACCCTTGGAAACCACGCTCAGCATGACGCCGAACAGCGGCAAACCCGCCGCGAAGTTGAAGGTCCCATCGATGGGATCGACCACCACCGCCAGATCCGCCTCACCCAGCTTGGAGAGCAGCGATGGATCGGCGGCAACAGCCTCCTCTCCCACGAACTGTGCTTCGGGCATGAACTCGGCCACGCGGGCACGGATCAGGCGTTCGGCTGCTTCATCCGCTTCCGTCACCAGATCGATGGCTTCCGTCTTTATCCGCACATCGCCTTCGCCGAGATTGCGAAACCTTGGCAGAATTTCCACCGCCGCCGCCTCTTGCAGGGCGTTGGCAAGGGATGCGATGTCGAGTTGAACGGTCATGGGTTTTCCTTTCTGGTATCGAATCAAAGGCCGACGATTTCGCGGCGAAGCATTTTCCAGCTGTCCTTGTCGGGCGCAGACAAAATGCCGCCGGCCAGATCGCCAGGTCGGTAGGGCGTGCCATCGAACTTGGCCGTGTAACCGCCCGCTTCCTGATGTGTCAGCACACCGGCCAGATGGTCCCACGGCATCAGCTTTTCATGGCCAATGAAGTGAAGCTTGCCGGTGGAAACCAGCCAGTATTCATGAGCAGAGCAATTCAGCGATAGCGCCATCTTTGCTTTGGTCATATTGGCGGCGATAACCGGGCGACGCTCTTCGAAGCTGTGACCCCAGGAGAATATGCCAACCATCTGCGACAGATCAACAGCATTGGCCACGCGCAGTTTCGCCTCGCTGCCATTCTTGCGTTTGAGCGTCGCGCCTGCGCCTTTGACGGAAACAATCGTGTCACCCATCACAGGATCATGGATGATGCCCGCAACCGTCTCACCCTTGATGGTGACGGCGAGCAAGGTGCCGAAGGCCGGAAAGCCGGAGGCGTAGTTGAATGTGCCGTCGATAGGATCGATCACGAAAGCAAGCTCTGCAGTGGTAAGCGCCGGGATAACCGAGTGGTCGGCATCATAGGCTTCTTCACCTACGATGTGCGCCTTGGGGAAACGCTCCAGCAGCGCTGCGGTGATGCGCTTTTCAGCCAGAATATCGGCCTCTGTCACCAGATCGACAACCGAGGTCTTCTGGGAAATATCGGATGCGCTGAGATTGCGGAAGCGCGGAAGAATTTCGGTCACGCCTGCGTCGGCGACGGTGGCCACGAGGAAATCAAGATCGGTATCGGAAAGGGTCATGAAGGATTTCTTTGAAAAGATCGGAGAGGCTTCACGACCTATTCTCCTAGCGTGACGGATCAGTGACAGTGAGCGCGGAGAAATCGAAAAGCTTGGTATCCAGCAAATGCGACGGATTGACGTGCGCCATGGCGCGCAGCATCACGTCCTTGCGGCCGGGCATTCGCCGCTCGATATCGGCCAGCATGTCCTTCATGGCATTGCGCTGAAGCCCATCCTGCGAGCCACAGAGGTCGCAAGGGATGATCGGGAATTCCATGGCAGAGGCAAATTTCGCCATATCGTCTTCTGCGCAATAGGCCAGCGGACGCAGCACCATCAGGTCACCTTCGTCATTCATCAGTTTTGGCGGCATGGCGGCCAGCCGCCCGCCATGGAAGAAGTTCATGAAGAAGGTTTCGAGAATGTCTTCGCGATGGTGTCCGAGCAGAAGCGCATCGCAACCTTCCTCTCGGGCAATACGATAGAGATTGCCACGACGCAGCCGCGAACAGAGCGAACAATAGGTGCCGCCAGCCGGCACCTTTTCCTTCACGATGGAATAGGTGTCGCGATATTCGATGCGATGCGGCATGCCGATCTTGGTCAGATAATCCGGCAGGATGTGTTTCGGGAAGTTCGGCTGACCCTGATCGAGATTGCAGGCAATCAGCTCGACCGGCAGAAGGCCGCGCCACTTCAAATCCAAGAGCAGCGCCAGCAGTCCATAGCTGTCCTTGCCACCGGAAAGCCCCACCAACCAGCGCTTCTGGCCTTTCAGCATATCGAAATCGTCAAAGGCCTGGCGCACATTGCGCAACAGCCGCTTGCGCAGCTTGTTGAAAGACACGGAGCGCGGCGCATTGGCAAACAGCGGATGCGCGCCACCCTGCTCGTCAGGCTCGACGCCTTCGGGCATGTCATCGATATCTGCGGCAATGTTCATGGCAATCTCGCTCGTTCCTGAACGCGCGTCAGCGTTCAGCTTCAGGGAATGCCCGCATATGAGGTGAAGATCAAGCCCCGAATACCGACCAGCCCATTTCGTTTGCCAGCATTTCCAGCGCTTCCGAACCCAGTGCGGAGTTGCCGACCTCGTTCAGGCCGGGAGACCAGACGGCGATGGAGGCCTTGCCGGGTGCCACCACCAGAATGCCACCGCCCACGCCGCTCTTGCCTGGCAGACCGACATGATAGGCGAAGTCGCCCGAGCCATCATAGTGACCGCAGGTCAGCATCAGAGCATTGATACGCCGCGCCCGCCGGTCGGAGACTACGGAGTGGCCCGTAATCGGGTTGCGACCGCGATTGGCCAGAAACAGCCCTGCCCGCGCCAGCTGCACGCAGTTCATGGAAATGGCGCACTGGTGGAAATAGACACCCAGCGTATGCTCGACCGGATGGTGCAGATTGCCGAAGCTGCGCATGAAATTGGCCAGCGCAAAATTTCGATAGCCCGTCGCCTGCTCGGATTTCGCGACCTTGTTGTCGATGGAAATGGTTTCGTCATCGGCCAGATAGCGGATGAAGCGCAGCAACTCGCCAATCGCCTCACGCGGCTGGTGCCCGGCCAGCACCATATCCGTCACCACGATGGCGCCGGCATTGACGAAGGGGTTTCGCGGAATGCCTGACTCCCGCTCCAACTGAACGATGGAGTTGAAAGCAGAGCCGGACGGCTCACGCCCCACGCGCTTCCACACGCTTTCGCCCGTCTTGCCAAGCGCCAGCGTCAGCATGAAAACCTTGGAAATGCTCTGGATGGAAAACGGCGTCTGCGCATTGCCAGCCACAAACGTATCACCATCCACGGTCGTGACGGCAATGCCAAACTGTTTGGGATCGATCTTGGCCAGCTCTGGAATATAGTCGGCAACCTTCCCCTCACCCAGCCGCGACTGCATGACCTCATAGATGGAATCGATAACCGGCTGAATGTTTTGCATGGCCTTGTCCCAAAAGAAAAAGCGCCATGACGGCGCTGAAATGACGACGAAGGCTCCCCCAACCTCGACGTCATCCTCGGGCTTGACCCGAGGATCTAACGATCCACAACATCCAACGTGATTGGATCCTCGGGTCAAGCCCGAGGATGACGAAGGAGAGGTTTGCGATCTGAATCGCAAACCTCAGCATCAATATCAGATCGAAGACGCCCGTGCCTTGGTCGTCGCGTCGAAGGCCTTCATGACGTAGCTGTCACGGTCATAGACATCATCGAAATACTGCACTTTTCCGTCCTTGTCCGGCCATGCCGTGAAGTAGGCGACGTAAACTGGAATTTTCGTCGGTACCTGCACGGCGCGGTTCTGACCGGCGGCGATCTGCTTGTTGACGTTATCGAGCGTCGTGCCGAGAACCGCGGCGGCCATGCGGCGTGGATCGACCAGACGAATGCAGCCGTGGCTGAGTGCACGCATATCGCGGTTGAAGAAGCTCTTCGACGGCGTGTCATGCATGTAGATGGCATGGGCATTCGGGAAGAGAATTTTCAGGTCGCCCAACGCGTTGTCGCTGCTCGGTGGCTGGCGCACGGAAATCGCATTCGTGGAGCCGTACCAGTTGACGCTGGAAGACGACACGGCGCGACCGTTGACGGAGACCTCGTAACCGAGGCGATCCAGATAAGACGGATCGTTGCGAAGCTTCGGCAGCATTTCGTTGATGATGATTGACTGCGGAACGCCCCAGTAAGGGTTGAATTCCACGGTCTCGATTTCATCCTGGAAGAAATAGGTCTGGTTCGTCTTCGAACCGATGACCACCTTCATGCCGAAGTCTTCCTTGCCCTCATTATGGTAGTAAGCCATGAAAGCGGGCTGGTTGATGAAGACGAAACGGTCGCCCAGATCGGCTGGCAGCCAACGAACCTGCTCCATGGCAACTTCAAGCTTGGCAATCTTGGCTTCGTTGCTGTCGCCGGTCATTGCGCGCACGGTAGCGCGACCGATGACGCCGTCAGCCTTCAGGCCGTTCTCGCTCTGGAATGCCTTAACGAGATCAACCAGTTCCGGCGTGTATTCCGGTGTCTGCTGATAGCCAGAAAGCGTGGTGGCGTGATCGGTCTTCAGGGTCGCAGAAGAACGATGCTCGATGGCTTTGACCACCGTTGCCATATCGGCATTGTTTTCGCCGGGCTTCAGGACGAGATTGGCAGGAACGACAACCTTGTGGGTTGCGTCCTTGTCTTCGTTGTGCAGCTTCGCAAGCTCAGCCTTCAGCGCCTGATATTCCGGGTTGGAAGGCTCACGGCTGCGCAGATAGGCGGAAACATCCGGGCTCATGCTGGCGAGTTTCAGCACGGGCGCGAGATTGACCGCCTTGCGCTTGAAGTCATGATAGCCAGACAGCTTGTTTGGATCGACGCGGCCACGGGTCGTGTCCTGCACGTAAGCCAGTACCTTGGCGGAAAGCGCCAGTTCGAACTGCATCATCGCAGGCGCAATGGGCTTTTCTTCAGAAACCGAAACGTTCTGCACCTGCGCCTGCGGCTCAGACGAAATGCTTGCGGTCACGTCCTGCGAAGGCGCGGAGATGGAATAATCGGCAGGGTTCAGGCCGCTGTCGCCAACCGTTTCAAAGAAGGCGAGAACGGCGCTGGCGCGCTCGTTGAGATCGCCATTCGAAACCCAGATTGGCGCGCCGCCCGCATTGTAATAGGCTTCCAAAGCCTTGGCGATCTCAGGCGTCGCAGAGAGCTTAACGCTTGCCAGACCGGACGAGAATTTCGACGTATCGACAGCACGCGCGCTATCAGCCTTATAAGTGTAGTAGCGAGGACCGGAAACACGCGGCAGCGGCTCGGGATCGACATCGCGTGTCGATGCATTGCCCTGCATTGTCGTCACACCGGGAAGACCGCGATCCTGACGCTCACGCTCGACCTTGCCCGGTCCGCCGCGCAGCAGATCCATGAGGGTCACCGCACCAGCAGTACCCGGAACGCCCGCCGAGACGGAAAGACCGAGAGCCAGTATCAATGCTGCCGACGTTTTTCCTGATGTAATTTGCAATTTAGTCCTCGCCGCGTCCGCGCCGTCATTCATCGAGGCGCATGTAAAGAGTATGTGTCTGTCTAGCCGATTGGTCTTCTTTTGGAAAGAAACGCACGAAGTCCAATCCGGTGCCAGACACGAGTTCCCATCACGAAAATTTTCGTTTTGGCATGGGCTCCACGTTTGGCGAGAATAGTTAAATTTCTCTTTAATTTCTTAACATTGCGCAAACAAGTTTTCGGCAGACACGGGTCCACCAGACACCTATTGCGGCTTTCCAGCCACGTTACCCAAAAGCCACGCAGCCGGACTTTCGAAATCCGCTTGCCGCCATTTCGAAACTGTTGGGAAATATGGCAATGCCCTGCACGACAGGCTTTCCATGCTTGCGCTATCGCTTTATATGTCGGCGCGCGCGCAGGACTTGGCGAAGACGCCGCCCTGCGAAGGACACACAGGAGAGGCAGGACTGATGACAGCCACACGCACCGAAACCGATACATTTGGCCCGATAGACGTTGCAAGCGACCGTTACTGGGGCGCACAGGCACAGCGCTCGCTCGGAAACTTCAAGATCGGCTGGGAAAAGCAGCCCGCATCGGTCGTTCGTGCGCTCGGCATCGTCAAGCAGGCCGCAGCCCGCACCAACATGGCGCTGGCCGGGCTCGATGCGCAGGTTGGCGAAACCATTATCAAGGCCGCGCAGGAAGTCATCGACGGCAAGCTCAACGACCACTTCCCGCTGGTCGTCTGGCAGACAGGCTCCGGCACACAGTCCAACATGAATGCCAATGAAGTCATCTCCAACCGGGCGATTGAGATGCTCGGCGGCGTGATGGGCTCCAAGAAGCCGGTTCATCCGAACGACCACGTCAATATGAGCCAGTCGTCCAACGACACTTACCCGACGGCCATGCACATTGCCTGCGCAGAGCAGATCGTCCACCACCTGCTGCCCGGCCTCAAGCATCTGCATGCGGCACTGGACGCCAAGGCCAAGGGCTTTGCCCACATCATCAAGATCGGCCGTACCCACACGCAGGACGCAACACCGCTGACGCTGGGCCAGGAGTTTTCCGGTTACGCCGCGCAGGTCGCCTCCTCCATCAAGCGCATTGAACTGACGCTTCCCGGCCTTTGCGAACTGGCACAGGGCGGCACTGCGGTCGGTACCGGTCTTAACGCACCGGTCGGTTTTGCCGAGCAGGTCGCAGACGAGATCGCCAAGATCACCGGCCTGCCCTTCGTGACCGCGCCCAACAAGTTCGAAGCACTGGCCGCACACGACTCCATGGTCTTTGCTCATGGCGCCATCAACGCCGCAGCCGCTGCCCTCTTCAAGATCGCCAACGACATCCGCTTCCTCGGCTCCGGCCCGCGCGCTGGTCTCGGCGAACTGGCCCTACCGGAAAACGAACCCGGCTCCTCCATCATGCCGGGCAAGGTCAACCCGACACAGTCGGAAGCACTGACGCAGGTTTGCGCGCATATCTTCGGCAATCAGGCAGCGATCACCTTTGCAGGTTCGCAGGGTCACTTCGAACTCAACGTCTATAACCCGATGATGGCCTACAACTTCCTGCAGTCCGTCCAGCTTCTGGGTGATGCTGCCGTGTCCTTCACCGACAATTGCGTGGTCGGCATCGAAGCGCGCGAAGACAACATCAAGAAGGGCGTCGAAAACTCACTGATGCTGGTCACCGCGCTCAACAGCAAGCTTGGCTACGATGCTTGCGCCAAGATCGCCAAGACCGCTCACAAGAATGGCACGACGCTTCGCGAAGAAGCCGTCGGCGGCGGATACCTGACGAACGAAGAATTCGATCAGTATG
This sequence comes from Agrobacterium vacciniicorymbosi, assembly GCF_040427045.1. NCBI lineage: Bacteria > Pseudomonadati > Pseudomonadota > Alphaproteobacteria > Hyphomicrobiales > Rhizobiaceae > Agrobacterium > Agrobacterium vacciniicorymbosi. Next base: position 438,699 of record NZ_JBETMF010000001.1, read on the forward strand.
TACGCCCGGAAAACATGATCGGCCCTAAGTGACCGATTAAAAAAAGACGGCTCTTCGGAGCCGTTTTTTGCTACCTTTGCATGAGCGAAACCCGGTGGCGCGGTTCAAGCCCACTGGAAATGTTGATAAAAATTGAAAATTTTAATGTCATACAAGATTTTACCTCTACAAAATCACCCGTAAAATGCTATGGGAAGTAACCTTTTCTGTTTTAGCCGATTCTAATTATAAGAAGCCTAAAACCAAGACAGAACACGGTTATACTAGGCTATCTTCTTACGAAATAATATTTATTTCAGTCAGTTAGATTGCGAACGACGTTTTGTAAGATTAGACAGCAGATACTAACTTTATTTCCGGGAGTGACTTGATGAGTACATCAACGCCCAAGGCACCAGGACCTGATATAGCTGCACAAATACTGTTTGCCATGCGCAACATGGGTGTCGTTCCCATTCCGCGGAACTATAACCTCTTTTATGAAGCCTATATTGGTTCCAACCCTGCTCTGACGAAAGAACTCGCAGCGCTGGGCGGTCGGGCAACACAGGAAGAATTGGACGATCTTGGCGCACGCTATTTCGACCACACACACGGCCAGCTCATCGAGGCCGCCCGCGACAAGCTTCATGCGGAGCTGAACGCCCTACTCGTTGTCTTGCAGCACGAGCAGACATGCCTTGAGAATTATAACCGCATTCTGGATGAAACCCGGGCCGGCATTGCGGACAAGAACCATTCCAGCACGCATCTTCTGCGCACCGCCATCTCCATGCTGGCGGAAGCCACCGGCAACAAGATGGCGGAGAACGAAAGCACGTCTAAGAATTTCGACCGTCACGCAGAAGAGATGCAGCAGGTTCGTCTGGAGCTTGATGAATACAAGCGCATCGCCAACACGGATTCCCTGACGCGGCTGGCCAATCGTCGCGCTTTCGATGAGAAGCTGGCCTCCATCTACGATACCAGCATCGGCCTTCATCTGTCGGCGCTTGTGCTGCTTGATGTCGATAACTTCAAGCGCATCAACGATACGTTCGGTCACCCGGTGGGCGATAAAATCCTGGCAAGCGTCGCATCCGTCATCAAGATGAATGTGCGCAAGGATGGCTTCGTGGCCAGAAGCGGCGGCGAGGAATTCGCGATTATCCTCGAAGGCAACAATCAGGAAGAAATCCATGCGATGTGCGAACGCATTCGCCTGTCGCTGGAAAAGACGCCGTTCCGCAATTCCAAATCCGGCATCGATTATGGCCAGGTGACGATATCCATCGGTTACGCGCTGGCCTCGCAGGCGCAGAACCCCGGCGAACTCTATGCCCGCGCCGATACCGCCATGTATCACGCCAAGGAAACGGGCCGTAACCGCACCGTTCTGTTCGAAGACGGAATGCAGAAGAATTATGCCGCAAAGAGCTGGCTGATTTACAAGCAGTGAGCCGATTTCTCGGCTCTCCTCCCCTTCTTTACCACATGGTCTTGGCAGCGCGTTCCGGCCATTCCCGGTCATAGGTCTCGCGATCAAAATCCGCTTTGGCAGCTTTCAGCAGCGTGCCGGGGGTCGGCAGCGATGCGGGATCGACAAAGTTTTCCGCTTTCCACAATTCGGAGCGGATGAGTGCGCGGGCGCACTGGAAATAGACCTCATCGATGGTGACAACAGTCACTGTGCGTGGATGCTTTCCATCCATCTCGAAACTGTCGAGCAATTCGGGATCGATGGACACTACGGCTTTTCCATTGATCCGCATGGTCGTGTTGGAGCCGGGAATGAGGAACATCAGCGCCACGCGTGGGTCACGCACGATATTCAGCAGTGAGTCGACGCGATTGTTACCGCGCCAGTCGGGTAGCAAGACGGTCTTTTCATCCTGCACTCGCACCACGCCACCCTTGTCACCACGCGGTGAACAGTCCATGCCTTCCGGCCCAACGGTCGCGAGCGCCAGAAACGGCGCTGCCTCGATCATCTGGCGATATTCCGGCGTCAACGTGGATGTGACCTTCACGACGGATGCGTCCGAAACGCCGTCGTAAATCTTCTTCAGTTCGTCCACAGAGTGAATGATGGTCATGATGAATCCCTTCCCATAATCTCGCTTTAAATCGCGCTGCTGCGACAGAGATATGACAGCGCGGCTTAACTTTCCTCTCGCGCCTCTTCCCGCGCTTCCCGTTCGGCGCGCTCGCGTGCTGTGCGCGCCGCAACGATATCGGCAGGCTGCGCATTGCCGCGAATAAGGGAGCGGCCGGCATAGACGCCGCCGACGACTTCGAGCGCGAAACGCTCCTTATCGACATCACGGAACTCTTCGATCAGACGCTCCGCCAGCTCGACTTCCTCACCCACTGCCGTCAGCACTTTTTCGCTGAAGTTGAGCGCGGATTCGTATGTCTCGCGGATCTGGTAATCGACACCTGCCTTCAACAGATCAAGCGCGTGGCCACGGTCATAGGCACGGGCCAGAACCGGCACCAGAGGGAACTCATGTTTGACGATTTCGGCGATGCGAATGGCCGCTTCCTTGTCGTCCACGCAGATCAGCACCGCGCGGGCCGACCCGGCACCTGCCGCATGCAAAATTTCCGCGCGCGAGCCATCGCCATAATAGACCTTGAAGCCGAAGCCGGAGGCATCGCGCACGAACTCTGCGTCCTTATCGACCAGCGACAGCGTGTAACCGCGCGCCAGAAGCGGCTGGGAAACGATCTGTCCGAAACGACCGAAGCCGATCATCAGAATGCTGCCATCGACATTTTCGGGCAGATCGAGATCACCGGTTTCGGGTAGCTTCTTCGGCATGATGCGATCATGCGCTATCACCATCAGCGGCGTCAGAATCATCGAGATGATAATGGTCGCCGTCAGCACGGCATTGGCTTCAGCGTCGAGAATGCCCGCGGCCACGGCTGCGGAGTACAGCACGAAAGCGAATTCGCCGCCCTGCGCCATCAACACTGCCCGCTCTATGCTTTCGCGCTGGCAGGTGCCCAGCACCCGCGCGACGCAATAGATCAGCAGCGCCTTAACGAGCATATAGGCAACGACGCTCATCAGTACGAGCTGCCAGTTAGCGGCAATCACCGTCAGGTCAATCGCCATACCGACGCCAAGGAAGAACAGGCCAAGCAGAATGCCACGGAAGGGTTCGATGTCCGCTTCCAGCTGATGACGGAAAGAGGATTCCGACAGAAGAACACCGGCCAGAAACGCACCCATGGCCATGGATAATCCGCTGACCTGCATGAGCAAGGCCGATCCGAGAACCACAAGCAACGCCGCAGCCGTCATCACTTCCCGCGCACCGGACGCTGCGAGCAGCCGGAAGAACGGGTTCAGCAGATAACGCCCGGCGACAATCAAGGCGGCAGTTGCGGCCAGTGCGATACCGATTGACGTCAACCGTTCCGTCAGCGTCACTGCCTCACCACCTGCCCCTAGAAACGCTACAAGCACCAGAAGCGGCACGATGGCCAAATCCTCGAACAGCAGGATGGCGATGATGCGCTGGCCCTTCAGCGTCGACATGCTGTTGCGCTCCTGCAGCATCTGCATGACGATGGCGGTGGAAGTCAGCACGAAGCCGGTACCGGCGACGAAAGAAGGGATGAGCGAGAAACCGAGGGCCAGGCCGACCAGCGTCAGGCCCGCCATGCAGGCCAGCACCTGCAAGGCCCCGAGCCCGAAAATATCCTTGCGCATGGACCACAGCCGCGAAGGCTGCATTTCAAGGCCGATGATGAACAGGAACATCACCACGCCGAGTTCGGCAATATGGATGATGGCTTGCGGATCGGAGAAGGCACCGAAGCCGAAGGGGCCGATTACCAGACCGGCTGCGAGATAACCCAGAACGGAGCCGAGACCAATTCGCTTGAACAGCGGTGCCGCGATGACACCCGCCCCGAGCAGGACGACCACTTGCGCCAGATCATGTGCATTTCCCTCGACCGCCAAGTGTCACCCCTGTCCCTGTCTGAAATATACGTTGCTGCTAACGGATTCTGGGCTCCCGGCTCAAGCCTTTTTCAGCAAGTTCCCCTTCATAGGCCGTGAACAGTGTGTCACCCCGTTCGCCCAGTTCCAAAAGATACTTCCACGTATAGATGCCACTGTCATGACCGTCATCGAAAGCGATGCGAACGGCGTAGTTGCCGGTGGCCACCAGAGAGCGAAGAGTGACGTTCTTTTTGCCCGGTACGGTGATCTTCTGGCCCGGCCCATGGCCCTGCACTTCGGCAGAGGGAGACAGCACCCGCAGCATCTCTGCGGGCAGGTCGAAGGACGCGTCATTGTCAAATGTCACGACAAGATGTTTCCTGTCTTTCGACACCCGCAGTTCCGTTGGCCAGGGCTCACTCATTTTTCATTTCCGTCGCATGATAATATACTGCACACTTATGACCTTGCCCGTCCGTGGGCAAGCCACTACATGAAGGCATCAGGCCACACGCACCTCATAGAATGCAATGGAGATTTCAGCTTGAACAGCTTCCTCGGATCGCTCCCCAAAGCGCAATCCCTGACGGAAAGCAATGCCCCGATGGTTGACCCCTTCGGCCGGGCTGTAACCTACCTGCGCGTCTCCGTGACAGACCGCTGCGATTTCCGCTGCACCTATTGCATGTCGGAACATATGACCTTCCTGCCCAAAAAGGATCTTCTGACGCTGGAAGAGCTGGATCGACTCTGTTCCGCCTTCATCACGAAAGGCGTGCGCAAGATCAGGCTGACGGGCGGCGAGCCGCTGGTGCGCAAGAACATCATGCAGCTGGTGCGAGATCTCGGTCGCCATGTTCAGACAGGCACGCTGGACGAGTTGACGCTTACCACCAACGGATCGCAGCTGGCTACCCATGCAGCCGAGCTGTTCGATTGCGGCGTACGGCGCATCAATGTCTCTCTTGATACGCTCGACCCTGACAAGTTCAAGCAGATCACCCGCTGGGGAGATTTCTCCAAGGTCATGGGCGGTATCGATGCGGCGCTCGACGCTGGCCTCAAGATCAAGCTGAATGCTGTCGCCCTCAAGGATTTCAACGAGCATGAAATCCCTCAGCTCATGCAGTTCGCGCATGAGCGCGGCATGGACCTCACCGTCATCGAAACCATGCCGATGGGTGAGATCGAGGAAGACCGCACGGATCGTTATCTTCCACTGTCGCAGGTTCGGGCCTCGCTGGAAGAGCAGTTCACGCTTGATGACATCGGCTACCAGACCGGCGGCCCGGCCCGGTATGTCTCCGTCAAAGAAACCGGCGGCAGGCTTGGCTTCATCACGCCGATGACCCATAATTTCTGCGAAAGCTGCAACCGTGTGCGACTGACCTGCACCGGCACGCTCTATATGTGCCTTGGCCAGGACGATGCTGCCGATCTTCGCACGGCGCTGCGCGCATCCGATGACAATGCGCTTCTGTCGCAAGCAATTGACGATGCGATCCTTCGCAAACCCAAGGGTCATGACTTCATCATCGACCGCACCCACAAGCGTCCAGCCGTTGCGCGCCATATGAGCGTGACCGGCGGTTGATCGGCCTTTATTCAAGTCTGCTGAAATTATTCGATTGAATTCCCAATAGCAGCGTGTCACCCATTCAATGTAAGAGGAGTGGGCGGAGTCGTACGATGTGCATCGACGCCGTTTCGTATCTGGGATTTGGAATAATGGCATTGACGGATAATACGCGCGGCGCGTTGCTCATGGCGCTCGCGATGGCCTGCTTTACGGTCAACGACGCATTCACCAAATCCGTCACCCCCTACATCAACACAGGTCAAATCCTCTTCGTCCGCGGCCTGATGACCTGCGCTCTAGTCTATGTCATCGCCCGTCATATGGGAGCCTTAAGGCCGCTAAAGACCATTCTTCGGCCCATCATCCTGCTGCGCTGTCTGTGTGAAGTCGGGGCCTCCATTCTCTATCTGCGCGCGCTGGCGACCATGGGTTTCGCCAATGTCTCCGCCATCATGCAGTCGCTGCCACTGGCGGTGACGCTAGGAGCTGCCATTTTTCTGCGCGAGCCTGTCGGCTGGCGGCGCTGGACAGCGATCCTTGTTGGCTTCGTTGGCGTGCTCATCATTCTGCGGCCCGGCCCGGATGGTTTTACAACAGCAGCGCTGCTGGTCGTCGGCGCCGTCTTCGTCACCGCAGGCCGTGATCTTCTGACACGGCGCATGTATACGGACATTCCGTCGCTGACGGTGACGATGACCACCGCTGTCGTCAACACGCTGTTCGGTGCAGCCCTCATCGTGCCCTTCGGTGGCTGGCAGCCGATGGATGGTTATGTCTGGTCACATCTCTTCGCCGCCGCCATTCTGGTCGTCGTTGGATATCAGGCGGTCATTCTGTCCATGCGCAGCGGCGATATCGCCTTCGTCGCACCTTTCCGCTATACGAGCATGATCTGGGCTTTTTCAATCGGCTATTTCGTGTTCGAAGACAGTTTGAATTCATGGATTTTGCTTGGCACGGCCATCATCGTCACGTCCGGCCTTTACACATTCTATCGTGAAAGCAGGCGTCATCAGCCGCCGCTTGCGAAGACGTCTACGAGAATACAATGAAGTCCGTTCGCTTCCTCGACAGATCGACGCCGCCGCATATCGGAACGCTTGTTCTGGTGTCCGGCGTTGCGGCGCTCTGCATGAATATCTTTCTGCCCTCGCTTGCCGCCATGGCGGTGTATTTCGAGACCGATTACGCGGTCATGCAATTTGCCGTATCAGGCTATCTGGCCGCCACAGCGGTGGTGCAACTGATCATCGGCCCGCTATCCGACCTCTTCGGTCGCCGTCCCGTTCTTCTGGGCGCTCTTGTGATCATGGTGATCGCAACGGTGGTTTGCGCTATTGCTCCCAACATCACCGTCTTCATGATCGGGCGGCTGTTTCAGGCCGTCATTGCCTCGGGCTTCGTTCTATCCCGCGCCATCGTTCGCGACATGGTGCCTGCGGATCGTGCCGCCTCGATGATCGGCTACGTCACCATGGGCATGTCCGTGGTTCCCATGGTTGGTCCCACGATAGGCGGTTTCCTCAATGATTTCTCCGGCTGGCAGTCCAGCTTTTTCCTTGTCGCCTCATGCGGCGCAGCGATGCTGTTTCTGGTCTTTTTCGATCTGGGTGAAACCAACCGTCAGAAATCAGCAAGCTTCTCCGCCCAATTTCAGGCGTGGCCGCAGCTTTTGCGCTCCAGCCGCTTCTGGGGTTATGCGCTTACCTCCACCTTTACCTCCGGCCTGTTCTTCTCCTTCCTCGGCGGCGCGCCCTTCGTTGGCAGCGTCCTTTACGAACTGACGCCAGCCACGCTCGGCATGCAGTTCTTTTTCATGGCGGGCGGCTACATGCTCGGAAACTTCCTGTCCGGTCGCTATGCGCAACGCGTCGGGATCGCGCGGATGATGGTAGCCGGAAATGGCATCTCCACCATCGGCATCATCGGTGCCATTAGCTTGCCCCTTCTTGACCTGAACAGCCACTACGAGTTTTTCCTGCCGCTCGCGCTGATCGGTATTGGAAACGGAGTCACCTTGCCCAGCGCCAATGCGGGTATGGTCAATGTCCAGCCGCATCTGGCCGGTTCCGCATCGGGCCTGGGAGGAGCGCTGACGATTGGAGGCGGCGCTGCTCTTGCCGTACTGGCCTCATCTCTTCTGTCGAAAGAGGCCGGGACCACACCGCTCCTGCTGGTCATGTTGATCATTGCCGCTCTTGCCCTTATGGCAAGCGCTTATACCGGCATGCAGGAACGCAACCACCGGAACAGCGTGCAGCAAGGCAAAGCATGAGCAGTATTGAAAACACCATGCCGGGCCTCATTCTGGCCGGTGGACTTTCCCGACGTATGGGAACGAACAAGGCGCTGAGCCCGCTGGGTGGCCAGCCGCTGCTGTCGCATGTCATCGAGCGCGTTGCCCCACAGGTTTCCACGCTGGCCTTGAATGCGCCTGAGAGCTGGGCTGAGGCATTCGGCCTGCCGCTGGTGCCAGACACCACGCCCGGTCATGCCGGTCCACTGGCGGGCATTCTGGCAGGCATGCGTCACTTCGCTATCCACGCTCCGCAAGCGACACATTTCCTGACGGTCCCGGCAGACAGTCCTTTCTTCCCGGCAGATCTTTCATCGCGGCTTGCGGATCATATTACCGGCGACAATGCCATCGTCATCGCAGCCTCCAGCGGTCATGTGCATCCGGTCTTTGGGCTATGGCCCATCTCCATCGCTGACGATCTGGAGCATTGGCTGGCGGATGACAACAACCGCCGCATTCGCAGCTTTCTGGCGCGACATTCCACGCTTGGCGTGTCTTTTTCCCCAGTCGAGAGTGCCACGGCCTCCATCGACCCATTCTATAACATCAACACGCCGGATGAGCTTGCGACGGCGGAGGCGTTTTTCAAGAGTATGAATGCATGACCCAGAAAGTATTCGGTATTTCCGGCTGGAAAAACTCCGGCAAGACCGGCCTTGCCGTTCGCATCGTGACCGAGCTCACGGCGCGCGGGTACCGCGTCTCCACCATCAAGCATGCGCATCATGATTTCGATATCGACAAGGTCGGCGCCGATAGCTGGCGGCACAGGCAGGCGGGTGCGCATGAAGTCACCATCGTGTCAGGCACCCGCTTTGCCATCATGCACGAGCTTCGGGGCGGCCCCGAGCCATCCTTCGAGGATATTCTGGCGCGCATCGCGCCCTGCGATCTGGTTCTCATCGAGGGCTATAAATACGAGCCCGTTCCCAAGATCGAGGCCCGCAGGCTGGAAGCGGCCAAGACCGAGCCCTTAGCGCCGACCGATCCGCATATCGTCGCCATCGCCACCGATCACGCCGTGCCGGATACCGCGTTACCGGTGTTCGATCTGGACGACACGGCAACGATTGCCGACTTCATCGAACGAACGGTGGGTCTGACCAGAGCCTGAAACGTGAAAAAGCCGGGCGTTGACCCGGCTTTTTCGACCCTTGAGACGCAATACCTATTCAAGGAAAGAGGATGGGTTCACCGGGGTAGCATCCTTGCGGACTTCGAAGTGAACCTGTGGACGCTTGGCGCTGCCGGTCATGCCTGACGACGCAATGGTCTGGCCGCGCTGAACCTTCTGGCCACGCTGCACGTCAAGGCTGGCGGCGTTGCCATAGACGGTGACGCGACCGTCGTCGTGGCGGATCAGAACCGTGTTGCCCAGCTGTTTCAGGCCGTTGCCGGAGTAGATGACGACACCGTTTTCCGCAGCCTTGATCGGCGTACCCTCAGGCACGGAAATGTTGATACCATCGTTACGGCTGCCATCAACATTTTCACCGAAGCCGGAGATAACGGCACCACGAACCGGCCAACGATATTTGCCGATGCCCGTGGATTCTGGCGCAAGCGACGCCATGTCGGACTTCTTCTCAACATCGCTGACGCTGGCTTCAGCAGCAGGTGCCTTGGGCATTTCAGCCTTGGCAACGGCTGGTGCTTCCACCGGCTTGGTTGCTGCTGGCTGCGCCGCTGGCTGATGCTGAACGGAAGCCGTCTTGATGCCATCCGTGCCTGCACCCGGAATTTTAAGCGTCTGGCCGATGCGGATGTTGCCGTCGGTGATACCGTTGGCAGACTTCAGATCAGCAACGGAAACGCCGTTTGCACGGGCAATCTTCGCAAGGCTGTCACCGGTCTGAACCTTGTAGCCGCCGGTCGGAGGAAGTGGCTTGCCGCCTGGAGGCGTCAGTTTGCCGGCTTCTGCCGAGGCCTTGTCACGCGCTGCATTCTGCGAAGGCAGCACGGCTACATTCTGCTCAGGACCACGCGTTGGCGCTGGACCGTTGTTGTTCTTGCTCAGATCGATATTGCCGGAAGCAGCGCGGGCTGCATTGCGGGACTGACCGAACTTGGGAATGATGACCGACTGGCCGGGTGCCGCGGCAGAGGCGCTGGAAAGGCCGTTTGCCTGAAGCAGAGCCTTTTCAGGAACGCCGTAACGCTTCGACAGCGTCGCAATCGTTTCGCCGGACTTCAAAGTGACCGAAGAAGCACCATCCGTGTGCCAGCCATTACCATCGGCCTTGATCGAGCCGGTGGACAGGTTGTCACCGCTGCTGGCAGGAACGCGGGCCGATGCCACCGACGGCGCCGAATTCGCCGTGGCAGACGGGAATGGCTGCGCCATTGCCTGACTACGCGTGGATGGATCGCGATTGGTCGCTGGCGACGGAGCGGCAAGCTCTGAGCGCTGAATAGGCGCAGAAGACGAAGCCGTACGTGCCGACGATGGCTGAACCGAACCGTAGCCGCCGTTGGAAGCGGGGTAAGGCTGGTTCATGGCCGAATTACGGGCCGAATTCTGGTTCGCGTAGCCACCCTGCGGTGCAGACGACGCATAACCACCGCTGTTCACATCACCCTGCGGGACAGGAGCCTGCCCGTAAGCGCCACCGGCTGTGCGGTTTGGAATGGATGCGGTCGTCATTTGGTCCGGTCCACTGGAAAAGAGGCCGCCAAATCGCGTGGCGTCCGAGCTACAACCCGTTGCGACGCTTGCCAGCAATGCCGCTGCGAACATCTTTGCGATTGATTTTCCGATTTTAGGCGAATTACTCATACGCATGACTCGATCTACACTGACGCCAACCGCCGCATCGGGATCGATCCGGCTCTAACAACACTCTGCAAGGCCCCTCTCCCGTGACGGGAAAACCATGCGTTGATGAGGTTGATTAAAGCGCGTTAGTGTTACCACGCCGTTAAAACGTTAAGGTCTTCGAACATTTTTTGACACTTCGATAACCATGAAACGCCGGAATACGCGCCATTTTTCGCAAAAATTGACGGGAAAATAATTTCAAATCAAAGACTTGGAAAAAATCTGCTTTCGTTCCACTTTTGGCAGCGGAATTTCATTCTGCTACAGATAGCGCGCTATGTGGGTTTCGATAGGCAGATAGGGCGTTTCAAACATCTCTTCACGCTCGAAGCGGCTGCCGGTCTTGGAGAAACGGGTCATGATGCAGCGCCCATCCTCCATGATAATGGGGGCAATCATCATGCCGCCGGAGACAATCTGCTCGGTAAAAAAGCGCGGCATGGCTGTAAATGCTGCCGTAGAGATGATTCGGTCGAAGGTACCCTCGCCCACCAGACCGTTCGTTCCATCCGCCTGGCGAATCACCACATTGCGGATGCCGAGATCATCCATGCGGTTTTGCGCCATCTGCACCAGCGTTTTATAACGCTCTATCGAGACGACACGCTCAGCGCGTTTTCCCAGCACAGCCGTCATGAAACCACTGCCGGTGCCGATTTCCAGCACGCGCTGACCCGGCTTGACCTGAAGACGGTGAACCGTCTTCACAGCCATATCGGCGCTTTCCATGAAGGCACCGCAATCAATGGGAATGGTGCGGCTGGAATAGGCTTCCGCCGCAAACTGTGCGGGCACGAATTGCGAGCGCGGCGTCTGTTCGACCGCCGTCAACAGGTCGATATCGGAAATGCCTTCGGCTCTCAACCGCAGCACAAGGGCTGCAAAGCCCTCTTTCTCGACCATTGCTGATTTCAATCTTTCACTCCAAGCCCAAGCGCCGCCGCCACGCGATCCTTCACGGTATAATCCGTCAGGTCAAGCTTGAGCGGCGTGACCGAAATCTGGCCGTCCTTGACCGCATGGATATCGGTGCCTTCGCGGAAATTGCCAAGCCGCTCACCAAAGCGCAGCCAGTAATAGGGAAGGCCGCGACCATCCTGGCGCTGGTCGACCGTCAGGCCGAAATCGAGCTTGCCCTGTTCAGTGACGCTCACACCCTTCACATCGGCGGGCGCGCAATTGGGGAAATTGAGATTGAGGAAGGTTTCACTGGGAAGATCGACATCGATCAACTTGCGAATGAGATCGGGCGCAAAAGCCTCCGCCACTTCCCATGGCACGACGCGTTCGGCGTGGCCGGTATAGGCAAAGGCCTGACTCAGCGCAAAGGAGCGCACACCCTGCAACGTGCCTTCGATGGCACCGGCAATGGTGCCGGAATAGGTCACGTCATCGGCCATGTTGGCACCGGCATTGACACCCGAAAGGATGAGGTCAGGCTTGCCAGGCAACACTTCGCGTACACCCATGATGACGCAATCGGTCGGCGTGCCACGCAGTGCGAAATGCTTGTCGGAAATCTTGCGCAGACGCAGAGGCTCAGACAGCGTCAGCGAATGGGCAAGGCCGCTCTGGTCGGTTTCAGGTGCCACGATCCAAACGTCATCGGAAATGGTACGAGCGATACGCTCCAGCACCGCCAGCCCTTCGGCATGAATGCCATCATCATTCGTCAGCAATATCCGCATGGTGTTCTCCCGACGTCAATTTTTTCACACGCTGCCCTCTCCATCCTCGTCATCCCGCACTTGATGCGGGATCCAGCGGCCTTGCGTCTGCAAGGCAGGAAGACTCTTTTTCAGACCAAAGACTTGGTCTGACTGGATCCCGCATCAAGTGCGGGATGACGGAGGTGGGCGTTTACACTCAGCATTTCCCCGACCACACAGCAGCAACTTAGGCCGTGATGACCGAGAAGCTCAAACAGCCTTTTCGATCCGCGTCAGACCGCCCATGTAGGGCAGCAGCACGTCCGGTATCGTCACCGAACCATCCTCGTTCAGGTAATTCTCCAGAACCGCGATCAGGCAGCGACCGACAGCCGTGCCGGAACCGTTGAGCGTGTGGACGAACTTCGTCGCCTTCTCGCCCTTGGCGCGGTAGCGCGCATCCATGCGCCGTCCCTGGAAATCGCCACAGACAGAGCAGGACGAGATTTCGCGGAAGGTATCCTGACCGGGCAACCAGACTTCGAGATCGTAGGTCTTGCGTGCGCCAAAGCCCATGTCGCCGGTGCACAGCGTCATGGTGCGGAAATGCAGACCAAGACGCTTCAGCACCTCTTCAGCACAGGCGGTCATACGCTCGTGCTCTTCGATTGCGCTTTCAGCATCCGTGATCGAGACGAGTTCGCACTTCCAGAACTGGTGCTGGCGCAGCATGCCGCGCGTATCGCGACCGGCAGAACCTGCTTCCGAGCGGAAGGACGGAGTCAGTGCGGTGAAGCGCAGCGGCAGCTTTTCCTGCTCCAGAATTTCACCTGATACGAGGTTGGTCAGCGTGACCTCGGCAGTCGGGATCAGCCAACGACCGTCGGTGGTCTTGAACAGGTCTTCGGCAAACTTCGGAAGCTGGCCGGTGCCATACATCGCTTCGTCGCGTACCATCAGCGGCGACGACACTTCCGTGTAACCATGCTCACTCGTGTGCAGGTCGATCATGAACTGGCCGAGCGCACGCTCCAGCCGGGCGATCTGGCTGGTCAGCACGGTGAAACGCGAACCGGACAGCTTGGCGGCACGGTCGAAATCCATGTAGCCGAGCGCTTCACCGATTTCGTAATGCTCCTTGGCAGCGTGGTTCCAGCCGGGCTTCTGGCCAACGACGCGGGCGACCACATTGTCATGCTCATCCTTGCCCACGGGCACGTCATCGAACGGCAGGTTGGGAATGCGCGATAGGGCATCGGTCAACTCAGCCGAAACCTGACGATCCTCTTCTTCGAGGCGCGGCATGGTTTCCTTGATGTCGGCGACTTCGGCCTTGAGCTTTTCGGCCAGTTCCATGTTCTTCTGCGCCATCGCCGCGCCGATTTCCTTGGAGGCGGCGTTGCGGCGGGACTGCATGTCCTGCAGGGTCTGGATGACGGAGCGGCGCTTTTCGTCGAGCGCAATCAGGCTTGCGGATTGCGGCTCGGCATTGCGACGGGCAAGGCCCGCGTCGAAAGCTTCAGGGTTTTCGCGTATCCATTTAATGTCGTGCATCGTGGTTCCAGACCGTAATTTGCATCATGTTTTGAAAAACAAAACGCCGGGACGAATGGCCCGGCGTTTGAAGAAGGTTCTGACGAAAACCGTCAGTCGTCACTGGAATTTTCAAGCTCACGGCCTGCATTTTCCTCAGCGCGCTTCTTCTCCACGAGTCGAGCCAAATGTATGGAAATCTCGTAGAGAAGGATTGCGGGCAACGCAAGACCGATTTGGGACATCGGGTCCGGCGGTGTCAGCACGGCGGCCACGACGAAGGCACCGACAATCGCAAATTTGCGTTTTTCCTTCAGCCATTGGCTAGTCAAAAGACCGACGCGTGCCAGCAGCGTGGTGACAACAGGCAGCTGGAACACCAGACCGAAGGACAGCACCAGCGTCATAATGAGGCTGAGATATTCCGACACCTTCGGCATCAGCGAAATCGCAACTTCACCATCCTCAGGCAGCTGCTGCATGGCAAGGAAGAACCACATGACCATGGGCGTGAAGAAGAAATAGACCAGCGCACCGCCCAGAAGAAACAGCAGCGGAGACGCGATCAGGAACGGCAAAAACGCCGCACGTTCGTTCTTGTAAAGGCCCGGTGCCACGAACTTGTAGAGCTGCGAGGCGATGACCGGGAAGGAGATGACCAGCGCGCCAAACATGGCGACCTTGATCTGCGTGAAGAAGAACTCCTGCGGCGCGGTGTAGATCAGCGAGGACTTGGCAACATCCAGCCCGGCCCAGATCACCGCCCATTTATAAGGAATGACCAGCAGGTTGAAGAGATGCTTGGCAACGGCGAAACAGGCGATAAAGGCTACGAAGAAAGCACCGAGCGACCAGATCAGTCGCGTGCGCAGTTCCATGAGGTGTTCGATAAGCGGCTGTGGCTTATCATCGGTTTCCCCACTCATGCTTCACCCTTCTTGGCCTTGGCCGTCTTCACTGTTTTGGCAGGCGTTGCCGCCGCCGTCTGTTCCGTATCGGTCTTTTTCACCATTGCCTTGGCCTTCGCGACCATGGGCTTGCCAGCCTCGACCGTGGCCTTTGCAGCCTTAACGCGGGAAGCCTTTGCGGCAACGTCGGTCAAGGCGGCAGGCTTGCTGCTTTTCGGCGCAACAGGCTTAGCACTGGCGGATGTCGCGGCTTCCGTCTTGGCGGAAACAGTTTTGGCCGCACGCTTCGGCTTTGCCGCAACCGTTTCGGCTTCCACTTCCTGAGCGGACTTGGCAGGCGCGCGTTTGCGCACAGCTTTCGGCTTCTCGGAAGGTGTAGCCGATGGCGCGACTGCGGCGGTGGCGACAGCTGATGGTGCGACGGACGCGGGGACCGTGGTCGGTGCCGCGGTGGCTGGGCCAGTGGCAACGCCAGCTGCCACAGATGCAGCGTCAGTCGCAATCGCAGGCGGACCATCCGGCAGCTTCATCTCTGGCTCGGAGAGGCTGACCGAAGGCGCACCGGCGGGTGCGCTGGTTGCCGCAGAACCTGACGGTGTCGCCGCGCCCTGAAGATCGGAGCGGATTTCATTGCCCAGCTGGCGAAGCGGGTTCATCGCATCGCGCAGCGAATTCGTCGGGTTGAGATTGCGCACGTCGGAAATCGTCTGGCGCACGTCGTCCATGTCAGCCTCTTTCAAGGCCTCATCGAACTGCGTGCGGAAATCTCCCGCCATCTTGCGCAATCCCGCCATCGTCTTACCGAAGGCGCGGATCATGGGCGGCAAGTCTTTTGGGCCAACGACAACGATCAAGACGACCGCAATCACCAGCAACTCGCTCCAGCCGATATCAAACATCACAAAGCTCCTGAGACGCCTAAGGGTGCGGCCCGATTTTCAGCCCGCGCCGCAAGATCGATTACTTGATCTCGTCAGCCTTGTGGTCGACCGTCTTGGAATTGACGTTGCTGGTTGGGTCTGCTGCTGGCGGTGGCGTGTTGTCTTCGTCAGCCATGCCCTTTTTGAAGCTCTTGATACCCTTTGCAACATCGCCCATCAGTTCCGGAATCTTGCCGCGACCGAAAAGGACCAGCACGATGACCAGAACGATTAGCCAATGCCACACACTAAAAGAACCCATAACGCAAACTCCCTGAATTTTGCTTTGATCCGATGTAAGACGTTTGCGGAGGTTTTTCAAACACCAAAATGGCTATCAACAAACGATAAGACACTATAAATCCGCTGGTTGCCAAATGTTGGCAACTCTTTGTGATGACGGCAACAATAGAATGCGCTCAGCTTTCCGGCTCGTCGCCGCTGGGTGCTAGCAGCCCGAGTTCTTCCAGATCGAGCTGCGTGATCGGATCTTCGTCCTCGGTCAGCTCATCGCTCATGGATGGCAGTGGGATACCGAAGTTGGACGGGATGCGACCAGAGAGCAGCCCTGCTCCCTTCAATTCATCCAGCCCCGGCAGATCGCGCAGTTCTTCCAGCCCGAAATGATCGAGAAACTCCACCGTCGTTCCCATGGTCACTGGCCGACCCGGCGTTCTGCGCCGTCCACGAAACCGCACCCAGCCCGCTTCCATCAGCACATCCAGCGTACCGCGCGACGTCTGCACGCCGCGGATTTCCTCGATTTCCGCGCGCGTTACCGGTTGGTGATAAGCGATGATGGCCAGCACTTCCAAAGCAGCCCTCGAAAGCTTCTTCGGCTCTTTCTCATCCATGCGAATGACGAAGGAGAGATCGCCTGCCGTGCGGAAGGCCCAGTTTCCGCCAACCTGAATAAGGTTGACGCCGCGCTCGGCATAGACGCCCTTGAGCTTCCACAGCAGCGCCGCAACATCGATACTTTTCGGCACACGCTCGGCAATGAAGGCTTCGGACACGGGCTGCGCAGACGCAAAGATCAAGGCCTCAGCAATGCGCTCGGCGTCTTTCAGCTGCCGCTCGGTGACCGTGGGTTCGAATCCCACCCCATCTGTCACGACGGCATTATCATCCGCATCCAGTTCACTCGACATCACGTGTCCTTTCACGGCCAGACCCTTTGCGCATGAAAATCGGCTGGAACGCGCCGTCCTGACGAATCTCCAGCGATCCCTCGCGCACCAGTTCCAGCGAGGCGGCAAAGGCACTCGCCATCGCTGTCGCCCGCATGGCAGGGTCGGCAACATATTGCAACAGATAGCGATCCAGCTCCGTCCACTCGCCGATTTCGCCCAGCATGGAAGTCAGCAACTCGCGCGCATCGACCAGCGACCAGACATCCCGTTTTTCAATGGTAACCTGAGTGATGGCTTGGCGCTGACGCAAATTGGCATAGGCGCTTAGCAGATCGTAAAGGCTTGCCTCGAAAGAGGAGCGGCTTTTGTGGGGAATATGCTCCGGCGTACCACGGGCGAAAACGTCACGGCCCAGTTGATTACGATTGACCAGACGTTCCGCCGCTTCGCGCATGGCTTCCAGACGCTTCAGCCGGAAGGCCAGCGTTGCAGCCATTTCCTCACCGCTCGGGCCATCATCCTTGCTTTGCTGAGGAATAAGCAGCTTGGATTTGAGGAAGGCCAGCCACGCCGCCATGACCAGATAATCGGCAGCCAGTTCGATGCGTACGCGCCGTGCCTGCTCCACGAACACGAGATACTGTTCGGCCAGCGCCAGTACGGAAATGCGGGAAAGATCGACCTTCTGCGTGCGGGCAAGATGCAGCAACAGATCGAGCGGGCCTTCAAAGCCCGCCACATCGATCATCAATGCTGCTTCACCGGTGGCTCGCTCTGGCTTGATATCCTCCCAGAGCTTTTCCATCGGCGCGCTGCCGCGCGATTTATCTGCCGCCATTCATTCGTCCACCGGGCCCAACATTAAAGACGCCCGGCTGGTCGCTTATCAGGCAACCGGCAGCATGGCGTTGAATTCGTCTCTGAGCGCCGCTTCATCTGCACCGTCAGCAGCCGGGAAACCAGCCTTGACAGCCCGAACACGCTCCAGAGCCTTGCCGGAAAGAACGGGCACTTCCTTCACGACTTGCAGCATTTCATCCATCACGCCGTTGCAATGCAAGACTATATCGCAACCACCCGCAACAATATTGGCAGCGCGCTCGCCGAGTGTCCCTTTCAGGGCATTCATGGAGCTATCGTCGGAGATCAGCAGACCGTCAAAACCGATCCGCCCGCGAATGATCTCATCGATGACGATGGGCGATGTCGTTGCCGGACGCTGCGCATCGATTGCGGTAAACACCAGATGCGCGCTCATGGCCATCAGTTCCTTGTTCAGGGCCCGGAATGGCACGAAGTCATGCGCATCAAGCTCATCCAGGGGAACATCGACAACAGGCAATTCGTGATGCGAATCGACCAGACCTCGACCATGGCCGGGAATGTGCTTCATGACCGGCAACATGCCGCCCGCCTTCAACCCATCCGCCGCCGCCTGCCCCATGGCAGCCACCAGCGCCGGATCGAAACCATAGGCACGGTTGCCGATGACGTTGCTCGCGCCCTCCACCGGCACGTCGAGAACCGGCAGGCAATCCACGGTGATGCCGAGCTTCATCAGGTCGAAAGCATGCAGGCGTGACATCAGCCATGCGGCGCGCAGACCTTGAGCCGCATCACGCAGATAGATTTCACCCAGCGCCTGCGCATTGGGATAGGATTGCAGCAAAGGCGGACGAATGCGCTGCACGCGACCGCCTTCCTGATCAATCAGCACAGGAGCATCCGGGCGGCCAACGGCATCACGCATGGACGCCACGAGGTCCGTGATCTGCGCGGCATCACCGATGTTGCGCCCGAACAGAATGAAGCCCCACGGACGCTCGGCCTCATACAGCGCGATTTCGTCTTCCGTCAGGGTCAGGCCGCTACAGCCAAGGATCATAGCTTTCGTGTCGGTCATGGATGTATCCTGCTTGGGATGAGTTTGGGGTGTGGGATCGGGAGCGAGAAAGGCCTCTCTCTCCACCGTCATCCTCGGGCTTGTCCCGATGATCCAACGAACCCCGACATTGAATGTGGGCAGATCCTCGGGACGAGCCCGAGGATGACGTCGAGTTTATGGAAGAGCCAGTCAAAAATAAAGCCGGGACAGCAGAACCATCCCGGCTTCAATTCTTGTCAGCATAAAATCAGCGGGCAATCAGGCAGCTGCCACCGGCGGAGCGCAGGCGCTCGCACAATGCTGCCGCTTCGTTCTTGTCGCCAGCTGGAATGCGGACGCGGTAGAACGTACCCTTGCCAGCAATTTCCGCTGCCTTGATGTCCACGCCACGACCGCCGATGACGGAGCCGAACTTGACCGACAGGTTTTGGTAAGACTTCTGCGCTTCCGCCTGGCTCGGTAGCGAGGCAACCTGCACGAAGTAGCCACCCGTGGAGGACGCGTTCGTCGTCGCCGTAGGCGCTGCAGCAGTTTCCTGTGCGGGCTGCGAAGGCGGTGCCGGGCGAACATTGCCCTGATTTGTAACGGTCGCCACGACATTGGCAGGCTGAGCTGCCGGGCGCGATGCAGGCATCGGTGCTGCCGTCTGGGCAGGCTTCGGTGCAGCGGCAACCGGAGCCGGTGTCTGTGGCTGGGCTGGCTGTGCCGGAGCAACAGGAACACGCGATGCGGAGATTACAGCCGGTGCGCCTTCTGCCGGAGCGTTAGCCTTCGGTGCGGCTAGTTCTTCAACCTTGTCCGCCTGCGGGGCGGAGGCAGCAGGCGCAGGAACTTCCTGTGCAACCAGCGTACCATCAGGCTTGACGATCATGGTGCGGACCTTGCGCGGCGAAACATTGACCGGCGAACCGCCCTGATTTTCAGCGGCCTGCGCCTTCTCTTCAGGAGACAGCAGACGTGGGTCTTCCGTTTCGCCAACCGGCGTGGAAGTGACCGCATCCATGTCTTCGTTTTCGCCTTCAAGCGGCAACTGCTCTGGGATCAACGTGCGCTGAACCACATCGACTGGCTGCTCGTTGGTGGAAATCAGCGAAGGCTGTTTCGGGTCGACAGGTGCGCCACCGGCAACACGGTCATAAACCGCCTTATCCTGGTTTGGCACCACGCGACCACCCGGATTTTCAGGCACGACCTTGGTCGGCTCGCTGTCAGCGGAAATGATGACTGGCGCTCCGTTGGAGCCCTGCCCGCTGCCATTGCCGAACATCAGCGCGTAAGTACCGCCGCCGACCAGAACGACGCCCAAAACGGCTGCCATGGGAACGAACCAGCGGCGTGCACCACCGCGTTCGTCGTCGGAGTAGCGAACCTGCTGGGCAAGATCGGTCGGTGCGATTCTTTCGCCGGATACGCGCGTTTCTGCGGCTTCCTGCATGCTGCGGCGGAAATCCTGCTCCAGCGCGCGTTCGAATTCGTCCACTTCTTCCGGGCTCGGCTGCGGCTGGGCCTGACGAGGAGCGGCATTCTTGTTGCGATCCAGCCCACCGGAAACGGCAGGCGCAAAAAGCGTCGCAAGCTCGGTGTCGAGATCGAGATCTTCTTCCTGACGGCGAGGCGCTGGCTTCGGTTCGAACACACCAACGGGCAGTTCCGGCACTTCCATCTCGGTGATGGTTTCCGGCTGATCTTCCGTCTCACCGATCTGCGAAGGATCGAACGGCAGGCTTTCGAGCGTAGCAGGCGGTGCAACAACGACCGGCGTGACCGGACGTGGTGGCTCCTGACGGGCGACCGGAGGTGTCACGACAGGCTGCGGACGAACGGGCGCTGCAGCAACAGGTGCGGGTGCAGGCGGTGCTACAACAGGCTTCGGCTGAACGACCGGGGCCTGCGCAACAGGCGTTGGCTGTGGGGCAACGGCAGGCTGTGGCACTGGTGCCACCGCGACATCGATATTGGCGATTTCAGAAAGATCGATGTCGAAATCGATATCATCAAGAGCAAGCTCGAAATCATCGTCCTTGAACGCATCGAAATCGCTGAGATCGGGCTCGGACTTTGCAACACTTGGCTCAAAGGCTGGCTCTGCACGCTTCGGCGCAACAACCGGCTGTGGCGCAACAGGCGCGGAAACGACCGGCGTCGGCGCAACAGCAACGGGCGGCGTAACGGCCACAACCGGCTCGATGCGCGCTGCTGGAGCAACGACACCACCGATTTCGTATTTCGCAACGTCGTAGATCAGCTCATCCATCGCTGACAGCTTCTGTCCGGCGGGAATGGCAGGCTCGACGTGATTTGCAGGCGCTTCCATGGGCTGCGTGAACTGCGCGGCAACAGGTGCCGGTGCATCAGCGACAGGCTCTACTTTTGGCGCAACCGGCGTCGCACGGGGCGCACCGAAATTGGCCAGCGGCAGGCGCAGGCTGGAATAGTCAAGCGACGAGCGACGGGCAATCGGCGGGGAAACCTGGAGCGGAGCCGGAGCTTCATCCGCCACGGACAGCTCCAGTTCGCTGGCAAGATCGATGGCCACTTCGCCAGACGTCTCCGCCATATGCTCCCAGTTCGGCTGGTGCGCTACGGACGGCTCGACGTGATGATGGACTGGAGTTTCAACGACCGGCGCGGAAACGACAGGCTCTTCATACTGAGTAGCCGGCTGCTGTGGCTCGGCATAAGTTACCGGCTCTACATAGGCAGGAGCCTGCTCGGGTGCAGGTTCGTAAACCGGCTCAGGAGCGACGTTGCGGTGAGCGACATCGAACAAGGCCGCGACCGATTCCGGATCGTCGCTGAAATCGTCACGCAGATTGGAAGCCGCGGCGGACGCATGTTCGGCGACCAGATACTCTTCCGTTTCGGCAGGCGCATATTGCTCGACTGGCGCAGGCGCAGGCGCAGGCGGTGCAAGCTCAGGCTCCTTGCGGGAGAAAACGGATTCGACGCGCTGCATGAATTCGCCAGCCGGAACGGGCGAACGCACGTCATTGGCCGCATCGAGCGCTACAGGCTCGTAGCGTGGCGAATCGTAAATCGCGAATTCGCGAAGCAACTCGTCTTCGAGATTGAATTCAGGCTCCCGACGCTCCGCCGGATGCTGCGCAGCCGGGGAAGCGACATGGGAAGGACGATCCTCTTGACCGACGAGACGCGCAAGCTGCGCCAAGGGATCGTTGTCGGCGAATTCTTCTGCCCGGTTATCCCGGTTATACGCGACATTTTTTTCGACCATTACGTGTTCCACCATCTACGCATCACAGCTCTTGCCAGCGTATTGTGAGCAAATAATGGTGAGATGTTATCGCATTTCGTCAGGTGCGTCCGCTCCCAAAAGCGTCAATCCAGACTTCAGTACATTTGCGACAGCATTCACCAGCCCTAACCTGGCAACGCTTAATTCTCGGTTTTTATCGTTAACAAAACGTAATTCTGGCTGATCTTTACCTTTATTCCAATGGCCATGGAAGGAACTGGCCAGATCATAAAGGTAAAAAGCAAGCCGATGAGGCTCGTGATTGAGTGCTGCGGACTCAATCAGACGCGGGTATTCGGCCAGTTTAGCAATCAGCTGCAACTCATTGACATCACTGATCAAAGACGCACTGGAGGCCATGGTCAACTGGGACACATCCAGGTCCGGAAATGCCTCGTTTGCCTGCCTGAAAACCGACTTGCAGCGAGCATGTGCATATTGCACATAAAACACTGGATTATCTTTGGATTGCTCCGTTACTTTGGCAAAATCGAAGTCCAGCGGCTCAGAATTCTTCCGATAGAGCATCATGAATCGCACCGGGTCGCGCCCGACTTCATCCACAACATCGCGCAAAGTGACGAAATCGCCGGAGCGTTTCGACATCTTTACCGGCTCACCATCGCGGAAAAGCTTGACCAGCTGGCACAGCAAAACCGTCAGTTTAGATTTGCCTTCGGAAACCGCCCGCGCAACCGCTTCTAGACGCTTGACGTATCCGCCATGGTCGGCACCCAGAACATAGATCATTTCGCCGAAGCCACGGTCGAACTTGTCTTTGAAATAGGCTACGTCTGCCGCGAAATAGGTGTACGAACCATCGGACTTGATCAGCGCGCGGTCCATGTCGTCACCGACTTCGGTGGAACGGAACAGCGTCTGCTCGCGGTCTTCCCAATCATCAGGCAGCTCGCCCTTTGGCGGCGGAAGCGTGCCCTTATAGACATGGCCCTTGAAGGTCAGATCGTTGATGGCAGATAGAATAGGTCCGGCATTGCCCGCATGCAGCGTGCGCTCCGAATAGAACACGTCGTGCTTCACGTTCAGCGCGGCCAGATCCTCGCGAATCATCACCATCATCGCGTCGATGGCCTTGTCCTTGACGATGGGTAGCCACTGCTCTTCAGGCATGGCGCGTAGCTTGATGCCGAATTCATCTGCCAGCGACTTGCCCAGCGGCACCAGATAATCACCCGGGTAAAGACCCGGCGGAATGGCACCGACCTCTTCGCCCAAGGCTTCGCGGTAACGCAGGAAGACCGAACGTGCCAGCACATCGATCTGCGAGCCCGCATCGTTGATGTAATATTCCTTGGTCACCTCATAGCCGGTGAAGGCCAGAACATTCGCCAGCGTATCGCCCACAACGGCGCCGCGGCAGTGGCCCACATGCATCGGACCAGTCGGGTTGGCGGAAACATATTCGACGTTGATCTTCTTGCCGGCGCCGACAGTCGAGCGGCCGTAATCGACGCCCTGCTCTATCATGCCTGCCAGAAGGCGCTGCCAATAGGCGACGGACACGCGGATATTGATGAAGCCCGGACCGGCGACATTGACGCTGTCCACATCGTCGTCCTGCTCCAGCGCTGGAACGATCAGCTCGGCCAAAGCGCGCGGATTGGTGCCCAGCGGCTTTGCCAGCACCATCGCAGCATTGGTCGCGACGTCGCCATGGCTGGGGTCGCGAGGAGATTCAATGGTAATTCGGCCGAAATCCACAGCATCGCGATGGGCTTTGACGAGGTCGATCGTCTCAAGCGCGTTTTTGATTCTGGTATCGAAATCGGCAAAAAGGTTCATCATCATATACCTGCGCGAAGGCTGTCATCTACGTCCCGGCAATATTGAAACCGGGTCTGCGGTTGCCGCTGCCTATCGTAAATCGGGGGTGTGGTCAAACAGGCGCTGGTGGGCTTTCAGTGCATAACTGTCGGTCATACCGGCCAGATAATCCCCGACATGCCGGGCTTTTGCGGCCACGCTCATGCCCGGAATGCTGTCTACCCAGTAGTGGCTCTGCATTTCTGCCGGGACCTCCATATAACGGTGGAAAAGATCGGTCACGATCTGCGTTGCACCGGCGCGAATGCGCATGATTTCCGCATGGCGATAGATATGGGCAAACAGCAGCTTCTTGATCTGCCTGTCCGTCTCCGCCATCTCGGGCGAGAACGTCGCCACGGTGTAATCAGCCCCACGAATATCCGCCGCAGATTTCGGCTTTAGCTTGCTCAGGTTCTGCTGCGCAACGCCGATAACATCTTCCACCATGCGGGTGATTTGCCGACGCATGATTTCATGGGCGAAGCGGTCATCTTCGAGATTGGGATATTTCGCCCGCACCTCTGCCATCAGGCCACTAAGGAAAGGCACCTCTTCCAGCATGTCGAAAGTCAGATAGCCCGCCCGCAAGCCGTCATCGATATCATGGGTGTTATAGGCAATGTCATCGGCGATGGCCGCGACCTGCGCCTCCAGGCTGGCGAAGGTGCCGATCTCGAGATCCTGCAATTCGCAATATTCGAGGATAGGCAGCGCGACGGGGCCATGCCCCCCCTTCGCATTTTCACCGATCAGCGGGCCATTGTGCTTCACAAGCCCTTCCAGCGTCTCCCATGTCAGGTTGATGCCGTCATATTCCGCGTAGCGACGCTCCAGCTTCGTAACGATGCGCAAGGACTGGGCATTGTGGTCGAAGCCCCCATAGGGCTTCAGCACCGCATCCAGCGCGTCCTCACCGGTATGACCGAAGGGTGTGTGGCCGAAATCGTGAACCAGCGCCACGCCTTCCGCCAGATCCTCATCAAGCTTTAGCGCGCGTGCCAGCGCACGGGCGATCTGCGCGACTTCCACCGTATGAGTCAGCCGGGTGCGATAATGGTCGCCGTCCGGGCTGATGAAGACCTGCGTCTTGTGCTTGAGGCGACGGAAAGCAGTCGTGTGGACGATGCGATCTCGGTCACGCTGGAAATCGGAGCGTGTGAGGCTAGAGGCTTCCGGAAACAGCCGCCCGCGTGTCGTCCATGGATCCGTGGCATAGACCGCCCTCTCTCCGCTTCCGAACCCCAATGCGCGCTGATCGATAATCATTCCGTATCCTGCCGAACTTTATCCCACGGTCTTGCCATTGACCTTTTCATCTACCCTTCATACCTATCCCGAAGGTTGCCGCAAAGCGTCATCGCTGCGCAACAAGGCTATAGACCGTTAATTTGACTGGTTTATAATCGCGTTTATACAAACATAGCTCTCCGGTTCTTGACCCCGGTTGGAGAAATCACATGACCACACCGATTACACTTTCCGAATCCGCCGCAAAGCGAATCGCCCAGATCGTAGCGGCCGAAGAGGGTAAACAGTCTCTGCGCGTCTCCGTCGAAGGCGGCGGCTGCTCCGGCTTTTCCTACAAGTTCGATCTCGATGGCGCCCCGACGGACGACGATCTCGTCATCGCCCGCGATGATGCCAAGGTACTGATCGACAGCATGTCCGTGATCTACATGGAAGGTTCGGAAATCGACTTCGTCGACAACCTGCTCGGCCAGTCCTTCCAGATCAAGAACCCGAATGCCGTTGCAAGCTGCGGCTGCGGCACCAGCTTCTCCATTTAAGCCAGCCGTCATTCCGCCTGTTGAAACCGTGAAAACGGGTGGCATTCGCCAGCACTTGGTTTAAAACGGACTCCATCACACAATGGAATGTCCGATGAAGATTGCCACCTGGAACATTAACGGCGTCAAGGCGCGCATCGAAAATCTCTGCCAATGGCTGAAGGATTCGAACCCCGATATTGCCTGCCTTCAGGAAATCAAATCCGTCGATGAGAATTTCCCACGCCTCGAAATCGAAGCGCTTGGCTACCATGTCGAAACGCATGGCCAGAAAGGCTTCAACGGCGTAGCGCTACTATCGAAGATGATGCCGGATGAGGTCAATCGCGGCCTGCCGGGTGATGATGCCGACGAACAGGCCCGCTTCATCGAAGGCGTGTTTTCCGTCAATGGCGGCGTGATCCGCGTCTGCTCGCTCTACCTGCCCAACGGCAACCCGCCGGATGATCCGGTCAAGTACCCTTACAAGCTGGCATGGATGGAGCGCCTGCGTCGTTTTGCAGAAGACCGCCTGCTGCTGGAGGAGCCGCTTATCCTTGCAGGCGACTACAATGTCATTCCCGAGCCCTTTGACTGCTACGACCCGCGCGCGTGGGAAGGCGACGCTCTGTTCCTGCCGCAGACCCGCGCCTCGTTCCGCAAGCTGGAAAATCTGGGGCTCACAGACGCCGCGCGCACGACAACGGATGAAGCTGGCCTCTATACCTTCTGGGATTATCAGGCGGGCGCATGGCCCAAAAATAACGGCATCCGCATCGACCACCTGATGCTGTCCTCGGAAGCAGCGGACAAGCTGCAATCCGTCTCTGTCGAAAAGCACGTCCGCGCTTGGGAAAAGCCATCCGACCACGTTCCCGTCTGCGGCTATTTCGACTTCAAGGTCGCCAGCTGACGTTTCACGATATCGCCAAACGTCTTTCTCTTCAAAAACCGCCCAACAAAAAAGCCGCCTCGAAGGGCGGCTTTTTCTATGACTGACACGCGTCGATTAACGCGAGTAGAATTCGACCACGAGGTGCGGTTCCATGACGACTGGGTATGGAACGTCAGACAGAGCTGGAACGCGAGCAAATGTCGCAACCATCTTGTTGTGATCAACTTCGATGTAGTCAGGAACGTCGCGCTCTGCGAGAGCAACAGCTTCCAGAACGGTTACGAGCTGCTTGGACTTCTGGCGAACTTCGATAACGTCGCCGACCTTGCAACGGTAAGAACCGATGTTGACGCGAACGCCGTTAACCGTGACGTGGCCATGGTTTACGAACTGGCGAGCAGCGAAAACGGTCGGTACGAACTTTGCGCGGTATACGATCGCGTCCAGACGGGACTCGAGCAGACCGATCAGGTTCTCGGAGGTGTCACCCTTGCGACGGTTTGCTTCGTCGTAGGTTGCGCGGAACTGCTTCTCGCGGATTTCACCGTAGTAGCCCTTGAGCTTCTGCTTGGCGCGCAGCTGCGTGCCGAAGTCGCTCATCTTGCCCTT
Source organism: Agrobacterium vacciniicorymbosi (assembly GCF_040427045.1). Taxonomy (NCBI): domain Bacteria; kingdom Pseudomonadati; phylum Pseudomonadota; class Alphaproteobacteria; order Hyphomicrobiales; family Rhizobiaceae; genus Agrobacterium; species Agrobacterium vacciniicorymbosi. The sequence goes on from NZ_JBETMF010000001.1 coordinate 465,716, forward strand.
GCGGCGCTGGCCGTGCTGGCCTGGGCCGTATTCGCGGCGGTTTACAGGGGACTTAGGACGACCCCAGATATTTTCGCCCATGCGGCGGTCAATTTTATACTTAGACGATTCGCGCTTGCTCATCGTATTTCCTTTCAGAATGTTACACCGGTTTGTCGCCAAACCGGATCAAGGAAACACGCCCTCCTCTGAAGTCCGATGAAGGACCTCTGACAGGTTTCTCACATTTGCGAATGGAGAAGCCACGGGACATGTCGGTGATGTTGACTACCGAACGTCAGTTATGAAACTGCAAGGCAGTCAACGAAACACACCGAGCATTGCTGCCCGGTGTTGAGCGGCTTCTAGGGGGCGTTCATAAAAATGTCAACGAGAAAAAAGTTTGGCGATCCTCTTGAAACAGGATTTCGCCACATTATTTCATCGTCGTGATCAGAACTCGGGCCCCTCTGGCGTATTACCGGACAATACGCGATGTCGAGTTTCTTAAGGTTGGGGCCACGTTATAACTATCACACGTTCCCCATCCGTAAAGCCAACCTCGTCCGGCTAAAGGTTGACTGATGGACTTCCTCTTTTCGGATTTTCTCGGCACGCCCACATGGATGTGGGGCGTCTTCATTTCTCTCGTATTGGGTCTTCTCGCTCTCGATCTTGGCGTTCTGCATAAGAACTCCAAGGAAATCGGCATGCGCGAAAGCCTCTTGATGTCCGGCTTCTACATCGCCATCGGCTTGGCCTTCGGCGGCTGGATCTGGTATCAGTCGGGCCAGCAATCGGCCATGGAATATGTCACCGGCTTCGTGGTCGAAAAAAGCCTGGCGATGGATAACATTTTCATCATCGCCATGATCTTTTCCTACTTCGCCATTCCCCGCCAATATCAGCACCGCGTGCTGCTGTGGGGTATCCTCGGCGTCATCGTCCTGCGCGGTATCATGATTGCCGCCGGTGCGGCCATCGTCGAAAACTTCCACTGGGTTCTCTATATCTTTGCCGCGTTTCTGGTCTTCACCGGCCTCAAGATGCTGTTTTCGTCGGACCATGATGAAAACGATATCGGCAACAACAAGATATTGAAGTTCCTGCGCCGTCACCTGCCGGTGACCAATGCACTGCACGGCGAAAAATTCATCGTCAAGGAAGTCGATGAGAAGACTGGCAAGTTGAAGACCTTCGTGACGCCGCTGTTTCTGGCGTTGATCATGGTCGAAATCGCCGACCTTATCTTCGCGGTCGATTCGATCCCGGCGATCTTCGCGATCACCACGGACCCGTTCATCGTCTACACATCGAACATCTTTGCGATCCTTGGCCTGCGTGCGCTCTACTTCGCGCTGGCTGCGCTCATCCACCGCTTTGCGTATCTGAAATATGCGCTGGCTGCGGTTCTGGTCTTCGTCGGCTCGAAAATCTTCGTGGCAGACATGCTGGGCATCGCCAAGATCCCGCCTGCCCTGTCGCTGGGCGTAACGGTTGCCATCCTAGTAACGGGTGTTGTCGGCTCGCTGCTGGCCACACGCAAGGAAACGAAGTCCATCGACAAGGTTTAAGGACGTTTGATCGTGATGAGGAAAGGCGGGGAAACCCGCCTTTTTTTCGCGTGCATCTATCTCTTCCGTCACCCCGCACTTGATGCGGGGTCCAGCCGCCTTGCGTCTGCAAGGCAAGAAGAGTCATTTGTCGGGCACAGGGCGAGAGGAGTCTTGCGACGCGCAGACGCGCGTCTGCTGGATGCCGGGTCAAGCCCGGCATGACGGAGAGATAAACAATCCAAACACCCTACTCAGCCGCCAGCTTCGCAATATCCTCAGCCGCATCCGCATCTCCGGGTGCGGTTTTTGCGTCGAGGTCGGGGAAAGCAACGATGCGCTTGCCGGAGAAATCGGCGTGGACGACCACCAGTTCCTTCTCCTCGAAATAGCCGAGCAGCATGCGCGCACGCCGCGCCGAATGCGTGCCATAGGCCCGGGCAATCCGGGCGTCAGACGGGCAAGGCTCTTGCGCCAGTGCCGCCTTGACGAGCAGCAGGAATACACCCTGCAAATCATCGGAGACGTTCTTCGAAAGATCGAGCGCCTTCTGCCAGTCCTCGCTTGCTGCCATCTCTGCATCCACGCCGGAACGGGTTATCGCGACCTGCCGGCGGAATTCGGATAGAGACATTGGTGTGCCGGGAATGCGGCGCATGCGAGCACGCACCAGAAACTCCTGATACAACACCGCATCCGTGCGGTATGCCGATTGCGGGTCGTCCATGATTTCGGTCAGCACCAGCGAAATCTTCTCGGTCCGCTCTTCAGGCGAAAGCTCCGGCTGGCTGCTGCGTTGCGGCTGCTGCGGTTCCGGCCCGCCAATGGCAGGCGTGGAGCGCGAAAGCTCCGCCAGAATATCCGTGGTCGGGCGTGGTGCCGGAGGGGTGCGACGCACTGGAGAGCGCGTAAACTCTTCCGGGTCAGGCGTGAAAATCAGGTCTTCAACATCCTGGGGCGAGTCCGGCAATGGCATCAGCTTTGGCGAGGAAGACCGCGCCGAGGTCTCGACGTTGCCGATGACGATCGGCAACGGACGGCGCGACAGAGCGGGGCCCAGCGCCACGAAATTGCCGCGCTGGAGATCGCGGAACATTTCCGCCTGACGACGATCCATGCCCAAGAGATCAGCGGCGCGCGCCATGTCGATATCGAGGAAGGTGCGGCCCATCAGGAAGTTGGAGGCTTCAGCCGCCACGTTCTTGGCAAGCTTTGCCAGACGCTGCGTGGCGATAACGCCGGCCAGACCGCGCTTTCGGCCACGGCACATGAGGTTGGTCATGGCACCCAGCGACATCTTGCGGGCGTCTTCCGTCACCTCACCGGCAACTGATGGAGCAAACATCTGCGCTTCGTCCACCACGACCAGTACCGGATACCAGAACTCACGGTCGGCATCGAACAGGCCATTGAGGAAGGCGGCGGCGGCGCGCATCTGCTGCTCGATATCGAGCCCTTCCAGCGTTAGAACGCAGGAAACGCGATGCTGCCGGATGCGGTTGGCGATGCCTGCAAGCTCGCCTTCGGTGCGCTCACCATCCACCACCACATGGCCGAACTTATCGGCCAGCGTAACGAAATCGCCTTCGGGATCAATGATGACCTGCTGCACCCAGGGGGCGGATTGCTCCAGCAATCGGCGCAGGAGATGCGATTTACCGGAACCGGAATTGCCCTGCACCAGCAAACGCGTGGCAAGCAATTCTTCAATATCGAGCTTGGCCGCCTGCCCGCCCGATAGGGTTCCCATGTCGATACCGACCTGCAATTTAACAATTCCCTGCACTGCGAATGGATAACCGCCGATTCGTTGAAACGACCGCGAACCTCTCCCTTAGCAAAAAAATCAGCTGATGGCCTGTGGCGTCAATGCAATGCACAGGGAATATCGCTAACCTCAGGATGCAACGCGCCGCAACGACAGGCGCCGACCGAATACGTTGAGCGCCAGCCCCGCCACCACAAGCGTACTACCAATGATTTCCAAGAGGGTGATTTCCTCGGCAAAGGCGAAATAGGCGCCAAGAAAGCCGACGATCGGCACCAGAAGCGAAAATGGCGCGACAGTGCCCGCGGGATAACGCAACAGAAGGAAACTCCAGATGCCAGCGCCAACGATGGTCGCACCATAGGCCATGTAAACCACGACCAGCACCGTCATCAGGTTGGCGGAGGCCAACCCCGCCGAGATGGCCTGCGGACCTTCCAGCACCAGCGAAAGCGCGACCAACGGCAACACCGGCACAAGGCTCGTCCAGGCCACGAAGGAAACGGCGTTGACGCGCCCGACCTTGCGATTGACGATGTTGCCAATGGCCCAACTGAAGGCAGCGCCAATGCACATCAAAAGCGGCACCATGGCGCTGATGTTCAGACGCTCAAGACCGATGACGGCCAGACCGCCGAATGCCACAGCGGCACCGGCAACATGGGATTTCAGCGGAATTTCACCCAGCAATGTGACCGCCAGCGCCATGGTGAAGAAGGCTTGCGCCTGCATGACCAGCGACGCCAAGCCAGCGGGAAGTCCCCATTTGATGGCCGTGTAGAGCAGACCGAACTGCGCACAGCCCATGACCATGCCGTAAATGACCATATGCGGCCACGGCACTTTCGGGCGCGGTAAAAAGAAGATGAGCGGAACAGCGGCAAAGAAGTAGCGCAGTGCTGTCAGAAACAAGGGCGGCATATCCATGACGCCGACCTTGATGACAACGAAGTTGAAGCCCCACAAAAACACGGTAACGAGGGCGAGTAGGATATGCGGCACGGCCATTTTGTTTTTATCCAATCGGGTGCCGCATGGGATTACGGCGTTCTTAACCGGCAGCGCGCTTCCAACCGGCAGTCAGCAGGCCAGCACCGATCAGCAGGCTGCCGCCTGTACGGTTGACGATAAGCTGGACATTGGGCTTACGAATGGTGTTGCGGGCCGCACTTGCCAGCAACCCATAAAGAGCCGCGTTGCAGGTGGCAAGCACAAGGAAGGTCACTTCGAAAATCATGACCTGCGGCCAGAAGGGTAGCGATGGCGTCAGAAACTGCGGCAGAAACGCCACGAAGAAGATGATGCTCTTCGGGTTCAAAGCCGTGACGATGTAGGTGTGCAGGAAGATTCTCAGCGGACGTTCCTTGCCGCTTGCCTCTTCTTGAGCGCCCTCACCGCCCACCGGTGTCCGCCACAGCTTGATACCGAGATAGATCAGATAAGCGGCACCAACCCATTTCAGCACGGTAAACAGCGCAGCCGATGTCGCCAGCAGCGCGCCCAGCCCCAGCATCGACGCCGTCATGGCGGTGAAATCCCCCAATGCGACCCCAGCCACCGTAGCAGAACTCGCCTTGCGCCCATGACCGAGCGCATAGGAAATAACGAGCAAAATCGTCGGCCCGGGAATGGCGAGCATGACAGCGGATGCGGCCACGAAGGCCAACCAGTTTTCTATTGGCATAATGATGTCCCCTTTTCGTAATTGTTGTTCAGAAAGCCACCGTGAGACGCTGATATCAAGTGATATTATCCACCCCACGGGTTGATCGTTTAATGATCAAAAAACTGGCTGTAGACGCTCCTGCGCCTAAGCCAAACTTGTGATACGCCTGCATGACTACCCACGTCCGGGCAGAAAGTCCGGGAATGTCCATAAGAGCCATCTCCAACTTCAAGCACGGGACGTATTCCTCCTTCCGTCATACCGGCCTTGAGCCGGTATCCAGTCAGACCAAGTCCTTGGTCTGAAGAGAGTCTTCCCGCCGCGCAGACGCGCGTCGGCTAGACCCCGGCTCAGGGCCGGGGTGACGGAATTTGAGAAGTTTCCGCCCAAATGTCCTCCAATTCAAACCGAAAAGCAGTGGGACAAGCCCAAAGATGACGGCAGAGGGTATCCAATATCGTGGTTCGTCCGACGTCATATGTTTGTCCGCGTACAACATGATACTGTCCGGTCGAAATAAACCGGCCCTTCGTCGCCGTTACACTGGACAGCCTGAGACGACCTCCCCGCCGATTAACCGACGGAGAGATCCACGTCAAAACCGCGGCATCCATGGCGGTATCAGTGGTTCACCGGACAGTTTTTTGTGTACCGGCAGGCCGATATCGCGCCGCAAATGGTCGGATAGATGCGAAACGTGAACCCGTGCCCGGTGGCGGCGCCACGCGACCACGAATAGGGCCTGAACGGTTGCCCATGCGCCGAACTGGCTGAACAGGTCGTCGACATGGTCGGAAAGGTTATTTACACTCAAAGATTGTTCTTGAGACATGGGAAATCCGCCCCGGCGCACCATGGCGACCAGGTCCTTTCGTGATGAGAAAAGACGTGCGGGACCGACAGACACAGCAAGACGCTGCGACGGCTTAACGACGATCGACACGTTATGAGGTACGTTGAAAAGGCCTATAAAGGCTGAGGAACGGCTTTAAATCGCTGTTCCGCGTCGGACTGATGGCATAATAGTGGCGGTAAGCGCCGTTGCCATAAGTCGAACCACGCCAAAGAGGCCGTGCATATTAAATGTATTCATTTGTAAGCCTCCTTGTTTGAGTTGCGGGCCTGAGTTTTGTGACATGAGTTCGATTCGATTTCAATAGACGCAATCTCGAATTGCATCAAAGGGCAGAAATCAGTGCAAAAATGCCACAGGTGGGCTTTCTGCTAGTCGGCAACGCGCAGGCCAAAACCCTGCATAAGTCTGCGCGTGGTGAAATCCGGCTGGCCGGATGTGAAAATGGCAAAGTCGAAACCATCGGGATGTTCTGCGCCGTGCACAAGCTCCACCTTGCGCCGTGCCTGCCGGGCAATGGCTTCTGCCGGGTCCAGCCAGTCCACCGGCCATGGCGCAAGCCTGCGGAAGACATTCGCCATGAACGGATAATGTGTGCAGGCCAGCACGACGATATCGGTGCGTTTTCCACCGTCCTCGATGAAACAGGGCGCTATTTCCGCTATCACATCGTCATCGGAAACCGGCTCTCCGCGAATCCACGCCTCTGCCATGCGGGCGAGGTTTTCCGAGCCGACGAGGCGCACATGGCATTGCGAGGCGAAGGACTGGATGAGATCGCGCGTATAGGCACGCTTTACGGTGCCGGGCGTGGCCAGAACGGAGACGAGGCCTGAGCGCGTGCGCTCTGCTGCGGGCTTGATGGCGGGCACCGTGCCCACAAAGGTCATGTCGGGAAACTCTGCCCTCAGAGCCGCACCCGCCAGCGTAAAGGCAGTGTTGCAGGCAACAATGCAAATTTCCGGCTGATAGTTTTCGATCAGCCGGGCAAACAGCGACAGAAGCCTTTCGCGCAAGGCGTCTTCTTCCCAGCCGCCATAGGGAAAGGCCGCGTCATCTGCGACATAGACAAAGCCACGCTCCGGCATCAACACCCGAGCTTCACGCAAAACAGTCAGTCCGCCGATGCCACTGTCAAACACCAGCAACGGCTTGAGTGTCGTCTCTACGGTATTACGCGTTGTCGCCGTCATTGTCCGCATTGCTCCCGTCAGCATAAGGACCGTTGCTGCCGCGTGGTGTCTGGCGGCCATATTTGTCGAAAGTACCAAACACGCCGCGCAGCACGCTGATTTCCTGCGAGGTCAGCGCCCTGCGAGACAGGACGGCCCGCAGATTTTCGATCATGCGCTGCTTCTTGCCTTCCGGGCGGAAATAGCCGCGCGCGTCCAGCGCCTCTTCCAGCTGCTCGAACAGACCGTAAAGCTGCTCTTTCGTCGCCTGCTTCTGCTCGAGAGGTTCGAACAGCGTCTGGCTCAAGTCCTCCATGCCTGACTTCATCCATTCATAGGACATCAGCAGCACGGCCTGCGCTATGTTGAGCGAGGCAAAGGCGGGGTTGACCGGAAAGGTCACGATCTCATCGGCCAGCGCCACTTCCTCATTGGTCAGGCCCCAACGTTCACGACCGAAGAGGATGCCGGTTTTCTCACCTGACTTGAATTTGACGCGCAGCGTCTCAGCCGCAACCACGGGCGCACGCACCGGCTTGAAGCCGTAGCGCTCCCGCGCCGTTGTCGCATATGTAAACTGCAGATCAGCCGTCGCTTCTTCGATAGTGTCGAACACCCGCGTATTATCGATGACGTGATCGGCCTTGGAGGCAGCAGACCGCGCCTTCTCATTCGGCCAGCCATCACGCGGATTGACCAGCCGCAGCTCGGCCAGACCAAAATTGGCCATGGCGCGTGCCACCATGCCGATATTTTCGCCCAGCTGGGGTTCGACAAGAATGATTGCCGGACCTTCCGCCAGAAGCTCGAGCTCGCTGTTTGTACCTGCCATAGTCGCCTTCCAATATTTCGGCGTTTCACTGGCACAGTTTTCTGGACAAATCAAAGGCAGCGGCCCGCGAAAGCGGCTTATTCGCCCTTGATGATGTTTGTCATCTCTTGAACGACGGAATCACGGCCCTCGTCACCCACGCGGTGGATGTCGTTGATCACAGGCTTGCCGTCTTCCTCGATCACATCGAAATTAACCTGATCGACTGTCGCCTTCATCTCGGCCTCATCCATGCAGGCCCAAAGCTTGAACTTTACGGTGACATCCGTCACGCCATCCTTGGCCGGCGCTGGCGTAATGCTGATGTCCTGCAAGGGGCAGCCATCCTGCGAATTGGTAACGACGTCGTAACCGAAAGGATCGCCCTTATCGCCGCTCTCCACATCGGAAGCAGGCTTCTTAGACGCTTCACGATACTGCGCCACGAAGGCTTTGCTGAACAGCGTCGTCAGCAGATCCTCATCGAAGATGTATTTCCAGTCATCCGCCTCGCCCGACCAGTTCTTGACGGTGATGTCCATCACCTTTTTAACCGGCTCCGTCGGGTCTGCCGCAAAGGCGTTGGTCGCAAAGAGAATGGCGGCGGTGGCGAGCAGAATGTTCCGCATGATGATGTCCTGGCACGGGGCTTACCCTACGTAAGCGATTCGCCAGACTTTAATTCGCGGATGGTTTTTGGCAATGAGTCTCAGGTTGTTTTAGAACCAAAAAAGCGTGTCTATGGCTTTGCCTTCGACGCTCACGATGCTATAGCGCCACGGGATATTTTTTGCATATCGCGCCCTCCCGGCGCAATCGTTCTCGAAGGTGAGGAATTCATGACAAAGATCAAGGTAGCCAATCCGGTCGTCGATCTCGACGGCGACGAAATGACCCGTATCATCTGGCAGCTCATCAAGGACAAGCTGATCCTGCCATACCTCGATCTGGATATCGAATATTACGATCTTTCCGTTGAAAACCGCGATGCTACCAACGACCAGGTAACGGTCGATGCGGCCCATGCCATCAAGAAGCACGGCGTCGGCATCAAGTGCGCGACGATCACGCCAGACGAAGATCGCGTCAAGGAATTCAACCTCAAGCAGATGTGGAAGAGCCCGAACGGCACGATCCGCAACATTCTCGGCGGCGTTATTTTCCGCGAACCTATCATCTGCAAAAACGTGCCGCGCCTCGTTCCCGGCTGGACCAAGCCTATCGTTGTTGGCCGTCACGCTTTCGGCGACCAGTACAAGGCAACCGATTTCAAGTTCCCCGGCAAGGGCAAGCTGTCCATCAAGTTCGTTGGTGAAGACGGTCAGGTCATCGAGAAGGACGTGTTCGACGCGCCCGGCGCTGGCGTTGCCATGGCCATGTACAACCTCGACGAATCGATCCGCGAATTCGCCCGCGCATCCATGAACTATGGCCTGATGCGCAAGTGGCCGGTTTACCTGTCCACCAAGAACACCATCCTCAAGGCCTATGACGGCCGCTTCAAGGATTTGTTCGAAGAAATCTACCAGACGGAATTCAAGGCAAAGTTCGACGAAGTCGGCATTACCTATGAGCACCGCCTGATCGACGACATGGTTGCCTCTGCTCTGAAGTGGTCCGGTGGTTACGTCTGGGCATGCAAGAACTATGACGGCGACGTACAGTCCGATACGGTTGCGCAGGGCTTCGGCTCGCTCGGCCTGATGACCTCCGTTCTTCTGTCGCCAGATGGCCGCACGGTTGAAGCCGAAGCTGCGCACGGCACGGTGACACGTCACTACCGCCAGCACCAGAAGGGTCAGGAAACCTCGACCAACTCCATCGCCTCGATCTTCGCCTGGAGCCGTGGCCTCGCTCACCGCGCCAAGCTGGACGACAACGCGGAACTGGCTCGCTTCGCCTCTACGCTGGAAACTGTCTGCGTCGACACCGTCGAAGCCGGCTACATGACCAAGGACCTCGCGCTGCTGATCGGCCCCGACCAGCCTTGGCTCTCCACAACGGCGTTCCTCGACAAGATCGATGAAAACCTCAAGAAGGCCATGGCTGCCTGATAGGCCATTCGTCTTTTTTAGACACGATACCCGCGTCACCGACGCGGGTATTTTTTTGTCCGGATGCCGCCCGCCAGCCGCGACATGCGCCGTATGATTGCTGATGACAGAAATGTTATGAACTGGTAATGTAGCGACAGATGAAAGTGCCCGAATACATAATAAATGCTCTTCTCGAGGGTGGTTATAATGGGACTTTTGGATGGACTTGGAAGTATCATTGGCGATGCGCTGAGCGGAAAGTCAGTCAATCTGGCCGCCGTTGCCAACCAACTTTTTCAAAATGCCGGTGGCCTGCAAGGCATAACCGACCAGCTGAACCGAGCGGGTCTTGGCGAACAGGTCGCCTCATGGATCGGCACGGGTAACAATCTCCCCGTTTCTGCCGAGCAGATCAAAGCAGCCTTATCATCAGAGCAATTGCGCAGCCTGGCTCAATCCTTCGGGGTTGATATCGACCAGCTGCCACAGATCCTTGCCGAACATTTGCCCAAGGCAATCGACAAGGACAGCCCCGACGGCGTTCTTCCGTCCTGAGTGGCGATCACCCGCATGCATCATCCATAGAGGCAATCCAATAAGAGAGGCAGTCCAATGTCTACAAAGCTTCTGCTCGCAGCCGCCGGTACCTTGATGGCCAGTTTCGCACTGTCATCGCCTGCATCTGCGTTGACCATGAAAGAATGCAGCACCAAATACCAGGCCGCCAAAACAGATGGCAGCGCCAAGGACATGAAATGGAATGACTACCGCGCCAAGTTCTGCGGCGCAGATACAGCCGCGGCAGATGCTGCGGACGAGAAGGACGTCGCATCGACCCCGGAAAAAGAACCCGACAAGCCGATGATGGCTGCGCCCAAAGGCGTAACCTTCCCCAAGGCCGTGGATAAGAAATATGCCTCTGAAACGCCCGGCAAGGCGCGCATGAAGACCTGCGTGGACAGCTACCATGCCAACAAGGATGCGGGCACGCTAAACGACCTCAAATGGATTCAGAAAGGTGGCGGCTACTGGAGCCTTTGCAGCTCCGCGCTCAAGGCCGTAAAGAGCTGAAGACCATACGTTAGACAGATCATCAGAGACCCGGCTTTGCCGGGTTTCGTTTTATGGCGCAATGTCTTGATTGCGTCGCATCGCAGGCGCAAAATTCCCTCAGACAACATCTGCCGACAAGAGGCCAAGCGAGAGCGACGTGAAGCAGAAAGCAAGGGAGGAAACATCATGAGCGAACTCACATTCTACACCAACCCCATGTCCCGCGGGCGCATCGTGCGCTGGATGCTGGAAGAAGTCGGCGTGCCCTACAACACGGAAATTCTGGGCTTTGGCGACCAGATGAAATCCCACGCCTACAAGACCATCAACCCCATGGGCAAGGTTCCGGCCATCAAGCATGGCGATACGATCGTCACCGAATGTGCCGCCATTTGTGCCTATCTTGCCGATGCCTTCCCGGGCGCAAACCTTGCGCCAGCGGTCAAGAACCGCGGGCTTTATTATCGCTGGCTGTTCTTCGCGGCAGGTCCACTGGAAATGGCCGTGACCATGAAAGCGATGGGATTTGAAATCTCACCGGACAAATTGCGCATGGCCGGATGCGGCTCTTACGCCGATGTCATGAGAACGCTGGAACAGGCGGTCAGCGAAAACCAGTTCGTCGCAGGCGACCACTTCACAGCCGCCGATGTCTATGTCGGCTCCCATATCAGCTGGGGCCTGCAATTCGGCACCATCGAAAAACGCCAGCATTTTGTGGATTACCTCGGCCACCTCAGCGAACGCCCGGCCTATAAGCGCGCGCATCAAATCGATGAAGAAGCCACGAAGCAGTTGCAGGCAGCGAGTTAAGGGGGTTTGGTGAGCAGGCATATGGCGCGTTTCAAATACGCTTAGCTATTTCTTCCGCATCCTCGGGCTCATCCCGGGGATCTAACGAACCCCAACATTCAACATATTCAGTGCTTTGCAAGCCAGGGGGTGAAGCGATCAGAAGCCTCATATGCAAAGGGCGGGTCAAACCCGCCCTTTTTTTTCAATTAATCAAGCAGCGAGCGCTGCGGCCACGGCCTCTATGGCCTCATCCGCCTTTGCGCCATCCGGCCCACCGGCCTGCGCCATATCCGGACGACCGCCGCCGCCTTTGCCGCCGAGAGCAGCGGACGCGGTGCGCACCAGATCAACTGCACTGAAGCGCGAGGTCAGGTCTTCGGTGACGGCAGCAACCGCGCTGGCCTTGCCGTCTTCTGAAACCGCGATCAGCAGAACCACGCCGGAGCCAAGGCCACCCTTGGCTTCATCCGCAAGGCTCTTCAGGTCCTTCGCATCGATGCCGGAGAGAGACTTGGCAAGGAATTTCACGCCGCCGATTTCCTTGACATCGCCAGCAGAACCCTCGGACGAAGCGCCACCCATGGCGAGCTTTCGACGGGCGTCGGCCAGTTCACGCTCCAGTTTCTTGCGCTCATCCAGCAGGCCTTCGACGCGGCCCAGCACTTCGGCTGGCTGAACCCTGAGCGAAGACGCAAGCGCCTTGACGCGATCATCCTGCTCGGCCAGATAGGCGAGAGCCCCTGCCCCCGTAACCGCTTCGATACGACGCACACCCGCGCTCACGGCGCTGTCGCCAAGAACGCGTACCAGACCGATCTGGCCGGTGGCCGCAACATGCGTGCCGCCGCAGAGTTCAACGGAATAGGGACGATTGGCCTTCGCGCCGTGAATGCCCGTGCCCATCGATACGACACGAACTTCATCGCCGTATTTCTCACCGAATAGCGCCATCGCACCTTCGGCAATCGCATCGTCCACGCTCATCAGGCGCGTGACGACAGGCGAATTCTGGAGAATGATTTCGTTGGCCATTTCCTCGACGATCTTCAACTCCTCAGCCGACATGGGCTTGGGGTGAGAGACGTCGAAACGCAGCCGCTCGGGCGCGACCAGCGAACCCTTCTGGGCGACATGCGTGCCGAGAACTTCGCGAAGCGCTTCATGCAGCAGGTGCGTGGCGGAATGGTTGGCGCGCAGGCGTGAGCGGCGGTCGTGATCGACCGTCAGCTGAACTTCATCACCAACCTTGACGCCACCCTTGGCAACAGTGCCGATATGCACGAAGAGGCCTTCGCCCTTCTTGTGCGTGTCGGACACCGTGAAGCTGCCGTCGTCGGACGAGATGATGCCGGTATCACCCATCTGGCCACCGGACTCACCGTAGAATGGCGTCTGGTTGACGACGATTTGAATGCTTTCGCCCTCAACAGCGCTATCGACAGACTTGCCATCCTTGACGATGGCCTGAACGATACCTTCCGCCGTTTCCGTGTCGTAACCCAAAAACTCGGTTGCGCCGTGCTTTTCTTTGAGTTCGAACCAGACGGTTTCGGTCGCCTTGTCGCCGGAGCCGGTCCAGTGTGAGCGAGCCTCGGCCTTCTGACGCTCCATAGCGTCTGTGAAGCCGGCAACATCCACGCCGATTTCGCGGGCGCGAAGTGCATCCTGCGTCAGATCGAGCGGGAAGCCGTAGGTGTCATGAAGCTTGAAGGCCGTTTCACCGTCCAGCATGTCGCCCTTGTGGAGCGTGGATGTGGCATCCGACAGCAGGGTCAGGCCACGGGCCAGCGTCTTGCGGAAGCGGGTTTCTTCGAGCTTCAGCGTTTCCGAAATCAGCGCTTCGGCACGCACCAGTTCAGGATAGGCGCGACCCATCTGCTGAACGAGTGCTGGCAGCAGCTTCCAGATCAGCGGCTCGCGCGAGCCCAGCAATTCGGCATGGCGCATGGCGCGGCGCATGATGCGGCGCAGGACGTAGCCACGACCTTCATTCGACGGTAGAACGCCATCGGCAATCAGGAAGGCAGAAGAGCGCAGATGGTCGGCGATGATGCGATGGCTTGCGCGGTTCGCACCTTCAGCCGGAACGCCGGTGGCTTCGACGGACGCGGAAATCAGCGCGCGGAACAGGTCGGTATCGTAATTGTCGTGCTTGCCCTGAAGCAGCGCGGAAATGCGCTCCAGACCCATGCCGGTATCGATGGACGGGCGCGGCAGATCGATGCGCTGTTCCTTCGTCACCTGCTCATACTGCATGAACACGAGGTTCCAGATTTCGATGAACCGGTCACCGTCTTCATCGGCAGAGCCGGGAGGGCCGCCCCAGATGTGGTCGCCATGGTCATAGAAGATTTCGGAACAGGGACCGCACGGGCCGGTATCGCCCATCGCCCAGAAATTGTCGCTGGTCGGAATGCGGATGATGCGATCATCGGAGAAACCGGCAATCTTCTTCCACAGGTCGAAGGCTTCGTCATCGGTGTGATAGACCGTCACAAGCAGACGGTTCTTGTCGATACCGAATTCCTTGGTGATCAGGTTCCAGGCGTGTGTGATCGCCTCTTCCTTGAAATAATCGCCAAAGGAAAAGTTGCCCAGCATTTCGAAGAAGGTGTGGTGACGGGCGGTGTAGCCGACATTGTCCAGGTCGTTATGCTTGCCACCGGCGCGCACGCATTTCTGCGACGACGCGGCTGTCGAGTATGGGCGGCTTTCCAGTCCGGTGAAGACGTTCTTGAACTGCACCATGCCCGCATTGGTGAACATCAATGTCGGGTCGTTGCGCGGCACCAGCGGGCTGGATGGCACGATTTCGTGGCCGTTCTTCTTGAAGTAGTCGAGGAAGGTCGACCGGATTTCATTTACACCGCTCATACGAAGTCCTTCATTGCCACGCAGTCACGCGGCCATAGCATAAAAATCAATGGCTTTTATCGCTCACCACCCTGCCTGTCCAGCCAAAGAGGGCGGCGTTACGACACAAATAAAGGCCGCGCGAAACAATCGCACGGCCTTTACAGTTCAAATTCCAAGATATCGCCGAGCCGGAGCCGGGCAAAGCTCACTTATGCGTCGGGGTCAACGCCGTCAGAATCGGCTTCCGGTCCACCATTCTCAAGGAAGCGCTCTGCGATCAGACCAGCATTCTGGCGAAGGGCCAGTTCGATCTCATTGGCAACCGCAGGGTTTTCCTTGAGGAAGGTCTTGGCGTTTTCACGCCCCTGCCCCAGACGCTGGCTGTTATAGGAGAACCAGGCACCTGACTTCTCAACAAGCCCGGCCTTGACGCCAAGGTCAACCAGCTCACCGGTCTTGGAAACGCCTTCGCCATACATGATGTCAAACTCGACCTGTTTGAAGGGAGGTGCCATCTTGTTCTTGACGACCTTGACGCGGGTCTGGTTGCCGACGACTTCTTCGCGATCCTTGACCGCACCGATGCGGCGGATGTCGAGGCGAACGGAGGCGTAGAACTTCAGCGCGTTGCCGCCCGTCGTTACTTCCGGCGAACCATAGGAAATACCGATCTTCATACGGATCTGGTTGATGAAGATGACCATCGTCTTCGACTTGGAAATCGAAGCTGTCAGCTTGCGCAGCGCCTGGCTCATCAAGCGAGCCTGAAGGCCCGGCAGGCTGTCGCCCATTTCGCCTTCAATTTCCGCACGCGGTGTTAGCGCCGCAACGGAGTCGACCACGAGAACATCACACGCACCGGAACGCACCAGCGTATCGGTGATTTCGAGCGCCTGCTCACCCGTATCAGGCTGGGAGATCAGAAGATTGTGCAGATCGACGCCGAGCTTGCGGGCATAGACTGGATCGAGCGCATGTTCGGCATCCACGAAGGCGCAAATGCCGCCCTTTTTCTGCGCTTCTGCAATGGTCTGCAAAGCAAGCGTCGTCTTACCGGAGCTTTCCGGTCCATAGATTTCGATGATGCGGCCCCTTGGCAGACCACCGATGCCGAGTGCAACATCGAGGCTGAGCGACCCTGTCGAAATGGTCTCTACCTCGACGATACTTTCATTGGAACCGAGCTTCATAATCGATCCCTTACCGAACGAACGTTCGATCTGGGAAAGCGCCGCTTCCAGTGCCTTGCTTTTATCCACTGCTTTGTCCTCTACAAGACGCAAAGAATTTTGTGCCATCTGGAAACCACCTTTAGGTTATTGAAGCCGCACAGGCAATGAAGCTCTCTATGGCGATTTTGTACTTTATTTGTTCTCCCTCCACAAGCGCGCATCATCATATTGAAATCAAATATGGATAAGTCCTTTGTTCTACTTTTGTTTTTCTTTTTGCTCTGTGGAAAAAATGGCTGATACGATAGCGTCCAAACAGGTCATCAGGCACGAATCGACGCGATTCTGACCGATCACAAAAGGAAAGTTTGCAGTGAAGAAAATACTCGTTCTTGGCGGCGCACATATAGACCGCCGCGGCATGATCGAGACCGAAACCGTGGTTGGCGCCAGCAATCCCGGCGCGTGGATGGAAGAGGCAGGCGGTGGCGGTTTCAACGCCGCGCGCAATCTCTCGCGGCTTGGCTTTACGGTCAGGATCATCGCGCCACGCGGCGGCGATGCCAATGGCGAGACGGTTTCCGCTGCTGCGCGCGAAGCAGGCGTGGAAGACACGCCATTCACCTTTCTCGACCGCCGCACGCCAAGCTACACCGCCATTCTGGAACGCGACGGCAACCTCGTCATCGCCATTGCGGATATGGATCTCTACAGGCTGTTCACCCCGCGTCGCCTGCGGGTGCGCGCAGTTCGCGACGCGATCATGGCAAGCGACATGATCCTCTGCGACGCCAACCTGCCCGAAGATACGTTACAGGCCATCGGCACGGCAGCGCGGGTCTGTGGAAAGCCTCTGGCTGCCATCGCCATTTCCCCCGCCAAGGTGGTGAGGCTGAAAGCGGCACTGCCGGATCTCCATATGCTGTTCATGAACGAGGCGGAGGCGCATGCGCTGACGGGTCAAAGTGTGCACGACGTGCGCGAATGGCCAAAGCACCTCGCCGAACTCGGTCTTCGCGGCGGCGTCATCACCAGCGGTGCACGTCACGTCGTCGCTTTTTCCGAGCGGGAAACGGCTATCCTTCACCCACCGCTGATCGAAGCCGTGCGGGATGTCACCGGTGCGGGAGATGCGATGGCATCGGGTTATCTCGCCGCAATTTCGCAAGGTGAGCCGCCTTCGCAGGCCCTTCGCTGGGGTGCGGCGGCGGCTGCCATCACCGTTCAATCGGTCAGTGCTACGGCAGCGGAACTCAACACGGGCTCGCTGGAAGCGATGCTGGCCCTTGTCCCCGCAGCCGAAATGTTGTGAAGAGATCGCTGACATAGAATTGGAAGAAACAATGACAAAACCCCAGCTCCCGCTTTTGCCCATCGCCTATTCGGACGAGGTTGCCGCAGCAAAACAGCGCGGCGCGCCCATCGTCGCGCTCGAATCCACCATCATCACCCATGGCATGCCCTACCCCGGCAATATCCAGATGGCTGAAAGCGTGGAGCAGATCATCCGTGATCAGGGCGCGGTGCCCGCGACCATCGCCGTCATTCACGGCACGCTGCATATCGGGCTTGAGAAGCACCAGCTCGAGGCGCTTGCGCAGACGACGGATGCGATGAAGGTTTCACGCGCCGATATCGCCTTTGCCATTGCCGAACGTCGCACCGGCGCCACCACCGTTGCCGCCACAATGATTGCCGCCGAACATGCAGGCATCAAGGTTTTCGCCACAGGCGGCATCGGCGGCGTGCATCGCGGCGCGGAAGAGAGCTTCGATATCTCTGCCGACCTGACCGAACTTGCCAAGACCGGCGTGATCGTCGTCTGCGCAGGTGCAAAGGCAATTCTGGACGTTCCCAAGACACTGGAAGTGCTGGAAACGCAGGGCGTTCCGGTCGCCACCTTCGGATCGACGGAATTTCCGGCATTCTGGTCACGCTCGTCAGGCCTCAAGAGCCCCCTGTCACTCAACAGCCCGGCAGCCATTGCGAACTTCCAGTCCACCCGCGAACAACTGGGTATCGAAGGCGGCATGTTGATCGCCAACCCCGTTCCGGAAGAAGATGAGATCGCCAGCGAGGAGATGGAAATCTACATCACCCGGGCGCTGTCCCATGCCGAGGAAGACGAGATTGCTGGCAAGGCGGTCACGCCATATCTGCTGGCAAAAATCTTCGAAATCACCGAAGGCCGCAGCCTTGAGACCAATATTGCACTGGTGCGCAACAATGCCCGCCTTGCTGCCGAAATCGCGGTTGCGTTGGGCTGAAGCTGAAGGCGCTGCGTTTTAGCAAGTAACGCAGGACAAATAAAAGCCCGGAAACCTCTCGGTTCCCGGGCTTTTTAGTACGTGTGATCCGCTTAGTTCTGCGCGATCGGCTTCACCAGCGAGGTGATGCGGCGGATGGTTACGCGTCGGTTTTCCTGTGCTGGTCCGAGTGTCTGGACCTTGAGGAAGCGCTCGCCATAACCCTGCGTCGTCAGGTTTTCCGGCGGAATGCCGTAAACATCTGTCATCACATTGGCGACTGACGCAGCACGCTCGTCGGATAGAACAAGGTTGCTCTCGTCGCTGCCCACGGCGTCGGTATGACCTTCGATGAGGAAGGTTTCCGCCGGGTTGTTCTTCAGCACCTTGTTGATGGCATCCGCCACCTTGCGCAGAGACTGTGCCTGGCTCATCGGAATTTCGGCACTGCCGGTCGCAAAGGTGATCGTGTCGAGGTCGATACGGCGGACCTTGTCACGAATACGGGCGGAGTAGCGCACTTCATCCATCGTGTAGACGCGCTCGACGGGCTCGACCGGCGGCTGCTCCAGGAAGCGATAGTAATCGCGGTCCGGATCACTGGACGTGTCGATGATGTAGTCCTGAACCGGAATGCGCAGGCGCATCGGGGGCAGGTCCAGGCCCGGGTCGCGATAGACATATTCACGATCCGGCTCATCCACGAGTTCCGGTGCGTAGAACAGCACATATTCACGGCCACGATTATCGATACGCGAACGCTGGATGATATCGCCGTAGCGGTTGCGAACGGTCACGACCTGCGTGCCATCTGGCCGCTCGATCGTTTCGCGGTAGCGGTCGTCAGGAAGACGCTCGTAGTATGGCTTGGCACCATCGCGAACGAAACGATCGTCGTCATTGCCACGCACGACCACGCGGTCGCCGAACTGCAGGAAGACGCGGTCGCCCATGTCCCGATCCCGTGGGCCGCCGCGCGGCATATCGCGGGGCTGCCATTCGCGCACGCCATCCGGGCGATCATAGTCTGGACGGCGGTTGATCCGCTCACCCTGAATATTGGTGATGGCCTGAATGTTGATCTGCGGTGCAGGATTGTTTCCACGCGCGGCAGCCTGCGCTTCCGCGTCAGATGTCGGCACCTTGTAGTCTTGGACCTGCTCGCGTTCCTGGCGGCGCTGCTCGCGGGACTGCTGGTTGCCGGTGCGTTCGGCTTCTTTGTCGCTGTCGAGAACCGCAGCACCCTTGTCTACCGGCAGGATAACAGTGTCGGCAGACTTGGATGGGTCCTTGGCAACGGCACGGGCCTTGTCGAGCTGCTCCTTGGTCGAAGGAGGCGCTTCCTGCTGCGGAACTGCGACCTGATCAGGAACGGGTTCGCCAGCTGGCGCCTGTCCTGTGGTTCTGCCGTCCTGCGGTGCGGGCGTCGGTGCATTTGGCATCGGTGTAGGTTCACCGTTCTGGCCACGCGGTGGGCGCGGCTGTTCGGAAGGCTGCTGGCCCGGTGCGGGGTTCGGCTGCTCTCTTGGCTTTGGCGGCTGGCCGGGTGTCGGCGGCTCGGCAGGCACAGGTGCGTTCTTTGCATCCGGTTCCGGGGCTGCTGGCTTCTTGCCTGGAACGGCTGGCTTTTCCGGGTTTGCTTCGCCGGCTGCCGGTGCTGGCTCCTGGCCTGGGCGAGGACGCTCGCCTTCAGGGCGTGGCTTCTGTTCGCCTTCTGCGGCTGGCTGCTGATCGCCCTGCTGGCGACGTGGGCGTTCCTGCTGCTGTTCCGGCTGAGCCTGATCGGGCGCGGCATCCGGCTTGGCGTCGCGACGTGGACGTTCCGGACGTGTTTCGCCTTCAGCCGCTGGCTGCTGGTCGCGTGGACGACGCGGGCGCTCCTGCTGCTGCTCGGGCTGAGCCTGCGCAGGTGCTGCATCCGGCTGAGCTTCACGGCGCGGGCGTGGCTGCTGCGGCTCTGGCGCAGCTTCGGGGGCTGCCTCGCGACGAGGACGCTGCTGTTGTTCGGGTGCTGCCTCCGGTGCGGCTTCGCGACGTGGGCGCTGCTGCTGCTCGGGTGCAGCTTCGGGGGCTGCTTCACGGCGTGGACGCTGCTGTTCAGGTGCCTGCTCTGGCGCTGCCTCACGGCGTGGGCGCGGAGCTTCTTCCTGCTGACGCTGAGGCTGTTCGGCCTTCGGCTCTTCCTTTGGCTGCTCCTGCTGGCGCTTCTTCAGAAGCTCCTCAGCATTGGGGTCTGCCTGTGCCAGAAGGACAGGTGCGCTGGCGGCATCCGTGGTTTGAGATGATGTATAATGAATAGCGCCCGCGTTGGCCGCAGCCAATGCAGGCTCGGCAACCATCGCAATCGACATGAGCGGAAATACCACCCCGGTCAGCAGCTTGTTTTTCTTGAGCATCGTAGTTCCTCACCTAGTGATCGTCTTTATACCGCTGTCTCACGGCCTTTTGAAAAACCTTCTGCACATGCGGGCGGTGAACAACGCCTGAATGGCAGTCTTGTTCCCATCATGGCGAAGCTGTTCTGTACCGCAAATGAACAGATCAAGGCCTTTTCATGAACTGATTGTGGCCTTCGTTGCGGTGCGAAACGATTAGGGTTGCATTTTCAAGACAAGGATAAGACTATCCGCCAAGCGCGGCGCTCACCCTTTCGGGCTAAGAGGCCACGCGAAACATTCACCGCCCGGAAAACATAAACAAACCGGTGCGGAAGACTCGCCGAAAGAGAGGATCGAAATGCGTATTTCCACCCGTCTGCTAGCTGCTGCATCGATTGCCGCGATGTCGCTTTTCTCCGGTGCCGCCATGGCGCAGGACAAGCTGGTCATTGGCACGGAAGGCGCCTACCCACCCTTCAACGTTCTTGAAGCAGATGGCACGCTGACCGGCTTCGACATCGACATCGCCAAGGCGCTGTGCGTTGAAATGAAGGCAGAGTGCACCTTCGTCACGAATGACTGGGACGGCATCATCCCTGCCCTGCAGGCCAAGAAGTTCGACGCCATCGTCGCGTCCATGTCGATCACGCCAGAGCGTCTGGAAAAGGTCGATTTCTCCAAGAAGTACTACAACACGCCGCCAGCGATTGCCGTGCCAAAGGACAGCCCGGCCAAGACGGTTGAAGACCTGAAGGGCAAGACCATCGGCGCGCAGGGTTCCACCACCCACGCCAACTACGCCGAAAAGCACCTGGCGGATTCAGAGCTGAAGCTCTATCCGACGGCTGACGAGTACAAGCTCGACATCACCAACGGTCGTATCGATGGCGTCATCGACGACATCGTCGTTCTGTCGGAATGGGTCAAGTCCGACGCTGGCAAGTGCTGCAAGATCCTGACGCCAATGCCGGTTGATGAAGCCATCAACGGTCAGGGCGCAGGCATTGCGGTTCGCAAGGGTGACACGGCGCTTGCCGACAAGTTCACTGCTGCAATCGCCGCAATCCGTGCCAATGGCGAGTACAAGAAGATCAACGACAAGTACTTCGATTTCGACGTTTACGGCAAGTAAGCGATTTGTTTGTTGAATATTGTGGCGGAAGGCTTGCCCTTCCGCCATTTTTGTTTGAGAACAAGGTCATAAAACAATACGAAACGCGCGGCAAAGACCGCAGGGGAAATTGGCATGAGCGGAGCATTTTCCGCCATAGGTTCGTTCTGGACCTATCTCACTTATCTCTTCGATCCATTCTGCGGACCGGTCGGCATCTTCTCTCTCTTCGGTAACGGAACACTCGTTGCCTGTGGCGATGCGGGCTGGGGCGATGAAATCGCCTATGGCGTCAAGATCACCATTTCCGTTGCGCTCGCCACCTTACCAGTTGGGCTGACCATCGGCTTTCTCATTGCGCTTGCGGCGCAATCCAGTGAAAAATCGCTGCGGCTTGCCGCCGGTATCTACACCACCATCTTTCGCGGTCTGCCGGAACTGCTGACGCTCTTCATCGTCTATTACGGCATACAGATGCTGTTGCAGTCCGCCGGTGGCTATATCGGCTTTTCCGGCCCCATCGAGATCAATGCCTTCGTTGCGGGCATGGTGGCGCTTTCGGTGGTCTTTTCGTCCTACGCGTCGGAAGTGCTGCTGTCCGCCTTCCGCGCCATTCCCAAGGGCCAGTATGAAGCGGGCGATGCGCTGGGTCTTTCCCGCAGCCGCACCATGGTTCTCATCATCATTCCGCAGCTGGTGCGCATTGCGCTGCCCGGCATGACGAATCTCTGGATGATCCTGCTCAAGGATACCTCCTACGTCTCCATCATCGGCCTGTCCGATATTTTGCGTCAGACGGGCATCGCTGCCCGCGTCAGTAAGGAAGCCTTCTTCTTTTACGGCATCGCCTGTCTGCTCTATCTCATTCTGGCGCTGATTTCGTCCTTCGGGCTTGGCTTCATCGACCGCTGGTCGCGCCGTTCGGAGGCACGCCGATGAGCCACGCCGAACACCTCATTCCCGCACGCCCTGCCCCGCCTGCCGCCGCCAAGCCGCTTTCCGCCTCCAAAATCGTTGGCGTTACCGTAACCGGCTTGTGGCTGCTGCTGGCGCTGGGTCTCATTTACAGCGTTATCGATGATTGGGACCCAGACAAGTTCACGCGTTATGGCCCCCGCTATCTGGATGGCTTGATCACCACCATCACACTGGTGGGAACATCGATCATTCTTGGCGCTATGCTATCGCTGCCCATCGCCTTTGCCCGCATGTCCAGCAATCGCATTCTCGGCACGCTGGCCTATGTCTATGTTTATGTGTTCCGCAGCACGCCGCTTCTGGCGCAGCTCTTCCTGATCTATTACGGCCTTGGAAGTTTCCGACCTGAGATGGAAGCCGTCGGCCTATGGTGGTTTTTCCGCGAGGCCTGGTATTGCGGCCTGCTGTCGCTGACGCTCAATACAGCTGCCTATCAGGCGGAAATCCTGCGTGGCGCGATCCAGAGCGTGCCGAAGGGTCAGCTGGAAGGTGCCGCGTCGCTTGGCATTTCCAAGCCGGTGACATTCTGGAAGATCGTTCTGCCGCAAGCCCTCATCGTGGCGCTGCGCCCCTACGGCAACGAAATCATCCTGATGATCAAGGGGTCTGCCGTCGTCTCCATCGTCACCGTCTATGATCTGATGGGCCAGACACGTTATGCGTTCTCGCGCACATTCGATTACCAGACCTATCTCTGGGCTGCGATTTTCTATCTCTCCATGGTCGAAATATTGCGTCACGTCTGGGCATGGCTGGAGGCGCGTCTGACGCGGCACCTCACCCGGTAAACGCTTGGCAGCACTCATGCCGAACGAATGCTAACAGACTGAAAAATATAACGAATTTGTGACAATCTGGCCGATTGGCAAGGTTCGGTTAATCATGTCATGCTCCCATGGTCTGCGATACTTCCAAAGTATCGGCGACCAACAAGAACCGGAGCAGCCGCCATGAACAAAGACATGGAAATGATGCTGAAGGGCTATGGCGTTACCACGGCCCAGATTTTCTATCATATGCCGGACCATCCCGTCGTTCTGCAAACCTACCTCTGGCAGAACTACGATCTTGCGCCGGATTTTCCCGAAATGAAGGGCTTCCTCAAATTCTGGCAGGAAAAGCTGGATGGGCCGCTGCACTCCGTGCGCTACGTCCACCGCCAGCTGATTTCGGCGCAGGAATGGCGCTCGCTCAAGGGAGAGTTCATCCTCCACTGACGAAAACAAGGATTGCACCTCACGGCGTTGCGGACTAAGCAGGCTTCAATTTTCAAAGCCAAGCCCCGGATGCGCGCCATGACGAAGAACCAGAAGATCGATGAAGAGGCTCTAGCCGAAGCCTATAACCGCGCTCTTGCCTTGGAAAAGGCTGGCGATATCGATGCTGCGGTCAAGGCTTACGAAGAGGTTCTGGCCATCGACCCGGACGATCACGGCGGCGCTGCCGTTCGCATCGCCTCCATGGGACGCGGCGAAACGCCACCAAAGGCACCGGATGCCTATGTCGAAACCCTTTTCGACCAGCAGGCCGAAGCCTTTGAGGATATTCTGGTCGAACAGCTCGGCTATGCCGTACCAATGATCGTGCGCCAGCGCCTGCAAACGCTGGAACTCGGCCCATTCAAGCGTCTGCTCGACCTCGGCTGCGGCACAGGCCTGACCGGTGAAGCCCTGCGCGACATGGCGGAAGACATTACCGGCATCGACATTTCCGAAAACATGGTCGAACTCGCCCATGAAAAGGAACTCTACGAAACGCTCTACATCGCGGAAGTCGAAGACTTTCTGGAAGACAATGACGACGAGCCCTTCGACCTGATCACGGCAACCGACGTGCTGCCCTATCTCGGCGCACTGGAGCCTATCTTTTTCGGCGCGGCTGAAAATATGGTCGAAGGTGGCGTCTTCATCTTCTCATCGGAAACACTGCCTACCGAAATCCTCGCTGGCCGCCCCTATATGGTCGGCCCGCACCAGCGTTTCGCCCATTCCGAAACCTATGTCCGCGAACGCCTTGCTGCGACCGGTTTCGAGATCACCGAAGTCACCGACATCAACGTGCGCATGCAGGACGGACACCCGACGCCGGGTCATCTGGTGATTGCTAAGTTCAAGGGGTGATGGCGTAACGTCAGTTACGCTCATTCCTATGCTCGTCACAGGAATAAGGAACGAAAGAGTGGGCGCGCCATCCGGCACGCCTCTTCACATCACTCTTCGCCGGACTTCGGGTTGTCCAGCAGCATGTAATCCAGCGGCAGTTCCGTCGTGTATTTGATCTGCTCCATGGCGAAGGCAGAGGATACGTCGCGTATTTCGATCTTGGCGATCATGCGCTTGTAGAAGGCGTCATAGGCGGCGATGTCAGGCACCACGACGCGCAGCAGATAGTCCACGTCACCGCTCATGCGGTAGAACTCGACCACTTCCGGAAATTCCGAGACGACTTCGGAAAAGCGCTTCAACCACTCGATGGAGTGGGATGCGGTGCGGATGGAAACGAACACCGTGACCTTGGTGTTGACCTTGCCGGCATCGAGAATGGCGACACGACGACGGATGACACCGTCCTCTTCCATCTTCTGGATACGTCTCCAGCATGGCGTCGTGGAAAGACCAACCTTCTTGGCAAGGTCGGCAACAGCAAGGGTAGAGTCTTCTTGCAGAATTCGTAGTATTTTTCGGTCGAGGCGGTCCAATCTACTCTCCTCCAGAATTATTTTCCTCTGTTTACACTAAAAAAAAGGAAAAAAAAGAAATTTGTTTCAGGAGAGTAGCCTATCCACATTCTGTCGAAGCACGGGCAATAATTCCCCCTCGAACCAGGGGTTTTTCTTGAGCCAGGCGCTGTTTCGCCAGCTTGGGTGCGGCAATGCCAGCACCGGCACGCCCTGATTTACATAGAGATAGCTGCGCCAGTTCTGCACTG
Organism: Agrobacterium vacciniicorymbosi; assembly: GCF_040427045.1. Classification (NCBI taxonomy): domain Bacteria; kingdom Pseudomonadati; phylum Pseudomonadota; class Alphaproteobacteria; order Hyphomicrobiales; family Rhizobiaceae; genus Agrobacterium; species Agrobacterium vacciniicorymbosi. The sequence continues at coordinate 491,071 of NZ_JBETMF010000001.1, forward strand.
TTTCCGTCATGGTTTTCATACGGCATGCACCGAGATGCCAGGCCTGCGCGTATTGGCCGATGGCCAGAATGAGCTCGATCTGCGGCATGGCCTGCATAGCGCTTTCGCGCCAGCGCGGCGCACATTCCAGCCTCGGCGGCAGATCGCTGCCTTTGGCGTCGTAACCGGGAAAACAGAAGCCCATCGGCACGATCGCAAAACGGTCGGCATCGTAGAATGTCTCGCGGCTGACATTCAGCCAATTCCGCAGGCGGTTGCCGGAGGCATCGTTGAACGGCAGCCCGCTTTCATGTACGCGCAGGCCCGGTGCCTGCCCGGCAATCAATAGTCTCGCCTTGCTGGAAATCACCGCCACGGGGCGCGGCTCATGCGGCAAGCGATCCACCTCGCCCTTTAACGGCGTATCCCGACAGATGCGACAGTGCGCGATATCCCGCCGCAATGCCGCTATCAACACCTCATCCTGCTCCGTCTTTGCCAACATGACGCGACCTTACCACCCAAGAATATGACGAACCAGAGACAGCACACCCGCCAGAGGTACATCCATATCGGCAGCCTTATGCTCCCGCCGCCAGTCGCGCGGCTGCTCGAACGTTCCGGACCAGATGCCAGCCCGCTGGTTTTGCGCCAAGGCCTGCTCGCGCGAGAAGAGGAAATACTCCGTCGTCACCGCAAAACCCGCAGCCACGATCTGCGCGGCAACGTCTTTGCCCTCGATGGAACAGCGCACCAGCAACCGCTTGTAGCGATCCCTCTCGTTGCCGGAACATTCCACTGTGCCGGATTGCAGCAATGTTTTCACATAGGCTTTTGCCTCAGCACCGCACGGCCACTCTTTTTTGTCACGCAGGCAGGTCTGGCCCAGTTCCGGAGCGTCGATTCCGACAAGACGAAAGCGTTCGCCATCCCGCGAAACTGTATCGCCATCGACCGCCGTAAACCGACCCGAAAACCGCTCCTGGTTCAGGCCATCCACCTTCGCCGCAATCAGCGTTCCCATGACCAGTATAAGGGCCGCGATGATGCCGTCCTTCACCAGCCGGAAGGGCGTGCCTGACTTTCGTCTCATGTAAGAACAAACCCTTTTCAGAAATGGCAAACAAATCCTTTAACAGCAGCATCTTCTTAAGATTTTGCCATTAGGCTGCAAGTCTTTAGATCACTCGCGTTGTGTCCATGAGTAAGAGCGCTAGCACCACTGCCGACAAAAACATCGTCGACCGGTCCCGGACACGGCGCAACAAGGCTGTTTTCGACACGGTCAAGTCGACGCGTGAGCGCCTGCAATATGGCCCTGTCAGCGCCAACGCTTTCGAGCGTGACATGCTGCAGATGCACATTGCCGAGACCTTGCAGAGCGCAACCATCATGCCGCTCTTCATCGTTCTGGCCACCGGCGTAGGCATTTATATCAGCCGCGATCCGCAGATCATCGGCTGGTCCGTGCTGGCTTTGACCGCCCATGCGCTCGCGCTTTTTTTTGCACGGCGCGCATCGCGGCAGGAACTGAACGCCGCAAACATCGTCACCTGGAACAACATATTCCTCGCCACGCAGATCGTGATCGGCCTCGTCTGGGTGCTGTTTGCGATCCAGCGCATAGAGCCCGGCGATGCCTCGCTCATCATGTTCTACAAAGGCGCGACTCTACTTATTGCGCTGTCGATCACGGCGACATCCAACTTCCTGCTGCGGCGCGCGACGTTGATGACATTCCTGCCAGTGCTGGTGGCGCTCAGCGTCACCGCCGCGCTGTCTCGCAGCCCCATGGAAATCGGTCTGGCGCTGATGTTTTCCATGGCGATGCTGTTTTGCCATCACGTCACGAAGCGTCTCTATCACTCCAGCATCAAGCTTCTGTCCTTCCAGTCTGAGAAGGACGACCTGATTGCAGAGCTGGAAGTGGCAAAATCCATGTCGGATGAGGCCCGTCGCAGGGCAGAAGAAGCGAATATGGCGAAGTCCCGTTTTCTGGCGTCCATGTCGCACGAGCTGCGCACGCCACTGAACGCCATTCTCGGCTTTTCCGAGGTCATGGCATCGGAAGTCCTTGGGCCGCTGAACAACCCTCTATATAAAGAGTATTCCGGCGATATTCACCGCTCCGGCCAGCACCTGCTCGACCTCATCAACGAAATCCTCGATCTCTCGCGCATCGAAGCCGGTCGCTACGATCTGCATGAGGAAGCCATCGCGCTTCTGGAAATTGCCGAAGATTGCGTCGGCATGATCCAGCTTCGGGCGCGCGCCAAGAACATCCGCATTTCACAGCAGTTTGAAACCACCCTGCCGCAAGTTTGGGCAGATGAAAAATCCATCCGTCAGGTCATTTTGAACCTTCTGTCCAACGCCGTGAAATTCACGCCTCAGGGCGGCGAGATTTCCATCAAGGCGGGCTGGACGGCGGGCGGCGGGCAATATGTGTCGATAAAGGACAATGGTCCCGGCATTCCTGAAGAGGAAATTCCGGTCGTGCTCTCTGCCTTCGGCCAGGGATCGATCGCCATCAAGAGCGCGGAACAGGGCACGGGCCTCGGCCTGCCCATCGTTCAGGCCATTCTCGCCAAGCATGACGGGCAGTTCGTGCTGAAATCCAGATTGCGCGAAGGCACGGAAGTTATCGCCATTCTGCCAGCCAAGCGCGTGCTGCAAAGCATTCCCGCCGTGGAAGACGTGCAGGTGGTGCAGCCCCGCAAGCGTTCGTTCGCTTAAAGCATCACCGGCGAAAAGAACAAGGTGCTGACAAGCGAGTACAGCACGAATCCGCCATTGGCGAGCAGCAGGCAGAATACCGCAAACGAGCCGAGATCCTTGGCGTTGCGAGCGGCGGAAGAAAACTCCGGCGAAACGCGGTCTACGATTTCTTCGATGGCCGTGTTCAGGGCTTCCACAGAAAACAGCAGAAGCATCAGAACCACGAAAATCAGGTAATGCGGCAATGGTGCACCGATGACGCCCAGCAGCACGAGCCCCGCGCCCAGAGCCAGCACCTCGTGGCGAAATGCCGCTTCCTTCCACAGACGCACCAGCCCCTGCCCCGAATAACGGGCCGCGGCAAAAAGATGCTTGAACCCGGTTTCCTTGCGAAAAACCGGTTCAGGAGAAGGCGTGTTGTTGATGTTGTCCATCGGCGTGCTCAGTGGTCGGTGCGAGTATCGACACCCGCCATGGCGAATGTTGCCATTCCAGAATGGCACGCCGCTGCCGATTTGACGATACCGGCAGCAAGGGCTGCACCCGTGCCTTCCCCCAGACGCATGCCAAGCGCCAGCAGCGGCGTCTTGCCAAGCTTTTCAACGGCGGCCAGATGGCCGGGCTCACCGGAGACGTGGCCGATAAGGCAATGGTCAAGCGCAGCAGGATTAGCAGCCTTCAGCAAGGCCGCCGCAGCCGTTGCCACATAGCCGTCGATCAACACCGGAATCTTCTCCACGCGCGCAGCCAGAATGGCGCCGGCCATGGCCGCAATTTCGCGACCTCCCAGACGGCGCATGATTTCCAGTGGGTCGGACAGATGATCCTTGTGGAATTCGACGGCGGCTTTCACAGCAGCAATCTTGCGCGCCATGACATCGCCTTCAGAACCGGTGCCCGGGCCGGTCCACTCTTCAGCGGTGCCGCCATAGAGCGCCAGATTGATTGCAGCCGCAATGGTGGTGTTACCGATACCCATTTCACCGAGGCAGAGAAGATCTGTGCCACCGGCAATCGCCTCCATGCCAAAGGCCATGGTGGCGGCACAGTCGCGCTCGGAAAGCGCAGGCTCGCAGGTAATGTCGCCGGTCGGGTAGTCGAGCGCCAGATCGAAAATCTTCAGGCCCAGATCATGGGTCACGCAAATCTGGTTGATGGCGGCACCACCGGCGGCGAAGTTTTCCACCATCTGCTGGGTGACGGAAGATGGATAGGGTGTGACGCCATGGCGGGTAACACCGTGGTTTCCGGCAAAGATTGCCACCAGCGGACGGGTAACGGCTGGCGCGCGGCCAGACCACGCCGCCAGCCACATGGCGATTTCTTCCAGACGACCGAGCGAACCGGCAGGCTTCGTCAGCTGTGCGTTGCGCTCTTTGGCAGCCACGAGCGCGTGCGTGTCCGGTCCCGGCAGGTCGCGCAGCAGCGTGCGAAAATCATCAAAAGGCAATCCGCTCATGCTCATGATATCGGTCTTTCTGGTCGTGCCGGACGCTTGTGTTTTCCGGCAAATCGGTCTTTGTTGCGCTTCTCATAATCGGGGATGCGCGCAGCGACAACCTCAAATGCGACAAGCGCCACCTCAACTATTGGAGAGACGATTGCGGGCCGGGGATTTTCTGACGGATATGATGCGCGCGCTGAGCTTTCTCAGCCGCATTCCGGTGCACGACATCTTCTTTGAAAACGAGCATCGCACCATGGGCGAAAGCGCCCGCGCCTTTCCCGCTGCCGGTCTTCTCATCGCCCTGCCCTCAGCCCTCGTCGCGGCGCTTCTAGCCCATTTCCATGCCGACGCGCTGCTGACAGCCGCCATCACGCTCGCCATCGCAACACTGATGACAGGCGCGCTGCACGAAGATGGCCTTGCCGACACGGCGGATGGCTTCGGCGGCGGCAGGGATAAGCATCGCGCGCTCGAAATCATGAAGGACAGCCGCATCGGCACCTATGGCGCCATCGCGCTCACTCTGTCGTTTCTCGTCAGAACAGCCGCCATTGCCGCGCTGATCCGCGAAGCCTCGCCGCTTGCCATCTTCGTCGCCCTGCTGGCGACGGCATGCCTTAGCCGTGGACTGATGGTCTGGCACTGGCAGGCGCTGTCACCGGCCAGAGACGGTGGCGTTGCCGTATCGGCAGGTCAGCCGGGAGAGCGCGAGCGCAACACCGCCCTCATCTTCGGTTTGGGCATCGCCATTCTTTTCGGCCTGCCCTTCCTCCAACTGGTGCCGTTGGGTCTGGCGCTCATAGCCGCATGCGTCGCGACCCATCTGTTCAACCGGTTCTGCCTGCGCAAGATCGAAGGTCACACTGGCGATACCATCGGCGCAACCCAGCAGATCACGGAGATCGTGATGCTCGCAGGCCTTGCTCTCATTGCGTGAAGTGCGGATATAAAGTCGATGGAAACGCCCTGTATCAATGTCTGCACGCTCGACCCGCAAGATGGCCTTTGTGATGGCTGTCATCGCAGCATAGATGAGATCATGGCGTGGTCGCGCTATAGCAATGCCGAGCGCAGCCAGATCATGGCTGACCTGCCGGGCCGTCTGGCTGCGAGGAATACGGGAAATACTGAGGAGACTGCGAACGCATGAACAGGCTGACTTTCGTTTTTCTCGTGCTAGGCGTCGGTCTTGCACTGCTGATCATCAATCATGATAGCGGCCAAACCTTCGGCATCAATAACGAGCAATTCGGGGAAGCCGTTTATCTTCTGCCTATCGCGGGCCTTCTGTCGGTCGGCATCCTGGCGGGCAATCGCGGCGGCTTTTCAACGGTTCTGCGGCAATTGGCCATCTGGCTCGTCATCATCCTCGGCCTCGTCTCGGCCTATCTCTATCGTTATGATGCCCAACGCTTCGGAGAACGGTTGCTGGCAGGGCTGATGCCCGGCCGCGCCGTGGTCGTCACCACGCAGGACGGTGCGCAGGAAGTCATTCTCAACAAATCCATGAGCGGCCATTTCGAGACCGATGCGCAGGTCAATGGCGCAGCGGTGCGCATGCTTGTCGATACCGGCGCAAGCTCCGTTGTGCTGTCTCGCAGCGATGCGGAGGCAGTCGGCATCAATGTGGATAATCTGGCCTATACGGTCACCGTGATGACGGCCAATGGGCGGACATCCGCCGCCCCCGTTCGCCTGTCGGAAATCGCCATCGGCCCGATTGTAAGGCGTAATGTCCCTGCCCTCGTGGCGCAGGATGGTCAACTGGACCAGAGCCTGCTGGGCATGACCTTCCTCTCCACGCTCGGTTCACTGCAAATGCAAACCGATGAGCTGAGATTGCGAGACCGCTAGACCGTTCCCATTATCAATGAGAAACGGTCTAAATCAGATTTCGCTCAACTGCTTGGCGCGCGGGCCGGACAGGATGACTTCCCAGGCCGCCTTGTTCTCGAACTTCTGGCGAGCGAGGAAGGTGTAGCCGGTGCGATCCCAGGATTTGATCGAGCTGGTCATGTTGTCCAGAACGTAATCGCCATCCGCAAAGCGGACCATCAGGACGGCATGGTTGTTGCCACCACGGTCCAACACGACGGAAACCGACATTCTGCTGGCAGGAAAGCCTGCATCCAGCAGCGCCTTGGTCTTTGCCATGGCGTAATCTTCGCAGTCGCCGCGTCCGTCTTTCGGCAGAGACCAGTAATTGCTGCGACCATAGACAACAGTGTCTTCGGCGGGACGAATGGCGGAGTTGACCTGCCTGTTGACCTTGGTCACGAGTGCAAGCGCATCTTCATCGCTCATCTTCGTGCCGGCCTTGGCGGAACAGAGCCAGCTGTAGCGCTGACAGGCGGAGGAGAAACCTTCAGGTGCTGCGATGGAGCGTGTGGCCTGAAGCTGGCCTGCGGAGACATTAGAGCAAAGCGTTGCCGCGCCCAGAAGAGCGAAAGCTAAAACGGAAATCTTCATGATTATGCCAGTTCCTTCGAGGTAGCCTGGTGATCCAAGGGTTCGGCATCCGCCGCCCGACTCACGCAATAACAAGTAGGCATTCACACTGAAGGTGACCCGACATCACGTCGTACTCGAACTAAATGCACCTCTAAAACGCGCCTAAGGCTCACCTATTCGCATGATTAGCCTAAAATATCAAAAAAAAATTAATCTACCCCGTTTTGATATGTGCCAAATCGGGAATTTTTCCAAACGCAACAAACATCCCACACCTGGCATCAACCTTCGCGCCGAACTACAAAAACGTTAAAAATTAGAAAAAAATCCTCAAATCAGAATAATACTTTCGGATAGTAACGTCGCGAATCTAGCTAAATGGAATTACAGTCAAGGTATTAGTACGAAATAATCACAGTATATCAGCACGTTGTGGATAATATTTTCTTAATATAGCCTCCAGATTGCGGTCATAAAACTGCCAATCAATGGAGGAATCCCATGAGCAGTAAGATAACAACTGTGTTTTCGTGTATTGCAATCTTGCTGTCCAGTACCACACTGGCATCGGCACAAACGCGCGTACAAAGATGCGACCGGGTGAGGCCAGGGACGATAGAATATCTCCTGTGCAGGCCAACGGCCACAATTCCCACGACCCCTGACAACCAGGGCGACAACGACAGAAACAACGGAAATCCCGTAAGCACCGACCCAGGCACCGGCAGCAATCCCGGCGGCGGTAACCCTGGCGGTGGCAATCCCGGAGGTGGCGGGCACCATGGTGGTGGCGGACATCACGGCGGCGGTGGCCATCATGGCGGCGGCGGACACCATGGCGGTGGCGGTAACCATGGCGGTGGCGGTAACCATGGCGGCGGTGGAGATCACGGCGGCTGGGGCGGCGGCGGTAATCACGGTGGTGGCGGCAACCATGGCGGCGGTGGAGATCACGGCGGCGGTGGCAACCATGGCGGTGGCGGTAATCATGGCGGCGGTGGAGATCACGGCGGTTGGGGCGGCGGCAATGGTAATGGCGGCGGCAACGGCAATGGCGGAGGCCATAACGGCGGTGGCAACCACGGCGGTGGCGGTAACCATGGCGGCGGTGGAGATCACGGCGGCTGGGGCGGCGGCAATGGTAATGGCGGCGGCAACGGCAACGGTGGTGGCAATGGCAATGGCGGAGGCCATAGCGGCGGCGGCAGCCAGGGCGGCGGTGGAGACCACGGCGGCTGGGGCGGTGGCGGTGGCCATGGCGGTGGCGATCACGGTGGCGGCCAGAGCGGCGGCGGCTGGGGTGGCGGTGGCCACGAAGGCGGCAGCGGAAATGGTAACGGTGGAGGCAACGGTAATGGCAGCGGGAACGGCAATGGCGGAAGTCATGGCGAAAGTGGCGGTGGTCACGGAGGCGGTGAGCACGGCGGCAACCAAGGCGGCCATGACGGTAATGGCAATGGTAGCGGCAACGGCAACGGTGGTGGCAACGGCAATGGTGGCGACCACGCCGGCTGGGGCGGCGGCGGTGAGCATGGCAACGGTGGCAATGGTGGCCACGGCGGCGGCCATAGCGAAATCAACGCTACCTGAACGCCTTCAAGATGGAAAACTGGCAGCGCTCGCGCTGCCAGTCTCCAACACATCAAAAAGACTTCGGTAATACGCCATATCCATATTCAGGGCCGCTTGGAGCGGCCCTTTTTATTGGAACTCGAAGATTTGGCGGAAGACGCCGGGCGCGATCAGGGAAAGCGGATTGATGGCGAGACGCGGCGAGTCCGTCTGTCCTGTCAGCTTGAAGGTGATGCCCAGCAGACCACGATCCCGCCCATTGCCGAGGAAGATGCCGATGAAGGGCAATTCCCCGAAAAGGCGGTTGAGGCCATAGGCAGGCATGAACGTGCCGGTCATGTCCATATTGCCGTTCTGGTCCTTCACGATGCCCTGAAAGGTCGCGCCGATCTGTTCGCCACGAACCACGCCGTTTTCCAGTGCCAACGTACCGTTGACATAGACTACGCGGGCAAAACCGCGCTGAAATTTTTCCGAACTGACATCGATGTTGCGGCGAACCGCCGTGTTCAGGCTTCGGCCATCCTCACCCGTCGGCGTCGCCACGATATCCTGCAGCTTGGCTTCGTTGAGAACGGCGAAATTGCGCAGGTCGAGAGACCCGCTCCAGTCATTGCCATTGGCCGTGGTCAGCGCCAGATTCAACAGACCGCCGCGAACGCGGGAATAGAGGTTGGTGAAGCGCGCGAACGAGCCCGCATCGCTGGTCGTCAGATTGATCGTCCCGCCATCGCCGCGATTGGCGGTCTGGGCAACCAGCGCCTGTCCCCGGCTGGTGACCGCCTTCAGATCAATGGTGCGCAGCTTGCCGTCACGCAGATTGATGTCCGCATTGACGTTGCTCATCACCTCGTCATTGAAGCCATAGATCTTGTCCAGCTGCGCCTTGACCGAGAAGGAACCAAAGTCGCCGTCACCGCCGCCTGGGGCGGCATTGCTCTTGCCGCTGGAGCTACGCAGCTTTGCGATAAGAGGCCGGAGATCGGCGGATTTTCCGCTGGCGCTGACCGTGTAATTCTTGCGCGCCGATGAGATGGAAACGGCAAAATCATCCTGCGGAGAAAGCTGGAAGCGCGAGAAATTGGCAGAGGTCAGCCCCGCTTTGTCGAAAGCCAGATCACCCGCCGCCCCGAACCCATCACCCTTGAGCGAGAAGTTGCTGATCGACGTGCGGCCATCGACCGTATCCATGGTGAAGGAGGCATTGGCGGGAATACCAGCCCCCTTTGTCCAGCCAATGCCCGGCAGGATGATGGAGGCGTTGGAAAGATCGAGTTTCACACCCTGCCGACGCGGATCGGAACCGTTGATTTCCAGCAGCGTCGTGCCGCCCAGAAGCTTGGTCAGTTCCGGTGCGAGCTTGGCGATCTGCCCCGGCTCCAGCGTGGCCTTGAGCAGCATCTGCCGGGCAACGGTGCTGGATTTGCGCGTCGGCTGAACCAGATCGAGGTCCATGGGAACATCATCGATGCGGGCCTTGCCCTTCATGCGCAACGCATCATTGTCGATGGTCATCGGACCATTGATCGACGACACATCGCGGCCAGCGAATGGCCTCGTTAGTGAGACGTCATCCAGATCCAACCGCGCCGTCCATTTGGGCGGCGGTGGCTGCTGACTGTTCAGAAGGCCAACGGTCAGCTTGGCATTGGCCTTCACCTGCCCTGAAAAATCCTCCGGCTTGAATTCTGTATCCTTCAGAGCATTGATCGGCTGAAACGTTGCCAGCTCCGCCACGGCATCGGCCGAGCCCGAGACATTGAGATCGAGATCGGCCGTCAACGGCTTGTCATAGACCGAGTCGATGGAGAACTTGCTGTTTTCCAGCGCCAGCGTGCGGTTGGACGGGAAGAACGATGTCGCCTTGATGATATCGACGTTGATCTTCTCACCCACCAGCTCAAAATGGGCGGAAGCGTCTCGCAGCGGCGGTATGTCGCCGGTCACGTTCAGGCGTGTATTGTCCACATCGAACCTGATCTGCAATTCGCCAGCGGAAAGCTCCAGCGGACAACCCGGCCCACACATTCTGCCTTCCGGAATGAAGACGGCAATGGAGCCGTTTCTGACCGTACCGCCAAACAGGTTGGCCACGACCCAGGGACGCGCCTTGCGCGCCATCCAGAACGGCCACAATTGCTTGACCGCCGTCGCCTCCATCTTGGCAATCTGGCCGCCGAAGCTGATCTCAGGCGAGCCCTTGCCAACGAAATGCACCTTGAGCGATCCTGCCATGTCGCCCAGCGCACTCTTTACATAGAGTGCCGGCACATCCAGCCGGTGCGTCGACTTGTCATAAGTACCATCTGCCGTCAGATCGAAAGTGACCGGCGGTTCCCCGCCGCCTTCGGCAATCGCGGTTGCCTGCTCCATGCGCATCGCCAGATCATAGCCGATATCGCTATCCTTGATCTGCCCATGCAGAGGCAAAACGGTTTGGCCCAGCGTCAGGCGGGAGTTCTCGACCGCGATGACGCTCTTGTCGAAGTCATACCTCGCATTGATGACACCGCTCGTCACCGGCTGCGCATCGCCGCCGATATAGAGCTTGCCGTCGCCAATACCCACGGAGACCGCAAGCGATGGCTTGGTCTCGCCTCGGTCTCTGTTGCCGACGATGTTGATGCCCGCTTTGACATTCAGGCCCTGGTGCATCAGTCCTTCGGGATCGTGCTGCTCCAGAAGCGGACCGATATCGAAACCATCCAGCCGTGCGGTAAAACCATCGATACTGCCGCTAGCACCCTTGGCCGCCAGCGAGAGCGTGGCAACCTCTCCGTTGAAGGCGACATTTCCATCCAGCGAATAACCGCCATCGCCATCGGGAACCAGCGAAAGCTCGCGCAGCGAAATCGTCCGCGGCTCACCGTCTTCTCTTGGCGGCAGGCGGATGGCGATGTCGGAGAGGTCGATCTCTTCCGTGCCACTGCGCTGGAAGGCCTGCGCAAAACGATCCAGCTCGGTGAAGGCGAGGTCCAGATAGGTGGGAACGTCGTCCACCCGCATCTTCGCCCAATCAATGGCCTGCCCCTTTGGCAAAAGCGCGGTGTCGAGCTCCATGCCCGTCGCTTCAAGGCTCTGGACGGAGACGCGACCCGTAATCAGCGCCAGGGGATCGAGCGCCATGCCGATGGCGCGGGCGCGGCTCAGATGCTGGCCGGTATCCTGCTCGATGATATCGACATCCTGCGCCACCAGCGCCAGATGAAAGCCGGAGGCAAAGCGCACAGAGGTCGAGCCGATGCGCGCCTCATAGCGGGAGCCGATGGCGTTTTCCAGCGCCTGCTTTGCCTGCTTGGACAGCGCGCTGTCGACAGAGCCGGTTTCAATGGAAAGAATGATTCCGCCGACCGAGATGAAGGCCAGAATAACCAGCGCCACGAAAACCTTCAAAAGCGCACGCATCATGGAGCGTGGCGCGGGGCAATGGACAATGATCGGGTCTACCACTTGGGCAGAAGGCATTGCATGCAGCGGCGTGATATCGCGCTTGCTGAAGCTGACCTTTTCGCCACGAATTTCCGCCATCCGCCTGTGCTTGCTCCCGGAATTGCCACGGCCCTGAAATCACCATCAAGGCCTGCTCGGAGTGACGGGTCAACCAATCACAACGTCTGACTCGCCACAAGACTGGACGAAGCTCTTATTCGGTATATATCGAATAGTGGCCCATTTACTCAACAATCCGGCGAAAGAAAGGTCACCCATGACAGATTTAGCAATTGGCGATAAAGCACCGGATTTCACGCTTCCCAGAAACGGCAGCGGAGACATCAATCTGGCCAGCCTGCAAGGCAAAGCCGTCGTTTTGTATTTCTATCCAAAGGATGACACATCCGGCTGCACCGCGCAGGCCATTGATTTCAGCGCCATGGGTGCGGACTTCGAAGTCGCCAACGCCGTGGTCATCGGCATTTCGCCCGATTCGGTGAAGAGCCACGACAAATTCGCCGCCAAACATTCCCTCACCGTCATGCTGGCCTCCGACGAGGAGCGTCAGGTGCTGGAAGCCTATGGCGTGTGGAAGGAAAAAAGCATGTATGGCAAGAAATATATGGGCGTAGAGCGTACCACATATCTCGTTGCGCCAGGTGGCAAGATCGCCAAAATCTGGAACAAGGTGAAGGTGCCCGGTCACGCCCAAGAGGTTCTGGACGCCATCAAGGCGCTCTGAAAATCGCGCCATGGTGCTGCGGCGCCAGTGAAAGTCAAAACTTCGTTAACCTTAACAAATTACTATCCGGCCAAGACGAGATTGGCCGGAGGTGGGATTTTGACGGAAGCGGGTAAAAGCCTGTCATTTGGCAAAAAGCGCCAGCAGCACGTTCTGATTCTGGCCAGCGGTGATAAAGTCCGCCATCTCACTATTCGCCCGTGGCTTGCCGCGACTGCCCTTTGCGTAGTCGGCCTGCTCAGCGTCGGTTACATCGGAGCGACTGCTTATCTTGTTTTGCGCGACGATCTGGTCGGCGCGACCATTGCCCGCCAGTCGCGCATTCAGCGGGAATATGAAGACCGCATCGCTACCCTGCGTGCGCAGGTGGATCGAGTCACCTCCAAACAGTTGCTGGATCAGAAGGTGGTTGAGCGAAAGGTCGAGCTTCTCTTGCAGCAGCAGAACGCCCTAACCTCCCGCCATGGCCGCATGAGCGAGCTTCTGGAGCGCGCCGAAAAATCCGGCCTGTCCGAAAACACGAATGAGAAGAGCCCGGTCAACGCCTACGCGCCTGACAAGAGAGCGAGCCTTTCCGGCGCGTCCAGCGCCATCGGCAATCTCATGGTATCATCCTCCTCCGGCAGCGGGCTGAAGGGCAGCCTGACCTATGGCGCCACCAGCGACAAACTCTCCGACCGCAGCCTTGCGAAGATGATCACCTCTCTCAGCAAGGTCGAAAACGACCAATTAAGCCGAATCGCTTCGCTGACGATAGGTGCCGAAAACAAGGCCGATGCGATGGCCGACATCATTCGCAGAACCGGAATCAAAATCGACGATTCTGCCGATCAAGCGATCGGCGGCCCCTTCGTTGAGCCGGTCAATGATAGCGCTGGCACCTTCGAAACATCCCTCAGCAATCTCGATAGCGCTCTCAACCGGCTGGAAACGGTGCGCGGTGCAGCCGTGTCGCTGCCCTTCGGCAACCCAGCTCCGGGCCGCGAAATTTCCAGCCGTTTCGGCAATCGCATCGATCCGTTTCTGGGCCGCCTCGCCTTGCATGCGGGTGTGGACTTCGTTGCCGAAACCGGTGCCGATATTCGCACCACAGGTGCTGGTACGGTCACAAGTGCCGGTTTTTCAGGCGGTTACGGCAACATGGTCGAGGTCGATCATGGTAAGGGCATCACCACCCGTTACGGCCACATGTCCCAGATTCTCGTCAAGGAAGGCGACAAGGTCAATCTTGGCGATGTCATCGGCAGAGCCGGCAGCACCGGTCGCTCCACTGGGCCACATGTGCATTATGAAGTGCGGTTGAACGACAATCCGGTCGATCCGATGCGGTTTCTGGTGGCTGGGACAGAGCTGAAAACCTATCTTCAATAGAACAGCCGGCGCGATACGACTTGGTTATTGATGCCGTTACAATTGCCAGTCTCACTGGAAACAGTGGGGCAACCTGTATTATTTTGGGATAAATCCCTGTTTCCTTGACTTTCCGGCTAATTCGGCCTATTTCGCCGCTACAGTCTGCGGCGTCGCCGTTATGACAGCTAAGTGTTCTTTTCGAACCAACACGGAAACAGTTTTTCCTTTGACAACATTCTCTGATCTTGGCCTGAGCCAAAAAGTTCTTTCCGCTATCGAAAGTGCCGGCTACACGACACCGACACCCATTCAGGCAGGCGCAATTCCGCCAGCGCTTGAACGACGCGACATTTGCGGCATCGCGCAGACGGGTACGGGCAAAACCGCATCCTTCGTGCTGCCAATGTTGACCCTGCTGGAAAAAGGCCGTGCGCGTGCAAGAATGCCGCGAACCCTCATTCTGGAGCCCACTCGCGAACTCGCCGCACAGGTGGCTGAGAACTTCGAGAAATACGGCAAGAACCACAAGCTCAACGTCGCCCTTCTCATCGGCGGTGTCTCCTTTGAAGAGCAGGATCGCAAGCTGGAGCGCGGCGCAGATGTTTTGATCTGCACCCCGGGCCGCCTGCTCGACCATTGCGAACGCGGCAAGCTTTTGATGACCGGCGTCGAAATCCTCGTGATCGACGAAGCCGACCGCATGCTCGACATGGGCTTCATCCCGGATATCGAACGCATCGCGAAGATGATTCCCTTCACCCGTCAGACCCTGTTCTTCTCGGCCACCATGCCGCCGGAAATTCAGAAGCTGGCCGACCGCTTCCTGCAGAACCCGGTTCGTATCGAAGTGGCAAAGCCATCCTCGACGGCAAAGACGGTGACGCAGCGTATCGTTGCCACGCACGACAAGGATTATGAGAAGCGCGCCGTTCTGCGCGAGCTCATCAATGCCCAGACCGAGTTGAAGAATGCGATCATCTTCTGCAATCGCAAGAAGGATGTCGCTGACCTGTTCCGTTCGCTGGAACGTCACGGCTTCTCCGTCGGCGCGCTGCATGGTGACATGGACCAGAACTCGCGCACCAAGATGCTTGCGGGCTTCAAGGACAATCAGATCACCCTGCTCGTCGCATCCGACGTTGCGGCGCGCGGTCTCGATATTCCCGATGTCAGCCACGTTTTCAACTTCGATGTTCCGATCCATGCGGAAGACTATGTTCACCGCATCGGTCGTACGGGCCGCGCAGGCCGCTCCGGCGCTGCGTTTACGCTCGTCAACCGCCGCGACACGAAGTATCTCGACGCCATCGAAAAGCTGATCAACGAAAAGATCGAATGGCTGAACGGTGACCTGTCCGAGCTTCCGGCTCCGATGGAAAGCTTTGCTTCAGAGCGCCCGCGCCGTGGCAAGGAAAAAGAACAGCGCGGTCGTGGCCGCGACAGAAACCGCCGCGATGCGGTTCCTCAGACCGAACCAGAAGTCAAAACCATTCAGCCAGCATCAGCCATCGTGGATGTTGCGGCCAACGGAGGCGAAAAGTTGAAGGCAGAGCGCAAGCACGAAAAGGCACCTCGCAATTTCGAGCGGAACCACACGACGTCTCCTGCAAACGACGACAATCGCGAGCGTCGCCGCCACTACCGCGA
This sequence comes from Agrobacterium vacciniicorymbosi, assembly GCF_040427045.1. Taxonomy (NCBI): domain Bacteria; kingdom Pseudomonadati; phylum Pseudomonadota; class Alphaproteobacteria; order Hyphomicrobiales; family Rhizobiaceae; genus Agrobacterium; species Agrobacterium vacciniicorymbosi. The sequence goes on from NZ_JBETMF010000001.1 coordinate 506,412, forward strand.
CTACGACGATGGCCCGACACCTGTCGGCTTCGGCGATGACATTCCTGCCTTCATGCTGATCGTGGCAAACGCGAAAGCGTGAGCATGAAACCCGGCATTGATTTTCCGGGTGTAGGCTCCGGCCTTGTCATCCAAAGAGATGGCAAGGTCTTGCTTTACAAGCGGGTCAATCCGCCGGAAGCAGGGCATTGGAGCATCGTCGGCGGCAAAGTGGACCACATGGAATCCGCCGCCACCGCCGCAAAACGCGAAGCCGAAGAAGAAACCGGCCTAGCCATTGGCGACGTCAACTTCCTTTGCATCAGCGAACAGATCATTCCCTCGGACGGCCAGCACTGGCTATCGCTCATCTATCTTGCAGACGATGTGCAGGGGGAACCGAGCCTGACAGAACCCGATAAATTGTCCAATATGGGCTGGTTCGACATGAACGACGCCCCGCAGCCACTATCGCTTTTCGCGCAGGACGCGTTCCGGCATTTGCGCAAGCTAAAAGCTACCTAACAGTCAGAAACCGTAAGCGACCAAACAACGCTTAGTCAACTCTCACGTTTTGGAGCAGCGTATCACCTCTTAGAAAATGGCGATACGGCTTACTAATCAAGTAGAGCCGCCCAAGGTGCGGATAATAACGGATATGATTTTTCCAAACCATGATGTTTCAGACCACTCACCTGTTAGAATTACTTTCACGAGCAAGGCGAGCGCTAGAATGGCAACGATGGCCACCATCGTTTCCAAAATTCCTAAAAATATGAGCAAAGATACGACGGCAACGAGTAGCGTGATTAATAATATGATAGTGCACAGCAAACCAAAATTGTAGCTAGCTGTTATCCGAGCGCTTTCTCGGTCACGTTGTTCGATAATTTTTTCTGCCAAAAGTGGATCCAGCTCTGCCAGCTTGCGCAGTTCTGAAATATCGTTGGCGTGATAATGAAGATTGTTAATCGCAAGAAAACGGCCACCATCTCGGCGGCCGTTTTCTTGGTGTTCCTTATCATTTTCATCGGGAAGATTTTCCGTCACCAGATGCCTTATTCCCGCTTGCCGCAGGAACTCCCTTTTTATCCACTTGGCTCGCGTTTTCAGAACGGCTCCCGAAAACCCCACTTGCTGTTCTAACAGCGTCACGCAAAGGAGCAAACGTCATTACATCGTGAACACCACGCTTAAATGCATCACGATCTATTCGGACAGTTTGGGACATAGCACACTCTCCATACTGGACTTTTATTTTTTTATTTTTCCTTACATATAAGAACTAATCAGGCAATAGCCAGATCGTTCCCTTACGCGCCTCATCGTGAGTCAAATAAAACACGAAACTTGCGCAAGGAAATCTTCGTAAAAAATCGTGAATTTTTTTGCGTCAATGCGATCTCCATAAAGAAGAAACTTTGACATTTCAGCCGACCAATCGATTAAAATAATCGCTGAAGTCGATAGCAGCGATGAATTCACCCATATGTATCCAAGATTGCCTGCTCCGGCTACTCCCATTTTTTAAGGGGCATTTGCGCAATCTGCACTCCTGATTGGCCTCTTCTCGTTTATACCGCTGAAAATACGCCAAAATTCGTCCTGCTGGCGCGTTTTCGAAAGCATTGCCTCTTTTGTAAACGGTTCTGTGTCGATAAACATCTCTCAGCCTGTTCAAGAATTGCTGCTGGCCCGGCGAAAATGGTGATTTCGAGAACCGGGATGGAGCGTACTTAACGTATGTGAGCACCGGAAGCGCAGAAATTACCATTTGCAGTCGGCCAGCGGCGATTATTGGATATGCTGTCAGGACAGGAAGAGGAACACAGCCGCCCGATGCCATTATTTCGCCTGCTCATGATCGCTGCCAGTGTTGCCTTTGCCGGCACAGCAAGTGCTGCCACCATCGGTGTCGTTGCGCCGCAAAATGGTGCCTATGAGATGCTAGGCTCGCAAATCCGTCAGGGCGTCAAGATTGCAGCGGCGAAGGCTGGCCTCGATGTCATGGAAATTCATGAAAGCTGTGAAGAAGGTAGTGGCGGTGCCATCGCCGATGGCTTGGTCGCGGCCAAGGTTAGCATCGTCGTTGGGTTTCTGTGTACGGAAACTCTGCCTGAGGCACTGCCCACGCTCAAAAATGCAGCGATCCCGGCCATTACCCTCTCCAGCCGCGCCTCTGGCCTGATGGAAGATACGATGAAACGTGGCTGGCCGCTCTTCCGGTTGGGGCCATCGGATACGGACGAATCGGCAGCGGCAATCGACGCCATTCTGCGCGACTGGAAGGGCCACTCCTTCGGTCTCATCGATGATGGCACGATCTATAGCCGCGAACTGGTAGACCGCATCCGCGCCAAGCTGGAAGAATCCGGCCTCAAGCCCACCTTTACCGATACGCTACGCCCCGCGCAGGAACAGCAGGTCGCGCTCGTCCGTCGGCTCAGCCGCACTGGCGTCACGCATGTCTTCATCGGTGCGGAACGCAACGATGTCGCTATCATCGCCCGGGATGCGGCAGCCGAAAAGGCGCCACTGACGATCATGTCGGGCGATACGATGCGCGCCGCCAATAACCCGGTGCCTTTGCAGCCGGGCGTTCTGGCCATCACCATCCCCGATTACGCCGCCTTGCCTTCGGCTGCGGACGCGGTCAAGGAACTCCGTGCTGCCAATGTCGAGCCGGAGGGGTACGCCCTGCCCGCCTATGCAGCCACGCAGATTGCCGCAAAGCTTATTGAGCTGGCGGAAGCGCAGAACAAGCCGGCCCCCGCCGTTCTGGTCGGCACCGCTTTTGAAACCGCCATCGGCCAGATCACCTTCAACGACCGCCACGAATTGCAGACCAATCCATACCGCCTCCAGAAATGGGATGGCACGGCCTTCGTTTCTGTGGACCGCGCCGAGCGCTGAGCCCAATTGGCCGCGTGACGATTGTTGATACCGGGTATCGGTGGTAAAGCGCGCAAACCTTTATAGTAGGAGCTTTTGCAGATGTCTCTTCCCGTGCGGATCGCCCCCTCCATTCTTGCCGCCAATTTTGCAAAACTCGGACAGGAAGTGGCCGATGTGACGGCGGCGGGTGCCGACTGGATTCACCTCGATGTCATGGACGGCCATTTCGTGCCGAACATCTCTTTCGGCCCTGATGTCATCAAGGCGCTGCGCCCGCACAGCCAGGCATTCTTCGATTGCCATCTGATGATCGCGCCTGCCGATCCCTATCTTGAAGCCTTCGCCAAGGCTGGCTGCGATGGCATCACCGTTCACGCCGAGGCTGGCCCGCATCTGCACCGCTCGCTGCAAACCATTCGCTCGCTGGGCAAGAAGGTCGGCGTTACGCTCAATCCGGCGACGCCGCTGTCGGTTCTGGAAAACGTGCTTGATGATGTCGATCTCATCCTCATAATGAGCGTCAATCCCGGCTTCGGTGGCCAGAAATTCATTCCCGCCATGCTGGACAAGATCCGCGCCGCCAAGTCTCTGATCGGTGACAGGCCAATTGAACTTGAAGTGGATGGCGGCATCACCATTGCCACCGCTGGAAGCGCAATTGCCGCCGGTGCAAATGTTCTCGTTGCCGGTTCAGCCATCTTCAAGGGTGACGGCGTCGAAGATTATCGCACCATGGTCAGCGCGGTGCGCGCGTCTGCAGAACAGGGCCGCAGCTAAGCGGCCACCCAAGTGGCGGCCCCTGCCCCTTCGCCACTTTCCCCCTCGGCCCTCGAATGCGTTGAGATTGCCGGAACACTTTGCTAAAGGGGCAGAAAAATTTCCTCGTATAGAAAGCCATTGCCATGATCCCTCGTTATTCCAGACCGGAAATGGTCGCAATCTGGTCGCCGGAAACCAAGTTCCGCATCTGGTTCGAAATCGAGGCGCATGCCTGCGACGCGCTTGCCGAAATCGGTGTCATCCCCAAGGATGCGGCCAAGACCATCTGGGAAAAGGGCGGCGCTGCGGAATTCGACGTCGCGCGTATCGATGAGATTGAAGCCGTCACCAAGCATGATGTCATCGCCTTCCTGACGCATCTGGCAGAATTCGTCGGCCCCGACAGCCGCTTCATCCACCAGGGCATGACCTCTTCGGACGTGCTGGATACCACGCTCAATATTCAGTTGGTGCGCGCCGCCGATCTGCTGATTGCAGATATGGACCGCGTTCTCGCAGCACTCAAGACCCGCGCCTTCGAACACAAGGACACGGTTCGTATCGGTCGCAGCCACGGCATTCATGCCGAGCCGACAACGATGGGCCTGACCTTCGCCCGCTTCTATGCGGAGATGGACCGCAACCGCGCCCGCCTCGTCGCAGCCCGTGCGGAAATCGCGACCGGTGCCATTTCGGGTGCGGTCGGCACCTTCGCCAATATCGATCCATCGGTCGAAGAACACGTCTGCAAGGCGCTGGGTCTGTCGCCAGAGCCCGTGTCCACGCAGGTCATCCCTCGTGACCGTCACGCCATGTTCTTCGCCACACTCGGCGTCATCGCGTCTTCCATCGAAAACGTCGCAATCGAAATCCGTCACATGCAGCGCACCGAGGTTCTGGAAGCCGAAGAGTTCTTCTCTCCGGGCCAGAAGGGCTCCTCCGCCATGCCACACAAGCGCAACCCTGTGCTGACCGAAAACCTCACGGGCCTTGCGCGTCTCGTGCGCATGTCGGTCGTTCCGGCCATGGAAAACGTTGCTCTCTGGCATGAGCGCGATATCAGCCACTCCTCTGTCGAACGCGCCATCGGCCCCGACACGACCATCACGCTCGATTTCGCGCTGAACCGTTTGGCTGGTGTCATCGAAAAGCTGGTGATCTACCCGGACAACATGTTGAAGAACATGAACAAGTTCCGCGGCCTCGTTCACTCCCAGCGCGTTCTTCTGGCGCTGACGCAGGCTGGCGTTTCTCGCGAAGATTCCTACCGTCTCGTGCAGCGCAATGCCATGAAGGTGTGGGAACACGGCGCTGACTTCCTGGAAGAGCTGCTCGCAGACGAAGAAGTCCGCGCAGCCCTGCCGGAAGAAACGATCCGCGAGAAGTTCGATCTGGGTTATCACACCAAGCATGTAGACACGATTTTCAATCGCGTGTTTGGTAAAGCTTGAGCGAAAAGCAAAACCCCTCACATGCAATTTCTAACACTTGAGCAAAGCTCAAGATGTTGAAATTGCTTTCTCTCCCACAAGGGGAGAGATAGGCGAATGCCGAGCCGCTTGCTCCTTACCTCTCCCCTTGTGGGAGAGGATAGAAAATCACGATCTTAGCGAAAGCTAAGTCGTAGATTTTCTTGGTGAGGGGTTTGGCGGCTGGTGCGGGGCAAAAGATTTTCTCCTTGATAACTCCAACCACAATACCGAGATATGCGGCATGAAAGCATCAGAAGCAGATATCCTCATCGTTCCCGGTTACACCAATTCCGGCCCTGAACACTGGCAAAGCCGCTGGCAGGAGAAACTGTCCACGGCCCGCCGTGTCGAACAGGCGGAATGGACAAAGCCGGTCAAGGAAGACTGGGTGGCAAAGCTGATCGAGGAGGTGAATGCCTGCACCAAGCCGGTCGTGCTGGTCGCCCATTCGCTTGGCGTACCAACCGTCATGCACGCCCTGCCGCAGATCAAGGACAAGATTGCCGGTGCGATGTTCGTGGCCCCGCCGGATGTGGCAAACCCGGATATCCGCCCGAAACATCTTATGACATTCGGCCCCTACCCGCGCGAGCCGCTGCCCTTTCCGACCATTACCATCGCCAGCCAGAACGACCCCTTCGGCAGCTATGAACATGCCGGAGATATTGCCAATGCCTGGGGCTCGACGTTGATTGATGCGGGCATGTCTGGCCATATCAATACCGAGTCGGGCCATGGCCCGTGGCCTGAAGGGACGATGGTGTTTGCGCAGTTTCTCAGCAAGCTGAAACCGCCTGCCGGGTTCCCCGAATAATTTCATTAGCAATATCAAATATTTCTCGACCATGACGTGCGAAAGAGAAATTTCCGCACGTCCCTTTTAACTGCCACGTAAGTCTGCGAGAATAGACTGGGAATTTCCGGCGTGCGTTCGTGCGCTATTTTAATCGATTGAACATATGGCAGGATCGCGTGAACCAAGATCTGTTGCTGAAAGATATTCTTGAAGCTCTGCCTGTTCCCGTCCTCCACCTTCGGGCCAGTGGCGATATCGTTTTCGTTCCGGCCAATTTCAGTCTGGCCGCTTCCTGCGACATGCCCGGCCATCTGCTGGATTTCATCCACCCCGATGACCACGCAGGCGTCACAGAGACCTTAGCGAGGCTGCCAGAAACCTCATCCACAGCGTTGGAGGCCCGGTTACACGGCACCGACACCATGGATCGCCATGCCATCCTGTCTTTAAGCGCAGTCGGCTCTGGCACTCGCGCCAGAACGCTGGCGCAATTCACCGATATCACCGAGCAGCGACACCGGGAAAAAGAGATCGCTTTTCGCGAAAGCCGCTGGAACAGCGCGCTTGTCAGTTCCTTATCCGGCGTATGGGACCAGAACCTCGCTACCGGTGCAATGTATGGTTCGGACACATGGAAGGCCATTCGTGGCCTGGCGCCGCACGAACCCATCGAGACCGATTACGACAAATGGGTGGATTTGCTGCACCCGGATGACCGGGAACATACGCTGCACTGCATTGAACGACAAAATGCAGGCGACCCCGCCTATACCGCCTTCCAGTACCGTGAGCGGCACAAGGATGGCCACTGGGTGTGGATCGAATGTCGCGGTGCCTGTATAGAACGCGATGATTACGGCAGGCCCGTGCGCATTGTCGGCACCGATACTGACGTGAGCGAGCGCAAGGCCACCGAACATCTGATGGAGCGCATTTCGCGTCACCTGAAGGTCGCGCTCGAAGCCTCGCAGGTCGGTGTGTTCGAGGTGGATTTCGACGCGGGCGAGACCATCTGGGATGACCGCATGTATGAAATGTATCAGGTCGATCCCAGCACCCCCGTCAGGATCGGCGGCCTGTGGGAATCGCGCGTTCACCCGGACGATCTGCGCCGCGTCGATAAGCATGTCTCCGACAAGATCGAAAAACTTCAGCCCTTCTCGGAAGACTATCGCATCGTTCTGCCAGATAACTCCCTGCGCTATATCCGGGCGCGCTCGCTTCCCTTCATTGACATCGATGGCCGCAAGAAGATGATCGGCGTCAATTGGGATGTGACGGCGGATGTGCAACTGCGCAACGAGCTGGAGCGTGCCAAGACACTCGCAGAAGCCCGCAACGTCGAGCTTGAAGCTGCGCGGGCAAGCATCGAGCATAATGCGATGCATGACTATCTGACCGACCTGCCAAACCGCCGCTATCTGGATGACGTGCTGGAGCACCGGACGCCGGGAGCAAGAAAAAGCAGACGCGGCATTGCCATCCTCCATATCGATCTTGACCGCTTCAAGCAGATCAACGACACGCTGGGACACCGCACCGGCGATGTCATGCTGCAGCATGTCGCGGATTTGCTGCGTAAGAACCTGAAGGCAGATGAATTCGCGGCCCGCATCGGCGGCGATGAATTCGTCTTTCTCTCACCCTTCAACGGCAATACCCGAAGAATAGCAGCCATGGCAGACGGGCTCATCAAGGAACTGCGAAAGCCGGTTCTGCATGAGGGGCATGAATGCCGGTTCGGCGCCAGCATCGGCATCGCCTGCGGCATAGGCGCCGACATCGATTACAAGCAGGTTCTGCTGAATGCGGATATCGCGCTCTACAATGCCAAGAAGCGCGGCCGCAATCGCTACGAATTCTTCTCGGCCGATACGCAGGATTGGCTCATCAACACCAAACGCGTCTCGGATGAAATTCTGATGGCGCTGGAGCGGGATGAATTCGTTCCCTATTATCAGTTCCAGTTCGACGCACAGACGCTCAACATTTCCGGCGTGGAAACGCTGGCTCGCTGGAACCACCCGCTTGAGGGCATTCTGACGCCAGACAAGTTTCTGGCCGTTGCAGAAGACCTCGATGCCGTGGCCACCATTGACGGCATCATTCTCGAAAAAGCGCTGGCCGATTTCAAGCTATGGAAAGCGTCAGGCATTGCCATACCCACCGTCTCCGTCAACGTGTCAGCGCGGCGCCTGCACGATCCGGCGCTGACGGACACGTTGGACGGGCTGGATATCGAGCCGGGCACGCTGTCCTTCGAGCTGCTCGAATCCATCTTCCTCGATGACGGCAATGACATCGCCATTTCCAATATGCAAAAATTGCGCGCGCTGGGCATCGATATTGAAATCGACGACTTCGGCACCGGCCACGCCTCGATCATCAGCCTTTTGAAAGTCAGCCCCAGCACACTGAAGGTAGACCGCGAGCTTGTACGCTTGACGCCGGAATCTGCGGAGCAGCGCAAGCTGCTCGGTTCCATCATTGATATTGGCCATTCGCTGGGCATCAAGGTGGTGGCGGAAGGTGTGGAAACGGCGGAGCATATCCGCATCCTGCAGGACATGGGCTGCGATTCGCTCCAGGGTTATGCGCTCTGCCGCCCGATCCCCCGGGATCAGGTGCCAAGCTTCGTCGCCGCCGAGGCCTGGAGGTCGGCAGCGACGCATATTCAGCGAAAGGTGCGTAGAAAAGCCGCCAATCTGCCGGGAGGCAAGTAGATCGGCGGCTGAAATAGATGTTTGACGATCAGGCGACGGCCTTCATGTCGGGTTCTGCCAGCCCTTGGCGCAGGCTCTGGGCGGCAGAGTTTAGCAAGTCACGCATACGATCATGGATTTCATCATCAGCAACAGTCACGGCAGCCTGTTGGAAGTCCGCCTGCAATTTCAGAAAAACAGCTTCTTCTTCATTGCCATTCACCGCACAGCCAGCGAGTTCGCTAGCATAGGCGTCCGCGTTTTCTATCTTCATCAGCGCTGCTGCCCAAAGCCCGACAAGCTTGTTGCGCATGGCATGAAGACGAAACGTCACATACTCTTCGTTGAAATAAATATTTTCGAGTGCTTTACCACGTTCTTTCAATGCAAACATAATTTCACCCCGGTTTTTATTAGATTATTATTTTCGTCCTCTTCGTGGGGACGCTTATGTTGTAAAATAAAACTGTTGAAAAAGCGTAATCATGCATTACGGCCTTCGCAGCAGTCACATGCAAGGTTAAGAATTGATGCGAAGGTGACCCCGACTCATTGTGGAATGGCTTCTTTTCCTTTATGGGACCGCTTCAACTGACGAAACAAATGCCGCCCTCCGGCACCAACCAAGAGATTTGTTAATATGAACCGTCGCCGCCGTATTTACGAAGGCAAGGCCAAGATCCTTTATGAAGGTCCAGAGCCAGGAACTCTCATCCAGTTCTTCAAGGACGACGCAACCGCCTTCAACAAGAAGAAACACGAAGTCATCGACGGCAAGGGTGTGCTGAACAATCGCATCTGCGAATATGTGTTCACCCACCTGAACAAGATCGGCATCCCCACACACTTCATCCGCCGCCTCAACATGCGTGAGCAGTTGATCAAGGAAGTGGAGATGATCCCGCTTGAGATCGTCGTGCGCAACGTCGCCGCCGGCTCGCTGTCGAAGCGTCTGGGCATCGATGAAGGCGTGGTTCTGCCGCGCTCCATCATCGAGTTCTATTACAAGTCCGATGCTCTCGAAGATCCTATGGTGTCCGAAGAGCACATCACGGCGTTTGGCTGGGCAAATCCCGCCGAACTCGATGACATCATGGCGCTTGCCATTCGCGTCAACGATTTCCTCTCTGGCCTGTTCCTCGGTGTCGGCATTCAGCTCGTCGATTTCAAGATCGAGTGCGGACGTCTGTTCGAAGGCGACATGATGCGTATAGTTCTGGCCGATGAGATTTCCCCGGATAGCTGCCGTTTGTGGGACATCGAAACGCAGGAAAAGATGGACAAGGACCGTTTTCGCCGCGATATGGGTGGGCTTCTGGAAGCCTATTCGGAAGTTGCGCGCCGTCTCGGCATCATCAACGAAAATGAACCAATCCGCGGCACCGGCCCGGTTCTGGTCAAGTAAATTCAGGAGAGCATCAGGTGATCAAGGCACGGGTGACTGTTACGCTGAAGAACGGCGTTCTCGATCCGCAGGGTAAGGCAATCGAAGGCGCGCTCGGCAGCCTCGGTTTCGATGGCGTCGGCCAGGTACGTCAGGGCAAGGTCTTCGATCTGGAACTGAACGCCAGCGACAAGGCGAAAGCCGAAGCCGACCTGAAGGCGATGTGCGAAAAGCTGCTCGCCAACACGGTGATCGAAAACTACTCTATCGCTATTCTCTGACGTTCAGGAGCCGCCCTATGAAATCCGCAGTCGTCCAGCTTCCTGGCCTCAACCGCGACCGTGATATGATCGCGGCTTTGACACGGATTTCCGGCAAGGCACCGGTCACCATCTGGCAGACCGAAACCGAAATCCCGGATGTCGATCTCATCGTCATTCCCGGCGGCTTTTCTTATGGCGATTACCTGCGTTGCGGCGCCATTGCCGCGCGCATGCCCGTCATGCAGGCTATCCGCGAGAAAGCCGAAAAGGGCGTCAAGGTTCTGGGCGTCTGCAACGGTTTCCAGATTTTGGTTGAAGCAGGCATGTTGCCGGGCGCTCTCATGCGCAATGCATCGCTGAAATTCGTCTGCCGCGAAGTGAAGCTCGAAGTCGTCAACAACGACACGGAATTCACCCGCGCTTACGACAAGGGCCAGATCATCCGCTCTCCCGTTGCCCATCATGATGGCAATTACTTCGTGGAGCCGGAAGAACTGAAATCCATCGAAGCCAATGGCCAGGTCGTCTTCCGTTATGCCGAAGGCACAAACCCGAACGGTTCGCTCAACGATATCGCCGGCGTTATCAACGCCAAGGGCAATGTTCTCGGCATGATGCCACACCCGGAAAATCTCATTGAAGCCGCGCATGGCGGTAATGATGGCCGCGGCATATTTGCCTCGGCCCTCGGTGTCATCGCAGCGTAAATATTAACAAAGCCGGGTTACACCGGCTTTGTTGTATTTCCCTTTCATGGCCCCTATTCGTGGATTGAAGCGATGAACCGCCTGCCCCTTCGTAAAGCACTTAACATTGCAGGCCTTGGCCTCGTCGCGCTGTCTCTGGCAGCGTGCCAGTCCGAGAAAAAACCGGCGGCGTCATCCTCTTCATCGCAGGCCGCTTTGCCGGTCATGGAACGCGTAGCGCTGGGCGCCAATGCCTGCTGGTTCAAATCGGGCGACCCGGCCTTCAAGGCCTATCGCCTTGCGCCTGAACTGAATTCCTTCTCCGGTCGTCCCCGCATTCTGCTGGTGCCGCGCAACAGCCCGGAATCACGCCCGATGCTCGTCGTTCAGGCAGAAGGCAACCCCGCCAAGGTTGATGCCTTCGGTCCTGCCATGAACGAACCGCATGCTGCCCGCATCACCACGGATGTGAAGCGCTGGGTCAATGGCGGCAAGGGCTGCTGATCCACCTCAGAACGAGCGCGGCAGTGAAAACAGCCGCGCCTTGGAAAACTCACGCATCGCATCCTGCCGCGTAATTCCAATGTCTGCCAACTCTTCTGCTGTCATATCCCGCAGCGCTAGCCGGCTGGCACGCTTGCGCTGCCACTGGCCGAATGCACCGAGCAGCCGCTCCACCAGATTGCGCGGTTGTGCCTGAAACGGCGCGGGGCTAACCATCTCGCCATCATCGCGGAAAACACGTTCCCGCGTGTAGCCATCAGGGTACATTGTATCGATTGTCGAGAGATATTGATCCAGCTTACGCATATTGTACCCCTTAGGGATTTTCAGAAATAGCTCAATTGAGACAATCAATACAATTGACTTATAAACGAGTACAATGCATAAATTGTCACCATGACAAATTGGCTCCCAGATTTATCGCAAGGCACCGGCCCGATTTACGTGCGGCTTGCCGACCATATTGAAACCGCCATTTCCGAAGGCACGTTAGCGCCCGGCACCAAGCTGCCGCCGCAGCGAAACCTTGCTTTCGATCTGGGGGTGACAATCGGCACCATCAGCCGCGCCTATTCCCTCATCCACGAGCGCGGCCTTGTCAGCGGCGAAGTGGGGCGTGGCACCTATGTCAATGCAAGCAAGACGCCCAGCCCGGAATCGAAAGTGGGGAGAGTAATTCCTCCTCTTGGAGGCACACGCGTAGCGTCCGATACACCCAACCGATTTCGCCTGAACACAACCGCAGCACCAAACATCGGCCAGAATGCGCTGATCGACCGGCACATCTCGGATATCGTCAGGGACTGCTCACTACTGATCACCGATTATGCGCGGGCGGTTCCGCAGGAGTGGGTGCAGGCCGGTGTTCGCTGGTTAAGCCAGGGTGACTGGTCGCCCACGGTCGACAACATTGTGCCCACCCTCGGCGCGCATGCGGCGATCATGGGCGTCATCACCGCCATGACCTCGCCGGGAGACCGGATCGTGTTCGAGCAAGTCACCTATTCACAGATTGCCAGAGCCGCCATCCTCGCCGGTCGCCGTGCATCGGTGGTGGAGAGTGACGACCAAGGCATCATCCCTGAAGATTTCGAGCGGGTCTGTGCACAGCAACACCCGAAGATGATCTTCCTCATGCCGTCAGGCCAGAACCCGACCTGCGCCGTGTTGCCTGAGGATCGTCGCCGCGCCATCGCCGACATCGCCCACCGATACAATGTCTGGATCATCGAAGATAATCTTTATGGCGCGATGGTCATGAATCAGCCGCCTATGATTGCGCAGTTCGCGCCCGACCAGACCTTCGTCGTTGGGGGCCTGTCGAAATCCGTTTCGGCTGGCGTGCGTGGCGGCTGGGTCGCCTGCCCGTCGAATTTCGCTTCGCGCATCCGCATTTCCCACGCCATGATGACCGGCGGCCTGCCCTTCCTGCTGGCAGAACTCAGCGCCCGCATGGTCAACAGCGGCGATGCACATAATATCCGCAAAGACGTCACCGAAGAGATCAATGCCCGCGAACAGATTGCCCGCAGCGCCTTTGCTGACTTCGAATTCAATTCGATGCCGGATATTCCGTTCCTCTGGCTCAAGCTGCCGGAACCATGGCTGTCTGGCACCTTCCGAAGTGCGGCCATGAAAGAAGGTATCCTCATCGATGATGAGGATGAGTTCAAAGCGGGGCGTTCGGAAAAAGTCTTCCACCGCGTCCGCATCAGTTTTTCCGCACCCAAAACACGTGAAGAACTGACAGAAGCCTTCGGCATATTGCGGCAACTGCTCGACAACGGTTCAGCAGGCTACGAAGGTGTGGCCTGACACCGCGTGAAAGTCTGGATAACCGGCAAAAGGTCGCTTTTGGCGTGGCCCGATGACATTTTCCTGTCGCACCTTCCCGTCTCTTGCGGTAAAGAACCGGAAACTCCCGTACCGGCTCGAACCCCGTGAGACCTATGACACTTCCAAATCATATTCAGATCACCCCGGAACTCATTGCATCCCATGGGCTCAAGCCCGATGAATACCAGCGCATCCTCGACCTGATCGGCCGCGAGCCGAGCTTTACCGAGCTTGGCATCTTCTCCGCCATGTGGAACGAGCACTGCTCCTACAAATCCTCCAAGAAGTGGCTGAAGACCCTGCCAACGACCGGCCCACGCGTCGTTCAAGGCCCCGGCGAAAACGCAGGCGTTGTCGATATCGATGATGGCGATGTCGTCGTTTTCAAGATGGAAAGCCACAACCACCCATCCTACATCGAACCCTATCAGGGCGCGGCAACCGGCGTCGGCGGCATTTTGCGTGACGTGTTCACCATGGGCGCGCGCCCCATCGCTGCCATGAACGCGCTCCGTTTCGGTTCCCCCGACCACCCGAAGACCCGCCACCTCGTGGCCGGTGTCGTTGCCGGTGTCGGCGGTTACGGCAACTCCTTCGGCGTTCCAACGGTTGGCGGCGAAGTCGAGTTCGACGCACGTTACAACGGCAACATCCTCGTCAATGCCTTCGCAGCCGGTCTTGCCAAGTCCGACGCCATCTTCCTGTCGGAAGCCAAGGGCGTCGGCCTGCCGGTCGTCTACCTCGGCGCAAAGACGGGCCGTGATGGAGTTGGTGGTGCTACCATGGCATCAGCCGAATTCGACGAATCCATCGAGGAAAAACGCCCCACCGTTCAGGTCGGCGACCCCTTCACCGAAAAGTGCCTGCTGGAAGCCTGCCTTGAACTGATGAAGACCGGCGCCGTCATCGCCATTCAGGATATGGGCGCCGCTGGCCTCACCTGCTCTGCTGTCGAAATGGGCGCCAAGGGCGATCTCGGCATCGAACTGAACCTCGATCAGGTTCCGGTTCGTGAAGAGCGCATGACCGCTTATGAAATGATGCTGTCGGAAAGCCAGGAGCGTATGCTCATGGTTCTGGAACCCTCCAAGGAAGAGGTCGCCAAGGCGATCTTCGTCAAGTGGGGTCTGGACTTCGCCATCGTCGGCAAGACGACAGACGATCTGCGCTTCCGCGTTCTGCATAACGGCGAAGAAGTCGCCAACCTTCCGATCAAGGAACTGGGCGATGAAGCCCCGGAATACGACCGCCCATGGACACCGGCCAAGGTGCCTGCACCACTGGCGGAAAATGATGTGCCGGACGCCGACATTGCCGATGCACTTTTGAAGCTTGTCGGCTCCGCCAACAATTCCTCGCGCCGCTGGGTCTACGAGCAGTACGACACGCTTATTCAGGGCAATTCCTTGCAGTTGCCAGGCGGTGATGCAGGCGTGGTACGCGTCGAAGGCCATGCCACCAAGGCACTCGCCTTCTCCTCTGACGTCACCCCGCGTTACGTCGAAGCAGATGCGTTTGAAGGCGGCAAGCAGGCTGTGGCCGAATGCTGGCGCAATATTACGGCTACAGGCGCATTGCCGCTGGCCGCGACCGATAACCTCAATTTCGGCAACCCTGAAAAGCCTGAAATCATGAGCCAGCTCGTTCATGCCATCAAAGGCATCGGCGAAGCCTGCCTTGCTCTGGAATTCCCCATCGTTTCCGGCAACGTCTCGCTGTACAACGAGACCAATGGTCAGGCGATCCTGCCAACCCCCACCATCGGTGGCGTCGGCCTTTTGTCGGATTGGGCCAAGATGGCGCGCATTCGTTTTGCCGCCGCCGATGACGTCATCCTTCTCGCAGGCGCGCCGGAAGGTCTGGGCAAACATATCGCTCAGTCCGTGTATATGCGCGATGTCCATGGCCGCACCGACGGCCCTGCCCCGCATGTGGATATGGCCCACGAAAAGAAGACCGGCGATTTCGTCCGCGCCATCATCACCGATGGTCTGACAAGCGCCGTCCACGATTGCTCCTCCGGCGGTCTGGCACTTGCCGTTGCCGAAATGGCGATTGCATCCGACATCGGCGCCACTGTGGATGCGGTCGAAGGCCACAATCCGGTGCTGACATTCTACGGCGAAGATCAAGGCCGTTACGTGCTGACGGTCAGCCAGTCCAATCTCGAAACCGTGAAATCCCGTGCCGCTTCCGCCGGTGTTTCGCTGGTCGCGATCGGCAAGACCGGCGGCTCTACAGTTAAGCTGGGTAAGGCCCGCGCCGTCGAGATTAATGAATTGCGTTCGGCCCATGAATCATGGTTCCCTCAGTTCATGGACGGCGAGACTCTCGTCGCTGCAGAATAAGAATTGAGGAGTGAACACCATGCCCATGAAGCCCGGCGACATAGAGGACATGATTAAGGCCGGAATTCCCGGAGCAAAAGTAACCATTCGTGATCTCGCCGGCGACGGCGATCACTATGCGGCAGAAGTCGTCGCGGAAGCCTTCAAGGGCAAGACGCGCGTACAGCAGCACCAGATGGTTTATGACGCATTGAAGGGCAACATGGGCGGCGTTCTGCACGCCCTCGCCTTGCAGACGTCAGCACCGGAATAATCAAACGTCCGCATTCAAGATCAAAGGCCTGCGCGAGACCTTCGCGCGGGCTTTTCTTTTTTATTGTCCAGTTAACCTCCGTCATACCGGCCTTGAGCCGGTATCCAGCCGCCGCGCGTCTGCGCGGCGAGGAAAGTCTCTTCAGCCCAAGGACTCGGGCTGACTGGATTCCGGCTCAAGGCCGGAATGACGGAGTGAGTGGCAACCTAAATTGCTTTACCGAAACATGTCCGGCGGCGTATCTGAACGCAGATCTGCAAAGGATGCCGCAGGCAGTGGGCCAGCCGTCAGCAGCGTAAAATCGAAACCGGATTTACGGTCGGAGCCCAGCACATATTGGCGGTGCATGCGCAGGAAATTGCGTCGGTTCTTGCCGTAGCGCTCGTCCGACATCGAATGTTTGAAACGGATCGGCACGATCTTCGGCTGACGGGCATTGCCGTGCCCGGTCAGCTTGGCCGTATGGCACTTGTAGAGATGGATGGGATCGGTCAGACACTGGATATCGAACCAGTTTACATCTCCATGCCGCGCCAGCACGCCGATGCTCTGGCGCAGGCGTGAAGCGCTGGAAAGCAGCCCACACTGAAGTGCTGCACCGCCAAGCGTCACGAAGGCGACGCGCCTGCTATCGAAGGCATCCGCCTTCAGCTCCAGCACCCGACCAGCAACGGCCAGCGCCAGACTTGCGCCCATGCTGTGCGAAACAAACAGAACCTCGTCTGAAGCCTGCTCCAGCGCCAGCAGCACGGCCCGCGCCTTGTCCTCGATCCAGTCACGCGCCATGGCCGCATCACGCCCCACGGCCAACGCAAAACGCCAGTCGGCAAAAAGATGCAGCGTATGAAACCGCTCCGAATACGGCATCACGCCCTTCACGAAGAAGAGATAGCCGAGCGGGACGGTGAGAAGACAGAGAAGCACCGAAACGCCAACTAGCAAAGGCAGCGCGGCAATTAAAACAGCGGCGGTTACACCCAGTGCAATCAGCAGGAACGGAAACAGGAAAAACAGCCCGAAGCGCCACGCATGGCAGAAATAGGCGAAAGCTCCACCTTCACGGATAATCCCGCCACCAGCCTTGAAGCCAAGCGCAATCTGTTTCCAGATGGACCCAGCTCGCAAGCGTGAGATCAGATCATTATGGTCGTGTATGAACACGGTGGATTGTGTCGCGTGGCCATCATGCTGCGCGCCAACGTCCATGCGGCTCCCCGCTTCCGTCTGCCCAACGCCGCCCACGGTGAAATCGACACCGAAGGTCTTGCCGGATTGCACGGCACTGCGCTCATAGCGGCGCTGATGAGCCGCCGCATCCAGGGGATCGAAACCGGGAAAATAAAAGACGAGTCGCGACGAAACCTTCGCCATGAGAAGCAATCCTGAAACGGGCAACCCCGAAAGATCGCTTGATGTTGGGCGCCGCACCTATATTATAAATGATGACATTTTATAGGCATGAGAGGCGCATTTGTCGAAAATTGTTGATCAGCTGATAAGCGGCGTCGTCAAAGGCGCCATGTCCGAAATCCTCAAGAAAACCGGCGTGAAGCAAACCAGACGCACCAAGCGTCGGACCAAGGCCAACACGTCGCTTGGAGGCGGCCTCGTCGGCAGCATTTTCGAAGCCGCACTGGGTGGCAAAACGACACGCAAACCCAAAGCCACACCGGCTAAGAAACAGGTCAGCAAACGCCGCACTGCCGCTGCCAGAAGCCGCCAGCGTTAAACGCGCTGGCATGAGCAGATATCCAACGCACGAAGCGTAAGCGGTCCATCCAAAGCTGAAATTGCGCTGGATTTTCAGTTTAACAAATGCGCGGAAAATACTGGTAAAAAAGAAAAAACCCGCCGAAGCGGGTTTCTTTGGTGCGGTCGAGAAGACTCGAACTTCCACGGGTTGCCCCACAGCGACCTCAACGCTGCGCGTCTACCAATTCCGCCACGACCGCATCGTGGTAGATGCCGACTTGCGCCGACGGAGGTGCATGTAGCAAAAGGATTTTGGGTGCACAAGAGCGTCATGACAGATTTTTGAAATTAAAAACCGCCCACATCATCCCTATATCGAAGAAGCCCGCAAACGCTGGACTTGCAGCGCTGAAATCATTCTGCGAGAAGGCTGTGGAAAGGACATTTTCATGCTTACACGCACCGATATCCAGACAAATATGTTTGCCGAGCCCGGTTCTGCGCCGGTTCGCTGGCGAATCTCCGACGGGCTTGTGCCTTATGAGCATGCCATTGCCGAGATGGAACGCGAAGTTGCGGCCATTGCGGCAGGCGAAGCGGATGAGCTTGTCTGGCTACTGGAGCATCCGCCGCTTTACACCGCTGGCACCAGCGCCGATTCCGCCGATCTTATAGAGCCGGATCGTTTTCCCGTTTTCGCCACGGGTCGCGGCGGCGAATATACTTATCACGGCCCGGGCCAGCGCGTAGTCTATGTCATGCTGGACCTCAAACGCCGCAAACAGGATGTGCGCGCCTATGTTGCTGCGCTGGAAGACGTCATCATTCGCACGCTGGACAAGATGAATGTGCGTGGCGAGCGGCGCGAAGACCGCGTCGGTGTCTGGGTGCGCCGCCCGGAAAAACCGCTGTTGCCAGATGGCAGCATGAGTGAGGACAAGATCGCAGCACTCGGCATTCGCCTGCGCAAATGGGTCAGCTTCCACGGCCTGTCGATTAATGTGGAGCCGGATCTGACGCATTTCACCGGCATCGTTCCATGCGGCATCACGCAATATGGCGTAACCAGCCTTGTCGATCTGGGATTGCCGGTTATGATGGAAGATGTCGATGTTCTGTTGCGCGAAGCCTTCGAGGAAGTGTTTGGCGCAGCGGAAAACGAAGTGGCCAATCCTGCGGGCTGATGCCCACGGCAACCTTCTGCATCGACCGACGTTTCTTCGCTCCGCAAAGCTGGATTACCATCCGGCCCTTTGCTCAATCCGATAAACCATAAAATAGGTGACATCACATGTTCACAACTTCAGCCTATGCCTGCGACGATGGCTCTTCTCCGCTGAAACTCGCTACCATCAAGCGGCGTGATCCTGGCCCGCGTGATGTAGAAATTGAAATCGAATTCTGCGGCGTCTGCCATTCGGATATCCACACTGCCCGCGCTGAATGGGCAGGCTCGCTGTTCCCTTGCGTTCCCGGCCATGAAATTATCGGGCGCGTTGGTCGCATCGGTTCCGATGTCACCAAGTTCAAGACCGGTGACCGCGTCGGCGTTGGCTGCATCGTGGATAGCTGCCGCGATTGCCCAAGCTGCGCCGAAGGTCTTGAGAATTATTGCGAAAAGGGCATGACTGGCACTTACAACGCCCCTGACAAAGCCATGGGCGGAGATGCGCATACGCTGGGTGGATATTCCGCCCATGTGGTCGTGGATGATCGCTACGTGCTGAATATCCCCGAGAGCCTCGATCCGGCGGCGGCAGCACCCCTGCTCTGCGCTGGCATCACCACCTATTCGCCACTGCGCCACTGGAATGCCGGGCCCGGCACCCGCGTCGGCGTCGTGGGCCTTGGCGGTCTCGGCCATATGGCGGTCAAGCTGGCCAATGCCATGGGCGCCACGGTCGTCATGATCACCACCTCCCCCGGCAAGGCGGATGACGCCAAGAAGCTTGGCGCACATGAAGTCATCGTCTCCAAGGACCCGGAGCAGATGAAGAAGGCGGCTTCCAGCCTCGATCTCATCATCGACGCCGTTGCTGCGGACCATGACATCAACTCCTACCTCGCTTTGCTCAAGCGCGATGGTGCCCTGGTTCAGGTCGGCGCACCGGAAAAGCCACTGTCGGTTCACGCCTTCAGCCTTATCCCCGGCCGCAAGACTTTCGCCGGCTCCATGATCGGTGGCATTCCAGAAACCCAGGAAATGCTGGATTTCTGCGCTGAAAACGGCATTGCTGCAGATATCGAGATGATCAATATCGACCAGATCAACGAAGCCTATGAGCGTATGATCAAAAGCGACGTGCGCTACCGCTTCGTCATCGACATGAAGAGCCTGCCAAAGCAGGCAGCCGCTTAACTTTCAAGCGAGCATCATCGATCCAAAAACAAACCCGCCGAGATGATCGGCGGGTTTATTGTTGTCTGCCTGCAATATCGTGCACTAATGCCGATTTCAGGGGCCATATCGTCGGCGGTGGCTAACACCACACCACCCGAAATCGGAAGAAAAATCGATTCGCGATTCGACAAAAGCTGAAACACTTCAAAAACGAAGTATTACGCTTCAGGAAAGCGAACGATCGTCCGTGAAGCTGCTTTCCGGAACCTGATTGCTGGCCAGCGCCACAATGGCCAGCACGGCATGTTGGCGATCCCAGCCCGCACCTTCGGCCTTCTCCAGAAGCCCATTGATCGATGGCTCGAGGGCAAACTGGCATTCGGCCTGATAATCCATGGTGTCGACTGAAAGCGACGGAGAATTGATCAAAGCGCGCATAAAGCACTCCATTCTATCGCATCGCCTGAGCATGATGTCAGGAGACGCGCACATTCAAACGCTCGAACGCCTGTCCATCATGATGATGAAAAGGCATCAGAACTACGAATCCCCAGCGGGTCGGAGAGTCGGATATATGTGCGGATGTGTCAAGTTCATGAAGGGCGTGCAGATACACTCTCCCAGCTTTTCCACGCGCGAACCGCGTGTATCCGGTAGGTGACATATGATAGGACGTGTGAAATCCCCTTGTCCAGCCCTAATAATCCCGTCTCGGCTTTCGCCGCCAGATCAGCATCGCCATCAGAAACAGCGAAAACAGGATGAACCATGTCAGGGGAAACGCCATGAACAGCCCAGCATAGGCACAGCTTCCTTCGAAGCAAGATCCAAGCGCGCCCGCCTCCGCCATCACGGTCACCGTAAAGGCAGCAGCAAGCCCGCTTCCGACCGCACCCGCAACGAGGATCAATATGTTGGTAACAACTCTCATTCCCTAGATTATGATGGAGAATGAGACAGCTTTGCGGAGGGAACGGCTTATTTGCGATGTTTAATATATGTGTTGCAGGATTGAGACGATAGTCATTGGGGCAAGGATTTGAGACTCGGCAGGACACTAAAGAAGCTTTCTCCCGGCCCCATCAGATGCGAACGGACACTTCAAAAATATCCACCTCAGTCCTTCGCCGAGATCGCGCTCAGCTCTTCGAGATCGAGATCACGTTCGAGTTCCCGAAGCGTTTCGTCGTCGATCTGTCCAGCGCGGTGGAGCCTGATCAGCTCCCGCCTGCCCGCCGCAACCGCTTCCAGAACGACGTCGAAATGGGCGTGAAGAAGCGGTGAATAATGTTCCGTGCGCTCGGCATATCTTACGCTTGCCGCCAATCGATGCTCATATCTCTTCAGCAGTTGTGGATGAACGAGTTGACCATCGCCGTCATAGGCAAGATTTTGCACCGTCTTGAGCTGCACGTCTGCCATAGCAGCTTCCGCCTCACTCATCGTCAGCGGTGCTCGCTCCGTTTCGATGTCTCCAAGGCCCGCCCAGGCGACCACCCGCCCAAGCGTCGTTCCCTGTAAAAGAACCGTTCCCACGATAACCGCGAATGACATTACGAGGATGAAGTCGCGGCCCGGAAAATCTCCCGGCAAGCTCAAGGCGAGCGCCAGCGTCACGACGCCTCTCATGCCGGCCCAACCCAGCACGGCCACGCCACCCGCCCCAATCGGCACGGTGCGTGCTCGTCCGGTGGAGTGGAACAGCCTGATGACGAGGTCTGCTCCCAATATCCAGGCAAACCTTGCCACCACAAGCGTAACGAGGATCACGGCGGCCGGAAGGGCCATCGATTGGACAAGTGCACCGAAACCGCCCCCTCGTTCCACCACATCACGAAGCGACAGCCCAATGAGGATAAAGACCGCAGCCTCCATTAAGAAGACGAGAACGTTCCAGAAGGACGTGCCGCGCATTCGCGTCGCTGCGGACAAGACCGTGTGCTGGTGCCATGATGCTATCAGCCCCGCAGTCACGGTGGCGATGACACCCGATACATGGATCTGCTCCGCCACGAGATAAGAAACCCATGACATAATTGCCGTCGCCGCGATCATAAGATACTCGTCACCCAATCGGCGGACGAGTTTCACCCATGCGAACGCAACGACAACGCCCACCGCAGCGCCGCCAATAGCCAGAACGAAGAAGGTACCGAGAGCGTCTATCGTGCTAAACGTACCGCCCGCAGCAGCCGCGACAGCGAACCGGAACAACACCAGTCCACTGGCGTCATTCAGCAGGCTCTCGCCCTCCAGAAGTATCTGTAGTCGCCTTGGCAGATGGACACGCTCCAGCACGGCCCGCGCCGAAACCGCGTCGGGAGGTGAAACGATGGCCCCAAGCGCCGCACAGGCCGCCCATGGCAGGGATGGCATCAGGAAGTGGACGACAACCGCAACAATGATCGTCGTAAACAACACAGCGCCAATGGCGAGCGACGCTATCCCGAAGACGTGCCGTTTCAACCGGTCCACCGCAATCGACCATGCACCATCCAGCAGAAGCGGCGGCAGAAAGATCACCAGAATCAGTTCAGGATTGACTGAAATCGGAGGCAGACCGGGGACGAATGCCAGCATCGCGCCGCCAGCCAGAAGCGCCACCGATGGCGGCAGACCCAGACGTTGCGCGATATAATGAAGAACGATGATCGCGAGCAACATCGCAATCACGAGTTCGAAAAGACGTGTCCCGTCCATGCGCTACCCCAAAGGCAAATTGGATAGGCATCAAATGAACAATTCCGCAAAAAAAGCAACGGCTTGTTCCGGGCTGAAGACCGTGGTCAGCGTCTCGAAGTACAGAGCGAAAACGAGATTTTAGTTTGCGCGAGAAAAGATATAGCGATTTTAGGAGATACTGAAGACGAGAGCAGGTCGATGGTCAGTCAGACGCCTCATGGAGGCTCGCTTCACCGATGACGTCGCATTTAACAACGTAGCACTTGAGATACGAAATCATTGCAGATTTCAGCAACCAAGTCCAACTATTCCAGCTTGTTTGGGATCGCCTTAAGAGACACATAACGAATTGAGATCGTTAGATAAAATGGTGGGTGATGTAGGGCTCGAACCTACGACCCGCTGATTAAGAGTCAGCTGCTCTACCAACTGAGCTAATCACCCGCCGCCGCCGTGTCTGGCGGTGTGAGTGGCCGTATAAAGACGATCATTCTGCTTGTCCAGCGTGGAAATGAAATTTCTTCGATTTTTGCGTCGGAAAAATGACACCCACGCTGGAAAAGCCTGAAAAACCGGGCTTTTTCACCCGATAATTTTATTCGTCGTCAACGCCTGAAAGCGCGCGCTATCGCAATCAGGATACAAGCGCCGATGAAGCCTGCAATCAGATATCCGATCCATCCCGTCAGAACGATGCCGAATACTGCCAGAATCGCGTTGGCGACGATGGCGCCGACGATTCCGAGAAGGATGTTCATGAAAACACCCATATTGCTCTTCATGAATTTTTCGGCGAGCCAACCGGCTATGCCACCAATGATGATTGCGGCGATCCAGCCAATTCCAGCAGATTCCATGATTTCCTCCTCGGTTGCTGCACAATCATATTTGGCGATTCTAATATTTTCTTCAAGGTGGCGCTGGGGCGCCATGAGCAGGACAAGCTTGAAACCTTTAAGCGGCCTACTACCTTGGCGCAGTGATTCGGAAAGAGCAGAAGGGCGTTCACGATGACATTCTCCA
The DNA here is from genome assembly GCF_040427045.1 of Agrobacterium vacciniicorymbosi. Lineage (NCBI taxonomy): Bacteria > Pseudomonadati > Pseudomonadota > Alphaproteobacteria > Hyphomicrobiales > Rhizobiaceae > Agrobacterium > Agrobacterium vacciniicorymbosi. The sequence goes on from NZ_JBETMF010000001.1 coordinate 530,027, forward strand.
TACGGCAGTGCCGGGTACTGCCGATTCTGTTGGCCTTCGTGGCCCTATGGATGCTCCCCGCCCCGTCCGTTATGGCGCAAGCGCCCGGTTCTGTTACCGAAGACACCTCCCTGCCCGTGGCACAACGCGCCGAGGCGCGGATGGTGGAAAACAAGGCCATTCTGGCTGACATCACCCAGCAGACGGAAAACCAGCGCAACGACGACACCAAGCTCGTCGATCTCAAAGGCAAAGCGGATGATCTGGCGGGCAACGCCGCCGCCACCGTCGGCCACCTGCGCGCCCGTCTGGATGAAATCAACTCCCGCATCACCTCACTTGGTGAACCACCCAAGGACGGCCAGCCGCCCGAAGCAAGCGTTGTGACCGACGAGCGCACGAAGCTGAACGCCGAGAAGGCCCAGATCAACGCGGTGCTGGGAGATGCCGAAAGCGTCGCGTCCAATGCCGCGCGCCTCTCCAACAACATCACCTCCATCCGGCGCACCTTGTTTGCCGCCACGCTTTTCAAGCGCACGGAAATTTCGCTGCCAGTTCTGGCAGATGCCGCAAAGGCCTTCGGTGGCGAGATTTCAGCGCTCAGCAGTTCGCTGACCGGCTGGGCAATCTTCGTCTGGAACTACAAGCGCCTGTCCATGTTCGGCGCGGTTTCACTGTCCGTATTTGCGGCGCTGTTGTTCATGGTGGGTGGTTACCGCCTGCTGGGGCACAGAATGGAGCGTAAGGCCTTCTCGGGAGAGCCATCTTATCTGCGGCGTCTGTCGGTGGCTTTCTGGTCGACCACGGTGCAGTCCATGTCGGTCTTCCTGTTCATGGGCGCTTCGGTCTTTCTGCTCGATAATTTCGGCGTCCTGAGGCCGGACATAGCGCCGATCTTCTTCGTGGCGATGTATATCGTTGCCTTTATCTATTTCGTATCGCGGCTTACCTACGCGATCTTCGCGCCCACGCAGCCGGAATGGCGGCTGCTGAATGTGTCCACGCGCGGCGCGCATATCATCTCTTCGGCCATGCTTGTCATGGCGTTGGTCAATGGTCTCGACTACCTCTTCAGCACCATCAGTGAAACGCTGAATTCGCCGCTCATTCTCACCGTCGCCAAAAGCTTCGTCGCCTCCATCTTCATCGGCATCATTCTCTTTACGTTGTCCTTCGTGAAGCCGCTGGCCAGCAAGGAAGGTGATGAGGATGTCAGAGACCACCCCATGCCGCGCTGGCTTTCGGCCCTGCTGCGCTTCGGTGGCCTGCTGCTCATCGGTGCCTGCCTGACCGGCTATGTGGGGCTTGCACGGTTTCTGGCAACGCAGATCGTTTCCACCGGTGCCGTCATCGCCACCATGTATATCGGCATTCTCTCTGGCCGGGCCATTTCCAAACAGGGCGTGTTTGCAGAGACATTGGTGGGGCGTTATCTGGGCAAGCGCTTCGGGCTCGGTCCCGTGCCGCTGGATCAGGCAGGCCTTGCCGCCGGGCTCGGCATCTACTGCATTGCGCTCATCTTCGGCGTACCGCTCGTTCTGTTTTCCTGGGGCTTCCAGCCCGGCGATATTGAAAGCTGGGCCTATCGCCTGCTGACGGGCTTTTCCATCGGCAAAACCTCCATCTCGCTCATCAGCATCATCACCGGCATTCTCGTCTTCGTCATCGGCTACGCGGTCACTCGCTGGTTCCAGAAGTGGCTGGACAGAAACGTCATGGCGCGCGGCCAGGTGGATGCGGGCGTGCGCAACTCCGTTGGCACCGGCATCGGCTATCTCGGCGTCGTGGTCGCGGCGATCTTCGGTATTTCGTCTGCGGGTCTCGACCTCTCCAGCCTCGCGCTCGTCGCCTCGGCACTGTCGGTCGGTATCGGTTTCGGCTTGCAGAACATCGTGTCGAACTTCGTGTCCGGTCTCATCCTGCTGGTCGAGCGCCCCTTCAAGGTGGGTGACTGGGTGGTGACAGGCACGGTCGAAGGCACCGTCAAACGTCTGTCAGTGCGTGCAACCGAGATCGAAACCTTCCGCGGCCAGTCCATCATCGTGCCGAACTCGGAATTCATCAATTCCTCCGTCGGCAACTGGACGCATAGAAACCGCATCCAGCGCGCGGAAATTCCCGTTTCCGTTTCCTATGACACCGACCCGCAGCGGGTCATGGATATTCTGCTGGAACTGGTGAAGAAGCAGACCCCGGTTCTGCGCAACCCGGAACCGCATGTGGAATTCCTGCGGTTCGGAGAATTCGCACTGGATTTCGAGCTGCGTTTCCATCTCGCCGATCTCAGCCATGGCCTCACGGTCAAGAACAATCTGCGTATGGAGATTTTGAAGCGGTTCCATGAGGAAGGCATCAGCATTCCCATGAAGCAGCGCAATCTGAACATTCACGTCGATGCAGACAACAATCCCAATGCACTGGCCGCGCTCTTGGATGATGGCGACAAGCCCGTCGCGGCTCAAACCCCGGCCGCGCCAAAGCAGGACATTCCAAAGCCCGAACCTGCCGTCAAAGATACCGAAATCGAGACGGCAAGACCCTCTGCGCGCAACCGCAGAGGCTGATGCTCAAAAGCCTTGAAAATCGTCAAAAGGCTCGCCGTCGCGGCGAGCCTTTTGCATGTCGTAATCAGGCGTTTGAGCAACGGTGCGACATTGCATAGTCTGGCCCAAACTGGTTCGATAAAGCCCGCATAAAGCGAGCGAATATGCCTCAAGGGGAACTTGCATCATGAAGACACATGCGCGGGCGGTGGTGATCGGTGGCGGCGTTGTCGGTGTTTCGACGCTCTATCATCTGGCCAAGAAGGGCTGGAGCGATGCTGTTCTGATTGAGCGCAAGGAGCTGACATCAGGCTCCACCTGGCATGCCGCAGGCCTGCTGCCGTTGTTCAACATGAGCTATTCTGTCGGCCAGATCCACAAATATTCGGTGAAGTTCTATGAAGAGCTTCAGGAAGAAACCGGCATGAATGTCGGCTTCTCCAAGGTCTCCAACATTCGTCTCGCCCGCACCAAGGACCGTTGGGACGAATATATGTATTATTCCGGCATCGCCGAAACTATCGGCGTCAACGTCAAGATGCTGACGCCGGAAGAGGTCAAGGAAGTCTGGCCTCTCTGTGAGACAGATGGCCTGCTCGGTGCCATCCAGCATCCTGACGATGGCTACATCCAGCCCGCAGACCTCACGCAGGCGCTGGCCAAGGGTGCGCGCGACCGTGGAGCCACCATCTACCGCAATACGACCGTAACTGCGCTGGAGCAGCTTGAGGGTGGTCACTGGAAGGTGACGACCGACAAGGGCGAGATCATCACCGAGCACGTCATCTCCTGCACCGGTAACTTCGCCCGCAAGACCGGCGAGATGGTCGGCATCAACATTCCCGTCATTCCGGTCGAGCACCAGTACATCGTCACCGAGCCGCACCCGGATATTCTGGAACGCCGCAAACAGGGCCTGCCGGAAATGGGCGTGCTGCGCGAATCCGACAGCGCCTGGTACATGCGTGAAGAAGCGGGCGGCCTCATCCTCGGCCCTTATGAAGTCGGCGCTCCCGTATGTTATGTCGATGGTCCCTCGGACCAGAGCGAATACGAGCTGTTCCAGGAAGAGCTGGACCGTCTGATGCCGCATATCGAAGCAGCCATTGCCCGCGTTCCGGCCTTCGGCGAAGTGGGCATCAAGAAGGTCTATAATGGTGCGATCGCCTATACGCCGGATGGTAACCCGATCGTCGGACCCGCACCGGGTCTCAAGAATTTCTGGCTGAACGAAGGCCACTCCTTCGGCATCACCGCTGCCGGTGGCGCGGGCTGGCAGCTGGCGGAATGGATTGTCGATGGCGAGCCGACGCTCGACCTCATGGGTGTCGATCCACGCCGCTTCGGTCCTTACGCGACCGAGGGTTACCTGATCGCAAAGAACGAAGAGGCCTATGCCAACGTCTTCACCATGCACTACCCGGATGAAGAGCGCGCCGCCGCCCGTCCGCTCAAGACCACGCCGATCTATGATCGTCTGAAGAAACTGGGCGGCGTCTTTGGCTCCGTTTATGGCTGGGAGCGCGCCAACTGGTTCGTGCCTGAAGGTTACGCATTGAAGCCTGAAGAGCTGGGCGTGGGTGCCGACGTCATCACCAACCATAACCACGCGCCTGCGCTGGATGATGGTCGCATCGTTGAAAAATGGTCGTTCCGCCGTTCGAATTATTTCGAACATGTCGGCAACGAGGTGAAGAACGTAAACCAGAATGTCGGCGTGCTGGATATGTCGGCCTTCGCCAAAATGGAAGTCTCCGGCCCCGGCGCGCGTGCGTGGCTGGACTCGATCCTCGCCAATGCCATTCCCAAGAAGCGTGGTCGCATTGCGCTGACCCACCTTCTGACCAAGGATGGCGGCGTGAAAGCGGAATTCACCGTTTATGAGTGGGCACCGGGCCGCTTCTACCTCGTCTCCGCCGGTGGCCTTGAAAACCACGACCATGACGTCCTGCGCCGCCTCGCGCCCACCGATGGCTCCGTCATTCTTCAGCCCATCACCCAGAAATACGGCGTGCTGGCACTGGCCGGCCCGAAGTCCCGAGAGGTCCTGAAAAAGCTCACCCGCACCAGCCTCGACAACAAGGATTTCCCATGGCTCACCGCCAAGGAAATTTCCGTTGGCGTGGCAACGGCGCATGCGCTGCGCGTCAACTTCGTTGGCGAGTTGGGCTGGGAACTGCACCACCCCATCGAAATGCAGGCCTATATCTTCGACCGGCTGATGGAAGCAGGTGCCGAATTCGGCATCAAGCCTTTCGGCATCCGCGCCATGGTTTCCATGTCGCTGGAGAAATCCTATCGCAACATGGGCCGCGAACTCTCGGTCGAATACAATGCCTATACATCGGGCCTCGATCGCTTCATCAAACCTGAAAAGCAGTTCATCGGTCGCCACGCCGTTGTCGCGGGCAAGGAACAAGGCCTGAAGTGGATTTTCTCTACCCTCGTTGTCTCCGGCAACACAACTGTGGATGCGCGCGGCTCGGAAGCCATCTACGACGCATCTGGCAATGTCGTCGGTCGCGCCACCTCGGGCGGCTTCGGCTGGCGCATCGGCAAGTCGCTGGCGCTGGCCATGCTCTCGCCGGATCATGCAACGGTTGGCACCAGATTGAAGATCAAAATACTGGGCGATCTCTATGACGCGGAAGTGGTCGTAGAGAGCCCGTTTGATCCGGATAATGCGGTGTTGAGGGCTTAGTAGAACACCTCGTTGCCGCCTCTCCCACCTTCGTCATCCTCGGGCTTGTCCCGAGGATCTAACGAACCCCAACATTCAACGTGGTCAGATCCTCGGGACAAGCCCGAGGAAGACGGTAGTAAGACTCACGGTTCCTGCTCTAACCCCCACCACCGAAAAAGTTTGGCCTCCACCCTCTCCCGTGGTACTGCATCCGCAAAATTGCCTGCTGAGAATGGCAGGCTTCACAATCAAACAAACATGTCCGCCTGGAAGCACTTGATCTGCTGCATGGCGGTGCGGGTGCTCGATGCAAGACAAGACCTATTCCCCCATTCATGTCGTCGGCGGCGGGCTGGCCGGTTCGGAAGCAGCCTGGCAGATTGCCCAGTCTGGCGTCCCCGTCATTCTGCACGAAATGCGTGGTGTGCGCGGCACCGAAGCCCATAAGGGAGATTCGCTGGCCGAACTCGTCTGCTCCAACTCTTTCCGCTCTGATGATGCGACCGCCAATGCCGTGGGTGTCATTCACGCCGAAATGCGGCTTGCCGGTTCGCTCATCATGGCCTGTGCGGACAGGCATCAGGTGCCCGCCGGTGGCGCGCTGGCGGTGGATCGCGATGGCTTTTCTGCAGCCGTGACGGCGCAGCTTGAGGCTCACCCGCTGGTGACCATCGTCCGCGAAGAAATTTCCGGCCTGCCGCCGAAGGAATGGGACAACACCATTATCGCGACCGGCCCGCTGACTTCGCCAGATCTCGCCGCCGCCATTCAGGCTGAAACCGGTGAAGACGCACTCGCCTTCTTCGATGCCATCGCCCCCATCGTCCACCGCGACAGCATCAACATGGATATCTGCTGGTACCAGTCGCGCTATGACAAGGTCGGCCCGGGCGGCAATGGCAAGGATTACATCAACTGCCCGATGGACGAGCAGCAGTATAACGCCTTCATCGATGCGCTGGTGGCGGGCGATACGGTGGGCTTCAAGGAGTGGGAAGGCACGCCCTACTTCGACGGCTGCCTGCCAATTGAGATCATGGCGGAACGCGGACGCGAAACCCTGCGCCATGGCCCGATGAAGCCCATGGGCCTCACCAATGCCCACAATCCCACCGTCAAGGCCTACGCAGTCGTGCAGCTTCGGCAGGACAATGCGCTCGGCACGCTCTACAACATGGTCGGTTTCCAGACGAAGCTGAAATACGGCACGCAGGCCGACATCTTCCGCATGATTCCGGGTCTGGAGAATGCCGAGTTCGCCCGCCTCGGCGGCCTGCACCGCAATACCTACATCGATTCGCCGATCCTGCTCGATCCTTCGCTGCGGCTGAAATCGCGCCCATCCGTGCGATTTGCCGGTCAGATCACCGGCTGCGAAGGTTACGTAGAAAGCGCCTCCATCGGCCTTCTCACCGGCCGTTTCGCCAGCGCTGAACGCAAGGGCGAGCCGCTCAGCCTGCCACCTGCGACGACCGCTCTCGGCTCGTTGCTCAACCACATTACCGGCGGCCATCTGTCCACCGATGAGGAGCCGGGCAAGCGCTCCTTCCAGCCGATGAATGTCAATTTCGGATTGTTCCCAGAACTGGCACCGGGCTCCATCGTCAAACCCGAAGGCGTCAAGCGCTTTCGCGGCAAGGACAAGACCATCATGAAGCGTCAGCTCATGGCCAGACGTGCGCTGACCGATTGTGCCGCATGGCTGGGCGTCCCCGCCCCGGTCTTCGCTCAGGTAGATGTAGACGGCGATGGCGCAGAGACGGAATCCTCGGCGGCCTGATCGGCATCAGCCTTCGGCTCCTGTTCGGCAGCTTCCAGATAGCTGCCGAGCAACCACAGCGACACTTCCGCCGCTTCCCCTGCTGATTTGAACCGGTAAGCACCGCTATATTTCGGGTTATCGACAAAGGTCACCACGAAACCATCGCCGGTTTCCAGATGTTCGACCGTAATGCGCTCGGGATCGATCAGCATGCAGGCATGATGCTTGCCCATGTTGCGCATGAACCCGGCCTTGTTGTCGTGCAGACGTACGAACACGGCATTGCCGTCAGCGGTCATATGCAGGCTGCGGATCGCCTCCGTGGGAAAAGCTCGAGCGAAATCGAGAATCGCCTGTCCGGTATCGTGCCGGTCGTCATCATCAGGGTCGCGCTGCAGGCGCCAGACATAGACGCCGAAGAAACCCAGCGGAACGAGAATGAGTAACCAGATTGCAGGGTTCATCGACGTCGCTCCATGCGGCTCATCTTGATGGATGGTAAGACTCTCATACGTGCCGGTTCTTAACCACCAAGCCTTGCGCGAATATTGAGCCGTCAGAAGCGTTTGGAGAATGAGGCTTTTGCGAGCTGCCACTGGCGGCGCAGCATAGATGGCTGGATGTCATGATCGAACAGGCCTGCCCCTGCCCGCCTGGCGTCGGCAATGACCTTGCCTGCCAGCGAAACCGGAATGAAGGCCGGGAAAACGGACTTCGTCACCTGCGCCTCGCGGGCCTTATCCAGATGGCCCTGCGCGTGCATGCAGAATATTTCGATAGCAGCACCGATGCGGGCCGTGTCCTTGCCTTCCAGAAAACTCTCGCGATCGAGACCGGCGGCGGCAAGCATGTCCTGCGGCACATAGACTTGGCCTCGCCGCCGGTGCAGCGGCATCAGCAACAGCATGCCAGCCATGGCCTGCGCCACACCCGCATGGCCAGCCGCTTCCGCGCTCGCTGCGGCGTCAGTGGGAGACAGAACAATGCTGGAAAGCTGGATCAGCGCCGACGCGGTTTCACCGGCATAACCTTCCAGCGCATTGCGGTCTTCGAAGACATCATCGTAGAGATCGAAAATGCGCGCTTCGATCATGTCGATCAGCGTCTTGCGCGGTAGATTGTAAGTGTCGATGGCGCTCAGCAGCGCGGCAGCCACGGGGTTGGCAAGGCTTTCGCCACGCGGTGTGCCCTCCAGCAGATCGCTCCACCATTGCATGCGCACTTCACCCGGCAGTGGTTCGCGCACGAGGTCACGTATGCGGGCGATTTCGGCATTGAAGGCATAGAGAGCGGCGAGCGCGGGACGCTTGTCTTCGGGTGATAAAAGGCATGCCAGATACCGGTCGCGGTCGGTCTCGCGCAACATGCTCAGGCACGCGTCCTTGATCCCTGCCGGCTCTGTCATTGCTGTTCCGCTCTTTCAGCCTTCCACGGCAATCAGCGCCGCCGCTACGGCACGCGATTCCGAGAGCATGATATTGTATGTCCGCACGGCTGCGCCCGTGCTCATGGCATCCACCGAAATACCGGCTTCCTTCAAAGCGGCTTTCAGCTCCTTGGGAAGAATACGCATGCCGTCTCCCGTACCGACCAGCAGAAATTCGATTTCACCAGCCTGTTCGAGAATCCTGGAAAAAGCCTCGACCGTCAGCATCGTGTTGTCTTCCACATCCCAGCCATGAATGCCGGAGGGAAGACACAACAGCGATCCGCGATGCGACATGTCGGCAAAGCGAAATCCGCCATTGCCATAAGCATCGATGGGCGCCCGGCCGGGAAAATGGGCCGGGCGTATTTCTATACCACCTGCCATCAGACGGCCGGCTTGCCGCCGATAGCGCCGCTCTTGGCATCAGCCTTGTCGTCTTCGGCATCATTGCCATTCGGACGCAGCTTGAAGGCGATCAGCACCGGTGCGGCAATGTAGATCGACGAGAAGACGCCGATACCGACACCGAACAGCATGGCGAAGGTGAAGGAGCGAATGACTTCACCACCGAACAGGTAGAGCGCCAGCAGCGCCAGCATGACCGTCAAACCGGTCAGGATGGTACGCGACAGCGTCTGGTTCAGCGAAACGTCGATGATCATCGAAAGCGGCATCTTCTTGTAACGCCGCAAGTTTTCGCGAACACGGTCATAAATGACGACCGTGTCGTTGAGCGAGTAACCGATAATCGTCAGGATCGCCGCGATACTGGTGAGGTTGAATTCGATGCCGAGATAGACGAACAGGCCGATGGTGAACACCACATCGTGGACCATCGAGATGATCGCACCCAGCGCGAACTGCCATTCGAACCGAACCCAGATGTAGGCCATGATGGCCACCATGGCCAAAGCAATACCCACGGTGGAGGTAAAGGTCAGATCGCCCGAAACGGCAGGACCGACAACTTCCACGCGGCGGAATTCGTATTTGTCCTCAAGTTCGCCGCGCACCATGGTGATCGCAGATTGCTCGGCATTTTCGCCGCCTTCCTGCGCCTGAATGCGGATCAGCACGTCCTGCGAGGTTCCAAAGCCCTGAGCCTGTATTTCACCGAGGTTGAGCTGGCTGAGCTTTTCGCGAATATCCGCGATATCGGCATCACCCTGCTTGGCCTTGACTTCGATGACCGAACCGCCCTGGAAGTCGATACCCAGGTTCAGACCCTTGGTCACGAAGCCGCCGATGCACGCCAGCATCACCACGCCGGTGATGATGAAGACGTAACGGCGATAGCGCATGAAAGGAATGTCCTTGCCATCGAAAATCGCGGTGCGGATACCCTTTGGCAGATGCTTTGGACGGCTCTTGCGAACCCAAACGCCAAACAGCCACGCTGTCAGCGTATAGGCGGTGAAGACGGTGGTGACGATACCGACGGCCAGCGTTACGGCAAAGCCCTTGACCGGGCCGGTGCCCATGTAGAACAGCACGCTGGCAACGATCAGCGTCGTCAGGTTGGCGTCGATGATGGTCGCGAAGGCGCGCGTAAAGCCGTTCTCCAGTGATGAGATCAACGGCTTCCCGCTCCTCACCTCTTCTCTGATACGCTCATAGATCAGAACGTTGGAGTCCACAGCCATACCGATGGTCAGAACGATACCGGCAATACCTGGCAAGGTCAGCGTCGAGCCGATGATACTCAGCACCGCTAGCAGCATGACGATGTTCACGATCAGCGCGATATTCGCCAGAAGGCCGAAGAAGCCGTAGAAAATGAACATGAACAGCACGACGCCAACGGCGCCGATGGCGCTGGCCATCAGACCGGCATTGATCGAGTCGCTACCAAGGCTTGGGCCAACGGTACGTTCCTCGACAACGGTCAGCGTTGCCGGAAGCGCACCGGCGCGCAGCAGAACAGCAAGGTCGTTTGCGCCCTGAACCGAGAAGTTGCCGGAAATCTGGCCGGAACCACCGATGATCGGCTCGCGGATCACGGGAGCAGAAATCACCTGGTTGTCGAGAACGATGGCGAAAGGCTTGCCTACATTCTGCTGGGTGGCCTGCGCAAAACGCTGTGCACCACGGCTGTCGAAACGGAAGGTCACGACCGGCTCGTTGGTCTGCTGGTTAAAGCTGGCCTGCGAATCGACGAGGTTGTCGCCCGAAACCAGTGCGCGGCGCTCCACCAGATAAGGAACCGGCGGATCGTCCTGCGAATAGAGAATTTCAGACGTGGCCGGCGGGCGGCCATTCAAAGCTTCCTGCACCGGCATGGACGTATCGACCATGCGGAAGGAAAGCTTGGCAGTCTGGTTCAGCAGCGATTTCAGACGCTGCGGATCCTGCAGACCGGGAACCTGCACGATGATGCGGTCTGTACCCTGACGCTGGATCAGCGGTTCGGTCGTGCCGACTTCGTCCACGCGGCGGCGAACGACTTCGATGGACTGCGAAACAGCTGAAGACAGGCGGTAATTGATGCCGTCATCGGTCAGGTTGAGGCGCAGCAGGCTATCGCCGCCATCGCTCATCGTCACTTCCGTGATCGACGTGCCAACCAGGGTACCGGAAGATACGGGCAGCGTCAGATCGCGAAGCGCGGTCTTTGCGGCCTCATACTGGGCCGGATCACTGATGCGAACCTGCACCTGCTGGCCGTTACCGGCAAGGCCCGAATATTTGATGTTGGCATCACGCAGCTGGGTCCGCACATCGCCGACGATGGTTTCGAGACGTTCCTTCACAATGTCGGAACGCTCGATCTTGAGCATGATGTGGGAGCCACCCTGAAGGTCGAGACCTAGAGTTACCTTATTGTCCTTGTACCAGTTTGGCATGCCCTCCAGTTGCTTGTCGGTAAACAGGTTTGGAGAAGCGATAACGACGCTTATCAGCACGGCCAGCCAGATGAAGGCTGTTTTCCAGCGGGAAAAATGAAGCATTTAGGTCTCGGTCAAGGTTGGGTGTCAGAACCCAGGCTGCGTTTGCCGCAACCTGCTTATTATTACTTGGCGTTTGCAGGCGCTTCGGTCTTCACCGGCTCGCCCTTGACGCGTACTTCGGCAATGTAGCTGCGCGATGCACGGACCTTGACGCCTTCGGCGATTTCGACTTCCAGCTCGTTGTCGTCGATGACCTTGGTCACCTTGCCGACGATGCCGCCGCCGAGAACGACCTGATCACCACGGCGAATGGCCGTCAGCGTTTCCTGACGCTTCTTCAGCTGCGCGCGCTGCGGACGGATCAGGAAAAAATACCAGACCACCATCAGCGGGGCAAACAGGAAAAGCATCTCAAGGCCAGACCCGAATGCAGATGGTGTGCCTGCCGCATCCTGGGCAAACGCTTGGCTAATGAACATAAAGAACTCCTCAGATTTTCGGGCACAGTCTTAGCCACTGGCCAGCTTTCAAGCCGCCGGAATATAGTTGCGATCCCCTAGAATGCAACAGACACAGACAGTACGCCGTACCGTTTCCACGCCTCATAACCTTTCAAGGCGATAAACGCCATGCTAACCCGCAGAAATTCTACTGTTGTGCCGCCTCCATACAGTGCGAAGCGCAGCCTTGAATGTTTGCAGGAGACATTAAGATGACACCGGACGAAACAAACCTGGCTCTGCTTTCCGAAGTTCGCCGCCTTGCGGCCGCCCTTGAGCGCCTCGCAGGCCCCGCTCCCGCTGTAAACGACTGGAATAGCGCCGATTGCTTCGTCTGGGTTCCCGCCAATGCCTGGCTTCAGCCAGTGCCGCGACCCAACCGCATCGCTCTTCAACTCATTCGCGGCGTGGATCATGTCCGCGATATTCTCCACGAAAACACCCTGCGCTTTGCCGAAGGCTATGCTGCTAATAATGTGCTTTTGTGGGGCGCGCGTGGCATGGGCAAGTCGTCGCTGGTCAAGGCTGTTCACGAAGACGTGCGTACCGCAAGTGGCGTGGCTTTGAAGCTGGTCGAAGTCCATCGCGAAGACATCCACACCCTCCCTGCCCTGCTGGATATTCTGAAATCATCCGATCAGCGCGTCATTCTCTTCTGCGACGATCTCTCCTTCGACCATGACGACACTGCATACAAGTCTCTCAAGGCAGCGCTCGATGGCGGCATTGAAGGCAGACCGGAAAATGTTCTCTTTTATGCCACTTCCAACCGCCGCCACCTGCTGCCACGCCACATGATGGAAAACGAGCAATCGACCGCCATCAATCCGTCTGAAGCGGTAGAGGAGAAAGTCTCGCTGTCGGATCGCTTTGGGTTGTGGCTTGGTTTCCACAAATGCAGCCAGGATGACTATCTGAAAATGATCGATGGGTACGCCGACTATTTCGATCTCGGCCTGCCGCGCGAAACGCTGCACCACGAGGCGCTGGAATGGGCAACGACCCGTGGCGGTCGGTCCGGTCGCGTGGCGTGGCAGTACATTCAGGATGCCGCCGGAAGGCTGCGCAAACCAATTGTGCGCTAAGCTTTTTCGCGTCCTGGCATTAATTCAATAAATATCCACAAATGGTTGAATTAAATCGATTATATTGAATACGGAATCGACTGAAAACAATTAGATTTTCCTGTTTTAGCGCGGAACAAACGCATATTCTGCCCGTTTCAGTGGCACAACGCGAACCCGCGTGTGTTACAGGAGATCAAAATGACTGATCAGACAAGATATGCGACATCCACGGCAGGCGTTTACGCTCCTGTAGCGCGGGACACTGTTACGAATATTTCTTGGGGCGGCGTGTTTGCCGGTGTGGCAATTGCCCTTTCCCTGCACCTGCTGTTGAACCTTCTTGGCCTGGCAATAGGCGCAGGCGTTATCGACCCTGCACAGAACGACACGCCCACCGCCGCATCGCTCTCCATGGGCTCGGTCATTTGGATGATCGTCAGTGGCATCATCGCAGCCTTCATCGGTGCCTATGTTGCCAGCCGCATGTCCGGTCGCGTCGTCCGCTCCACAGGCGCGCTGCATGGTCTGACCTCCTGGGCCGTTACCACGCTTGTCGTCTTCTACCTTCTGACGACATCAGTCGGCGCGCTGGTCGGCGGCGCATTCTCTGGCGTCACCAGCGTTTTTTCCGGTGCCGGTTCCACCATTGCCACGGCAGCGACAGCCGCAGCGCCTTCGCTTGCCAATGCCAGCGACCCCGTCTCCACCATCGAACAGCGCATTCGTGAAGCAAGCGGCGGCAATGATCCGCAGGCTCTGCGCGATGCAGCCGTCAGCGCCGTTCGCGCCGCATTGACAGGTGATCAGGCTCAGGCAGACGATGCCCGCAACCGCGCTGCCGATGCTCTGGCACGCGCGCAGGGCATCCCGGTCGATCAGGCCCGCCAGCAGGTCACACAATATGAGACCCAGTATAAGCAGGCCGTAGAACAGGCCAAGACCCGCGCAACGGAAGCTGCTCAGGCAACCGCGACAGCAGTCTCCACCGGCTCTTACGTCGCCTTCGGCGCACTGCTCCTCGGCGCCGTCGCGGCCCTCTTCGGCGGCAACATGGGTGCTGCCCACACAGAACGCCGCCGCGAAACAATCGTTGAATAACGGCTTGGGCCTTAAAACTGACTGCAAATGCCCGCGCAAAACGCGGGCATTTTTGCATGGATTAGTCTTAAGACGCGACCTCGTCTCTTTCCATCGTCCCTGAGCCGGTACTTTCAGACCAAGTTTTTGTTCCAAAGAGACTTTTTTCGCGAGGCAAACACCACTCGAACCCGACACCACAAACAAAGGTGCCTGCGTCTCCGCAGGCATTTTTCATTCGCATCAAAAATCCAATCTCAAAACTTCGGAAATTCCAGTTTGCTTGTATCATATCCAAGCTCTTCAGCTTTCTTCACCATCACCGCCAGCCTGCTCTTGGATGGCACGTTGCGCGAATAGATCCAAAGGTTGGTCATGTCAGGGTTGGAACTGATGAACCAGCTTCGGTCGGGTGACTGATAGCGGACCCAATAATTGAAGGTGATGAACAGCGGATATCGCACCCGCAGCTTTGCGTTCGTCGCCTTGTAATCCGTCAGCGTGCCGATGCCTTCGATGGTTTTCAGCTTGCCCTGAGGCGTTCCCTCGCGGCAGCCATCCTGCACCATCACCTCATTGGGCGCAGAGCCCTTCTTGTAAATGGTGAAGCCAGCCACGCAGCCATCGGTCAAACGCATCGGCGTGCGGCCGATTTCCAGCCATTTGCCCTGATAATGCGACATTTGCGTCGGCACCACTGCCGTTTCGGCTTTCGCCTCTTGAACGAGACATGCGCTGAGTCCGCAAAAGGCCAACGTGGCGGCAAGTGGGCGAAGGAAACTGGACATGGTTAATGCTCCGTTAATTCTGTTTTCAGAACAACGCCATTCCAGCTTCGCGGTTGCATGCCGCCCCATCATGAAACCGTGTTCGACTGCGGCCTCAAACCACCGCAGATCGCCCGTCCGGATATTCAGCCGGTCCCTTGATCTCCAGCATGTTGCCGAAGGGGTCGTATATATAGAAGGAGTGGCCCATGCCCCGCGCGCCGCCATGCATGGCCTCACGATGGATTTTCACGCCGTGGCTTTCCAGATGCGCCCGCAGGGCATCATGCTCGAAAGGGCCAGTCGCGATGCAGATGTGGTCCACATTACGCCCACCCGTCACCGGCGGTGCCGCCTTCTGCCCGCCCGGATGCGTAATATCCCACAAAACGATAAGCGATGCTCCACACCACACCTGCTCCATGCCCAGCGCCGGATAGGTGTAGCCGGGACGGCAGCCCAAAACCTCATGATAAAAACGAAGCGCCTTGTCCATGTCATCAACCAAAAGAACGACGTGATCGATGCCGACAAGGGAAAACGGTATGCCTGATGTCACTGATATCTCCTCCAAGATGCCAGTGCTACAATCGCGTTCTCGCGCGCCGGGTCAACTGCGAAACTCAACCCGTATTTGGCGAGGACTTAGCTGCGAATAGCCAATAGTAATTGAAGCCGCGGGGCGCGGTATAATAGTGGGTAAATCCTCATACCTTGCGCTGGACAATGAATTGCTCCCTGTGCTGTATCTGTTACTCGGAAACGGGGAAGACGATGAAATTCATTAGAAATAACTGGCAGGGTATTGTTTTCTCTGCGGTGGGTTTTTTCGCGCTCTATCACTTTTATCTTTTCCTTCAGGGCGGAAAAGTTACCGAAGCAAGTGTTGTGTTTGGTTTTGCGTTTCTCAGTTTTCTTTACGCAAACTTGTCACGGTTCAAACGTTTTAGCGGATTAGGTTTTGAGGCAGAGCTTTGGGAAGATAAGCAAAAAGAAGCGGCTGACCTAATTGCTCGTTTAGAAAATGTTGTGACCATCTATACGGCGGAAGCCGTCATGAGCAAAATCACTGAAGGTAGATTTGCAGATAAGGATCGATGGACAAAAGTCTGGAGTCTTTATTCTGCGCTTATCGACCAACATAAAGCGTTAGGGCAAAAAATTGATTTTTCTGATCTCAAGTCGAGGATGGACACATACTTTTTGTTTGACATGTGTGTGAGCCGGTTTGGCATTCAAGGTGCCCTAATGACTGCCCACAATCAAGTACACACGATTCTTCGTGAGGAATTTGGTTCCCCTATAACCGACATCGAAGGACACAGCCGAAGGCTTGGGCAACTCCGCGAGATCGATACCGTAACTCCAGAGCTTTGGGCGATTGCACAGCGGGAAAATTTGGCAGCTTGGCTACTAAATTTTGCCGGCCGCAATGCCAAGAAAATGAAAGAATATTTTGGAGTTGAAATTCCTTTTGACGATCAAGAAATGCGAGACCTAGCCCGCATTTCAGTACTTTGGGATCAGAGACCCGTACCTGTCACAGACGAAACGATCGCGCTTGCCAGTCACGAGTAGAAAAACAGGTTCTCAGCGGCTTTTAGAAGGCAAACGTCGTACTGCAATCTCAACGGCAAAAGCGCATTGGCTCAACAACGTACAGCAGCACATAGCTCAATTTATTGAATGAAGGAGACCCAAGTGGTACGCCCTAGGGGAGTCGAACCCCTCTTTTCAGAATGAAAATCTGACGTCCTAACCGATAGACGAAGGGCGCGTAACACTTGCGGTGTGGCGCCCTTATAGTCAGAGCTTTTCGATACCGCAAGCAAGAAAATGCGCCTTTTGACAAAAAAATGACGGACCGGGCGAGAAGCCCTGAAAAACAAGGATTATCCATTCAAAACAGAGGCTTATTTTGCCTGTGGATAAGAGCTTTTGGAGGGGAAATCGGCTCGTTCATGCCGAGATGGCGGCGAATCCGGCTTACTGGTCCTGCGTTTTTGAGCGCTAAAAGCGTGTACTTTTGCACTTTGAGGAAACACCTCAGTGGCGCACCACTTAAAATAGTAAAATCGGAAAAAGGAGCCTATAAGATGGGATTTAATATCTGGAATTGAAAAATAAGTTGCCCATCATAAGTTAACCGACATCTCGCCATCGAATAGCTTTTTTTCGAGGCTGATTTCGATCTTGCTATTTTAGAGAATGATCCATTGCCGACGCGGTGACGGATGACGACTGTGAAAACGACGGATAATGCCCATGCTCCAACGATCCCTGATCGCAAAAATTTTCCTCGTTTCTTTCCTGAGCGTTCACGTTCCGCTTATCGCACTGATTGTTCATCTGCTTTTTGGTTTCGATACCAGCCCGATTCCGGTCTTTGGCCTTATACTCGTGGCCACCGTTGTCGGCACCGGCGTCTGCCTGTTCGCCATCTGGCACTTCATTCGCCCCCTGCACCACCTTGCCGTGGCTTTGAAAAAGTACCCGGAGGACAAAAGCGTTCTTAAAATTCAGTCCAGCGGCACAGATGAAATCGCCATAGTGACCGATGCGACGAAGTCGATGTTGTTTCAGGTTGAGGAGCTAACCAAGAAGCTCAAGCATCAGGCCACCACAGATTTTCTCACCGGGTTGGCAAACCGCCGCTGGCTGACAGAACAGGTGCCCGCTCTTCAGTCACAGGCCGAGCGTGCCAAGGAGCCGCTTTCCCTCATCCTGTTCGATCTCGATAATTTCAAACAGATCAATGATGATTACGGCCATGATTCTGGCGACAATGTTTTGATGATCGTCGGTGAGATCGTGAAGGATTCTCTGCGGCCCTATGATCTGGCTGCCCGCATCGGCGGCGAGGAATTCTGCATCGTTCTACCGCGTACCTCGGGCGAAGCTGCGCTGAAAATCGCTGAGCGTCTGCGCGCTGCCTTCCAGGCCAGCTATGTGGAGCCTTTGCCGCATGGTCGCATCACCTGCAGCTTTGGCGTGGTGCAGGCTGGCCCCGGCGAGCGCCTGCAGCAATTGCTACGCCGTGCCGATACCGCGCTCTACCGCGCCAAGGATGCCGGGCGAAACCGCGTCATTGGCGCTTTCGTAGATAAGAACCAGTAGAAGGCACACGCTCTTTTTTTAGGAATGCGGCAAGAAACCCGTTGGGGAGCGGCGCGATGTGCTTGCTTTTCAGGCATTCTTGCCGCTATTAGCCAAAGCCATCGACAATTTTGACCAGATGGTAGACACCCCATGTCCCTTCCCGATAAAGCTTTTCCCGTCTCCTGGGATCAATTTCACCGCGATGCCCGTGCGCTTGCCTGGCGTCTGGCCGGCCTGAACCAGGAGTTCAAGGCCATCGTCTGCATCACCCGCGGCGGCCTCGTTCCGGCAGCGATCATCTCGCGCGAACTCAACATCCGCCTCATCGACACCGTCTGCATCGCTACCCGCCATGACTACCTCAACCAGGGCGATACGCTGCTGCTGAAGGGGATTTCGCCGGAGCTGATGGAAAAGGAAGGCGAAGGCATCCTCGTCGTCGACGATCTGACCGACACCGGCAAGACCGCCATCGAAGTGCGCGAAATGCTGCCAAAGGCCCATTTTGCCTGCGTCTACGCCAAGCCAAGCGGCGTCCCCACCATCGACACTTTCATCACAGAAGTCAGCCAGGACACGTGGATCTATTTCCCCTGGGACCTCGGCTTCACTTATCAGGAACCCATCGCCAAGGGCGCACCGGGCTGATTTCAAGCAAGCTTCATGGATTTGAAAGGGCTGCCTGCGGGTGGCCCTTAACTCAGATCTGAAATTCAGTCAGATACTAGCGCTAAATCAATCTCGCTGAAAATATCTTCTAGAAGCATTCTATGCTCCCAACCGTCGCGAGTCTTTGCGATTTGCGACGTCGAAAAACTGTCGATCTAATGGGAAGTTTTACGACAAACGTGAAAGCCCGCTTTTGGCCCATAGCGGTCATTCGCCCAGTTTCCTCACGATTTCCACAACACTTTGTTCGACAGACAGAAGAGAGGTATCTATGCGCAGATCGGGTATCCAAGCCTCATAGTGCCTGTTCTGGATTGCCGCCCATGATGGCGGGGATAGTCCATCAACAGAAGGTGGTCTTGTCTCGGCGCGATGGCGGTGGACCGCAGCATCGGAGCAAACGATTTCGACCTCGATGAATTTAGTACCAGAGTCAGCGGCTACGTCTCGAAATGCATTTCGGGTTGTAGGTAAAGGATTCACGGAGTCTGCGATCACCGTGTGCCCGAGCCGCAGGTTATCGGTCGCCAATCGATAGACTGTCACATACCCGCTTGGGCCAACATCCAGCCTTTCCGCGAATGGTGCGGATGTCCGGATTGCCTGCTCGACTGTGTCCACTCTCAGATAAAGCGCTCTAATTCTCCGCGCCAACGCTTGAGCAACGGTGCTTTTTCCTGATCCAGGCAGTCCGCCAAAAATTATAAGCATTGTTCCTCTCCGCCCCGCGAATGCCAACCTAACGGAATTGTCTTTCAATGTCTCCTATTGGCGCAAAGCGGATGCGTTGTCTCAAACCACCTAGTCTTCGCAACAAAATCGGAATCATCCGATCTTTCCAGAAAGTATCTATCGGAAAAAAAATCGTCAAAGCGGGAGTAACATAACCGACATTTGCGGCAGAACCGTCGCCTCAATTCAGATAGGACCTGCGCGCTGCCGCTGCCTCTTTTCGTTTGTCCAGCCCTAACTGCATATGAACCGGCAATTGTGGAAATCAGGTGTTGTTGCATGTACACCACACTCGAAAAAATCGAGAAAATCGCGATAAACGGGCCCTCCGTAACGTAAGGTAGTCGGCATCGGACTTTCTAAAATTCATCCAAGTTACTGAATTTTATGGGCGGTTTTTCTTTCCCCGTTTTCCACAGCCACCCCACACAATATCTTGTGGTTAACAAACGATTGCAAACTAGGCCTTGACGGAATCACTGCATATCCGCAAGGTAATGCTCATGTTGCGGCGGCAACGGAATCGGGTGTTCCACCTTCGGTTCTCATCAGTTTCAGTTCACGCGTTTGTATGCGTTCCAGCCATGAGGGGATGGAGCGCAATCGGTTGTCTGTGAGCTGGCTTTTGCTGCCAAAACAAAATGCGGGATATATGGCGACAACAAACTGTTAATACTATATATAGTATGCTTGCAGCCGAAATCACCACGAGATAGAGGGAGCATCATCCACGGATGATGGTTTTACCTGATACGGCCACAAACCGGCGGCGCGCGATGAAGTGCGACGCTGGAACGAATTTTTGCGCCCTGCCCAGAGGCGCCCAAGGACGAGGACAAAGACAATGCGCATCGAACGTCGCTTCACGAAGCCCGGCCAGTCTGCCTATGCGGAAATCGAGTTCCGCAAGGCCGTGAGCGAGATCAAGAACCCGGATGGTTCCGTCGTTTTCCGTCTGGCGGATATCGACGTTCCCGCGCAGTTCAGCCAAGTCGCGACAGACGTTCTGGCGCAGAAATATTTCCGCAAGGCAGGCGTTCCTGCCCGCCTGAAGAAGGTCGAAGAGAACGACGTTCCGTCCTTCCTGTGGCGTTCCGTTGCCGATGAAAAGGCGATGAAGGACATTCCCGAAGACGAGCGTTACGGCTCTGAAATCGATGCGCGTCAGGTTTTCGACCGTCTGGCCGGTACATGGGCTTACTGGGGCTGGAAGGGCAAATATTTCTCGACCGAAGAAGATGCGGCAGCCTTCAAGGATGAGCTTGCCTACATGCTCGCCACCCAGCGCGTTGCGCCGAATTCTCCACAGTGGTTCAACACCGGCCTGCACTGGGCCTATGGCATCGATGGTCCAAGCCAGGGCCACTTCTATGTCGACCCCTTTACGGGCAAGCTGACCAAGTCCAAGTCCTCTTACGAACACCCGCAGCCGCATGCCTGCTTCATCCAGTCCGTCGAAGACGATCTGGTCAATGAAGGCGGCATCATGGACCTGTGGGTGCGTGAAGCGCGCCTGTTCAAATACGGCTCCGGCACGGGCTCCAACTTCTCCTACCTGCGCGGCGAAGGCGAAAAGCTGTCCGGCGGTGGCAAGTCCTCCGGCCTCATGAGCTTCCTCAAGATCGGTGACCGCGCAGCCGGCGCCATCAAGTCCGGCGGCACGACTCGTCGAGCAGCGAAGATGGTCGTCGTCGATGCCGATCACCCCGATATCGAAGCCTACATCGACTGGAAGGTGAACGAGGAGCAGAAGGTTGCCGCTCTCGTCACCGGTTCCAAGATCGTCGCCAAGCACTTGAAGGCCATCATGAAGGCCTGCGTCAATTGCGAAGGCGATAATGGCGATTGCTTCGACCCTGCCAAGAACCCGGCCTTGAAGCGCGAAATCCGTGCTGCCAAGAAGGACATGGTTCCTGAAAACTACGTCAAGCGCGTCATCCAGTTCGCCCAGCAGGGCTACAAGGACATCGAATTCAAGACCTACGACACCGATTGGGATTCGGAAGCCTACCTCACGGTGTCTGGCCAGAACTCCAACAACTCGGTCTCGCTGAAGGACGACTTCCTGCGCGCCGTGGAAGACAATGGCGACTGGAACCTCACCGCCCGCAAGGACGGCAAGGTCATGAAGACGCTGAAAGCCCGCGATCTCTGGGAAAAGATTTCCCACGCCGCTTGGGCATCTGCCGATCCGGGCCTGCACTTCAACACCACCATGAACGACTGGCACACATCGCCAGCCGCTGGCCCCATCCGCGCATCCAACCCCTGCTCGGAATACATGTTCCTCGATGACACGGCCTGCAACCTTGCCTCGCTGAACCTGCTTCAGTTCAAGGACGCCAAGACCAAGAACATCGACATTGCCGACTACGAACACGCCGTTCGCCTGTGGACCGTCGTTCTCGAAGTCTCCGTCATGATGGCGCAGTTCCCATCCAAGGAAATTGCCGAACGCTCCTACGAATACCGCACACTCGGCCTCGGCTATGCCAACATCGGCGGCCTGCTGATGTCCTCCGGCATTCCTTACGATAGCGATGAAGGCCGTGCGATTGCCGGTGCCTTGACCGCCATCATGACCGGCGTATCCTACGCAACATCGGCTGAAATGGCTGGCGAACTCGGCCCCTTCCCCGGCTTTGCACCGAACCGTGACAACATGCTGCGCGTCATCCGCAACCACCGCCGCGCCGCTCAGGGCTTGGCCTATGGTTACGAAGGCCTGTCGGTAAACCCGGTTCCGCTCATCCACACCGATTGCACGGATCAGGACCTCATCACCCACGCCGTTGCTGCATGGGACAAGGCTCTGGAGCTTGGCGAAATCAACGGCTACCGCAATGCCCAGACCACCGTTATCGCGCCGACAGGCACGATCGGCCTCGTCATGGATTGCGACACGACCGGCATCGAGCCTGACTTTGCGCTGGTAAAGTTCAAGAAGCTGGCCGGTGGCGGTTACTTCAAGATCATCAACCGCGCCGTACCGGAATCCCTGCGCTCGCTCGGTTATTCCGAAAGCCAGATCGCCGAAATCGAAGCCTACGCTGTCGGTCACGGCAATCTCAACCAGGCACCTGCCGTCAACGCCTCGACGCTGCGCGCCAAGGGCTTTACCGATGAGAAGATCGAAGCCGTCAACGGCGCGCTGAAGGCCGCCTTCGACATCAAGTTCGTCTTCAACCAGTGGACACTCGGCGCTGACTTCCTCAAGGAAACGCTGAAGGTCTCCGACGAGCAACTCGCCGACATGAGCTTCAACCTGCTGGAACATCTCGGCTTTGCCAAGAAGGACATCGAAGCGGCCAACGTGCACGTTTGCGGCGCGATGACGCTGGAAGGCGCACCGTTCCTCAAGGACGAGCATCTGCCCGTGTTCGATTGCGCCAACCCTTGCGGCAAGATCGGCAAGCGTTACCTCTCGGTGGAATCCCACATCCGCATGATGGCGGCAGCGCAGCCCTTCATCTCGGGTGCGATTTCCAAGACCATCAACATGCCGAACGATGCAACGGTGGAAGATTGCGGCGCAGCCTACATGCTGTCCTGGAAGCTGGCGCTGAAGGCCAACGCGCTTTACCGCGATGGCTCCAAGCTCAGCCAGCCGCTCAATGCATCGCTGGTCGAAGATGACGACAACGAAGACGCATTGGATGATCTGATCGCCCAGCCACAGGCCGCCCAGGCCGTGACGCTGACGGAAAAGATCGTTGAGCGCGTAATCGAACGTGTCAGCCGCGAGCGTGAAAAGCTGCCGAACCGCCGTCAGGGTTACACCCAGAAGGCAGCCGTCGGCGGTCATAAAGTGTACCTGCGCACCGGCGAATTCGGTGATGGCCGCATCGGCGAAATCTTCATCGACATGCACAAGGAAGGCGCCGCCTTCCGCGCCATGATGAACAACTTCGCCATCGCCATCTCGCTTGGCCTGCAATATGGCGTGCCGCTGGAAGAATATGTGGAGGCCTTCACCTTCACCAAGTTCGAACCAGCCGGCATGGTCATCGGCAACGATGCGATCAAGAACGCAACATCGATCCTCGACTACGTCTTCCGCGAACTCGCCGTCTCCTACCTCGGCCGTCACGATCTGGCCCATGTGGATACGTCGGACTTCTCGCAGACGGCACTCGGCAAGGGCATTCAGGAAGGCAAGACCAACCTGCTCTCCACCGGCTGGACCCGCGGCTACAAGCCAACGCTGGTTTCCGACACCGGCAGCGAGCGTAGCGGTTCGGAGCCAAAGGGTTCGGCAACAGCCGCCCCTGCCCGCGCCTCCGGCAACGTAACGTCGATCTCCGGCAACACGGTCCGCAAGCTGGAACCAACCGTCGCCATCTCCACCTCCGAAGTCGTCGCCTTCAAGCGTGACTACGAGGAGCGCGCCAAGGAACTGGCCGAAGACATCGCCGAAGAGGCCATCGCCACCGAATCCGAACAGGCCGCAACGGCCCTCTTCTCCGACAAGGCAGCAGCAGACGCCGCCTCCGCCAAGACGGAAGCCAAAAAGAAGGAAGCCGAACGCCGCATCCGCTCGATTGCCCAGGGATACACGGGCAACATGTGCTCCGAGTGCCAGAACTTTACGATGGTGCGTAATGGGACGTGTGAGAAATGCGATACTTGTGGTGCGACGAGCGGTTGCAGTTAAGCTAACACTCCACAACAAATGAACTTTCATCATGAATATCCGGACACCATAAGTGCCCGGATATTTTTTTGTAATGAAGTCGAACAACCATTCTCGCGGCTACTCTCTTGCCAATCGGGCATATTTTAGTATTGAAAAAATAAACGTAACGTTGAAACCTAGCTGGGCTGATCAATCGGTAAAGATTCGAACGCTGGGAGTTACTTTGAGACGGGCGGGGTATTTTAAGCTTGTAGAGAAATCGCGGGCTGCATGTGTGGCAGCGATTGAGACTTACAACAGAGCATCGTGTCAGTATCGGGAAGAATCTTTTTCCATACTTATGATTAATGCTTGGGAACTACTTCTCAAGGCTCGCATCATGCAAGCTAACAACGGAAAAGTTTCAAGTCTTCATGAGTTTCGTCAGAAAAAGCGGAAGGATGGAACTCCCAGTAAATTCAAGGAGCTGAAGACAACCAAGTCGGGTTCGCCGATGACTATTGGTCTCGAAAAGTGCTGTAATCTAGTTGCTGGCTATCCAGTGAATCGAATTGACCAACACTGCCTCAAAAACATCGAAGCACTTGTAGATATCAGGGACAGCGCGACCCATTTCGTCAATAACAACCCACTTCTGCAGCAAGCACTCGTGGAAATCTCACTTGCATCAGTAAAAAATTACGTCATTTCAATTCAGAAGTGGTTTTCCGTCAGCTTTTCGGATCTCAACATCGCCTCAATTCCAATTTCATTCAATCTTGATCAAAATGAAGTGGAGGCGATTGCCAAGAAATCTCCTGACGCGGTAATAAAATTCCTTGCGCATATGAAGGCATCAGAAGTTGGTTTAGCGTCAATTTCGTCCGACTATTCATTCTCAGTGAAGGTACAATTCGACCTTATCAAGAGTAAAGCTGATGATGCTGTTAAGGCATCTATTGTGAATGTCGATCCGGATCTGACTTTAATCGTTGAAGATGGAAAGGTTCCGCCTGCATATGCATGGGATTACAACACGCTTTGCGGCAAGCTGAGGAAGCGATATTCGAACTTTATCATAAATTCCACATATCATACGCTTAGGAAAACTCTAGAAAAAGATACGAAGCTCTGCCTCAAAAGATACCTTGATCCAAGCAAGAAAGGCAGCAGCAGCAAGAATTTCTATAACCCGAACATAATAAAAAATTTCGACCAGCATTACACAAAAAAGGAAGACGATCTGTTTTCTCACCAAGACGACTGAGCACGCTTAGGCAACAAGAAACAAAAGACGGGTGTGGAAATACCTGAATCATATGAATTACTAGTGGACCTGCCTCGAAGCCATGACCGACGAAGAAGCAGAAGCAAACGCGAAATCCGATGCTGACAATCCGCCTGTGACGCAAGAGCAACTTCGGTCTGCTCCTCGTATGCCGCAGGTTAAAGTCATCCGCCGGGCGCTTCGGCTCACTCAGGAAGAGTTTTCGGCTCGCTACCAAATCCCACTTGGGACATTGCGGGATTGGGAGCAAAGCCGCAGCGAGCCGGATCAACCCGCTCGGGCTTACTTGAAGGTGATTTCTGTTGATCCGGCTGGCACAGCGGCAGCGCTGCATAAGGGCGCGGCCTGAGAAGGCTGTGTTGGTGCCAACAAGCCTATCCAGCCAAATCCATTTACGTCCGTCGTGCTTCCAACCGGCGCTTGTCGCGGTTGACATATTCCAGACCCAGGCTTGTCAAGCGAAACTGTCGTTTTTGAAACTCGCCGCGGATCTGGATGAAACCCTGCTCTTCGGCTTCGGCCAGTGTTTTCAGGCCGGTGCCTTTCGGCGGTGACTGCCATTCGACGCCGTTGGCGCTGTGCAGCAATACCATTATCTTGATAATCTCGGCTCTCCATGGCTATGCCGCAAACGTGTTTCTTGGCCAGACAATACCTCCCGGCCAGATTTCGCACTCTTAACGGCCATATTGCGAGCAAAGGCAAGCGGTTTTTGATGGGGTCTATGGAGCGGGCGGCGGCAGGCACCATCCTTTAAAGACGATGGGCGCAACGCAGCACATCCATTCCGAGGCGGAAGCTAATGCCTAAACAGCCCACCTCCAAAAATCACTCCAGCAAAAACGCCCGGAAATCATTCACATTCGTTCCCGTCGGTCCCGGCACGAAGAGGTCACCGGCCAGATTAAACGCAGACCACGCATCATGGCCGGAAAGCAGCGCCCGGGCATCGCCGCCAGCGGCGCGGATGCGGCTTATGCTGTCGCCATCGGCGAATGCGCCTGCATTGTTTTCAGACCCATCAATGCCATCCGTATCCGCTGCCAGTGCCGTGATGCCGGAGGTGCCTTGCAGGTCGAGGGTGGCGGAGAGGAGAAATTCGGCATTGCGGCCACCCTTGCCGTAACGTCCGCTGCCGATGGTGACTGTGGTTTCGCCGCCGGAGAGCAGGACCATAGGCTTGTCGAAAGCGGTGCTTGCCGCGAACTCGCGCGCCAGTGCCGCATGCATGCGTCCGATGTCTCTCGCCTCGCCTTCGATACTATCGGAGAGGATCAGCGGATGAATCCCTTTGCTGCGGGCAAGATCGGCGGCGGCCTCCAGCGAGACGCGCGCCGAGGCGATGACGTGGACTTCGTGTCCGGCAAAGGCCGCGTCATCGGGCTTGGGCGCCACGACGTTGCGGATGCTCTCGACAATGCGCTCCTGCAAGTGGATGCGATAATCGCGGATGGCGCGCAGTGCATCCTGCGCATCGCTTTCGTCCGGCACTGTCGGGCCGGAAGCGACGAAGGCGGGGTTGTCGCCCGGTACGTCCGATACCACGAGGCTGATGACTCGGGCTGGATGCGCCAGCGCCGCCAGCCTGCCGCCCTTGATGCGGGAGAAATGCTTGCGCACCACATTCATGGCCGAAATCGGCGCTCCGGAAGCCAGCAGCGCTTCATTGAGCGCAATCTCATCGACCAGCGAAAAACCTTCGGGCGGGGCGGGCAAAAGTGCCGAGCCGCCGCCGGAAACCAGTGCGATGACGAGATCATCCGCCGTCAGCCCGCTCACATGCGCCATCAGCGCTTGCGCTGCCGTAATCCCTGCCTCGTCAGGGACCGGGTGGCCGGATTGCAGAATTCTGGTGCGCTGGCATTCGGCCACCGGCCCGTGGCGCGCCACTACCAGCCCATCGAAAGGGTGCGGCCAGGCGCGCTCGAAGGCCTGCGCCATCTGGCTTGCCGCCTTGCCTGCGCCAATGACGACGGTGCGCCCCTTGGGCGGTTCCGGCAGGTGGCGAAGGATCGCCTCATAGGGATCGGCTGCCTTCACCGCAGCAAAAAACAGTTCCTCCAGAAACGCGCGCGGATTGGAAATCAACTCTGTCCTCCCTCAAGGCAAATCGTCTCGCTTTCCGCGCACAATGGCCCGGTCGTTCCGCTCCGGCAAGTCTGCAAGCGGCCAAGGCGTTCGCTGATTGAACTTCTCTCGCACTGAGGCGTTGGCCTAAACAGAAAATCGGAATTCGGAGGGAACCATGGCCAACACGGAAAATCTCGGACCGGAATATCACGATGACCCGGAAAAGAAGCGCGTGCGCGGTCGCCGCATCGTCTGGTCGCGACGCCGGTCGAAGCCGTGGACATTCACCCTCATCGTCATCGGCACGCTGATCGTCGCGGCCAGCGCCGTCGGGGTGACCTATCTCGTCACCTCGCATCCCGGCAAGCCGGAGCCGAACCCCGGCATCGAAGCGCCAGTGAACCCTTAAACCAGCAACTGCGCGCCAAACTGCGCTTCGTAAAGGCGGCTGTAAGGGCCCTTGGAGTTCAGAAGCTCCTGATGGTTGCCCGTCTCCACGATGCCGCTTTCGTCCACCACCACAATGCGCGAGGCATCGCGGATGGTGGCCAGACGGTGGGCAATGACCAGCGTCGTGCGGCCCTTGGCGAGTTCGGCTAGGGACGCCTGAATAGCGCGCTCGGTTTCCGTGTCGAGCGCCGATGTCGCCTCGTCCAGAATGAGAATCGGTGGATTTTTGAGGAACATGCGGGCAATTGCCATACGCTGCTTCTGGCCACCGGAAAGCTTGACGCCGCGCTCCCCGATCACCGTGTCCATGCCTTCAGGCATATCGTTGATGACGCTATCCAGCCGGGCGCGGCGCGCCGCTTCCCAGATGTCGGCATCGCTGGCACCCAGACGGCCATATTCGATATTCTCACGAATGGTACCGCCGAACAGGAACACATCCTGCTGCACGATGCCGATCTGGCTGCGCAGCGAGGCAAGCGTCAGTTTGCGAATATCGATACCATCAATGCTGATCGCACCGCCCGTAACCTCGTAAAATCGTGGCAGCAGCGAGCAGAGCGTTGTCTTGCCCGCCCCTGAAGGGCCAACGAAAGCGACCGTTTCCCCTGCCCGGATGGTCAGGTCGATGTTACGCAGCACCTGCTTGCCATCGCTATAACCGAAGCTGACATTGCCATAGGCAATCTCGCCGCGCAGAGCCGGTGCCTCGACGGCGTCAGGCGCATCGGCAATATCCGGGTCGGTATCGATCAGCTCGGTAAAGCGGCGAAAACCGGCAATGCCCTTCGGGTACGTTTCGATGACGGAATTGATCTTTTCCACCGGGCGGAAGAACACGTTGACGAGCAGCAGGAAACCGATGAAGCCGCCGCTGGTCAGATCACCCGTCAGCACGAACCAGGCGCCGCAGATCATGATGATCATCTGCGTCAGGCGCATGCTCATATAGCTTAGCGATGTGCTTGCCGCCATAATCTTGTAGGCATCGAGCTTGGTGCGACGGTAACGCTGGTTATCCGCCTCGAACAACGCCCGCTCATGGTCCTCATTGGCGAAAGCCTGCACCACGCGCATGCCGCCGACATTCTCTTCAATGCGGGCGTTGAACGCGCCGACGCGGCCATAAAGTGCGCGGAAATTATTGGTCATGCGGCTGCCGTAACGGCTCGTCACCCAGGCGGTGATGGGAACGATGGCGGCGGTGACCAGCGCCAGTGGCACGTTGACGGAGAGCATCAGCAGGAATGCACCGAGGAAGGTCATGATGGCGATGAACAGATCTTCCGGCCCGTGATGCGCCACCTCGCCAATTTCCTCGAGATCCTTGGTCAACCGACCAACCAGATGCCCGGTCTTCTGATTGTCGAAAAAGCGGAAGGACAGTTTCTGCAAATGGTCGAAGGCGCGGCGGCGCATATCGGTTTCGATATTGATGCCGAGCATGTGGCCCCAATAGGTCACGGTCGCCATCAGCCCCGTATTCAGTACGTAGATCACCAGAAGCCCGATGGAGGCCAGCACGATAACCGGCCAGTCGCCAGCCGGCAGCAGCACATCCACGAAGGCCTTGACCGCCATCGGAAAGCCAAGCTCCAGCAGGCCGGAAAGCACAGCGCAGGAAAAGTCCAGAATGAACAGACCACGATAAGGACGATAATAGGCGAAGAAACGGGCAAGCATGATCGTGTCCATAACAGCGTTGCCGCCGTCGCGATTGTAAAATTCGCCTTCAACTCTCATATTTGTGTAAAGAGGCCAAGGCGCGTTGCGTTATTTTTACCAAAATCGTCCAATAAGATGTGCGAACAATATAAAAACGAAATGCTGGCAGAATATGTTGTAATCTGTCTACCAAATGATGGCAGACTGCAAACTGTTCGGGGAATGCGAAAGAGACGCGATTTTGAGTAAGGTTGACAATCCACGCAAGACCAGTGAGCCACGTTGGCTCGGCCCTGCCACGCATGCACGCACCGCACTCGTGCCGTCCATTTCTGCGGCCCGCTGGCTTCTGGTTCTGATTGTCGCTGCCGGAATCTACTTCTTCTACGGCTTCCTCGTGCCGGTGCTTGCCGCACTCGTCATCGGCTTTGCAAGCTGGCCCGTTTATCGTGAATTGCTGCGCCGTGTTGGCGGCAACAACACGGTTGGCGCAACGGTCGCCCTGCTTCTCATCATCGCCTTCCTCATCGTCCCCATTTTCATTGCCGCTTCCTACACGGGTAGCGAAATCCGCGAATGGTTTGGCTGGGCCGTGGAAGTCAACAAGGTCGGCGCACCCGTGCCAGACTGGATCGCCGCGCTGCCCGGCGTCGGTGCCTGGATGAGCGAGCAATGGGTGCGTTATATCGGCACGCCCGGTGCCATTGGCGAAGTCATTCAACTGGTCAGCGGCGCCAATATCGGCAACATCTACCGCGCCATCGTCGCCGCCGGAAACGGCGCGTTCCACCTCATTCTCACGCTGCTGTTCATGCTGATCGCGCTGTTCTTCGTCTACCGCAACGGCGTTGCCTTTGCGCGGCAGATCGATCTGGTGGGCGAGCGTATTCTGCCGACGCGCTGGGAGCGCATCTCGCGCGTCGTTCCGGCCACCATCAGCTCCACCGTCACCGGCATGACACTGATCGCCATCGGTGAAGGAATCATTCTCGGTATTGCGTACTGGATTGCAGGCGTGCCCTCACCTGTCACGCTCGGTGTGTTGACCGGCGTCATGGCCCTTATTCCCGGCGGTGCGCCGCTGTCCTTCACGCTGGTGTCGGTCTATCTGGTTGCCAGCGGCTCCGTCGGCGCAGGCATCGCTCTGTTTGCCTGGGGCTCGGTGGAACTCTTCATCGTCGACAAGACCATCCGCCCACGCCTCGTCGGCGGGCCGATCAAGCTTCCCTTCCTTCCAACCTTCTTCGGTCTGGTCGGTGGTGTGAAGACGATGGGCTTCCTTGGTCTGTTCATTGGCCCGGTGCTGATGGCGCTGCTGGTTGCCGTGTGGCGCGAATGGGTGCGCGAAGTCGAACTTTCCGCAGCAGAAGCCGAAGCGGAGACAATCAAAGCCGAGGTGGAGATCGATGCACCTCCACCGCTTCGAAAAACCGCCTCCTAGGAAACAGTCGTTTCAGAACTCAGAGCTTGAGTTCCATGAATAGGCTGAGCGGATCCGGCTTGTAAGGCGGAAAGGGTTCGATATCCACGAAACCCGCCTTATGGTACAGACCGATGGCTTCCGGTTGGCTGATGCCGGTTTCCAGACGAATGGCCGTGACGCCATGCTGCCGCCCAAACTCCACCAAGGCCTCCAGCATCAACCTGCCGATTTTCAGGCCACGGGCTTGCGGATCAACGAACATGCGCTTGATTTCTGCCGTGCCATCACCCGCCTCGACAAGCGCGCAGCAGCCAACGATCTCTCCATCATTTCGGGCCACGAAGAAGGAAACATTCGGCTTTTCCAGCGTGGTGATATCGACCAGATGGTTGCTTTCTGGCGGATAAAGCGACGCAGCATAGGCATCCGACATCTCCAGAAGACGAATGATCTCGGGCTGGCGTGGGCTTTCAAGGGTGATGGAGACTGGCATGCTGGTTCCCGTTTATTTTTGTGAATGCGGAGTTCCGCGTCGCAATAAGACTGCAATTCCGCTAGATCATTGCGGCTTGTAAGACACTTTCCCTGCCAGAGGCAACAGAGCGACAATGAGAACAGCGCTTGTTTTGATGACCATTCTCGGCTGCGATGACACCGCAACCGATTGCCAGCATATCGCAACGTTGCAGCAGCGCTGGACGAGCATAGAGCTTTGCGATGCCGAATCGGAAAAGCAGCTGGGCAATTTCGCCAACGCATCCTATCCTGTCGTCGTTGCGGTCTGCCAGACACCGGAAACGCCGAAAACGGAAACGGCCAAGACAGACAGCCAGACGCCGGATGCTACGGCCACGACACCCGCTCTGGAAGCACAGGAAGAGCAGACGCTGACCCAGCGGGCCATAACCCGCGTGCGCAGAATTTTGCCCTCCACCGAAGGCGTGAAGGAAGTGCTGGGCAAGCCGGTGCGCATGGTGGAAGACAGCTATTCGTGGATCGCCCGACGTTTTACGAAGTGAGATTAGGGTCGCCAGATGTTTTGGCGGCGCTGCACCCTCCTCTTCGCCATCCCGCACTCGATGCGGGTGACGGTAGGCGGCTATGACGATTAAGCCGCTTCCGCAACAAGATCGCTGGCAAGAGAACGGGCACGCTGTCTGTGTTGCGACATCTGCAATTTTTCGACCATATGCAGAAGCTCGCGCATCGTTGCATCACCATCGACATGGGCGAATTTTGCCAGCAGGCCGGAAGACAGGTCAGCAACCGGGTTTGAATAAGGCGTCTCCACAACATCGCGCCACAGCAACGTCGCTTCCATGAAGATATCCAGCACTGCGCCGAACAGACCGGCGGAATGGAACAGTGCCTTCAGGGCGTGATGCCGTCCGGTTGCGAGGATGGAGCGGACCTGTCGTTCGACAAGACCGGAGAGATTGGAGATGGCCTGCGCGAAGAAATCCAGTTTGCCGGAGCAGAGTGTGTTCATCAGAAAAGCGGGCGTCAGATCGCCCCTTTCGCGCAAATGTTCGACCAGCATCGGCATGGCTTCAGCCGTAACATCACCGGCAATGACCACGGTGGCCGCTTCATAGGCTTCGCGAATAACACCGTGGGCCCGCATGGGTGTCATGGCATAGCAAACGAGATGGGACGTCGCCAGGGCGGCACCGATATGCCCGACGATGGCGTAGCGTACGTCCGCCGGCAAATCATCGCGCTGCAGCAGCAGATCACGGATTTCCGCATCATCAGCGAAACGCTCGGCAACACGTCGCAAGGTAAAGGGTGTTATGCAGGCGCTGCGGTTTTCCAGCAGCACCGAAAGCTCCAGAACCTCACCGATTTCGGCGAGGGCAGCGCAAGCGCCAGCCTCCAGCGAGGGACGAGCGGCGATCATGGCGCGGGTGATCGCGGTGCCATTACCGACGAGATCAACCAGATCGGTTTCCCGCAACACAGGCGAATGGATGATGACGAGGCAGGCGATTTCGGGCTGATCCTGCGCCAGGCAGAAAATGATGGCGCGCGGCGCTTCCGTCGAAAAGGCAAGCGTTTCAGCAAGCGCAAGACGCACCTTTGGCGATGGATCATCCAGCAGATAGGTCATCGCGTCATAGGCGCTATCGTGACGGTCCTGCGGCAGGGAGGATTGCAGATAGGCCTGCGCCAGCGCGGTAGCCGCCTTGGACCGGTCGCTCGATCCGGCCTTTTCAGACCAACGAAGAAATGCTTTTACGATCACCCTGCGCGCCCCAACAACAGACAATACCGACTGTTTCGGCGGGGACCGACTCACATGCGAGTTTTTTGCCCCTGCCACCCATCGGCGACACTAGGGGCAAAAGGTTTACGTTTGGTTCACCATATAAATTAACCGCCTGGAGACATCAGGATCCGCGTGCGCCCGGCCTTGCGAGCTGGAAGACGTCCACACCGCCGTCGCAATAATCGCGGTAACCCATGCGCGCGATAGGACGGGCGCGAGCCATATCGATGCGACCGTCTTCAATGACAGCTTCATCCAGATGGATGCCGACGACCTGCCCGAACACGACCCAGCTTTGCGCCTCCACACCATCCACATCCACAGGGCGGATGATCTGCGTGACCCGGCATTCCAGCGCGGCATAGGCCTCCGCCACAAAGGGTGCATCCACCAGTTCGCCCGCCTGTGCGGTCAGCCCGGCGATGTCGAACTCATTGACGTCATAGGCAACCGGGGCGGACGAAGCATTCATCTGCTCGACCAGATGGCGGCTGACGAGACTTGCGGTGAAAACGCCGCTTTCCTGCACATTGCGCAGGCTGTCCTTCTGGCCGCTGGAAGAGAACATCACCAATTTGGGTGTATCGGAAACGGCATTGAAAAAGGAATAGGGCGAGAGATTGAGCGAGCCGTCCCTGCCCTTCGAGCCGATCCAGCCGATGGGGCGCGGCGCGACGATGGCCTTAAAGGGATCATGCGGCAGGCCGTGAAGATTGCTGTCGGTGGCGTAAAACATCAGGCTTCACCCACCCATGATACGACATCGGCAAGCTCCGGGCGCGGACGCTCCACAGCAGGGAATGTCGTGGAACCGATATGGATAAAGCCAGCAACCTTCTCACCCGCCTTGAGACCGAGGTCGGGCCAGAGGGCTTCGTCGTATGACACCCACTCCGTCAGCCAGTTGGCGGCATAACCATTGGCATTGGCCGCGAACAGCATGTTGAGGCAAACCGCACCAGCGGACATGACCTGTTCCCATTCCGGGATTTTGACATGCGGCGCTGCCGTGCTGACGACTGCGATGACAACAGGTGCACGGGTAAAGCGCGTGCGTTCCACTTCCTGCTGGTCCGGGCCAAGCTGCGGTGTTTTTTCCAGCGCGCGCTTCAAACTCGCCTCGCCCAGCCGCTTGCGCTCTTCGCCGCGGTAAACGATGAAGCGCCATGGCGCGATCTTTCCGTGGTCAGGCACGCGTACCGTCAGACGCAATATCTCCTCGATTTCGGCGCGGTCCGGGCCCGGTTCGGCCAGTTGCAGCGCCGGTGTCGAGCGGCGTACATTCAGATAATCGATGAGCGTGATATTGTCTTTCATGTCAGAACCGTTCCATTGTCGTACATATGAAATTAAGGGCCTTGAAATAGCCACGGCATTGCGTTTGAAGTGGTCCCAGAAAAACAAGAAGTCAATCCGGTTGAGAGAAATGACGTCCATCAAATTTGCGGCTGGCCTTTGCGTGGCGCTGATTTCCAGTGTCGTGCCGCATGGCGTTGCCTTCTCGCAGGATGCCTTCAAGGAATTCAAACAGCTTGGCGGCACGCCGAAAATGCCCAAGCTGAACGCCTTTAGCGCCCCCATCGCGCCCGACGTGCAGGAAACGAAATCCCGCGATGTCGTGATGGAAGCAAAACTTACAAATGATGGCGAACCGATGATGGAAGGCCTGGCGTGGCGCGTGTTCAGCCCCATTCCGGGTTCGGACGGCAAGCTGCCCATGCTGGCAAGCTCAGATGGCGGCTCGGCGGAATTTCATCTGTCTCCCGGCGAATATTTCGTCAACGTCTCCTTCGGCCGCGCGGGCGTGACCAAAAAGCTGAACATACCGACCAGCGGCAAAATCGACAAACAGGTGCTGATCCTCGATGCCGGTGGCTTTGTCTTGAACGCGGTGGCTGGCGCGGACAAACGCATCTCGCCCAACCAGCTTAAGTTCTCGGTCTACTCCTCCGACACGCAGGAAGATGGCGAGCGCCGTCTGGTCATGTCGGATGTCAAACCCAACACCGTCATCCGCCTCAATGCAGGCACCTACCACGTCGTATCCGAATATGGCGGCATCAACGCCGTCGTGCGCGCCGATATTCAGGTGGAAGCAGGCAAGCTCACAGAAGCGACGCTCCAGCACCATGCGGCGCAGGTCACGCTCAAACTCGTATCCGAACATGGCGGCGAAGCCATTGCCGACACCGCATGGTCGGTCCTGACCGGCTCCGGCGATATCGTCAACGAAAGCGTCAGCGCGTTTTCCACAATGGTGCTGGCTGATGGTGAATACACAGCCATCGCCCGCAACAAGGACAAGGTCTACCAGCGCACGTTCAAGGTCGCTGGTGGCCAGGACTCGGATGTTGAAGTGCTGATGAAGGATCAGGCGCCGGAAGAGACGACTGGGGATTTTGAGTAGGGCTGAGCTGTCGTTCTGGTTGTTCTCTGCCCTCCTGTGACCCCCTATCGCAAGAATAAAACCTCCGCATTGACATAATTACGTAAAATACGTAATTTCTAGATCAGTAAGGAGATAGATTATGGGCTCAGCGCTCCAAATACCCGCATCAGATTTCTCTCGCCACTTTGGACGAATTCGTGAAGCAGTGCATGAGGCCGGAGTGATCGAGGTCACGTCGCACAGCCGTGTCGTCGGCGCGTACATTAGCGCAGCCGAACTCGAGCATTTTAACCGTCTTAAGCGACGTGAAGTCCAAGTACTTCATGTTAGCGAGATCGATGACAAACTGCTCAATGAGATTGAAAACGCAGAGTATGGCGTAATATCCAAGTGACCCTGCCAGACCCAACTCCGGGTCTCGTCATCCGGTTCGATTACACTTGGCACAGAAACCATTTGAAAAAAGAGCGACCCTGCGCCATCGTTCTGGCCTCGAGTGAAACAGGTATTGTAACGGTTGTTCCCATTACTCACTCCTACCCAGATATCGGGGAAGAAGACCAATCATTACAGATACCCGAAGACATCTGCAAAGCAATAGGTTTGGACGAGGAAATCAATTACGTCCGACTGAGTGAGGTAAATCGGTTCGAGTGGCCTTCAGACCGTATCAAACCACTACCAAACAATCCCTCTCGCTGCGACTACGGAAACGTACCCAAAGATTTCTTTCTGGAAATAAGAAAGCGTCTCGCAGCCGCCGTCCGAGCCGGACGCGTCAGCACTTCCAAAGTTTGAACGATCCAAATCGCCCGGTAGTGTGTCCTCGGGCGCGCCCGAGGACCACTTTGAGAGTGAGGCATCGCCTCAGCTACCCAGCTTTTGCCTTCGCAGCCTTCGCCGCGCGCTTGCGCTTCACGTCCGGAGGCGTCGCCTCATCCACGAGGTTGGCAATCGCCTCGTCCAGCGCATAGGATGTCTGGGCTTGCGAGCCCAGGCGGCGGATGTTGACGGTGCGTTCTTCGGCTTCCTTCTTGCCGCAGACGATGATGACCGGGACCTTGGTGACCGAGTGTTCGCGGACCTTGTAGTTGATCTTTTCGTTGCGGAAATCGGTTTCGACCAAAAGGCCCGCGTCGCGCAGGGCTTCTGCCACTTCGCGACCGTAATCGTCAGCATCCGATGTAATGGTGGCGACGACGACCTGCAGGGGGGCGAACCACAGCGGCATGTGACCGGCGAAGTTCTCGATGAGAATGCCGAGGAAACGCTCCATCGAACCGCAGATGGCGCGGTGAATCATGACTGGCTGACGCTTTTCCGAGGCCTGATCGATGTAGAAGGCACCGAAGCGTTCCGGCAGGTTGAAGTCGACCTGCGTCGTTCCGCACTGCCATTCGCGACCGATGGCATCTTTCAGCGTGTACTCGAATTTCGGACCATAGAACGCGCCCTCGCCCGGCAGAATGTCGGTCTTGATGCGGCCTTCGGACTGATCCTCGATGGACTTCAAAACATCGGTCATGACGCTTTCGGCGCGATCCCAGACGTCGTCGGAACCGACGCGCTTTTCAGGGCGCGTGGACAACTTGACGACGATTTCGTCGAAGCCGAAGTCCTTGTAAACCGACAGGATGAGGTCGTTGATGCGCAAGCATTCCGCCGCCATCTGCTCTTCCGTGCAGAAGACGTGCGCATCGTCCTGCGTAAAGCCGCGAACGCGCATCAGGCCATGCAGCGCGCCGGAAGCTTCGTAGCGGTGAACGTTGCCGAATTCCGCAAGGCGAACAGGCAGTTCTCGGTAAGACTTCAACCCGTGCTTGAAGATTTGAACGTGGCCGGGGCAGTTCATCGGCTTCAAGGCGAAAACGCGGTTATCCGCTTCCTCGTCCTTCGGATGGGTGAAGGCATAGGCCGATTTTACGGCGAACATGTTTTCCTGATACCAGCCCCAGTGACCGGAAGTTTCCCACAGCGAAGCGTCCAGCACCTGCGGCGCGTTGACTTCCTGATAGGTGCCTTCCAACTGACGGCGCATATAGGCCGTCAAGGTCTGGAACATGCGCCAGCCCTTGCCATGCCAGAAGACCACGCCCGGACCTTCTTCCTGAAAATGGAACAGGTCCATTTCGCGGCCGAGCTTCCGGTGATCGCGCTTTTCGGCTTCGGCCAGAATGTGGAGATACTGGTCCAGCTCTTCCTGCGTGGCCCATGCGGTGCCGTAGATGCGGGTCAGCATCGGGTTATTGCTATCGCCACGCCAATAGGCACCGGCAACCTTCATCAGCTTGAAGGCCGTGCCGATCTGTCCGGTGTTCGCCATATGCGGGCCACGGCAAAGGTCGAACCAATCGCCCTGATAATAAATCTTAAGGTCCTGCCCCTCGGGAATGGCATCCACGAGTTCGACCTTGTAGTTCTCACCCTTGGCGGCAAAAACTTCCTTGGCTTTTTCGCGCGACCAGATTTCGCGCGTGAATGGCTTGGACCGACCGATGATCTCCTTCATCTTCTTTTCGATCTTCGGCAGATCTTCCGGCGTGAAGGGCTCGTTCTTGGCGAAATCGTAATAGAAACCGTTTTCGATGACCGGGCCGATGGTGACCTGTGTGCCGGGCCACAATTCCTGCACGGCCTCGGCCATGACGTGAGCGGCATCGTGGCGGATCAGTTCCAGAGCTCTGCTGTCGTCACGGGTGACGATCTCGATCTTGCCATCGACGATAGTGTCAGAAAGGTCGCGCACAGTGCCATCCAGCGCAATCGCGACGGCCTTCTTTGCAAGCGACTTGGAAATGGATTCGGCAACATCGCGTCCAGTCGTGCCGGGGGCATACTGGCGAACGGAGCCATCGGGAAATGTAAGGGAAACAGCGTCTGACATAATAATCTCCTGTCCAGTCCCGCCAACGAATGCGGGTGGTGTGTTGACCGGCGAAAGCCGGAATGTGAACGCGCGGGTGATAATGCGGAATCCGCGCTGAGTAAAGAATTTTAAGAAAGCGCAGGCACCCGCCAGAACGCCCGGGCTTCCTGCGGCAGCTTCGACAGGGTTCGATTGAAAGCATCCGGGTCTACGTTCCGACCCAACGCTTCTGCTACATCCTGAATGGCAGAATCGGTCGAGAGATTATGGTTGTAGCGCAGCTCTCGAACTTCGATCATCATTCCGGTTTCGGAGCCGAATGCACGCGTATCTTCGCTGACGTCCCAATCGCTGACGAAGATAGCCCGCAGAACTGGCGGCAATACGTTCGCAAAGTCCAATGCCTGTTGCACCGTCAATCTGCGGCGAAACACCTGAAGCACTGCCTGTAACATCGTGTAGGCCTGATGCGATGTGCTCAGCATGGAAACCTCTTTCAGGTCTTCCATGAACCGGTCGAAATCCACCGACGCCTGACGGTACTCCATCGGCATAGGCATGTGGTTCATCCCCCTGTGTCAGCTTGTTTTCTGGCCCGCCTCCAGTAGGACCATGGTGCCCACCAGACATATGTATCGTCCAACTTTTCCACGACCGGATCAAGCCCGCTGGTGCCACCCGGTCCGCAGCGTGCGACGCGAAATAGGGTCAGCCAGCCGCCTGCCCAGAAGCCATGTCGTGCAAAGGCCTCATAGCCATATTCGGAACAGGTGGGAATATGGCGGCAGGAATTGCCGACGAAGCCGGAAAAGGCGAGTTGATAGAAGCGGATCAAACCCATGCCGAGAAGACGGCCCGGTGTCTTGGCAAAGGGACCGGACCAGTTGCGGGTTTTCGGAGTCTTATCGGAATGGTGGCAGTTCGGGTCGTTACACACGGCTCAAGCCGAAAGCGGCTGGTCTGCCTCGATCTGGTCGAGACAGTCGCAGATGGCGTCGAAGGTCAGCATGGTGGAGGCGTGGCGGGCCTTGTAGTCCTTGACGGGCTTGAGAATGCGCATGTCCTCGAAGCGTCCTTCCGGCCCCTCGCCTCCCGCCGTCAGCATCGCCAGCATATCGGAGCGCGCCTGACGCACTTCGCCGGCGGTCGCGCCGATGACATGATGGGCCATGATAGATGAGGAGGCCTGCCCAAGCGCGCAGGCGCGAACTTCGTGAGAGAAATCCGTCACCACGCCGTCGCGCAGCTTGATGTAGACCTTGACCTTGGAGCCGCAGAGCTTGGAATGTTTCTGCACGCTGGCATCCGCATCCGGCATGGCGCCGGTCAGGGGAATGTTGCCTGCGAATTCCAGAATGCGGTTGTTGTAGATGTCATCCATGTGATCGTCCGTCCGCGCAGGATTGAATTTTCAAACACTGCGTCATCAGTGGCAAAGCTTTTCTGAGCGCTATCATCATTATATGTTATGAGACACCGACGTCATCAAGGTGCGGCAAATTTAATCATGGCGCGTTGAAAAAGTGATGACAGACTTGCCAAATTGCCTGAAAACAACCAGATAGCAGGCGCGGCATCTTTATAAGTCATGCCGTAACCAAGTTCAGATGCGGCATTTCAACCGCATCGGGAGACCCAAGAGATGGATGCAATCGTGAAGAATTTCCCCGGTGCAGGCACACCCAACGGTGCAGCAGACCAGCGCCCTACGCAGGCTGAAGCCGAAGACGCCGTGCGCGTACTGCTTCGCTGGGCGGGTGACAATCCCGAACGCGAAGGCCTGCTCGATACGCCCAAACGCGTTGCCAAATCCTACCGCGAACTCTTCGGCGGATACGAGCTGAATGCCAGCGACGTTCTCGGCACGACGTTCGAGGAAGTCGGCGGCTATGACGACATCATTCTCGTGCGTGACATTCCGTTCTACTCCCATTGCGAACACCACATGGTCCCAATCGTTGGCAAGGCACATGTTGCCTACCTGCCAGCTGGCCGCGTTCTAGGCCTTTCCAAGATCGCCCGCGTAGTCGAAATCTATGGTCGCCGCCTGCAAACGCAGGAAACCATGACCGCGCAGATCGCACAGGCCATCGAAACGACGCTGAAGCCGCGTGGCGTGGCTGTCATGATCGATGCCGAGCATATGTGCATGTCCATGCGCGGTGTACAGAAGCAGGGTTCCACCACCTTGACCACCAGCTTCTCCGGCACCTTCAAGTCCGAGCCTGCCCAGCAGGCCCGCTTCATGACCATGGTCTACAATCGCTGAGATCAGACCGGTCTGACAGGGCGGCGCTAGCCGCTCTTTTTGATTTTAGCCACGGCAGTGCTTTGCCCGTCTCATCAGAGGTTTCCATGTCTTCGACATTTCCGCCCGTCCCTGCGGACAAGGAAGAGCTTGAATCTGCCGGTCTGTTTACGCCCAAATTCGATGCGCACGGCCTCGTCACCGCAGTCGTGACCGACATCAAGGACGGCGAGTTGTTGATGATCGCGCATATGAATGCGCAGGCGCTGACACTGACGCTGGAAACAGGCATTGCGCATTATTACAGCCGCTCACGCGACAAGATTTGGAAGAAGGGCGAAACCTCTGGCAATCTCCAGACCGTGCGGGAAATCCGCACCGATTGCGATCAGGACGCCATCTGGCTCAAAGTATCGGTAGCGGGCCATGATGCGACCTGCCACACCGGGCGTCGCTCCTGCTTCTACCGCACCGTTTCGCTTGAAGACGGCAAGGCAGTGACGACGATTACCGATGACTTCAGGCATTTCAATCCTGCCGAGACCTACGGGGCGGATGCCGGGCACTCGCACCCGAAAGACTGATCTTTCCGGTTCTTTATCCTTTTGCTACCAATATGACAGGGGTCGGGAGGTCGACTGACACCTTGGAGCGATGCATGCCTTAAAAAGGCAGAATCTCTCCTTGAATGTCCGCATAGCACTTGGGAGCAGAAGAATGTTGGGTTGGGGACTGAACCGCGAAAATCCGGCGACGGCAACGACTTTGGAGAAGGTCGAACAGCAGGCGCCATCTCCCATGCCGAAAATCGCTTCGAACCGAATTGCGCTGGCGCTGGGCGGCGGGGCTGCCCGTGGATGGGCTCACATCGGCGTTTTGCGCGCTCTGGATGAGGCAGGCGTCAAGATCGGCATGATCGCGGGCACCTCCATCGGCGCGCTGGTCGGGGGCTGCTATCTCGCTGGCAAGCTGGATGAACTCGAAGATTTCGCCCGCTCGCTTACCATGCGCCGCATTGCCGGGCTGCTGGACCTGACGATTGGCGGTGGCGGCTTGTTTGGCGGAATGCGGCTGACCAAGCGCATGCAGGAACACCTCGTCGGCCTCAATATCGAAGACCTGGAACACCCCTTCATCGCCGTCGCGACCGAACTCAAAACCGGCCATGAGGTATGGGTGCATCAGGGCGATCTGATTACCGCCCTTCGCTCGTCCTACGCTCTGCCCGGAATTTTCGAACCCGTGCGCTGCAACGGCAGAACCCTGATCGATGGCGCGCTGGTCAACCCCGTTCCCGTCTCCGTCTGCCGTGCCTATGAACAGGCGCTGGTGGTGGCCGTGAACCTCAACTACGATATTTTTGGGCGCTCCGCCGTGGTCAAGCATGGCGCAGGCACCGCTAGCCTCGACACGACAGCAAAGGCTCCAACAGAAGCATCCTCACGCGTTGGACTTCCGGGTGTGATGGTGCAGGCTTTCAACATCATTCAGGACAGAATTTCCCGCTCACGCCTCGCAGGCGACCCACCGGATTTGACGCTGCACCCTCGTATCAACCACATCGGCCTGTCGGAATTCCACCGTGCGGCTGAATCCATCGAGCGCGGATATGAGGAAACCCGGTCGCGGATTCCGGAATTGAAGCGGATGCAGCAGGTTTTTGAGGCGTAATTGCTCCGCCACGTCAGGGGCAACCCTACCCCGCGATATAAGCCTTGATATGCTCCGCTTCAGCCTCTACTTCGCTGATGCGCGCTTTCACCACGTCACCAATTGAGATGATGCCGACCAAACGGCCATCTGCTTCCACCGGCAGATGGCGGAAGCGGCCACCAGTCATGAGTTCCATCAGATCATCCGTGCTGGAACCCTCGTGACAGCGGGTGACATTCTTGGTCATGACGTCAGACACTTTGGCCTGCAAGGCTGCGGCGGCTTGCGCCGCGATGGCTTTGACGAGATCGCGTTCTGTAAAGATGCCGAGAATAGCACCCTTGTCATCGGTCACCACGACAGCACCGATTCGGTTTTCGTGCAGCGTTATTGCCGCATCTCCCAGCGACATATCAGGCCCGACGGTTACGACATCGCGGCCCTTGAGATCGAGCAGTTCTTTCACAAATATCGGCATATTTCCCTCCGTGTCAGACTGGTCTTTTGATCCCGCGCCATGTCTCCTCCACGGGTGCGCGATCAATCTGGAAGGCAATGGTGCTCCAGCGCTCAGCGGAAAGCAATATGTTTCCGACCGCCCAAATACTTCAATCGATTGAGTAGCTTCGCGAAAACCTATCGGCGCCCGACCGGGTTGCGGTCGAAGAGTGCGAAGAACAGAAAGCCCAGCAGGAAGCCGAAAATATGCGCGTCCCACGCCACTTCGCCGCCCACATCACCCACCAGCGGAATGCCGAAGGCAATCAGCACATTGCCCAGCAGCCACATCAGCGTGAAGATGAGGACGGTGCGGTTCGACAGGGATTGAAGAATGCTCTGGCGTGGCAGAAGATGCCCCACGGCGGGATGATATCGACCGCCCTGCGATGGAAACACAAAGCGGCAGGCCGCACCCATGAGCGCGGAGACCACGCCGGACGCGCCGATCAGCACCGTGACATCGCCCCAATGCAGGAATGCATGGCCGAATGCGGCAACGGCGGCTGAAATGCACCAGAGCAAACTGAAACGCATCGTCCCGATTCGACGCAGCACCGGCGCGCCAAAGGCCATCAGCCACAGACCGTTAAACAGAATATGTTCGATGCCACCATGCAAAAACGAGTAGGTAACGGGCGTCCAAAGCCATTCCAGCCCCTGCTCGGAAAGGGCGGTGGCGTAACGCAGCGGAATGAAGCCGAAAGTGAAGATAAACCAGCCATAACCATCATCTGAGAGCACATAGGTCGCAACGAGGTGCACAACGATCATGAAGCCGAGAACGGCAACAAGTGCGCCAGGCAGGTTGAAAACCGGCGATTTCTGCGCAACCTCGGGACGGGCTTCCTCTTCGGCTTCCGGCAATCCGCCTTCATTGTGCGTCATAAGCAAGCTTTCCTTCCCGTAGCGTTCCGCATGTATGCTGTGAGCAATATAGTAACGTTGCGCGAAAAAGAAGCGCCGAGACGTGACTGCTGCTGCAACTTAACAGGCCCTTACGGATTGTCATTGCGCAAGCGCGTGGCATGGAAATCGCATGGATATCTTTAAGCACCGCAAATGAACGTGGCTCTGTATCGAAATGATACATAACCCCTGCGGGCTCGGAGACCGTGTCATGAAGACAAACGCAAGCCTGGAGATTTACTCCTACTGGAACGATTTACGCGGCAATCGCGCAGCCCCTTTGCGCAGTGAGATCGATCCTTCGCATATTCGCCACGTCCTGCCCGACCTTTTCGTGCTGACTGACACCGGCGAAGACGCGCCGGTGTTTCGCCTGACGGGAACGCGGCTCTACAATCTTTTCGGCTGCGAGCTGCGCGACACGGCCTTTTCAATGATCTGGCAACCGGATGCAGCCCATTATGCCTGTCGCATCGCCCATGGGGTGATGCAGCATGAACGCCCCGTCATCTTCGATCTATGGGCGGAAAGCGAGAGCGGCCATGCCGCGCAGGAATTCGAAATGCTGCTTCTGCCGCTGGAGGCCGAGCCGCATTTTCCGCCGCGGCTTCTGGGCGCTCTCGTCTCCGATCCGCCGCTTGCGGACTTCGGCCAGCCCTTCAAGCCGCTGGCACTGACACGCAGTCAGTTGCTGGAAGAACCTTGCGATGATGCGGTCAATGGAATAGCGACAAACCGCCCATCGGCATCGCACGTATCGTTATGAGATCAAGTGTGAATATTCGCAGCTTTCGGCGGAACGGTCTGTTAACTCGGGCGCTGTAAAGAAGAGCGATTATTCCTCTTTATTGTGCCGCCCATGTTCTCATCTCGCTCGACCACCGTCGCTTTTGCCGCTCGTTCCGTGGAGACACCTCCTGCGGAGGTTTTGCCCGTAGCTTTGAGTGGCAGGTTGATGGTGCCGTCGCAGG
Source organism: Agrobacterium vacciniicorymbosi (assembly GCF_040427045.1). Classification (NCBI taxonomy): domain Bacteria; kingdom Pseudomonadati; phylum Pseudomonadota; class Alphaproteobacteria; order Hyphomicrobiales; family Rhizobiaceae; genus Agrobacterium; species Agrobacterium vacciniicorymbosi. Next base: position 574,536 of record NZ_JBETMF010000001.1, read on the forward strand.
ATGAGTATGATTGCGCAGCACATGAAATGACAGCGGAAACAGCCCGCATCACCTGCTTCGTGCGTCCCAGAAATGGCGACCGCATCATTGCCTATCTGCAGCATATCGGTCGTGTCGAAGGCGTCGTCAAAGCGCTGACCGCCGATGGCTTCACCATCGCCATCATGGCGACGGAGCGCAAGCGTGAGAAACTGGCTGCACAGCTGGCCTGGATTGCCAAGCGTCACGCGCTCGGCCTTCCCGAAGACCGCCGCCATGACCGTCTGACGCCGCGCAATCCACTCGCCGATCTGATGTTGAGCGATGGCAATATCGTGCCATGCCGCATCATCGACCTTTCGCTATCTGGCGCAGCCGTCGAAACGGAAATCCGCCCTGCCATGGGCAGCAATGTGCGTCTCGGCAACATGGCCGGTCGCATCGTGCGTCACTTCATGGAAGGCGTGGCCATCGAATTCGATGCCGTGCAGTCTCGCGATGCGCTGATCGAGTTTCTCTGATACCGTCATTCTGACTTCGCCACCGACAACCGGCAGCGCCTCGCGTTAGCCGGTTTTTTTGTGCCCGAAATTCACCTTGGGCACCGCTCGCTTCCCGATTTCGCTCGTCTCCCGCAGAAAAATCACAGAAAAAACCTGTGCCATCTTGGGAAAACGAAGAAATTTCAGAAAAATGACGAAAAAAAATCGCCCTAAAAAGATCAAATACACACAATCACAGATAGATTTCAGCACTCTTTGGTTGAGTTAGGACTACAGTAGGCCGGGTTCGATGAACTTAAGTATAGTCAAAGAATAGTTTAAACTAGTACGCACCCACCAAAAGCGGCCTCACGCATTAACCAAAGCGCCGACATAACCAATTAAAAACAGCAACTTGAACACCTATAACCCCGAGAAATCATAATCGAAACGATAAAATTCTAATCAAATTTTCTTCAAATACAGATCAAAACAAACTCAAATAAAGCGTTGTTTTTCCTAAATTTTACCTCGAATTTGAGCGCCGTTATTTGCCGCCGCTCAAAATATCGATGGCATTCTTCTCCTCACAACGGGGAGACAAGAAATGAAAAACATCAGCCGTTTCGGATTTATGATTGCAGCAATGATCGCAGGTGCATTTGCGGGCCAAGCAGAAGCATCTCCAGCAGCAGCCATGCGCATCATGGGTAAAGCCAATCCACCGATTGGTCACTACGAATTCTGCCAGACCTATCAGAGCGAATGCCAGCCGACATCCGGCGACCGTGGCCCACTGAGACTGACGGAAGAAAACTGGAAGATGATCCTGGACGTGAACTACACGGTCAACACCACGATCACGCCAATGACAGATATGGAAATCTACGGCGTTGAAGAACGCTGGGCATACCCAACGACGGTTGGCGATTGTGAGGACTATGTTCTCCTGAAGCGCAAGATGTTGATGAACAAGGGCATCTCGCCATCCGACCTGCTGATCACGGTCGTTCTTCAGCCAAACGGTTCCGGCCACGCGGTTCTGACCGTGCGTACTGATCGCGGCGACTTCATTCTCGACAACCTGCGCAACAAGGTCATGGACTGGTCCGAGACCGAATATACCTACCTCAAGCGTCAGGACAGCGCCAATCCGGGTCGCTGGGTCAAAATTCAGGATGGCCGTAACGTCAGCGCCGTTGCAGGTATCAAGGAATAATCAGGCGGGCGGCGTCTCCCCCGCCCCTCTCTACCGAGTTATTGGCCGGTCAGGTCACCCCGTCCCCGATGTTGACCGTGCCACGGGCCGGTTCCGTTGCCCCGGAACCGGCTCTTTTTTTGTCTGGAGTTTTGCTGGTTAGAGCAGGCCAAGTTCGGCGAGTTCGCGGCGAAGGTCTGATGGCATGTCGTCGGACAGGCCGTTGCCACCGAGATCACGCGGGGCTTCTTCCGCGTTCAGGTAACGCCATCCCTGAAACGGTCTCTTGGGCGCAGGCGAGGTTTCGATGACCTCCGGCCCAAGCACCAGATCGCAGCGGCTGATGCCGTCTTCACCTTTGAACGAGCGAATATCGAGAAGCGACTGGCGGGCCTGCACCTGGCCTTTGATGACCCAATAGAGCGAGCCGCCATCCAGCAACTCCTCCGTCCGTTTGGGAAACATGCGCGTGGTGTGCACACTGTGCGGCTCCAGCCCTGCCGCAATGGCGGTCAGGCACCGGTTGGAAACCCACTCGCGCAAATCCTCGATGGAGTCAGCGCCAACACAAAGCTTGATAAGATGAAGAGCCATGGCGCTATCAAGGCCGTTTTGGCTCTTCCGTCAAGCGTGGATAAGTTGCGCTGTTCAACACTCCACCACATTCACGGCAAGACCGCCGGTGGAGGTTTCCTTGTATTTCTCGCTCATGTCGTTGCCGGTCTGGCGCATAGTTTCGATGCAGGCATCGAGCGGCACGAAATGCTCACCATCACCCTTCAGCGCCAGCGACGCTGCGGTAACGGCCTTGACGGCACCAAGAGCATTCCGCTCGATGCACGGTACCTGAACCAGACCGGCAATGGGATCGCAGGTCATGCCAAGGTGATGCTCAAGTGCGATTTCAGCCGCGTTTTCCACCTGTGCCGGGGAACCGCCCATCACAGCGGCAAGACCCGCCGCCGCCATGGCAGCAGCAGATCCGACTTCGCCCTGACAGCCGACTTCGGCGCCGGAGATGGAGGCATTGTGCTTGATGATGCCGCCAATGGCTGCCGCCGTCAGCAGGAAGTCCCTGATATCGTCAACCGACGCATCCTCATGGAAATGGCGGAAATAACGAACGGTGGCAGGCACGACGCCCGCCGCACCATTGGTAGGCGCAGTCACGACACGGCCGCCAGAAGCATTTTCTTCGTTCACGGCCATGGCGTAAACGCTCAGCCAGTCATTCGCCAGAACCGGGTTGAGCCGGTTGCTGCGCCATTCGGCATTCAGCTTGTCATGTATGGAGCGCGCACGGCGTTTGACCTTGAGGCCACCGGGCATGATACCCTCGCCTTTCAGTCCACGCTCGATGCAGCCATTCATCGCATCCCAAATCTGGTCCAACCGGTCATCCAGTTCCTGCCGTGACATGACGGTTTCTTCATTGGCGCGCTTCATTTGCGAAATGGTGCGCCCAGAACTGTTTGCCATCTCCAGCATCTGCTTGGCGCTGGCGAAGGGATAAGGAACCTTCGGTCCGTTATCCACGGTCTTGCCGCGCTGTTTCATCGCCTCGAGCTCGGTATCGGTCACGACAAAACCGCCGCCGACAGAATAATAGATGCGCTTGAGCAGCATGCGTCCCTGATTGTCATAAGCAGAGAAGGTCATGCCATTGGCATGGCCCGGCAGCGGGTTCTTTTTGTCGAAGATCAAATCTTCTGCGGGGCGGAAAATGTACGTCGGGTGGCCGGGCGGTGTTACGCGGCCCGAGGCTTCGACATCGGCAACAAGGCCGTCCATCGCATCGGGATCGACACGGTCAGGGCGCTCGCCCGTCAAACCGAGGATAACCGCACGGCCAGAGCCGTGGCCAATGCCGGTGAAAGCAAGCGAGCCATGCAGGCTGACCTTGATGGCGGAAACCGCAGCACCGGAAGGCCGTGGCCATTCGTCTGACAGGATGGTTTCGAGAAAGCGGTTCGCCGCGGACATCGGTCCCATCGTGTGCGAACTGGAAGGTCCGATACCGATCTTGAAGACGTCGAAGACCGAAAGAAACATGTGTATCCTGCCCTATGTATAGACTTATGGCGCCAGTTTATCTGAAAGGCGCAAATGCGCCATATCAAATATGGGCATGAATTACGCCGACTGCGACATGCGGCAAAGCCTTTTCTGGGCATATTTCAGGCGCAAATGAAAACAGCACGGTTTCTTGGGGAAACCGTGCTGCCATATCTGAAAACTTTTAAGAGAGATTTTTACGGGCTGCCAAAAATGTATGTCAAAGCGAGAAAAGCGGCAAAGCCTGCAAGAGCGCGTATTGTTACTGCCCAGCAGGATTTCTGTGCGGTTTCTTCCATGATTACTCCAGCGTGTTCACTCTCCAGGCCGCTCTTCCGTCGGCCCAGTGGGTGAACCATTTATTAAAAACTCGTGACAAAGGCAATTGCTAAAAACGGCTAAAGCAAGGCGTATTCGCCCACCTGCCATTCACTGCGTGCATAGGTGCAATAAAAAACAATAGGTTAGATGACCATATCGGGACAGGCTATCCACAGGCTCCGTCTCAATTTGGACCAAAGTGTAAACGTGGTTAGATTTGGTTCACCATAAGTGCCTGAGATGTGTATAAACGCCCGCAATTTCACAGTTTTTGGTAGACGGGCTTTTCACCGTCTTGAACGTGTCTCGCATCTGCATTATCGGGCGAAAACCAACACGCTAGAGCGGTGAGATATCATGCAGGCAAATGCTTCTTCCTTCCCTGACCGCGAAACGGTCGCGACCAAGATCGCATCCTTGAATGCCGAGGATCAGTCCTGGCTGACCCTGCTGCTGGAAAACGCCCTTCAGGACGAAAACCTGCTGGAAGGACTGCATCTGTTTCTGGATCAACAGTCGCAGGCACGGTTTCTCAACACGCTGAAGCTGGAAAAATGCGGTGAGTGGTTTGGCGAACATGCCCCGGCCCGCATGCAGATCCGCCTGCACGAAGTCTCCAAGAGCAGCCAGCATGCGGCCTTCAACGCATTTCGCAACGGCCTGATGAAGTCCGGCGGTCTGGAAAAGGCCTATCCGAAAGCACCGATCTAAGGATCGCCTGCTTTAATCCGGCACACGCTCGACCACCGCGATGATTGGCCCCATGGGGTGCCAGGAGTCGCGGCGTTTGGCAGCGGGAATATCCACGCTGGAAATGCTGCCATCCAGATAAAGCGCATTCTTCACATGCAGCCGATCACGGAACAGCGTGGCAAAATCGTAGAAGCGCACCGCATTTTCCGAGATCGCGAAATGCACGACACCATCGTCAGAGACGCCGACACCGTTGCGGGTGTTGAGGCTGTCGCTCTGCGGCAGAAACCGCGGATGCAATTCGCCGTCTATCACCAGCATCGGACCTGATTGCGTGGCCAAATCCGGTCTGAGATTAGCGTTGAGATAAGCGCTGGTTTCCAGCACGCCTGCCGTCTGGCCCTTCAGAAAGAAGACGCCATTGGGCTGCATGTGGAAATTGCCCCACCCGCCGCCGGTGCTGATGGCATTCTTTTCCACGCCATTCTCTATATGCAGTCCCACCGGCGACAGATCGCGGTGATACATGCCGCCATTCATGGCGAAGATGACGAAGCTGTGCTGGCGCCAGAGCGACGAAGAAAGCGCCTCGAAGGAGCCGTAAGGCTTTCCGGCAATATAATCCCACTGATAAAGCCTGATATCGTTTTTCTTCGGATCAAAACTGCACACCGTATAGCGGCCGCCCATATGGTCGAGCGCCTGACAATAGCTCGGCAGTTCAGACGCATTGGCTGCGGTGGAAAACAAAAACGGCAGCAGATATCGAATGAATTTTCTCATCGGTCCTCGTGAATCAGCGAGATTCTGTCTGGCAAGATAAACTGCCGGAGGGCGACGAGAATATGGCTCACATTTCACAGTGTGCTGTTTTTACAAATGCCCGCATGAAAATCTCGTTACAACAAAAAAGCCGGCGAAAGATTCGCCAGCTTCTTTTTGATCTTGGCAGATGCCAAATATTTTGTTTAGCGGCGCGCTGCGCGATCTACGCTTCGTCCGGCAGCCTGCGTGCCGTCTACGGTGCCTGCTACATCCTTGCCAACGCCGCGGATCGTGTTACCGCAGGAGCTGAGGGAAATGAGAGCGATAAAAACAGCAGCAATGCTTGCGAAGAAACGTGTCGACATGCGTGGAAACTCCCCTTGTGTCTGCGTCAATAATGCAGACGATGATCTAAATTGCGCACATAAAACGCAGGAAATCCAAACGGGTTCCGCGGTCGTTCAAAAATAAGTTATCGATCTCAAAGCGGCTGTGCCACATCGCGGAAGGCATTGCGGATGCTGTCTGCCACCGCCTGAACCGGACGCGACGGCTTATCCGCCAGAATGAGGCGGATATCGAAGCAGCCAAGCTCCGGCAGCCCATCTTTTTCGCCCAGAATAACCATGTCATTCTGCACGTAGGAACGCGGCAAAGGCGCGATCGCAAGATCGGCCTCGATGGCCGCCTTTTGCGCCATGGTGTGGCCGCTGAGATAAGCGACGCGGAAACGGCGATTTTGCTTTTCCAGCGAATTGATGGCTTCCGAGCGCCAGATGCAGCCATCTTCCCAGATCGAAATCGGCAGGGGATCACGCAGATGGGCCGTGCCGCACTTCGCGCCCGTCCACACCAGCCGCTCGCGCATCAGCACCTCACCGGTATTGCGCATAGGCAGCGACGCGCAATTGACCAGCGCCAGATCTAGCCGATGCTCATCCATGCGCTTGTAAAGCTGCGAGCTGGAATCGATGGTTACATCCACCATGATGGCCGGAAAGGCTTCCGCAAACCGCTTGAGAATGCCAGGCAGCAGCCCACGCTCACCGATGTCTTCCGGTGCACCCAGCCTGACGACACCTGATAGTTCCGGCATCACGAAACGTGACACCGCCTCATTGGACAGGGCGATCATGCGGCGCGCATAGGTCAAAAGCGTCTCGCCATGAGCGGTCAATGTGACCGAGCGCGCATCGCGCAGGAACAGCGTCGTCTTCAACTGCTCTTCTAGCTTCTTGATCTGCATGGATACCGCCGACGGTGTTCGAAACACCACCTCGGCAGCAGTGGAGAAATTGCCGGTTTCGGCAATCGCGACAAAGGTGCGCAGGATGTCGTTGTCCAACAAAGGCAGCGGCTGGCGGAAGGAAACTGTCATGGCGGATGCCTTCAATTTTTCTGATCGATAAGACGATATCATTTCGTTTGATTGAATGTCAACAATGTCTCATCCTCAAATCCAAGCCAGACGGTGGCGCCGAAAAGCATCACAATAAGTCATGGATGGCATGACAATCATTCAATTGATTGATGATCGCACTGAGCGCATATCACTCTCGTCTGAAACCAAACATGGAGCATGAAAGGAGATACGACATGACCATGATCACCACCCACGCCAGGCGCCCATCACGGGCTTCGCTGCAGTCATTCCACTGGTTATCCCGCCTTGTAGAAACAGGCCGTGCACTGCACGCATTATGGCGCCGCAGACAGAACCTGCGTGCCCTTGAAGCCCTGCCTGCAGACACATTGAAGGATATCGGATGGCCAACGACGGACAACAAGCGCATGCGGATTGTTTCCAAGTAAAAGCAGCGCATAAGACGAACTGAATGGCTCGCAAGACTTGGATCTCGCGAGCCATTTTTTTGCGCTGCGGAACAAATGACAGGCCACCACATTTCCCACTGCCCCAATCAGCTAAGAGGATATCTATGGCCCAGTTCGGTTCCAGCATTTTGCCCGGCGACTTCACCCGCCTTGGCGCCAATTTCGATGGTGATGGTGTCAATTTCGCAATCTTCAGCGCCCATGCCGAACGGGTTGAATTGTGCCTCTTCGATGAGAGCGGTAAAAACGAGATCGACCGCATCACGTTGCCGGAATTCACCAACGAAATCTGGCACGGCTATATTCCCGGCCTGAAGCCCGGCGCGCTCTATGGTTACCGCGTGCATGGCGCATACGACCCGGAAAAGGGCCATCGCTTCAATCCCAACAAGCTGCTGGTCGACCCATACGCCCGTGAACTGGTGGGCGATATCGAATGGGGCACCGAGCAGTTCGGCTACAAGCTGGACGCCGAAGACAAGGACCTTTCCTTCGATGAGAGCGACAGCGCCGGCAAGATGCCGAAGTGCCGCGTCATCGATCCCAATGATTATGACTGGGCCAACGACAAGAAGCCCAACGTCCCTTGGTCGAAGACGATTTTCTACGAAACCCACGTCAAGGGCTTTACCCAGCTACACCCCGGCGTGCCGGAAAACCTGCGCGGAACCTATGAGGGTCTGGGCGACAAGCAGATCGTCGATTACATCAAGAGCCTCGGCGTAACCTCCGTCGAACTGTTGCCGATCCATTCCTTTCCGGATGACTCGCATCTCCTGGAAAAAGGGCTGAAGAATTTCTGGGGCTACAATTCCCTCGGCTTCTTCTCCCCCGCATCGCGTTATTATGGCCCGCGTGGCATGGCTGGCTTCCGCGATATGGTCAGGGCGTTTCATGATGGCGGCATCGAGGTCATTCTCGACGTGGTCTATAACCACACCGCTGAAGGCAACGAGCTTGGACCGACCCTTTCCTTCAAGGGCATCGACAATTTCTCATACTACCGCACTATGCCTGACCAGCCGCGTTTTTACATCAACGACACCGGCACCGGTAACACCGTCAACACCTCGCACCCGCGTGTGCTGCAACTGGTCACGGATTCGCTGCGCTACTGGGCCGAAGACATGCATATCGATGGCTTCCGCTTCGATCTCGGCACTATTCTTGGCCGCGAGCCTGAAGGTTTCGACCAGCGCAGCGGCTTTTTCGATGCCGTGGGTCAGGACCCGGTTCTTTCCAAGCTGAAACTGGTTGGCGAGCCTTGGGACATCGGCCCTGGCGGCTATCAGGTCGGCGGTTTTCCTCCCGGCTGGGCGGAATGGAACGACAAGTACCGCGATACGGTGCGTGAATATTGGAAGGACGAAGACGGCACCGCTGGTGATTTTGCCGCCCGCGTCCTCGGCTCCAGCGATGTCTACGACCTTCGTGGCCGCAGACCGTGGTCCAGCGTCAACTTCATCACCGCGCATGACGGCTTCACGCTGAACGACCTCGTGTCCTACAACGAGAAGCACAATGACGCGAATGGCGAGGACAACAAGGATGGCCACGGCGACAACCGCAGCTTCAACTATGGTGTCGAAGGTCCGACGGACGATCAGGATATCAACGCCGTTCGCGACCGGCAAAAGCGCAACTTCCTTGCCACCCTTCTTCTCTCACACGGGACACCGATGCTGTTGGCGGGCGATGAATTCGGTCGTAGTCAGATGGGCAACAACAACGGCTATTGCCAGGACAGCGAAGTCAGCTGGGTTCACTGGGAAAACCTGCCGGAAAGCGCTGAAGCCCTGCGCAGCTTCACATCGCGCCTGATCGAATTGCGACAGTCCCATTCGATCCTCAGACGCGAAAGCTGGCGCGACAGCACCCACGCCACATGGCTGAACCCGGGTGGCGGGGAACAGACGCAGGAACAGTGGGACGATCTCGGCTGCACCTCGCTCGGTCTTCGCCTGACGCGTGACGATCAGGACGAAGCAGACGGATGGCAGGACGTGCTGGTTCTGTTCAATCCGCATGATGGCGCGGTGGAGTTCAAACTGCCGGATGCCGATCACGGCTGGATGACGGAGCTGACGACCGCAGACCCGGATGCACCAAGCAACGCCATTGCCAATGGCGAGACTTACACCGCCGAAGGCCGCAGCCTGATCTTGTTGCGCGCGGCCTGATAAAGCGCTTGATCTCATTGAACGCCGGAGGAAACTTCGGCGTTTTTGCGTTCAGGGATGTGTGAACTGCAACCCGGCAACGCGGACGCTACGCTTTTTTTTGGACTTCGCCTTGCTGGAGATGGCAGCGCGGAGCGCAAAGAAGATGTCGTCGAAATGGTAGGGCTTACTGAAGAAGCGAACGTCGGACGGCAAATCCAGCGCGTCCGGTGCATGCCCCCCGGAGGTGACAATGATCGAAATATGCTCCTGGCAGGTTTCGAGCATCCGCACCAGATCCAGACCGGACAGGCCGCCGGGCATATCGATGTCGGTGATGACGGCAGAAATCTGGGGCACCTTGCCGATGACGGCCACGGCCTCCAGAACGTTGGACGCTTCCAGAACGGTATAACCCGCCTCTTCCAGCGCATCGGCAAGAGTGAATCTCAGGATCGGTTCGTCGTCTACGACCAGAACGGTCAGGCCAGCTTCATGCATACGCAATACTCCGCTCGAAGGCATCGGGCAGGAACGGCACAGTCGTTCTTGGGCAACCCGACACTGAAACACCAGATGAAGCGGCGGTCTTCTGTCTTTTCTCGATCCGCCGTTTCCTCACGTCGATAGAACGCGCAACGTGGCGATAGTGTTGAAAGGCTGCGCCGAAAAATTGAAAACAATATTAATAAAATGCAAAATATCGGCTTAAGGCTAAATTAGCGGTTCGGCCTCGGCTCCTCGGCAAGCCCCGGCTTGACGTCCGTCAAAACCCCGGTCACCCACAGTTTTTTTGACAGCGAAACAGCGGCGTCGTATCTTGCGCCGAGAGTGTCGCAAATGAGATATACAGCGGACGGTTTCCAAGCAAGGAATTGCGTTTCCGCAATGGAGCATGGTCATAATGAGCAAAACTCCTCCCAAGAAACGCTCAGTCGTCTTTTTTATGGTTCCGCAATTCACCATGCTGCCATTCACGGCAGCGGTGGAGACGTTGCGCATTGCCAACCGTATGCTGGGTTACGCAGCCTATGAGTGGCGCCTTGCCTCGGCGGATGGGCAGAAGGTCGCCTCCTCCAGCGGCATCGCACTGGAAGCCAACACATCACTGGCTGAAGAGCGCAAATCGGTGAGCGGTGAAAACCGCCCGAACATGGTGCTGATCTGTTCCGGCATCGATATCGAGCAATACAACAACAAATCTGTCAACGCGTGGCTGCGCGAGGCGAACAATCGCGGCATCGCTGTCGGTAGCCTCTGTACGGGCGCACATGTGCTAGCCCAGGCTGGCCTGTTGAACGGCAAGCGCTGTGCGATCCATTGGGAAAACCTGCCCGGCTTTTCCGAAGCCTTTCCGCAGGTGGAGGTCTATGCCGACCTCTACGAGGTGGATGGCAACATCTACACCTGCGCGGGCGGCACGGCATCTCTGGACATGATGCTAAACCTGATCGGTCAGGATTTCGGTGAAAACCTCGTCAACCGAGTCTGCGAACAGCAGCTGACGGACCGCGTGCGCAACCCGCATGACCGCCAGCGCCTGCCGTTGCGCGCTCGCCTTGGCGTACAGAACGACAAGGTTCTATCGATCATCGAACTCATGGAAAGCAACCTGTCCGAGCCGCTATCCCTGCTGGATATTGCAGATGATGCCGATCTGTCACGCAGACAGGTGGAGCGTCTGTTCCGGCAGGAAATGGGGCGTTCCCCTGCCCGCTACTACCTGGAAATCAGGCTGGATCGCGCACGTCACCTGCTGGTGCAATCGGCAATGCCGGTGGTGGAGGTGGCCGTTGCCTGCGGCTTCGTCTCCGCGTCACATTTTTCCAAGTGTTATCGCGAAATCTACAATCGCACGCCGCAGCAGGAACGTGCAGAGCGCAAGCTGGTCATGAGCGCATCTCGCATGGCCGCAGCCGCCAGCCAGGGCAAGCCAGCCCACTAGCCTTAAAAAGGACGAACCGCCGCGGCCAAATCCTCGGCGGTGAGACCCGGGCCCAGACGTTGGGCCGTTTCACCATGCAGCCAAACGGCGGCAGCCGCGGCCTCAAAAGCCGGAACCTGCTGGGCCAGAAAACCACCCGCTATTCCCGCCAGCACATCTCCCGACCCTGCCGTGGCCAGATAGGGCGGTGCATTGGTGTTGACCAGCGCACGACCATCCGGAGCCGCAACCACCGTATCTGCGCCCTTATAGACAATGACTGAATTGCTGAGCGCCGCAGCCGCCTGCGCTTTCTCGATCTTGCTGAGACTGTCGTCCGCCGCAATGTCAGGAAACAGACGACCAAACTCACCCTCATGTGGCGTCAGAATCCGGGGCGCGTCCGCAGCGAAGAGATCGAAGAGCCGCTTCGGCTCTTGCTTGAACGCCGTGATGCCATCGGCATCCAGTACAAGCGCCTTGTCCTTCAACAGGGAGACGAAGCGGCGCGCTTTCTCGAGGTCTCCAAATCCCGGGCCGAGAACATAGGTATTGTGGCGCTTGTCGCCAGCCCACGCTTCAAGCTCCTCATCGCTTTCGATGCCTGACACCATTACCGCCGTCAGCGTCGCAGAAAGCACGCCCATCGCCTCATGTGGCGCGGCAACAGTAACAATGCCTGCACCGGCACGAAAACCCGCCATAGCCGTCATGCGGGCAGCGCCGGTGGCATGGGAGGGGCCAGAGAAGACGGTGAGATGCCCGCGCTTGAACTTATGCGTATCCTCGTCCGCCTTCGGGAACGCACTCATCCAAAGCGAGGGATGGTTTTCATAGATCAAGCCGCTATGTTCCCGCAGAATTCGATGCGGAATGCCGATATCGAAGACCTCAAGCTCACCACACAGCGACCGTCCAGGCATCAGCACATGGCCAGGCTTGCGCGCCATGAAAGTGACTGTTCGCGCAGCCTGAAACGCTCGTCCCAACGGCACGCCCCGCCGTCCACACAATCCGGATGGCAGATCGATGGCGATAACGGGTATGGCGGCTGTCTCGACCTTATCGATGAGGGTAGCCACCTCAACAGGGACATTACGGGAAAGTCCCGCGCCGAAAATCGCGTCGATCACCACATCGCCGGATCGGGGCTTGTAATCATCGAGCGGTTCGAAAGACTGTGCCATGCCATCGAACGCCTGCTTCGCCGCTCCCTTCAACTTGCCAATATCGCCGAAGACAAAGACAGCCACCTCGGAACCGCTTTCGCTCAATGCGCGCGCTGCCACGAAGCCATCGCCGCCATTGTTACCAATGCCGCAAAGGACGACATAACGGAGCGCTTGCGGATAGTATTTGAGCGCGCATGCGGCAACGGCCTGCCCTGCCAGTTCCATCAGCGCGGAGACGGATATGCCGCTTCTTTCCGCACTCGCATCAATACGCGCCATGGCGGCTGGGTCGATCAAAGCATGGCTGGCTGAAAACATCATGCGGGCATATTCAGCGCAAAATCTTGCAAAAGGCAATCGGCGCAAAATTAGGCAAATTCACTTGCATAAAATATATTCATTTGCGCAAAATTTACCCAGACCACATCGTGCATTTACCTTTGCGTAACACGTTCGAAATTTGGCAAAATCGTGAAAAAACCGCTCTATAGCTGGCGATGGACGGTATTTTCACCCGTAAAAACAGGCAAGTTGCGCCAAATTTCGCCTTGTCCAGCCATTTTTTGAAGATTTTTTATTCAAACCCGCTTCCGATCTGGCACGATACGTGCATTCTTGTGGCAGAGCGGAAAGACCGCTTTAACGGGAGAAGCGGAGAGATATTTTCTCATGAAAAAGATCGAAGCGATCATTAAGCCTTTCAAGCTCGACGAAGTGAAGGAAGCCCTTCAGGAAGTCGGGCTTCAGGGAATAACGGTTACGGAAGCTAAGGGCTTTGGTCGTCAAAAAGGCCATACGGAACTCTATCGCGGCGCAGAGTATGTCGTCGACTTTTTGCCCAAGGTAAAAGTCGAAGTCGTGCTTGCGGATGAAAATGCGGATGCCGTGATCGAGGCCATTCGCAACGCTGCACAGACAGGCCGCATTGGCGACGGAAAGATTTTTGTCTCGAATGTGGAAGAGGTTATTCGTATCCGCACGGGTGAGACAGGCGTAGACGCCATATAAAAAGACTGAACCCAGCAGGAAAAGCTGGGGCTTCACCTTGTTATCATTACACTCAAGGAAAAGTTTCAAATGACGACCGCAAACGATATTCTCAAGCAGATCAAGGACAACGACGTGAAGTTCGTTGACCTGCGCTTTACCGACCCCAAGGGCAAGCTGCAGCACGTCACCATGGATGTGGCCTGCGTGGACGAAGACATGTTCGCCGATGGCGTTATGTTCGACGGTTCCTCCATCGGCGGCTGGAAGGCCATCAACGAGTCCGACATGGTCCTGATGCCCGACACGGGCACGGTTCACATGGACCCGTTCTTCGCGCAGTCCACCATGGTCATCATCTGTGACATTCTCGACCCTGTCTCGGGCGAATCCTATAACCGCGACCCACGCGGCACGGCCAAGAAGGCTGAAGCCTACCTGAAGGCTTCCGGTATCGGCGACACGATTTTCGTTGGCCCAGAGCCTGAATTCTTCGTCTTCGACGACGTGAAGTACAAGGCCGACCCATACAACACGGGCTTCAAGCTCGACTCGTCCGAACTGCCGTCCAACGACGACACAGACTACGAGACCGGCAACCTCGGCCACCGTCCGCGCGTCAAGGGCGGCTACTTCCCAGTTCCTCCGGTTGACAGCCTTCAGGACATGCGTTCCGAAATGCTGACCGTCCTCGGCGAAATGGGCGTTGTCGTAGAAAAGCACCACCATGAAGTCGCGTCTGCACAGCACGAGCTGGGCGTGAAGTTCGACACGATGGTATCCAGCGCCGACAAGATGCAGATCTACAAATACGTCGTGCATCAGGTCGCAAACGCTTACGGCAAGACAGCAACCTTCATGCCGAAGCCAATCTTTGGCGACAACGGCTCGGGCATGCACGTTCACCAGTCCATCTGGAAGGGCGGCAAGCCGACCTTCGCTGGCGACGAATATGCTGGCCTTTCCGAGACCTGCCTCTACTATATCGGCGGCATCATCAAGCATGCCAAGGCGATCAACGCTTTCACCAACCCAACGACCAACTCTTACAAGCGTCTGGTCCCAGGTTATGAAGCACCGGTTCTGCTGGCCTACTCCGCCCGCAACCGTTCCGCCTCATGCCGCATTCCATTCGGCTCCAACCCGAAGGCAAAGCGCGTCGAAGTCCGCTTCCCTGATCCAGCCCAGAACCCGTATCTCGGCTTTGCAGCCATGCTGATGGCTGGCCTCGACGGCATCAAGAACAAGATCCACCCCGGCAAGCCGATGGACAAGGATCTCTACGACTTGCCCGCCAAGGAACTGAAGAAGATCCCAACGGTGTGCGGTTCGCTGCGTGAAGCCCTCGACAGCCTCGACAAGGATCGCAAGTTCCTCACCGCTGGCGGCGTGTTCGATGACGACCAGATCGATGCCTTCATTGAACTGAAGATGCACGAAGTCATGCGTTTCGAAATGACCCCGCACCCGGTCGAATTCGACATGTACTACTCGGCGTAATTGCCGGAAAAGGCGCTCTTCGGGGCGCCTTTTTTGTTTTGTTGTTATGACAGCGGGTGCGGCTTACCCCCCTCTGTCCTGCCGGACATCTCCCCCTCAAGGGGGGAGATCAGCTGGGCGTATGCTCCCCGCTCTATCCGCAGCTTTCAAGATGGGCGAGAGGCCTCAACGAGTCGATCTCCCCACCTGAGGGGGAGATGTCCGGCAGGACAGAGGGGGGTAAGCCACACCCACCGAAATCTATTTTGGCACAGCCCCTCAACCCGCACATAATAAATCAACGCATACCGGAAAGCCCCATGCCCCCAGCCACCGACACCACCCCTCGCCTGCGTGACTGGCTGATATTCCTCGCCGTACCCTTCTTCTTTTCCAGCAACGTCATTTTCGGTCGCGGCGTCATTGGCGAAGTCTCGCCATTCGTCACCGCATTTCTGCGCTGGTCCTTTTCGGTGGTGTTCGTGGCACCCTTCATCATCCACGATGGGCGAGCCTGCCTGCGCTTCATCCAAACGAAAACAGCGCTCTGGCTGATCCTCGGCTTTCTCGGAATGGGCATCTGCGGCGGCGTGGTTTATTGGGGTCTCACCATGACCTCGGCAGCCAATGGCACGCTGATCTACACAACATCGTCTCTCTTCATCATCCTGTTTCAGCGGGCGCTTTACGGTCGTGCGATCCGGCGGCTGGAAGTGGTGGGCATGGTCATCGCCTTTGCTGGTGTGGCGGCAATCGTGCTGAAGGGCGATGTGGCGCAATTACTGCGGCTCGATTTCAATCTCGGCGATCTTGCCATTCTCGTCGCGTCGATCTCCTTTGCGATCTACTCTCTACTGCTGCGAAACCCAGCCGCCAGAGACATGGCGTCGCTTAGCCTGTTTGCAGTCATCGCACTGTCAGGCGCGCTGGTGCTGCTGCCACCGGCTGCTATCGAGCTTGCCCATGGTGGCATGTTGCCTTCATCAGTCGTGGCATGGGCAAAGATCGGCGGCATCATTCTGTTCGCCTCCATTGCTGCTTTTTACTGCTTCACCCACACGGTGCGCGTCTTCGGCCCGGCCACTGCAGGCATTACGCTTTATATGATGCCACCGGTATCGATCGTCATGGCCGTGGTGTTTTTGGGAGAGCGTTTCGAGCATTATCATGCGCTCGGCATTGTCCTGGTCACCGGCGGCGTGGTGCTGGCCACGGCACCCTTTGGCAAGCTGAAGTCACAAAATCGCGCTTGACCACTAAATATCTTGATATTTTTTATCCGGACCCCAAATTGTATGGGGAAAGGATGTGCATGCCATGAAACAAAGAGACGCAAAATTTACGATTGGCGAGGTTGTTCGCCACAAGGTGTTTCCGTTCCGCGGCGTGGTATTCGACGTAGACCCGGAATATGCCAATACCGAAGAATGGTGGAACGCAATTCCTGCGGAAATCCGTCCGGATCGCGACCAGCCATTTTACCACCTGTTGGCGGAAAACGATGAAACCGAATATGTCGCCTATGTCTCGGAGCAGAACCTGATCCATGACGAGAGCGACCAGCCGCTGCGAAATCCGAATATTACCCGAATATTCGACACCACGCCAACCGGCGAGCTACGCGCGAAAGCGGCCATGACGCACTGATCTCCCAAACAGAACGTCACCCAACAAAAAACCGGCCTGATGACAGGCCGGTTTTTTTAATGTCGTGAATAACGATATTAGTTTGCAGGCTTGGTCTTTGCAGCGTCCTGAGCAGCTTCCAGCTTCTTGCGAGCTTCTTCTGCCTTCTTCTGCATGCCTTCCTGCAGCGAACGCTGGCTTTCAGCGAGCTGGGACTGCGTGATTGGCTGGCCGTCATAAGCGCCCGTGAAGCCGCTGAGAGCGATCTTGATCGGGTTTGGTGCGCGGCGGAAGTTGATGGAGGTGAACACGATTTCCGTGCCCTTCTTCATGCTGGCAATCATCGCATCCGTAAGCGGCACTTCAGCTGTGCACTTGTCTGGAAGGCAGACGGCGTAGTCAAGCTTCTGGCCCTTGGCACCATCGATCTGCATCATAACGCCGGGAGGCAGCAGGCGTGCGGTTGGAACCGAAACCTGAAGAAGCTTGCGGTTAACCTTGCCTTCGACGCTGATGAGGCCGACAGCCGTGATCATCTGGCCGTTCTGGGCAAGAACAACGTTCTGCACGACGCAAACATCATTGTCTTCCTGCTTGCTGCATGTCTTGAACCAACCGAGTGGAGGTGCACCAGCACCACCGGCGGCAGGAGCTGCCTGCTGAGCCTGCGACACGGCAGGTGCAGACACGGCACCCAGAGAAGCAACGACAGCAGCCAGGGCTGCGCGGGTGAATGTGTTTGCGTTTTGCATCATAAGAGTTCCGTCTCCTAAAATTTTTTATGCGAAGCAGAACGGATCGAACTGCTCAACATCACCGGTATCCGTCTGCCCGTTCCACTGTCGTTTAAATGAGGCAAATGCGTGACCCGACTGTTTCGGCAACCCTGTTACATCCCGTTGGGCGCGATATCCAGCACTTCTTTGAACTTTTCTTGAGCGCCGACAGATTTTCTCTCGTCGGATGTCTGCCATAGTTGGGTGTGATACATTCCCGCGGGAATCAATACAAGATGGGCCGCCCGTGCCTATGGGTCTATTAGACGGCCAGAATGCGACAGGACATGACCATGCGAAGCCTTTTGGCGTTCATCCCCGCCCTTCTTTTTTCCGGTCTGGCGTTGGCGGAACCCCTCCATGGAATTTCGATGCATGGGACTGTTGCCCTGCCCGAAGACTACAAGAATTTCACCTATGTGAACCCTGATGTCAAAAAAGGCGGACGCGTCTCCTATGGCGTCGTCGGCACCTTCGACAGCCTCAATCCCTTTGTTCTGAAGGGCATGCGTACCACCGCCCGTGGCGTATGGGATCCGGAATTCGGCAATCTTCTCTATGAACCATTGATGCAGCGCTCAGGGGATGAACCATTCTCGCTTTACGGCCTGCTGGCTGAAAGCGCCGAGTGGGACGACGACCGCACCTACATCCAGTTCAACATCAACCCGAAAGCCAAATGGCAGGATGGTCAGCCGGTCACGCCAGATGATGTGATCTTTACGTTCAATCTCTTGAAGGAAAAAGGCCGCCCGCCCTTCAACAGCCGCCTGAATGGCGTGGCGAAAATGGAGAAGGTTGGTGAACATGGCGTTCGCTTCACCTTCAACGAGAATGCGAATCGCGAAACGCCGCTCATCCTCGCCTCTTCGACGCCGATTCTGCCCAAGCACGCAATCGATCAGGCCACGTTTGAACAAAGCGGCCTTGGCCCGGTTGTTGGCTCCGGCCCTTACCGAATCAAATCCTTGCGACCCGGAGAGCGGATTGTGTGGGAACGCGATCCGAATTACTGGGGCAAGGATGTTCCCGCCAAGGTTGGCTTCGATAATTACGACGAAATCAGCATCATCTATTTCCTTCAGGTCACGACCATGTTCGAGGCCTTCAAGAAGGGCGATATCGACATCTACCCGGAAGGCGACGCCATCAACGGCACGTCCGACACATCCCATTGGGGTCAGGCCTACAACTTCCCCGCCGTTCATCGCGGTGAAATTGCTCGGGATGTTTTCGAATCCCGCCTGCCCTCGGGCATGTTCGGCCTAGTCTTCAACACAAGACGCGCCATGTTTGCGGATGAAAAAGTCCGCGAAGGCCTGTCTTTCGCACTCGATTTCGAATGGATGAACCGCAATATTCTAGGTGGTGCTTTCAAGCGCACGCAAAGCTACTGGCAGAACTCCGCGCTCGGTGCCTTCGGCAATGCAGCCGATGCGCGCGAACTCGCCTTGTTGGGCGATGCTGCCAAGAAACTACCACCGGCACTTCTGGCTGGCACCTATGCCATGCCTGTCACCGATGGTTCGGGCGCAGACCGCAAGGTGCTGAAGCTTGCCGTCGATAGGCTGAAGGAAGCCGGTTACACGATCAAGAAGGGCAAGATGTCGGACGTCAATGGCCGGGCGCTGACCTTCGAGATCATGACCCAGAACCCGGCGCAGGAGCGGATTGCGCTTGCCTATCAACGCTCGCTGAAACTGATCGGCGTCGATATGGCCATTCGCTCCGTCGATGACGGGCAATATCAGGCACGCTCCAACAGTTTCGACTACGACATGATCATCCGCTCACTGCCCTCCTCGCTTTCGCCGGGTGCGGAACAGCTCAACCGCTGGGGCTCGGATTCGCGCGATGCCAATGGCAGTTTCAACTATGCGGGCGTTGCCGATCCTGATGTGGACCGCATGCTGGAGGCGCTGTTGCAGGCGCGCTCCACGGAAGATTTTCAAGCGGCTGTGCGAGCCTATGACCGCCTGCTGACTGGCGGGCATTACATCATTCCGCTTTACTACATCGGCGCGCAGTGGGTGGCCCGCTGGAAATACATCGAGCGGCCAGAAACCACACCGCTTCTGGGCAACCAGAAAACGACGTGGTGGGACAGGCGCGTTCAGTAACGCTGCGGGACATGGTTCTCTTCAGGTAACGCCTTGCGCAAGCGCAGCAACGCCCCTAGATGGGGCACAGATTTTCAGGTCCGAAAGGGAAGCACCATGCAACGCATTGTTATCGACGTCGTCTCGGACATGGTCTGCCCCTGGTGCTATCTCGGCAAGGCGCGGCTCGATCTGGCGCTGGCCGAAGTGCTGGATGAGGTCAGCGTGGACGTGAATTGGCGTCCCTACCGCCTCAACCCGGATTACCCGCCTGAGGGTGTGGACCAGAAGGCCGAGCTGGAAAAAAAGCTGGGCGGCAAGGATAAAGTCGAGCAGGCACATGAGATGCTGACTCAACTCGGCAAGGAAGTTGGCATCAACTTCGATTTTGACGCTATCAAGGTTGGCCCGAATACGCTGGATGCCCACCGCCTGTCGCTCTGGGCGCATGCAGAGGGACGCGAGTTTCAGGACAAGGTCGTGACAGAACTCTTCCGCGCCAATTTCGAGGAAGGCCTTAACATTGGCGACCACAAGGTTCTGGCAGATATCGGCGAGAAGGCTGGTATGAACCGCGAGGTCGTTGAGAAGCTACTGGCATCCGACGCCGACAAGGATACCGTCATTGCCGAAATCGATGCCGCTCAGCAGATGGGCGTTGCGGGCGTACCCTTCTTCATCCTCGACCAGAAATACGCCGTCAGCGGTGCGCAAAGCAAGGAAGTGCTGATTAATGCACTGCGGGATATTGCCAGAATGAAGCTGGAAGAGCATAGGGCAATGAACTGATCGTCAGCGCCTCCCCGCTGTCGATTTCCGGCCCCTAATATTTTCAGGTGTTTCCGTGTCCGATAGCACGTTGAAGGGCATTCTGCTCGCATTCGCAGCCTTTGCCGCCTACGCTTGGAGCGATGCGAGCGTGAAGCTCATCGAAGGGCAATTGTCGCCCTTCCAGTCCGCATTTTTCGGCGCACTCTTCGGTCTCTGCGCCCTGCCCTTCATTCGCAAGCGCAATGACGACTGGCGCGATATCGTCCGCACGACCAATCGCCCACTGTGGATTTTACGTTTCGTCTCCTCGGGTCTCGGCGCAATTACTTCTGTAACCGCCTTCACCTATCTGTCGATGGCGGAAGCCTTCGCGCTGATCTTTCTGCTGCCCGCATTCGTCACGATCATGTCGGTTCTGTTCCTGAAGGAACAGGTCGGCATCAAGCGTTGGTCAGCGGTCATCATCGGCTTTGCCGGTGTTCTGGTGATTTTGCGACCCGGTTTCCGCGAGCTGTCGACCGGACATTTCGCGGCCATCGTCGCGGGTCTCTGCGGCGCGATTTCCATCGTCATCTTCCGCGCCATGGGGCCGTCGGAAAAAAACATTTCACTCTATGGCGCTGGCTTGCTGGGAACGCTCACCATCTGCGGCATTGCCATGGTCAAGTCTTTCACGCCGCCGAATCTGGAACAATGGATGTTCCTCGCCGGTTACGGATTGCTTGGTGCGCTCGCCAACGTGCTGGTGATGTACGCGGCCAAATATGCGCCCGCAGCCGTCATCGGGCCAACGCAATATAGCCAGATGCTATGGGCTATTCTGTTCGGCTATCTGATTTTCGGAGATCACATCGATGGCTGGATGTTCGTTGGCATCGCGCTCATCATCGGCTCCGGACTGATCACACTCATCCGTGAGCGGCAGAGGCAAGTTGCGCTTCCCACATCGGTCGCGGCGGCAGACCAGAATGTTGCCGTCGCGATGACACCCGAAGGTGATGGGGCGAAGACGGACTAATCAGCCCGTCTTCAACTTACCGTCAATTGCAGACACGTACGCGGTACATGTCGCCGTATCCATCCTGACGCCATGCCAAATGGCAGCGGTGATAGACGGGTTGATACACAACGGGTGGGCCGTAGTACGGTCCGTAGCCGTAGCCATAATAGCCGGGAGATCCATAATAATGGTGAGATGCTCCGGCAATCAGGGCACCTCCGACGACTGCTCCGGCGATACCTGCGCCTAATCCGCGTCCGAAATTATTGCGTGCTTCTGCCTGGCTGGTGGTGGCAATTGTGGTACCCGCAATTGTCAAGGCGACCAGACCAGCGGTGACAAATCTATTCATCGTCCACATAGTCCTGCTCCTTAAGTGTGTGAGGGCAGCAAACCAATGCCGCCGACACGGTGAGACTATGCTTCTAACGGCTACCGCCACATGTCCGTTTCATTAAATCTCGGTAAGGAATGGGAGTGTGTTCTCAAGCTGGCCTGCCGAATGTTTCGCCAACGCGCTCGTCCCGTGTGATCCGGTTAAGACCAACCTTAGCCATTCGAGACGCCGCTTGCTTCCGTCATACCGGCCTTGAGCCGGTATCCAGTCAGCCCAAGTCCTTGGGCAGAAAGAACGTTTCTCGCCGCGCAGACGCGCGTCGGCTGGACCCCGCAGCAAGTGCGGGGTGACGGGGAGAAACTGCTACAACCTCGATATTAAGTCTTCGCAAGCTCCGCAAGCTGCGTCATCACCATGGCCGCACCCGCCAGACGCTTCTCCGGTGTTGGCAGATCGCGTGTCAGGAACACGCTGTGGTCAGGTCTGATCTTGGCCATGGAGCCCTGTTTGGCGATATAGCCGACCAGTGCTGCCGGGTTCGGGAATTGCTTGTTGCGGAACTGGACGACGACGCCCTTTGGACCGGCATCCAGCTTCTCGACATTGGCCGTGCGGCAGAGCGACTTGACGTAGACGATCTTGAGCAGGTGCTGCACTTCCTTCGGCAGCGGGCCGAAGCGGTCGATCATTTCGACACCGAAGCCATCGATTTCGCCGAGATCGGTCAACTCGCCGAGACGACGATAGAGACCCATGCGCAGGTGCAGGTCCGGCACGTAAGCCTCGGGGATCATGACCGAGGTGCCGACGGAAATCTGCGGCGACCAGCCGCTGTCGATGACCTCGTCCTCACCCTTCACTTCGGCCACGGCCTCTTCCAGCATCTGCTGGTAAAGCTCGAAACCGACTTCCTTGATATGGCCGGACTGTTCTTCGCCCAGCAGGTTGCCCGCGCCGCGAATATCGAGGTCATGGCTGGCGAGCTGGAAGCCAGCGCCCAGCGTATCGAGCGATTGCAGAACTTTCAGGCGGCGCTCCGCCATGGTCGTCAGCACCTTGTTGACCGGCAGCGTGAACAGCGCGAAGGCACGAACCTTGGAGCGTCCCACGCGGCCACGAAGCTGGTAGAGCTGCGCGAGGCCGAACATATCGGCACGGTGGACGATCAGCGTATTGGCAGTCGGCACATCCAGACCGGATTCGACGATGGTGGTGGACAGCAGCACATCATATTTGCCGTCATAGAAGGCGTTCATGATGTCTTCCAGCTCACCCGCCGCCATCTGGCCATGGGCCACGGCAACCTTCAACTCCGGCACGTCGGATTGCAGGAAAGCGTGAATATCGGCAAGGTCGGCGAGACGCGGGCAGACATAAAAGCTCTGGCCGCCACGATAATGCTCGCGCATCAGCGTTTCGCGGATGACCAGCGCATCGAACGGCGAGATGAAGGTGCGCACCGCCATGCGGTCCACCGGTGGCGTGGTGATCAGCGACAGTTCGCGAACGCCCGTCATGGCAAGCTGCAAGGTGCGCGGAATGGGCGTGGCCGACAGCGTCAGCACATGCACATCGCTCTTCAGCTCCTTCAGCCGTTCCTTATGCTTCACACCGAAGTGCTGCTCCTCATCGATGATGAGAAGGCCGAGATTGGCGAAGTTGATACCAGCGCCCAGCAGCGCATGGGTGCCGACGACGATATCCGTCTTGCCCTCGGCCACTTCCTTCTTCGTCAGCGCCAGTTCCTTCGTGCCAACGAGGCGCGATGCCTGCTGCACGCGGATCGGCAGGCCACGGAAACGTTCGGAGAATGTGCGGAAATGCTGGCGCGCCAAGAGCGTCGTCGGCACGACGACAGCCACCTGCACACCATTCATGGCGGCAAGGAATGCGGCGCGCAGCGCCACTTCCGTCTTGCCGAAGCCGACGTCACCGCAGATCAGGCGGTCCATCGGCCTGCCCGCGCCGAGGTCGTCGCGGATGGATTCGATGGCGGTCAGTTGGTCTTCGGTCTCGTCATAGGGGAAGCGCGCCGCGAACTCGTCGTAGAGACCATCCGGCGCGGCCAGCACCGGTGCGTGACGCACCATGCGCGCAGCCGCGATGCGGATGAGATCGCCCGCCATATCCAGCAGGCGCTTCTTGAGCTTGGCCTTGCGCATCTGCCATGCGCCGCCACCCAGCTTGTCGAGATTGGCTTCCGCCGCATCCGAGCCGTAGCGTGACAGAAGATCGATGTTTTCGACCGGCAGGAACAGTTTGGCCTCATCGGCATAATGCAGTTCCAGACAATCGCGCGGCGCACCCGCCGCCTCGATTGTGCGTAGGCCAACGAAACGCCCGATACCGTGTTCGGCATGGACGACGAGCGAGCCCTCGTCCAGACCGGCGACTTCCGAGATGAAGTCCGCACCGCGTTTGCGGCGCTTGGAGCGGCGGACCATGCGGTCGCCCAGAATATCCTGCTCACCGATAACGGCGAGATTGCCGGTTTCAAACCCCGCCTCAAGGCTAAGAACCGCCGCAGCAGCCTCGCCCTTGCCAAGCTTCTCGACTTCTTTGAACGACTGGATGGTCTTGATATTCTCAAGCCCATGCTCGTTCAGCACCTGCAACAGCCGATCGAGAGAACCCTCTGACCAGCAGGTGATGAGAACCTTCCAGCCCTTGGAGCGGCGCTCGGCAATGTGCTTGACCGCCAGCGTGAAGACATTCACGCGGTCTTCGCTTTCGGTCTCCGTCTGCGACTTCGCCCAGCGCGGACCGACATGAGCGTCCAGCGTTGCCACGGGCTTGTCCTTGGAATCCTGCTCGTTGAACGGCGTCAGGCGCACGGCGTTGACGGCGTTCAACGCCTCATCGAAGCTCTTGCCGCCGAGGTAAATCTGGCTGGGCGAGACGGGCTTGTAAGGCGCACCCTGTGTGGAGCCCTTAGTCTGGCCGGATTGCTGCCGCGCCTCGAAATAATCATGCACCAGCTTGGACCGCTCGACGGCTGCTTCCCGCGCCGTATGATCCGTGACGATACGGAAGCCCTTGAGGTAATCGAAGGCCGTTTCCAAATGCTCGTAAAACAGCGGCAGCCAATGTTCCATGCCTGCGTAACGGCGGCCCTCGGACACGGCTTGATACAGCGCGTCATCCCGCGTCGCGGCACCGAACAGCGATAGGTAATTCTTGCGGAAACGGCTGATCGTATCCGGCGTCAGCGTCACCTCGCTCATCGGGTTAAGATCAAGCGACCGGGCCTGACCGATGGTGCGCTGGCTGGCAGGATCGAAGGTGCGGATGCTCTCGAGCGTATCGCCGAAGAAATCCAGCCGCACCGGCTCTTCCGTTCCGGGCACGAAGACATCGAGAATGCCGCCGCGCACGGCGAACTCGCCCACTTCGCGGACCGTTGCCACGCGGTCGAAGCCGTTACGCTCCAGCCGTGCCGCGATGTCGTCCATGCGGATCTGGTTGCCGGGCTTAGCCGAGAACGCAAGGCTCTCAATGACATCGCGCGGGGCCATCTTCTGCAGCATGGCGTTGACGGTGACCAGCACGATGGCCGGATGCGGCTTTTTCTGATGGTGAATGAGGCCGGACAGGGTGGCAAGGCGGCGAGCCGACACATGCGCGCTGGGCGAGACGCGGTCGTAAGGCAGGCAATCCCAGGCAGGCAGTGTCAGAACCGGAATGTCAGGCGCAACAAAGCCCAGCATCTGCTCCAGATCGGCCACGCGCTGGCCATCTGACAGAACGTAGGCGACAGGCGTGCCTTGCCGCGCCATATCCGCGAGCAAGAAGGCTTCCGTGCCCGAGGGCACGTTGCCGATGGTCAACGGCGTATCGGCCGATGCCACCAGCCTGACATCGAATCCGGCTATCATTTTGGGCTGTGTCCGTTCTGGGCGGTGACCAGATCGAAATCCGGGCGGTAGGAAATGATCTTTTCAAACAGCGGCGTCTGGAATTTTTCCGGGATGACTGAGGCACCCGTTACCATCTGAATGAGGTCCTGGTCCTCTTCATCCATGATGATTTCCAGCTCATCCAGCTGTTCTTCGGAAAGGTCAGTGATGTTCTCTTCGGCAAACTGCCCCAGAACGAGGTCCATCTCCCGGATGCCACGATGCCAGCACCGATAGAGAATTCGCCTGCGTCTCGTGTCGAGGTCGGCACTCGTGCGCACCAGTCCTGTCATCGCATTCACCCGTTTGTTGACTTGGCCTTTCCTATAGAACAGGACAGGAACGCTTGGGAACCGGTTTTTGCGGAAATAATGCCGCGTTGCAGAAAATCTGCCGGTGATAAACCGTGTTTATCGTCCCGACGCTCTTGCATTGCGCGGAACGTTCCACGATTTTGCTCGCCATGCGCCCCGCCCTCCTCGATCCGCTGTTTGCTACCGTCGCCACGCTGACCGGCGTAGGCCCGAAGCTTGCCGATTTGCTGGTGAAGCTTTTGGGCCGGGAAAGCGTCGAGGAAAGTCGCGTTGTCGACCTTCTGTTTCACGCACCCTACAACATCATCGACAGACGCAACCGCCCCGGCATCGCGCATGCGCCGCAGGGCTCCATTGTCACCATTCAGGGACGTGTGGATCGCCACCAGCCAGCTCCGCCGGGTAATCGTTCCGCACCCTACCGCGTGTTCGTCCATGACGAGACCGGCGAGATCGCGCTGACCTTCTTCCGTGCCAGGGGCGACTGGCTTTCAAAAGCGCTTCCCATCGATGAAGAGGTAATGGTCAGCGGCAAGGTAGACTGGTTCAACGGTCGCGCCTCCATGGTGCATCCCGACTTCATGGTGAAGGTTTCCGAGGCCGACAATCTGCCGCTGGTAGAACCGGTCTATCCCTTGACCGCTGGGCTTTCGCCCAAGGTATTGAGACGGGCCATCGATGGCGCACTGACCAAGCTGCCGGTCTTTCCAGAATGGATCGACGAGACGCTAGCCGCACGCCAAAGCTTTCCGCACGTGGGAGATGCGTTCCGCGAGCTTCACGACCCACGCGATGAGACTGATATCGATCCGCAGGCCCCTGCCCGCCGCCGCCTCGCTTATGATGAGTTTCTGGCGGGTCAGCTTTCGCTGGCACTGGTGCGGCAGAGATTGCGCAAGGTCACCGGCCAGCCCATCCGTGCCAAGGGCGATTTTGCGGCCAAAATTCTGGCCAATCTGCCGTTTTCACTCACCGCAAGCCAAAGTGCTGCGGTGAAAGACATTCTGACCGACATGGCGAGCGAAGACCGCATGTTGCGCCTGTTGCAGGGCGATGTCGGCGCGGGCAAGACCCTGGTGGCGTTGATGGCCATGGCCACCGCCGTCGAGGCTAGCGGTCAGGCTGTGCTGATGGCACCGACGGAAATCCTCGCCCGCCAGCATTTCGCGACGATCTCGAAATTCGCCTCTGCCGCCGGTATTTCCTGCGCGGTTCTGACCGGTCGCACCAAGGGCAAGGAGCGCCGCGAGATCGAGGAGCGCATCGCTTCGGGTGAGGCGCAGATCGTGATCGGCACCCATGCGCTGTTTCAGGATAGTGTGAGCTACAAGAACCTCGTACTGGCTGTCGTGGACGAGCAGCATCGCTTCGGCGTGCACCAACGCCTGCGACTAACCGCCAAAGGCATCTCGCCGCATATGCTGGTCATGACGGCAACGCCCATTCCCCGCACGCTGGTTCTGGCCGCCTTCGGCGACATGGATGTTTCCAAGCTGACGGAGAAGCCTGCTGGCCGCAAGCCGATCACCACCGTAACTATCCCAACCGAGCGCATCGGCGATATCGTCGCAAGGCTGAAAAGCGCGCTTTCCGAAGGCAAGAAAGCCTACTGGATTTGCCCGCTGGTGGAAGAGTCGGAAGAGTCCGACCTCATGTCCGCTGAAGAACGCCATGCCGTTCTCGCGAAGTCACTGGGCGCAGACATCGGCCTCATCCACGGCCGCATGACGGGACCGGAGAAGGATGCGGCGATGCTGGCCTTTAAGAGTGGCGAAACGCGCCTGCTAGTGGCAACGACTGTGGTGGAAGTGGGTGTGGACGTGCCGGATGCGACGATCATGGTTATCGAACACGCAGAAAACTTCGGCCTTGCCCAGCTTCACCAGTTGCGCGGACGTGTGGGGCGTGGCGATGAGGCCTCCACCTGCATTCTGCTCTACAAGGGGCCGCTCAGCGAAAACGGAAAGGCACGCCTTTCCATTCTGCGCGACAGCGAAGACGGCTTCCTGATTGCAGAAGAGGACTTGAAACTGCGCGGCGAAGGCGAGCTTCTCGGCACCCGCCAGTCCGGCACGCCGGGCTTCCGCATCGCCAGCCTCGAAGCTCACGCCGACCTCCTCGAAATCGCCCGCAAGGACGCCGCCTATATCATCGAGCGCGACCCGGAACTTGCCAGCGAGCGCGGAAAGAACCTCAGAACTCTCCTCTATCTCCATCGTCGTGACGAGGCGATCCGTTTCCTCCATGCAGGCTAACGATCATGAATGAGACCCCTCTGCCGCCACCGGCTTTCTGCAAGGGCTATGCACTCTGCTCGCCCGACAACCTGCTGAAGCCTGAAACCTTCGGCAAAAGCGAAAAGAAAGCCATAGCGAAAAATTTCAAGAAACCCGGCCGCAAGAAGGCCTGGGCAAAAGCGCAGGAAGAAGGCTGGAGCGTGCGCTTCGTTTATATGCGCCTGTTCGTCCCGGTGTTTCACTCTACAGCGGCATCGACAGAACTCTACGAGGACGATGAGTGAAATAATCTACCGCAGTCAGCAAGGTTAGGACCGGGCCGCGTGATATGGTTCACGCGACCCGATAAAGCGTCTTATTTCTTCATCATGCCGGGCAGCGTTACGCGGAATATCTGAAACATGGTGTCCACGTCTGCTCCGCCTTCCGCCTTGTAAGCGGCCCCAACCTGAAAGCCGTCCTGCGTCAGGAAGTCGTTGTCATTGGCAACGAAAAGAAAATAGTCGTCCGGCGCTGACGCATCCAGCACACTTGCAATCGACATGGCCTCCCACTTCTCCGACAGGTTGTTCCTGTCGTTGGGTGCACCATTGTGCAGACCGAAGCGAGCAAGTTCGCCGTTGTTATTGAGATCGATAAAATCGTGCAAGGATGCCGGTTTGACGGAAGGATCGAGAACGCCCTTCGGAGCCACAGGCTTGAGAGCATCAAACTCACCACCGGCAATATCGGTCGCTGTCGATAGATCGACCAGACTGATCTTGCGGTAGATGGATGTGTCGCCCTTCATCCCCTGCCCGTTGTTGCTATCGCGGGCAAGCATCAGAAATGCCGTTTCGGACAAAGCCAGAATTTCGCTTTGCGCGGCAACCACTTTCTTGTCCTTACTTTCAAACATTGGCAACGGCACGACATATTCATGGACCAATTTAAGATTGTCGACATCGGCTGCGTCGTAAACAAGCGCGCGGGTATTATTGCGGGTCGACGAACTATCCCCGCCGTCCTGACGGGTTGCCGATTGCAAAACGGCAATCAGATACTTGCCATCCGGCGTCAGCGACATGCCTTCAAGACCCTGATTGTTCTGGCGGCCCGTTTCCGGGTCCTTCGGATCAGGCTTCTTGCCGCCCTCACCAACATTGTTAGACGAGAAGTTGATCTCTCCCTTGCGCATCGGCAGCAGAGCCTTCGGGGGCTGGGTCGCTGAAATCAACTTTCCGGCCGCCGAGAAGTGATAGATATTGGGACCATACTCGTCACTGATCAACAACGAACCGTCAGAGAGACGCACAACCGCCTCCGCATCCAGCGAGACCTTGCCCGTGCTGGCAAGGGGCAGGACGGGAAACTTGCCAATTGCCGGACGCGTGCCGGATTCCGGGTCGAGACCCGTCATGTTCTTGCCCTCGTCGTCGGTCAGCAGCAGCGTATCCGCCAGCTTTGCATCCAGCGCTGTCTGCTGCTTGTCAGCAGGCACCGTACCCGGTGCTGCGGGCGTAAGCATTACATCGATTTTGTTGATGCGCGCGTTGTAATCCGTTGTGCCTTCAACATTGTATCCACGGTCTGGCAACAGCCACAGCGAACCGCGATAAGCTTCACCGTCTTTCTTCCAGCTCGTTGGATCGAGTGCCATGCCGGATCCCGAGCCAAAGGTCTCGCCGAACTTGTCTCGCTGGGTGGCGGGAATGCGCCCGATCGCCACAAGCCCCTTGCTGGCATATGTGACGCCGTTTGCGGCAACGGCACCATCGGCCATTGCTGCAACGGGAATAACGAAGATGGAAGTCGCAAGCACCGCCGCCAGTCGGCGTGAAACACTGAAACCAGAATGAGCCATGAATCCATATCCTTCAGGAAAGAGAGACGATGAGCTTTCCGACCATGGGCAAAAGCCAATAGATGCTCAGCTTTTGTACGCCGGAATAGACCTCTCGCACATGTCTCTATGACAGGGATATGAAAGCCGGATGACGCTCATACGCCTTCGGGCGGCGCCAGAGGAGGTCGGGAAGGAAGAGACCAATCCGGCGCAACAAGACCACCGGAAATGAGCAGCTTGGCGCCATCCTCCGGGGTCATATCCAGCATGATGATCTTGTCTTTTGGTACGAACAGCAGGAAGCCTGCGGTGGGAACCGGCGTCGGTGGCAGGAAGACGGCGACCATTTCCTGACCAATTTCGTTGAAGCGGTAAGCCATTTCGCCTTTGGCATCCGACGCCACGAAAACCATGGCCCATGTGCCGGGCGATGGAAACTCGATGAGGCCGACTTTTTTGAACGAGCTGGAATGTTCTTTCAGAACCGATTCGAAAAGCTGCTTGATGCTTTTGTAGATGGGCCGGACAAACGGCATGTGGTTGAGAATGGACTCACCAAAGCCCACGATCCATTTTCCGATGAGGTTGTTGCCGAGAAAACCGATGAGCGTGATGCCGATGACGGCGACCAGAAGGCCGAAGCCGGGAATGGCGACATCGAAATACTGCTCGGGATCGTAACGTGCTGGAATATAAGGCTTAACCCAGCTATCGACCCATTGCAGGAATGTCCAGACCAGCCACATGGTAATCGTGACCGGCGCCAGAATGAGGATGCCAGTCAGAAAATTATTACGCAACCGCGTGGCAAAGGAAACTTTGAGTGGGTGATCTGTCATACAATCCGTGGGGCTGTTGTTCGGTATCACCAAAGAAGGTTGGATGATAACGGACAATGCAGGAGGGGGTTCCTCCCCGCAAGGCCGGCTATCATGAAATATTCGTCATGATTGGCCGCCGCCGCGCAGCTATTTTAAACCGGACAAACGGGCAACGGCGGATTTTGCGCCCTCGCCCGCCCTATCAGGTCACTCCACCGTCACGGACTTCGCCAGATTGCGCGGCTGGTCCACATCCGTGCCCATGAAGACGGCGGTGTGGTAGGCGAGAAGCTGGATGGGCAGTGAAAAGACCATCGGCGCGATGATTTCGTCCACGTTCGGAAGAACGATGGTCGCCATGGTTTCTAGCTTGGAGGCAGCCGCACCCTTCTCGTCAGTGATGAAGATGATCCGGCCACCACGGGCTGCGACTTCCTGCATGTTGGACACGGTCTTTTCGAAGAAACGGTCATGCGGGGCGATGACGATGACTGGCATGTTTTCGTCGATCAGCGCGATGGGCCCATGCTTCAACTCGCCTGCGGCATAACCTTCGGCGTGGATGTAGGAGATTTCCTTGAGTTTTAGCGCGCCTTCCAGCGCCAGCGGGAAGCTGGTGCCGCGACCGAGATAAAGCACGTCCTTGAAGCGGGAGAGATCGCGCGACAGGGTTTCGATCTGCGGCTGGATGGCGTTCAGGACTTCGCTCATCACGCGAGGCATTTCGATCAGGTGACGGACGAGGTCCGTTTCCTGTTCTACTGTCAAGGTGCCACGCGCCTTGCCTGCGGCAATGGCAAGCGAGGCCAGCACGGCGAGCTGACAAGTGAAAGCCTTGGTGGAGGCGACGCCGATTTCAGGGCCGGCGAGAATTGGGAAGACCGCATCCGATTCGCGCGCCATGGTCGATTCGCGGACGTTGACGACCGTACCGATCTTCAGGCCGTTTTCCTGGCAATAGCGCAGCGATGCCAGCGTATCCGCTGTTTCGCCGGATTGCGAAATGAACAGCGCTGCCTGCGTCGGCAGAAGCGGCATTTCGCGGTAGCGGAATTCCGAGGCAACATCGATTTCCACCGGCAGGCGCGCATAACGCTCGAACCAGTATTTACCGATGAGGCCGGACAGATAGGCCGTGCCGCAGGCGGAAATGGCAAGGCCCGTCAGCTTGGAGAAGTCGATGGCGGGATCGGCGTCCTTCACGCGCTTTTCAGCGAAATCCACATAGTGGCTCAGCGCATGGGAAATGACTTCCGGCTGCTCGTAGATTTCCTTTTCCATGAAGTGGCGGTGGTTGCCCTTGTCCACCACATAGGCCGTCGCCTGCGAGATTTGTCGCTGGCGCTGGACGGGATTGCCAGAGAAATCGATGATTTCGGCACCCTTGGCGGTGAGAATGGCGCAGTCGCCATCCACTAGATAGGTGATTTCATTGGTGAAGGGCGACAGTGCAATGGCATCCGAACCGAGGAACATTTCACCGCGTCCGTAACCGATGGCGAGCGGCGGGCCGGAGCGCGCAGACAGAAGCGTGCTAGGATCATCCTGGAACATGACGCCCAGCGCGTATGCACCGGTGACACGGTTCAGCATGGCCAGCATGGCCGCGCGGTGGTCCAGCCCTTCGCGGGTGAACTTGGCCAGAAGCTGGGCCACGACTTCCGTATCCGTCTGCGTGGTGAAGGTGGCACCTTCTGCCGCCAGCTCGTCGCGCAACTCCGAGAAGTTCTCGATGATGCCGTTGTGGACGACGGCGACGCCATCCACGAAATGCGGATGGGCGTTGGTTTCGTTCGGCACGCCGTGGGTTGCCCAGCGGGTGTGGGCAATGCCGGTTAGGCCAGGAAGCGGTTCTTCCGACAGCTTCTTTTCCAGATTGAAAAGCTTGCCTTCCGCGCGGCGGCGAGCCAGTGCGCCATCATGGATGGTTGCAACGCCAGCGGAGTCATAACCCCGATATTCCAGACGCTTGAGCGCATCAACAAGGCGCTCCGCAACCGGCTGCGTTCCAACGATTCCAACAATGCCGCACATGCAATTCTCCGAGGTATTTTATGTTGACCGAAGTCCTAGAGCGTTTCCGGGTTATATTGAAGTGTTCTGGCGGACATATTTCCATCAGGATCAGCAACAATTGTCTCGACCGTACCTTTTGGTATGCCCTTCGACAATTGCCGCCGCCCTGACGAAAATCTGCTCCGCTAGAACACTTCAATCTAACCCGGAAACGCTCTAGCGATTTCCGCAAAAATCGCAATTGCAACCGCGGTCACTTTCAATGTCTATCCGTTACGATTGTCACGCCTTCTTCTTGGCGTCCTTGATGGCCTGCGCACGGGCGCGAAGAGCGGTTGCGCGTCCCTCCTTCACCTCTTGACGGGCACGACCGAAGGCCAGCGCATCGGCGGGCACATCATCCGTAATCACGCTGCCGGAGGCGACATAGGCGTCGTCGCCAATCGTCACCGGAGCCACCAACGAGGAGTTGGAGCCGACAAAGGCGTTTTTACCGATGCGGGTTTCGTGCTTGTTGATGCCATCATAATTGCAGGTAATCGTCCCTGCCCCGATATTGCTGCCAGCGCCCACGAAGGCATCGCCGATATAGGTCAGGTGATTGACCTTGGCACCCTCGCCGATCTCGGCCTTCTTGACCTCGCAGAAATTGCCGACCTTGGAATTGGCAGCGAGGTTTGCACCGGGACGCAGCCGCGCATAGGGCCCAACCGTCGCGCCGCCGCTGACATGGGCGCCTTCCAGATGCGAAAAGGCATGAATGACGGCACCCGATTCGATGGTTACGCCCGGCCCGATCACCACATTCGGCTCGATCAAGGCATCCTGCCCGATCCTGGTGTCCCAGGACAGAAACACGGTCTCCGGCGCAATCATCGAGACACCATCGATCATGAACTGATGGCGCGCGCGCTCCTGCCACAGCTTTTCGATGTAAGCGAGTTCGGCGCGGTTGTTACAGCCGGTCAGTTCTGTCTCAGGCGCATCGATGGCAATGGCCTTGCCGCCCAGCGTACGGGCAATTTCCACTACGTCCGTGAGATAATATTCGCCCTTGGCATTATCGTTGCCGATGCGAGTGAGCAGATCGAGCGCGCGGCGACCATTGATCGCCATCAAGCCGCTGTTGCACCAAGTGACCTTGCGCTCCTCCTCCGTCGCATCCTTTTCTTCTCTGATAGCAACGAGTTCACCGTTCTCCACCAGCAGGCGACCGTAGCCGGTCGGCTTGTCGGTGTGGAAACCAATGACGACGACATCGACATTTTCGCTCAGCGCTTGACGCGCCTTGTTCAGCGTTTCGGATGTCAGCAGCGGCACGTCGCCATAGGCAATCAGAACATCGTCGTAACCGCTTTCGATGGCCGCACGCGCTGCCAGCACGGCGTTGCCGGTGCCAAGACGCTCTTTCTGAAGATAGGGCTCGACGCTGACGCCCGCACCGCGCGCCGCGTCCGCGACCTTGTCCGCATCACGGCCCACCACAAGCGCGGCAGCGCTGACGCCAGCGCCTGCGACAGCCTGCATCACATGCGCAATCATCGCCCGGCCAGCCACCGGATGCAGCACCTTCGACATGGATGACTTCATGCGTGTGCTTTCACCAGCGGCGAGAATGACGGCAAGGCAACTGCGTTCCATTGGTATCTCCGACTTGATCGTTCCTTTGCCCGCAAATCGATGGGCAGGCTCATTTTCCCGCTATAAACGCTCGGGAATAAAGAAACCATGGAAATTGCGTGAATGTTGGAAACCTGCCGTGAGCGGAGCAAGGAAAAGCCGCGCCTGTTTCCGGGCGCGGCTTAGTTATTGAAACTTCACTGTCGTCATGCTCGGGCTTGTCCCGGGCATCTGCTACGTAGCATCCGCAGAAGCGTGATTAGATCCTCGGGACAAGCCCGAAGGATGACGATAGAGAGCACTGGTCTCCGTCCCCCCGGCTCAAGGCCGGGATGACGGAAGTAAAACCAAGTTACTGCGGCAGCTTGTCGTCTACGCCTGCGACGTAGAAGTTCAGGCCGAGAAGAACCTTGTCTTCAGCCTTTTCGCCAGCCTTCAGCCAATCGGAACCGTCCTGCTTCTTGATCGGGCCAGTGAAGGGGTGCAGTTCGCCGGACTTGATCTTGGCTTCGGTTTCTTCAGCCATCTTCTTCACGTCGTCAGGCATGTTGGTGTAGGGAGCCATTGTCAGGATGCCGTCTTTCAGGCCGTCCCAGATCGATTCGGACTTCCATGTGCCATCCAGAAGCGCCTGTGTGCGCTTGATGTAATAAGCGCCCCAGGTATCGACGATGGCCGTCATCTGCGTGTTCGGACCCGCCTTGATCATGTCGGAAGCCTGACCGAAAGCCTTGATGCCGCGTTCGGCAGCAACCTGCATCGGCGCTGTGGTGTCGGTGTGCTGGGTCAGAATATCAACGCCCTGGTCGATCAGCGCCTTGGCGGCATCGGCTTCCTTGCCGGGGTCGAACCATGTGTTGGCCCAGACGACCTTGACCTTGAATTCAGGGTTGACGGACTGTGCACCAAGAACGAAGGCGTC
Organism: Agrobacterium vacciniicorymbosi; assembly: GCF_040427045.1. NCBI lineage: Bacteria > Pseudomonadati > Pseudomonadota > Alphaproteobacteria > Hyphomicrobiales > Rhizobiaceae > Agrobacterium > Agrobacterium vacciniicorymbosi. The sequence continues at coordinate 609,843 of NZ_JBETMF010000001.1, forward strand.
GATGCCCATCACAACTTCAGGGATCGGGAAGGACGCGATGTAACCGGCAACGCCCTTCTTCGACATCTTGGCTGCGATCTGGCCCTGAATATAGCGGCCTTCATAGAAGCGCGAATTGTAGGTCGCGAGGTTGTCGGCAGTCTTGAAGCCGGTCGCGTGTTCGAACTTCACCTTCGGGAATTTCTGGGCAACCTTGACGGTCGCATCCATGAAACCGAACGATGTCGTGTAAATCAGTTCGCAGCCGGACCGGGCCATGCGCTCGATGGCACGCTCGGCATCCGGGCCCTCGGGAACGCTTTCGAGGTAAGGTGTTTCGATCTTGTCGCCGAAATGCTTCTGCAATTCCTGACGGCCGATGTCGTGCGCCTGCGTCCAGCCGCCATCGGTCTTGGTGCCGACATAGACGAAGCAGACCTTCTTGGCGTCTGCGGCCTGCGCGGCGGGAACCACGCCGATGATTGCGGCGGCCGAGGCGGCCAGTGCGATGATGAGTTTCTTCATTTTTACCCCTGCTTGGTTAGGCGTGAACCTGGTTTTTTTAGCGGTCCGGCACGAACGGTTTTCCGAGCGATGCCGGTGTATTGATCAGCGTTGTGCGACGATTATGGGAGATGATGATGAGGACCACAATAGTCGCTATGTAAGGCATTGCTGAAAGAAGTTGGGACGGTACACCGATGCCGAGAGCCTGCGCATGCAGCTGACCGATGGTGACGGCCCCGAAGAGATATCCGCCCGCCAGAACCCGCCATGGCCGCCATGAGGCAAACACCACCAGCGCCAGCGCAATCCAGCCGCGCCCGGCAGACATGTTTTCCACCCATTGCGGCGTATAGACCAACGAAAGCTGCGCCCCGGCAAGCCCCGCGCAGGCACCGCCGAACATGACGGCGAGATAGCGCGTGCGGATGACGTTGATGCCCAGCGCATGGGCCGAGCCGTGGTTATCGCCAATAGCGCGGATTTTCAGGCCCGTGCGGCTCTTGAACAGAAACCAGCCGATGCCGATGACGAGCGCAATCGACATGTAGAAAATCAGATCCTGCCGGAAAAGCGCAGGCCCGATGACCGGAATTTCGGAGAGGACCGGAAAGACAATGGGCGGCAGCTTGACGCCAGGCAGGCCGACGAAGCTCTCGCCCAGCATGCCGGACACGCCAAGCCCGAGAATGGTCAGCGCCAGCCCCGTAGCCACCTGATTGGTGACGAGCGTCAACGTCAGAAAGCCGAAGAGCAGCGAGAAGACGGCTCCAGCCGCGATGCCCGCGACGATGCCGATATAAGGCGAACCGGTGATATGCGCGGCGGCAAAGGCGCAGACCGCACCCATGATCATCATGCCCTCGACACCGAGGTTCAGCACGCCTGCACGTTCCGTGACCAGTTCGCCCAGAGCGGCGATGACCAGCGGTGTTGCAGCGGTGATGACGGTGAGGAGGATCGCCTGAAACATATCCATCATGCGGCTCCTTCACTGCTGTTGCCGCGCCCGAAACGGATGCGGATTTTGTAGATTATCAGCGTATCGCAGGAGAGCACGAAGAACAGCATCAACCCCTGAAACACGCGCGTGACCTTATCGGACACACCGATGGAAAGTTGCGCCGCCTCGCCACCCAGATAGGTCAGCGCCAGTACGAAGCCGGAGGCGATGATGCCGAGCGGGTTCAAGCGGCCCAGAAAGGCAACGATGATGGCGGTGAAGCCGTAGCCGGGCGAGATCGACGGCTGCAAATGGCCGATGGAGCCCGAGACCTCCGAAATACCGGCAAGACCGGCCAAAGCGCCAGACAGCACCAGCGAAAACCACACCATGCCGCGTGAGGAGAAACCGGCAAAGCGCCCTGCCCTTGGTGACTGGCCCAACACCGTGACTTCAAACCCCTTGAGCATAAAACGCATCATGAACCACAGCGCAATGGCGGCGATGATGGCAAAGACGATGCCCCAATGGGCGCGACCGGATTCGAGAATTTCCGGCAGCACAGCGCTTTCGTTGAAGGCTGTCGTCTGCGGGAAATTATAGCCCGCTGGATCACGCCAGATGCCACGCGTCAGCCAGTCCAGAAACAGTTGCGCAACATAGACCAGCATCAGGCTGGTCAGAATTTCGTTGGTGTTGAAACGCGTTTTGAGCAGCGCCGGAATGCCCGCATACAGCGCACCACCCGCAGCCCCCATGAGGAGCATCAGCGGCAGGATCATTGGCGATTGCCACTGCGGATAGAGCACCGGCAGAATGGAACCGGTGATCGCGCCGATGGTGAACTGCCCTTCGGCCCCGATATTCCAGTTGTTGGAGCGATAGCAGATCGACAGACCAACCGCGATGAGGATCAGCGGTGCCGCCTTGATCGCCAGTTCATGCAGCGACCAGACTTCCAGCAGCGGATCGATGAAGAAGCTGTAGAGCGCGCTGAACGGGTTCTTGCCCAACAGCGCAAACATGATGGCACCGAAGACCAGCGTCAGGAACAGCGCCAGCAAGGGCGACAGAATGGCGAAGAGGTTGGAAACGCCGGTGCGTTTTTCGAGCTCAATGCGCATGGGCAACGGCCTCCGCATGTCCCGCGTGAACACCGCCCATCAAAAGTCCGATCTTTTCACGATTCATGTCACCAGCCGGATAGGATTGCGACAGACGCCCGTCGGAGATGACAGCAATGCTGGAGGCCACTTCAAAAATTTCATCCAGATCCTGACTGATGACGATAACCGCCGAACCAGCCTTTGCAAGGTCGACCAGCGCTTGGCGAATGCGGCTTGCGGCGCCAGCATCCACGCCCCATGTCGGCTGGTTGACGACCAGCACGGATGGCTGGCGATCCAGCTCCCGACCGACGATGAATTTTTGCAGGTTTCCGCCCGAAAGCGATCCGGCCAGCGGATCATCCCCGCTTTTGCGAACATCCATGGAGGCGGAAATGCGCTTGGCTGCATTTTTGATGGTGGAACTGCGAATGACCTTCAGGAAACCGCCGCTAAGGAAGGCTTTTCTATCAGAGCGACAACGGGCCAGAAGAAGATTGTCGGACAGTGTCATGGTCGGCACGGCGGCGTGACCGTGGCGCTCTTCCGGCACGAAACCGGCACCCAGCAGGCGCCGGCCATTGATGCCCATGCGCCCCACCGGCTTACCGCGCAGGAAAATCGAGTCGTCTTTCGTCACCGGATATTCGCCGGAGAGAGCATCGAACAATTCCCCCTGCCCGTTACCGGCAACACCGGCAATCGCCAGAACCTCGCCCGAGCGAACCTTCATGGAGATGTCTTTGAGAGAAACGGCAAAGGGTGTGCGGGCCGCAACGGAAAGACCGATCATTTCCACGCTGACATCACCGATAGTGCAGGTGTCATCCCGCTGAATGCCCGCGACATCCGAACCCACCATCATCCGCGCCAGCGAGGACGGCGTCTCCTTGCGCGGATCGCATGCGCCCGTCACTTCGCCATGGCGCAGCACGGTTGCGCGGTCGCAGATCCGCTGCACCTCTTCCAGACGGTGGCTGATATAGAGAACGGAACGTCCCTCGGACTTCAGCTTCGCCAGCGTTTCGAACAGGCGATCCGCTTCCTGCGGCGTCAGCACGGAGGTCGGCTCGTCCAGAATGATAAGCTGTGGATTTTGCAGCAGCGCGCGCACGATTTCGATGCGCTGGCGCTCGCCCACCGAAAGGTCGGCCACGTGGGCATAAGGATCGAGCGGCAGGCCGTAAGCCTTGGAAAGCGCTTCGGCTTCGCGGGCAATTTCTTTCAAAGAAATGTTCGGGTCCAGCGATAGCGCGATGTTTTCGGCAACCGTCAGCGCTTCGAACAGCGAAAAATGCTGGAACACCATTCCGATGCCAAGCTTGCGCGCTTCACCCGGCGAAGCGATGCGAACCGGCTCACCCTTCCACAGGATATCTCCTGCCGATGGTTCCAGCACGCCAAACAGCATTTTGACCAGCGTGGATTTTCCAGCACCGTTCTCACCCAGCAGCGCATGAATTTCACCGGGCGCAATGTCGAGATCGATCGCATTGCAAGCGCCGAATGTTCCAAACAGCTTGGTCAGCTGGCGAACGGACAATAGAGGCGTGGCCCCAGACGTCACCGATCCCGTCACCTGTTCCCCTTTTCCAACCCGCCGCCGCACTTTCTTCGAAGTGTTGAACGACTGGATCGATAACGATGCACTAAATTTGGGCAGTGCCCTTAATCGATACTAAATACCGGTTTTATTGCCGCGCACAACTCTAAAAGACGTTCGAACGACGGTTTTGAACGACTGACGTTAACGCGCACCAAGGGACGGGAAAAGCTGCATGATGCCACCGATGCAATAGAGATAGATGCCGGTGATCACGACGCCCGCAACGACCCAATCCGGCGAGGCAAAGTGCAGCAGCAGCGCATATCCACTCAACACGCACCAAGCCAGGAATACAGCCATATTCAACCACCGCAGGCGCTTGACGCGCACCGGATGCAGAAAATTGATATTCAGGAAGGTCAGGACCACCGAAATCGTCACGACGATCATCGCGGTCGTCGCGCTGGCATCGATAACGAAGAGGGTGAAGACCACCATGTTCCACACCACTGGAAAGCCCGAGAAGAAATACTCATCCGTCTTCATTCCCATATCGGCATAATAAATGGCGCTGGACACCACGATCATGCCTGCGGCCACGAAAGACCACGGCTCGCCAATCATGCCGCTCTGGTACAGCGCAAAGGCTGGTAAGAGGACGTAGGTCACATAATCGATGATGTTGTCGAGCGTATCGCCAGACCAGTTCGGCAGCACTTCCTTCACCCGCACCTTGCGCGCAATCGGTCCATCGATACCATCGACGGCGAGCGCCAAACCCAGCCACCAGAACATATCGACAAAGCGATGTTCTGCCGCAGCCACGACGCCCAGAAAGGCAAGAAAAGAGCCAGAGGCAGTGAGAATGTGGACCGAAAAGGCCCGCATTTCGGCATAGGGCACGCGCTTGTATTTGAATATTTTCATAAGCAGCGCAGACGCCTCACTCTTTATCTGGTCAGTCCCTCCGGTATGCGACCATTCACCGCTGTTTGCAACCATTCCTCAGGGCTTATCCTAGGACTAATATTGATTTTACATCAGCATCATGGCCAGCACGACACATCTGCCTTCTGGATTTGGCCGAGCTAAACGCCTATGTTTGCAGTCAGATTTGCGCGTGAAGTGGAATGGAACGATGAAAAACGTCGAGATCGCTATCGTTGGTGCAGGCCTTGCCGGCCAGATTGCCGCCATTGCCCTTGCGCGCTCGGGCCGCAGCGTCGCGCTAATTGCCCCGAAAACCGACAAGGTGGACAAGCGCACCACGGCACTGATGGACCAATCCATCCGCTTTCTGGACCGCCTCGGACTCTGGTCGAAGATCGAGCCTTCCGCCGCAAAGCTCTCCACCATGCAGATCATCGATGGCACCGACCGCCTGCTGCGCGCACCGACCGTCGCGTTCCGCTCGTCTGAAATCGGCCTCCCCGCATTCGGCTGGAACATGCCGAATGAAGCACTGCTGAAGGCGCTTGGCGAAGCTGTATCGCAGGAAAACAACATCACCCTCATCGATGGCGTGGCCGAAACCATCGACATCGGCGAACATGACGCCACCATCACGCTTGATCATGGCGAGCAGATTTCCGCAAACTTCCTGATTGGCGCTGATGGTCGCAAATCCAAGGTGCGCGATGTCGCCAATATCGGCGTGCGCTCATGGTCCTATCCGCAGACGGCGCTGGTGTTGAACTTCGCCCACACCCTCCCGCATGGCAATGTCTCGACTGAGTTTCACACGCCGACCGGCCCCTTCACGCAGGTTCCGCTGAACGGCAACCGCTCCAGCCTCGTCTGGGTGGTGACGCCCGAGCAGGCAGCTGACTTCGCCGCACTGCCGCTGGAGGAACTGAGCCAACGCGTGGAAGAGCGCATGCAATCCATGCTCGGCTCCGTCACCGTCGAAGACAGCGTCCAGACATGGCCGCTGTCCAGCATGACGGCGCATCGTTTCGGCAAGGGTCGCGTGGCGCTGATTGGCGAAGCAGGCCATGGCTTTCCGCCCATCGGCGCGCAGGGCCTCAATCTCAGCCTGCGTGATATTATTGTGCTGACCGAGCTTCTGGGCACGCTGACGGGCGGGCCTATTCCCGCCGATGCAGGAAATCGGTTCGACCGCCGTCGCCGCGCCGATGTGGTGAGCCGCACCCTGAGCGTCGATCTTCTGAACCGCTCGCTTCTGTCAGGCTTCCTGCCGATGCAGGTAGCGCGCGCCGCTGGCCTCCATGTACTCTCTAACGTCGCGCCGTTGCGCGGACTGGTCATGCGCGAAGGCATCGAGCCCGGTCGTGGACTGAAGGCGCTGCCTTCGCTTCTGGTCGGCAGCCTCAGACGCTCATGGAACGGATGACGTAAAGCACCAGCGAAACGGTGAAAACCGAAAGCACGGTCGAGATCAGGATCGTGGCTGACGCCCTCTCCTGCCAGACCTGATATTGCTGGCCGATGACGAACACATTCGTTGCCGTGGGCAAGGCGGCGAGCAGGACCGCCGTCGAGACCCAGATCGGGTCGAACGAACCGAACGACGACAGAATGGCGTAGGCCAGCAGCGGGTGCAGAAGAAGCTTAGCCGGAACGATATAGCTGATCTCCACCGGCACGCGCTTCAAAGGCCGCAGAGCCAGCGTCACCCCCATGGCAAACAGCGCGCAAGGTGCTGCCGATTGCGCCAGATAATCCACCAGTTGCTGCACCGGCTGCGGTGGTTGCCACGCGATGACAGCGGCCAGAAACCCGGCAATCACCGAGAGAATGAACGGATGCGTCAGCACCTTCTTCCCCACATCTCCCGCCAGCCTTAGCGGTGAACGCTTATCTCCACCCGCCACTGCCATCAGCGCCGGTGCGGTGACGAAGTGCATGGCGTTTTCCAGACAGACGATCAGCGCAACCGGCACCGCCGCCCGCTCTCCGAAGGCCAGCAGCGCCAGCCCCGGCCCCATGTAACCGATGTTGCCGTAGCTTCCGGCAAAGCTCTGAATGGTGGAATCCGCAAGGCTATTGCGGCGAATGACGTAACCGATGACGAACAAAAGCGCGAAAATGGAATAGGTCGCCAGCAGGCTGAGGCCCACGAAATCCACCCGCGCCAGTTGCTCCACCGGCGTCTTGGACACCAGCTTGAAGAACAATGTGGGCAAAGCGGCATAGATGATGAAGGTGTTCAGCCACCCCATCGCTTCGGCAGGCTGTTTCGTGATGCGCCCGGCCAGATAGCCCACGAAAATTAGTCCGAAAAACGGAAACAGCAATCCGGCGATCTCAGCCATGGCTCCCCCTCGCCCTATGCGATGCCTGGGCGGATTTAGCCGATTTGCATGAGGATTGGAAAGCTTTCCTGAAACCAGATCGCCACATTGGTGATGAAACCGGACATGAAGGCGATGCCGGTGAGAATGAGAAGCACGCCCATGGCCTTTTCCACGACACCAAGATGGCGGCGAAAGCGCGTCAGAAACCGCATAAAGCTTCCCGAAAACGCAGCCGCAATCCAGAACGGAATCGCAAGTCCTGCGGAATAGACCGCCAGCAGCATCGCCCCCTCACCCACGGTTTCGCGCGATGCGGCAACGCCCAGAATGGCACCCAGCACCGGCCCAATGCAGGGCGTCCAGCCGAAGGCGAAGGCAAGACCCATCACATAAGCGCCGGAAAGCGTCGCAGGCTTACCACCGCTCTGAAACCGCGCCTCGCGCGAAAACAGGCCGATTCGGAACACGCCGAGAAAATTCAAGCCCATCAGAATGATGATGAAGCCGCCGATCTTGGCCAGAATATCGAGATTTTGGCGCAGCACCATGCCGATGCTGGATGCACCAGCCCCCAGCGCCACGAAAACCGTGGCAAAGCCCAACGTGAAAAACAGCGCCGCCAGCATGACGGCTTTGCGAACCTGCGGCTTTGCCTCGTAGCGCTCATCACGAAACTGCTCGACGGAAATGCCTGCCATGTAACACAGATAAGGCGGCACCAGCGGCAGCACGCAAGGCGACAGAAACGACAGGGCTCCCGCCAGAAGCGCTGTGAAAAGGGATATATCGGCGATGGACAAGGCAGGACTCCGCTACATTTCGAAACGCATTTAACGCCGCCAACCCCTTGCGACCAATCACCTTTTTGTATCAGCGACAAAAAAACGCGGGAAGGTGAAATATTCCTGTTTTTATGGGTTGACCGCAGACCTGCCCCTCCCTATGTTCCGCCCACTTCCGAAGGGCGCTTCGCCGCCAACCGGGACAAGCGCAATTCTGCCAATACGGCAACTGAACCGAAACACATGCTGTGTGTTGATACGTCAGGGAAACGCGCAGGACGAAAATGGTGAGAGAGGCTAGCTCAGCTGGTAGAGCAGCGCACTTTTAATGCGCGGGTCGTGGGTTCGAGTCCCACGCCTCTCACCACTCCCCTCCCAATCGACACTTATTTTTTCGCATCGCTTTATCGTTATCAGTCGCTGATCATTCAGGCAAAACGGACTTCAGATGGCGCAAGCCTTAGGCTGTGCGTAGTTGTTAGCAGTGCCCTCTAAGCGCTCCTCGCCGCATACTGAAGGTGGACACAACACCAACAGCGCACCAACGGTCCAAACGTATGCTCTGTGGGAACAGCACGGAACTGCCAGCGCCCACGCTGGACAAAGCTCCAGACAGCGATCAATTGATAGCTAGATGACGCACGGACCAGAACCCTCTAAAATGGGCTCCTGGATCACCCGCGTGCTCAAGCGCTCGCGCCAGCCTCTTCCCGCTGCTTGGCAAGAGCGGCCAAGTCTGCCGGTTTTAGCTCGACGGACTCACCGCAGCCGCAGGCAGATGTCTGGTTGGGGTTGCTGAAGGTGAAGCCGGAGCGGAGTTTGGTGGTTTCGAAGTCCATCTGGGTGCCCAGCAGGTAAAGCACGGCGGAAGGCTCTACCCAGACCTTTGCGTCCTGGAACTCTACCAGATCGTCTTTGGCATTCGGCTCCGTCACGAGGTCAATGGTGTATTCCATGCCCGCGCAGCCGCCCTTCTTGATGCCGACGCGAAGGCCTTTTGCCTCGGGGCCGGAATTTGCGACGATTGCTTTGACGCGGGAGGCGGCAGCCTCGGTTACGGTCATAATGGCAAAGCCCATGGGCCCATTCTCCTTCGACAATCGGGTTCAAGGCCCGATGCTTCATGGTCTTGAATCTAGTCCTACCGCGACGCGGTATCAATAGGCGCGTCCGTTAAAGACGCGACTGCATCAATACCAGCCGACAGCGACCTGCGCTTCTTCCGACATGCGTTCCGGTGTCCATGGCGGATCGAAGGTCATTTCGACGGTGACGCCGGATACGCCCTCGACGGCACCCACGGCGTTCTCAACCCAGCCCGGCATTTCACCGGCAACCGGGCAACCGGGTGCGGTCAGTGTCATTGCGATCTTCACCATCCGGTCGTCTTCGACATCGATCTTGTAGATCAGGCCGAGTTCGAAAATATCGGCTGGAATTTCAGGATCGTAGACGGTCTTCAAAGCCGCGATAACATCATCGCTGATGCGCGCCAGCTCATCCGGGGCGATGGCGGAAACTTTGGCCGGTGCCTCGGTAACGGCGTCTGTCTGTTCTGTGATGTCGGTCGTCATGATCCTGATCCTTCAGGCGAAAAAGTTGCGGGCGTAATCCAGCGCTTCGGCCAGAGCGTCCACTTCCGCGCGCGTATTGTAGAGGCCGAACGATGCACGGCATGTGGAGGTGACACCGAAGCGTTTCAAGAGCGGCATGGCGCAATGGGTGCCTGCACGCACGGCAACGCCGCGACGGTCGATCACCATCGACACATCATGCGCGTGAATGCCCTCAAGCTCAAAGGAGAAAATTCCGCCCTTGCCCGGCGCATTGCCGATGATGCGCAGCGAGTTGATCTCGCGCAGACGTTCCCCCGCATAAGCCGCCAAATCCGCCTCATGCGCCGCAATCGCCGCACGGCCGATGCCGTCCATATAATCCAGCGCGTAACCGAGACCGATGGCCTGCACGATGGGTGGGGTGCCCGCTTCGAAACGATGCGGTGGCTCGTTATAGGTGATTTCGTCCTCGGACACGTCGAGAATCATCTCGCCGCCGCCTTGGAATGGACGCATCTCTTTCAAGCGGTCGGCCTTGCCATAGAGCACGCCGATGCCGGAGGGGCCATAAAGCTTGTGGCCGGTCATCACATACCAGTCGCACTCGATATCGCGCACATCGACCGGCATGTGAACCGCACCCTGGCTGCCATCGACCAACACCGGAATGCCGCGCTCATGCGCAATGCGGCAGATTTCCTTGACCGGAACGACCGTTCCGAGCGCATTCGACATATGGGTGATGGCGACGAGCTTGGTCTTTTCCGTCAGGCTCTTTTCAAAGTCTTCGATGTGAAAAGCGCCCTCATCATCCACCGGCACCCAGACGAGCTTTGCGCCCTGCCGTTCGCGAATGAAATGCCATGGCACGATATTGGAGTGATGTTCCATGATCGAAAGAACGATTTCATCACCCTCGCCGATCTTCGGCATACCATAACCATAGGCCACCGTGTTGATGGCCTCGGTCGAGGATTTGGTGAAGACGATCTCGTCTACCGAACCGGCATTCAGAAACCGACGCACCTTTTCGCGCGACGCTTCGTAAGCATCGGTTGCGGCATTGGAGAGAAAATGCAGGCCACGATGCACGTTTGCATATTCGTTCGAATAGGCGTTCGAGATCGCATCGATGACGACCTGCGGCTTTTGCGCGGACGCGCCGTTGTCCAGATAGACCAGCGGCTTGCCATAGACCTCGCGCGAAAGGATCGGAAAATCCCTTCTGATTGTTTCGACATCATAATGCCCAGACCCAATCGTCGGCTTAATCGTCATAGCTCATAAACTCCATGAGAGAGCCGTCCGGATCACGGAAATAAAGGCTGGTGCCTGGACCTTTTGCGCCGAAGCGGCGCACTGGCCCCAGTTCGATCTCCACGCCCTCAGCCTCCAGATGCGCCTTGGCACCGGCTATCGGCCCGTGCCAGCGAAAGCAGAGATCGCTATTGCCGGGTGCCACGGGAATACGGGCCACCGGCGTTGCCATGGCACCAGGGCCATGTACATTAAGCTGCTGCTCGCCCAGCCGAAAGACATATGCACCGCCATCGCGCGCGATAGCCTCGGCCCCGATCACCCGCGTGTAGAAATCACGCGCCCGTTCCCAATCGAAAACGTGGATGACGGAATGGTCGAGGCTGACAGCGCGATCAGGCATGGTGTTCCAGCCAGCTGGCGATGATATCTTCCAGCGCTTCGACCAGGTGTTCGTCTTCCAGCTCTTCGATGATCTCATCGACAAAAGCATTGACCAGCATGGCCCGCGCCTTTGCCCGTGGCACGCCACGCGCCATCAGATAATAGAGGTGATTGTCGCTGATATCGGCAACGGTCGCACCGTGACCGCACTGAACGTCATCCGCGAAGATTTCAAGCTCGGGCTTGGCCGAGAACTCGCCATCGTCAGACATCAACAGCGTGTTGCAGGCCATCTTGGCATCGGTCTTCTGGGCATCGGGCGCAACCCGGATCATGCCCTGGAAGATGCCCTTGGCGCGGTCGAACACCACGTTACGGAAGACTTCCGTGGAGCTGGTGTTCGGCACATTGTGGCCGAGAACCATGGTCACGTCGGTATGCGTTTCGCCACCCAGCAGGTTGACGCCACGGATGGAAAGATCGGAGTTCTCGCCGTTCACATCGACCCGCAGTTCCTGACGCACCAACTTACCACCGGCATTGATGACGAACAGACGCAGCTTGGCATCCGCACCCATGACGATCCGCAACTGCCCGAGATGCGTATCGGCTGCACCCTGTTGCTGGAGAATGACGTAGGTCGCTTCCGCGCCGTCCTGAACCTCGATCTCGCTGACCGAAGATACGAGAGCGGCCTCAGACGTCACCGACAGGTGACGCTCGATAACGGTTGCCTTGGAGCCCTTGCCGAAGCGAACCGGGAAGCGGGTGTGAACCTGTCCTGCCCCGTGAATCGCCTGAAGTTCCAGCGGCTGCTCGAGATCGGCTTCATCGGGAACGACGACGGAGACGCCATCGCGCACGAAGCTGCCATTGATGCGGCCAATCGCATCATCCTTGCTGGCGGCAACGAGAGCTGCGGCAGCCGTGCCATCGGAAAGGCTCTCGGCGTAGCTTTCGATCTGGAAGCCTTCGATCTGTGAATCGATTGCCTTGCCGTGCAGGACATAGGCAACGGGTGCACCGGCCACGAGGCCAGCCCGCTTCTCGATGACCGGAGCAGGCGCATCTTCCGGCAGGCCGCGCAGCAGCGTCTTCAGGTCGGTATAATGCCAGGCTTCGATCCGGCGCGTCGGAAGACCGGCGGTCTTCAGATCGTCGAACAGCACATCGCGCGCAGCAACGACATTGCCGTCACCCGGCAGTTCGCTGAACTTGGCGGTAAAGGCTTCAACCAGCGCCAATTCCGCTGGCGTCTGCCGGTTTGTGGTTTGCATGTTCATCACATCACCTTTCCCAGCCAATCAGGCTGCTTCACCGATGATGTCGGCGTAACCGTTGGATTCCAGATCGAGCGCCAGGCTCTTGTCGCCGGAACGGATGATCTTGCCCTTGTAGAGAACGTGAACACTGTCAGGCACGATGTAGTCCAACAGGCGCTGATAGTGGGTGATGACGATGGTGGCGCGGTCCGGGGACTTCAGCGCGTTGACGCCATCGGCAACGATCTTCAGCGCATCGATGTCGAGACCGGAGTCAGTCTCATCAAGCACACAAAGCTTCGGCTCCAGCAGCGCCATCTGCAGAATTTCAGCGCGCTTCTTCTCACCGCCGGAGAAGCCGACGTTGAGCGGACGCTTCAGCATGTCCATGTCGATCTTCAGATCGCCAGCGGCTTCCTTCACCTTCTTGATGAAATCAGGCGTGGAAAGCTCAGCCTCGCCGCGTGCCTTGCGCTGCTCGTTCATCGCAACCTTCAGGAACTGCATGGTGGCAACACCGGGAATTTCCACCGGGTACTGAAAGGCCAGGAAAATGCCCTTGGCCGCACGCTCGGCAGCGTCCAGTTCCAGAATGCTTTCGCCGTTATAGAGAATGTCACCGGAGGTGACTTCGTAATCTTCACGGCCCGACAGAATGTAGGACAGCGTGGACTTGCCAGAGCCATTCGGCCCCATTATAGCCGCCACTTCACCAGCCGCCACCTTCAGGTTCAAGCCCTTGATGATCTCGGTTTCGGTATCGGCGATCTTTGCGTGCAGGTCGATGATTTCAAGCATGTTTGTTTCCTATCCGTAGTGCGGTTTCAAGGACCGCTGTTTGGCCGTACTACGGCCCGCTCTCAACTCTTTGTCCGTCATCCTCGGGCTTGTCCCGAGGATCTAATCACGTCAATTATAGTCACCCGACGCCAGCGTATTTTCATGCGGCAAATAGGCATTTTCGATCTCGTCAATTCGCTCGAAAAGGTCGACCCAAGTTGGATTAAGTCCCTCGACCAATTTGATCTTCCATTCACGCAGATAGCGCTTCAACGATTTCTCCCGCTGGATCGCCAGCACGATATTCGGGTGGGTCTCAAACCAAACGAGGTTCTTGGCCTTGTATTTCTCGGTATAGCCTTTTCGTACTGCATTACGATGTTCCCACACCCGCCCAGCCAAGTCGCTGGTGACGCCGGTGTAGATCACACCCCGTGGTTTGTCGGACATCATGTAAACGAAGCCACTCATTCCAACATCCACGGCAGCAGATCCTCGGGACAAGCCCGAGGATGACGAGGAGAACTTATCCGACGCTACCTTCCAGCGAAATCCCGATCAGCTTCTGCGCTTCAACCGCAAATTCCATCGGCAACTGCTGGATCACATCCTTCACGAAGCCGTTGACGATCAGCGCGATGGCCGACTCCTCGGGAATGCCGCGTTGCAGGCAGTAGAACAGCTGGTCCTCGGAAATCTTCGAGGTCGTTGCTTCATGCTCGAACTGGCAGGACGAGTTTTTCGCTTCGATGTAAGGCACGGTGTGCGCGCCGCACTTGTCGCCGATCAGAAGTGAGTCGCACTGCGTGAAGTTGCGCGTGTTGGTCGCCTTGCGGTGAGCTGAAACCTGGCCGCGATAGACGTTTTCCGAGAAACCGGCAGCGATGCCCTTGGCGATGATGCGGCTCGACGTATTCTTGCCGAGGTGGATCATCTTGGTGCCAGAGTCGATCTGCTGATGACCGTTGGAGACGGCAATCGAGTAGAACTCGCCACGGCTATCATCGCCGCGCAGAATGCAGGACGGATACTTCCACGTAATAGCAGAGCCGGTTTCCACCTGCGTCCACGAAATCTTGGACCGATGGCCACGGCAATCGCCGCGCTTGGTCACAAAGTTGTAGATGCCGCCCTTGCCATCCTTATCGCCCGGATACCAGTTCTGGACGGTCGAATATTTGATTTCGGCATCATCCAGAGCCACAAGCTCGACCACGGCCGCATGAAGCTGGTTTTCGTCGCGCTGCGGTGCCGTGCAGCCTTCGAGGTAGGACACGTAAGCGCCCTCTTCCGCAATGATCAGCGTGCGCTCGAACTGGCCGGTGTTCTTTTCGTTGATGCGGAAATAGGTGGACAGTTCCATCGGGCAACGAACGCCCTTCGGCACGAACACAAAGGAACCGTCGGTGAAGACCGCAGAGTTCAGCGTCGCGTAATAATTGTCCGTCGTCGGAACGACCGAGCCGATATATTTCTGCACCAGCTCAGGATATTCGCGAATGGCTTCCGAAATCGACATGAAAATCACGCCGGCCTTCATCAGCTCTTTCTTGAACGTGGTGACAACCGAAACCGAGTCAAACACGGCATCCACGGCCACGCGACGGTTCTCGACGCCAGCCAGAATTTCCTGCTCCTGCAAGGGAATGCCGAGCTTCTCGTAAACCTTCAGCAACTCAGGATCGACGTCCTCAAGCGATTTCGGGCCGGGCGTGCTCTTTGGTGCCGCGTAATAATAGAGATCGTTGAAATCGATCTTGGGATAATTGACGCGAGCCCAGGTGGGTTCTTCCATCGTCAACCAGCGCTGGTAGGCCTCAAGACGCCAAGCAAGCATCCATTCCGGCTCTTCCTTCTTGGCGGAAATGAAACGGATCACCTCTTCGGAAAGGCCCTTCGGCGCCTTGTCCACTTCGATCTCGGTTTCAAAACCGTATTTGTACTGGTCCACATCGATCTGGCGGACCTGATCGATCGTTTCCTGAACCGCTGCCATAGTCGTTCTCCAATCTCGCCGGATCCAAGGTCCGGTGGCTTGTCAACGTATCAAGACGGAAGACCCGCCTTCATTCGTGTCCAGCATAACTTTCTTTGTTACGCCTTATTTAGTGTTCGGATGGCGCTTTTCACACTCTCCGGCAAGCGGAAATTTGACTTTCCGCAATTGTTTTTGGCCTCAAGCCGCCTGCACGGCCAGCTTTCGCCGCCCGGCAATCTTGGCAAAAGCCGCGATGGCCTTGTCGATATCGGCCTCAGTCGTCGCCGCTCCCAAAGAAATGCGAAGTGCACCAAGCTTAGGATCGTGCCCCATGGCGCTCAGCACATGGCTCTCGCCAACCTTCCCGGAAGAACAGGCCGCACCCGCCGACAGCGCAACGCCCTCGATATCGAAAGCAATCTGCCCCGTTTCGGATTTCAGACCCGGCAGCGTGAAAAAGGTCGTGTTGCAAACCCGCGCCGCCTTGGCACCGTGGATGATGACATCAGGTGCCGCTGCGCGCATCGCATCTTCCAGCGTGGCGCGCAGGCCAGTCAGACGCGCAGCTTCCGCATCGAGATTTTTCAGCGCCTCGACGGCAGCCGTTCCAAACCCGATAATAGCAGAGGTGTTTTCCGTACCGGAACGATGACCCTTTTCCTGACCACCGCCATGGATCAAAGGCTTCGGCATCATCACTTCCCCGCGGGAAATCAGCGCGCCCATGCCTTTTGGACCACCGATCTTGTGGGAAGAAACAATCAGGAAATCCACCCCGAGGGTCTCGATATCAACAGAGATGCGACCAACCGCCTGAACGGCATCGACAACCAGCAGACCGCCAGAGCCGTGAACTAAACTCGCCGCTTCCGCCACTGGCTGAACAATGCCGGTCTCGTTGTTGACCAGCATCAGCGCGACCATCGGAAGACCCTTGGCGGCATCATGCGATGCCAGCGCAGCCTCAAGCGCCGCAAGATCAAGAACGCCTTCAGTTGTAACGGCGATTTCGCTGACATCAGCCTTCTCGAACCGACCGCCCTCGCGAATGGCCGGGTGTTCGATGGCCGAGACGTAGAGATGGCCGATGGATAGTGCGGAGCGTCCCATCTTGAACGCAGGCGAAAGCACGAGATTGGCAGCTTCCGTCGCACCACTGGTGAAGACCACATGCGAGGCCTGCGCACCGGTCAGCGCGGCCACATCGCGGCGCGCGGATTCGATCGCAGCGCGAACAGTGCGGCCTTCCTTATGAACGGAGGATGGATTGCCAGACAGGTCCAGAGCGGAGACGAGCGCATCCCGAACGGCGGGCAGCAAAGGTGCTGTCGCGTTCCAGTCCAGATATGTGCGCGTCGTGGTGCTCATGGAGAAACTGTCTGTCTAACCTATGATTGATGCGCCAAAGCGCATTTTCCTTGAAATTTCCGTCGTGCTTGCCTTATGACACGTCCAACAGTGCAGACAGCACACGAAGTTTCGAATAGTTCTAAACTGGGTTTTAGAAAAGCTGACCTTCCGCGTCAAGTCTTCTTGCGCATGGAAAAGGCTCAGAAACAGAAAAACACGACCGGAGTACATATGCCCGAAGTCATTTTCAACGGCCCTGCGGGTCGCCTCGAAGGCCGTTACCAGCCATCCAAGGAAAAAAGCGCGCCGATTGCCATCATCCTGCATCCGCACCCGCAGTTCGGTGGCACGATGAACAACCAGATCGTCTACCAGCTTTTCTATCTCTTCCAGAAGCGTGGCTTCACCACATTGCGCTTCAACTTCCGCTCCATCGGCCGCAGCCAGGGCGAGTTTGATCACGGCGCTGGCGAACTCTCGGACGCGGCATCGGCACTCGACTGGGTGCAGAGCCTGCACCCGGATTCGAAGAGCTGTTGGGTAGCCGGTTACTCCTTCGGCGCGTGGATCGGTATGCAGCTTCTGATGCGCCGCCCGGAAATCGAAGGCTTCATGTCTATTGCGCCACAGCCCAACACCTACGACTTCTCCTTCCTCGCCCCCTGCCCGTCCTCCGGCCTCATCATCAATGGCGATGCCGACAAGGTCGCGCCTGAGAAGGACGTCAACGGTCTGGTGGAAAAGCTGAAGACCCAGAAGGGCATCCTCATCACCCACCGCACCGTTCCCGGCGCAAACCACTTCTTCAACGGACAGGTGGATACGCTGATGGGCGAATGCGAGGATTATCTGGACCGCCGTTTGAATGGCGAATTGGTGCCGGAGCCTGCGGCGAAGCGCATTCGGTAAATTAGCTGCGCATCTGCGCGGAGTATTCAAACGTCGGGCATTCGAGCCCGTCAATTATCATCGGCATGCGGCAACGCATGCCGATTTTCGTTAGAACGTTCTGCGACGCTCTGTTGTCCGGGTGTGTGAAGGCTATGAACGTTGGTCCAAAATTTCGTTCAAAAAACCAGTCGCGCAGAGCGCTTGCAATCTCGGTCGCATATCCCTTTCCCCATTCGCTGTGAGAAAGCGAATATCCCAATTCGAATTCAGGCTCGGCGCTCTCACTATTGATAGCCAGCGGGCGTGGCTTACCCCCCTCTGTCCTGCCGGACATCTCCCCCTCAAGGGGGGAGATCGACTCGTGGTGATCTTCCGCCTCTATTGAACGTTGCGAATAAAACGACGCGCCCTCGTCTTGCGGATCTCCCCCCTTGAGGGGGAGATGTCCGGCAGGACAAAGGGGGGTGGGCTGCGCACGCAGTTTTGAGTTATCGGCACGGTGATAAAGCGAAAAACCCGCTCTACCGATAAAACGATCATCAGCTCGGGATAAAATCTTGTATTTCGTGGTGCCATGTTTGGCATGCTCACAGAACCAAGTCGAAAGACGCTCCTGAGCCTTTTCGATGCTCCAAGGCGCCGCGCCGGAAAGGTAACGCGTCGTGGCGATTGTTGCATGGAGTTGCTGTATCAAATGGCTATCGCCCGGCTCCCACATGAGCAGACGTAGCCTTTGCGTTTCAAGAATAACATTCTGGCTCATGCTTGTTGCCCTCCAAGTTTTGCCAACACTCCGCCCGTCACCGGCTCCCGCACCCCCGTCGTGCCGGGATAGGTCAGCGGCAGACCTCTGAGCGAGCGCACCGCCAAATAGGCCCAGGCCTCCGCCTCCATCGCCCCACCATCAAAACCCGCGTCTTCTGCTGCGATGACCTCCGCCCCCAGCTTCGCTGCCTGCTCGGAAAACTCAGCCATAATCACCGGGTTGAGCCGCCCACCACCGCAAACGACATAGGTTCTGGCACCCTCCGGCAGATAGCTCGCAGACGTGAGAATGGCCGCACCGGTGAGATGCGCCAGCGTTCGCGCGCCATCCTCCAGTGAAACCTCGCCCTTGGCAGGCGGCAGGAAATCGGAGCGGTCGAGCGAGCGGCGGATGTTTGCAGAGAAGAACGGGCTTTCCATATAGCGTGATACCAGTGACGGAACGACCTTGCCGCGAGCCGCAGTGGCGCCGCCCTTGTCATAGCCTTTGCCGGTATGTGCCTCGATCCACTGGTCGATCAACATATTGCCCGGGCCACTATCAAAGGCCGCCAGCGTGCCACTCTCACCGACATAGGTAAGATTGGAAATGCCGCCGATATTGACGAAAACCGCAGGCGTTTCGAACTGTGCGGGTAGATTGGCGGCGAGTGCTGCGTGATAGACGGGGATCAACGGCGCGCCCTGTCCACCGTGCACCATGTCATTGGCGCGCATGTCGTAGACCACATCGATGCCGGTTTCCTCGGCAAGTAAAGGCCCGTCGCCGATCTGCACCGTGAGTGCGTCATCCGGGCGATGAAGCACCGTTTGGCCGTGAAAGCCGATGACGTCGATGGCCTGCGCACTCAACCCGTTCCGATGCAGGAATGATTTGACCGCAGCCGCATGTGCCAGCGTCAGCTTGCGTTCGGCTTCACCCAGATCGTCGGGGCGCTCACCGCGCTGCCGGATGGTTTTGGCTGTGACCAGCGCCTTTTGCCATGTGGCGCGCAGTTGCTGGTCATAGGGAAAATATCCGCTCGGGCCGTGGTACACGACGCTTTCGCCATCCGTACGCAGAAGCGCGATGTCGATGCCATCCATGGACGTTCCGCTCATCAGCCCTATCGCGGTTTTGACCTCGCCCATATCCGTTCTCCTGCCAGATGGAATCATCTCGTTACCGATTGCCGATATTCATGGCGCAAACGGGTGCACTTTTCAAAAAATGATGCTAAAGGCGCGGCATTCACTGGCATTTCAGTGAGCAGAAGACCCAACCAGAAAGAAAAAGGTTATGTCCAGGTTCAAGTCCGATTTCCTCCGCACGCTCGATGAGCGCGGCTTCCTTCACCAGATCTCCGATGAGGCAGGTCTCGATGAACTCTTCGCCAAGGAAACCGTAACGGCCTATATTGGATATGACCCGACGGCTTCCAGTCTTCATGTCGGCCATCTGACACAGATCATGATGCTGCACTGGCTGCAGGCAACAGGCCATCAGCCAATTTCTCTGATGGGCGGCGGCACCGGCATGGTGGGCGACCCTTCCTTCAAGGAAGAAGCGCGCAAGCTGATGACGGTCGATATGATCGAGGACAATATCACCTCGCTCAAGCACGTCTTTGCCAATTACCTTGATTACGATCGCCAGCCCAATCCTGCGCTGATGATCAACAACGCCGATTGGCTGCGTGGTCTGAACTACCTCGAGTTCCTGCGCGATGTTGGCCGCCACTTCTCGGTCAACCGCATGCTGTCCTTCGATAGCGTCAAAACGCGTCTCGACCGCGAGCAGTCCTTGTCGTTCCTTGAATTCAACTACATGATCCTTCAGGCCTACGACTATGTAGAACTGAACCAGCGGACCGGTTGCCGCTTGCAGATGGGTGGCTCGGACCAGTGGGGCAACATCATCAACGGTATTGATCTTGGCCACCGCATGGGCACGCCGCAGCTTTACGCGCTGACCTCGCCGCTTCTGACCACCTCATCAGGTGCGAAGATGGGCAAGTCTGCATCCGGTGCCGTTTGGCTGAACAAGGACCTGCTGCCGGTTTATGATTTCTGGCAATACTGGCGCAACACGGAAGACGCAGATGTCGTGCGCTTCGCCAAGCTCTTCACTGTCCTGCCGATGGATGAGATTGCCAAACTCGCGCAGCTTGGTGGCTCGGAAATCAACGAAGCCAAGAAAATCCTGGCAACGGAAATCACGGCTGTTCTGCACGGTCGTGCCGCTGCCGAAGAGGCCGCAGAAACCGCCCGCAAGACCTTCGAAGAAGGTGCGCTGGCCGATAACCTGCCATCCATCGAAGTGCCGAAGGGTGAGCTTGAGGCGGGCGTTGGTCTGCTATCGCTGATCGTCCGCGCCGGTCTTGCTGCCTCCAACGGTGAAGCCCGTCGTCACGTTCAGGGCGGTGCTGTGAAGATCAACGACCAGAGCATGTCCGATGAGCGTCAGGTCATCCGCGCTGGTGAAGTCACGGCAGATGGCGTGATCAAGCTATCGCTGGGCAAAAAGAAGCACATTCTCGTGCGGCCTGTTTGAAAATAAATCAGGGAGATAGCGCCCGCTTCTCCCTGCATTTCCTTGGAGGATACAACCTCTCCTCCGTCATGCTCGGGCTTGTCCCACTACTGTCCGGTTTAAATCTGTAGACACGGCGCACGGTGTTGATTCTACTCGTATTCAAGCGTTTGGCGACGATTTGGACACGAAAGAGGGGCAACACCGTGCGGCAT